>NZ_CAMLDL010000013.1 GCF_946478955.1 uncultured Sphingomonas sp. | reverse complement strand
CACAACCTTGCCAAGGTTGGGGTCGAGGGTTCGAATCCCTTCGCCCGCTCCATTTTCAGATTTTGCATACATGATGCGTCCCAGGCCGATATTCGTTAGAATAGGGTCGTGAGGTACATTCTGCCATCGTCGCTGCTTTTGCTGGTGCCCGCCTGTTCGGCGCCCCCAGCCCTTGCGGAAAGGTCGGCCAAAACCCCCGCGCCAGCACTCATTATAAATAATGGCCAGCCGCGTGAGGTGGCTTATTTTGCTGGCGGCTGCTTCTGGGGCGTCGAAGGCGTCTATGATCATGTGCGCGGCGTGGAATCGGCAGTGTCGGGTTATGCAGGCGGGCGGCTCAGCCGTCCCGGCTATGATGACGTGTCAACGGGCACTACCGGCCACGCCGAAACGGTCCGCGTCATCTTCGATCCGCGTACGGTAAGGTACGCCGATCTGCTTCAAATCTATTTTTCGGTGGTCGCTGACCCGACCCAACGCAATCGACAGGGGCCGGATCAGGGAACGCAGTATCGCACCGCGTTATTTCCTGTCAGCGCCGCTCAGACGCAGCAAGCGCGGGCCTATATTCAGCAGTTGGGCAGGGCGCGGCAGTTTTCGACGCCGATCGTAACCAGCATAGAGCCGCTGCGCAGCTTCACAGCGGCAGAAGCCTATCATCAGGGATATATGGCCGCGCACCCCAATCAGCCATATATTGTCGTCAACGACCGACCCAAGCTGGAAGGGCTGAAGCGGTTTTTCCCGCGATATTACAGGAGCTGAGCGCCTAATAGCCGGAGGAAGACAGGCATCAATCAATCTGCAATTGGGTGATGAAGCCCTGTAGCCGCCAGTCAAGTTCTTCCGAGGTTAGCGGTTCAACCGTGTCCGCGCACAGAATACGCAGCTTGGTATCGCCCACCACCATGGCCACAAACAGATCCGCCGCCGCCATTGGGCGGTCCACCTTTGCGTGGCCCTGTTCGGTCCAGCGCGTGAACAGCATGGCCAGCTCGTCGATCGCTGACCGGTGGATCTCATTATAAACGCTGCGCGCGAAATCCGGGTCGCGCAGCGCCTCCGTCATCACAATCCGCGTCAATGCGATTTTGCGAGGGTTCGTCAGGTTGGAATAAAGCTCATGTGCATAATGGCGCAGCTGTTCAGTCCGGCGCGGTTCCCATGGGCCGCTATCCGGCAGTGGCGGGCGATTGGCCTCCGCCACACGAGCGATCATCGCGCGGAGCAGACCCTGTTTATTGCCGAAATGCTCATATAATGTGGCGAGCGATCCGCCGGACCGACGAACTACCGACGCCAGGGTCGTTTGCTCATAGCCCAGCTCAAGAAACAATGATTCGGCGGCGTCGAGCATCGCCGTGCGGCGTCCTTCACGCCGAGAATCCGACGCCGGACATTTTATAATTTCCAATTCGTTCAACATCTTCGCGGACCGCCGATTTCTGAATTTGACTGGCGGGTAATTGTTATTACAAACGCCGTCCACTATTGGCCGAAAAACGGCCTTAACCCGACAGGGATGAACGATGAATTGCCGCTTTGCTCGCCGGGCTATGGCCCGGGCACTTCCTTTTCTGCTGCTCGCTGCCTGTTCTGACGGACCGCAGCCGGCGCCCCCGCCGCCGGAGGTCGCGATCACGACAGTCGTGTCCCAGTCGATCCCAAATGTGATTGAGCTGCCTGGTCGCGTTCAGGCCTACCGTACGTCGGAAGTGCGCGCGCGCGTTAACGGCATTGTGCAGGCGCGCCTGTTTGAAGAAGGTACCTATGTTCAGGCCGGCAAGGGTCTGTTCCAGATTGATCCGCGGGAAATGCGGGCCAACTCCAACGCCGCGCAGGCGCAATTGGCGCGTGCCCAGGCGTCGGCCGCCAACGCCGCGCGCGTGGTGCAACGCTACAGCGGGTTGGTCGGTGAGCAGGCGATAAGCCGGCAAGAATATGATGCAGCGGTGGCGCAGAAGCGCACGGCCGATGCCGATGTTGCCGCCGCCCGCGCACAGCTGGATTCGGCGCGCCTCACCCTCGGCTATACCACCGTGACCGCGCCGATCGCGGGCCGGGCGGGTCGCGCCGAAGTGACGGCGGGTGCCCTGGTCAACGCGGCTCAGGGTACGCTGCTGACCACCATCGAACAGATCGACCGCGTCTATATCAATTTTTCGCAATCCTCGTCCGACCTGCTGGCTGTCCGCCGCGACGTCACGTCTGGAAAGCTGAGTCTTCCCGCCCTCGGCCGGGTGGAGGTGCAATTGATTCTCGAGGACGGGACGGTGTATCCCATCGTCGGCCATCTCGACTTCATGGACATGTCGATCAATGAAGGGACCGGCACAGCCGCCCTTCGCGCTGAATTTCCGAATCCCAACCATCTGCTGCTGCCGGGACAGTTCGTTCGGGCGCGTATCATGGCCGGGACCCAGGCGGACGGCGTCCTGATTCCTCAACGCGCGGTCAAGATGACGTCTGACGGCGCAACCGTTATGGTCGTTGGGCAAAAAAATATGGCCGAAATCCGCAAGATTCAGGTCGGCGCCCTGCAGGGTGATCAATGGACGGTCCTGTCCGGTCTACGCCCGGGTGACAAGGTCATTGTGAACGGCCTGCAAAAGGTCATGGCGGGGCAACCGGTACGCATTGCGCCCGCAAAACCGGCGGGCGCACCGGCATCGGCGGCCCGCCCGGCCGCGGCAAAGTAACGGGGACGGACGGATGAACTCCCGTTTCTTTATTGACCGGCCTGTCTTTGCATGGGTGATTGCGCTCGGCATCCTGTTGTCGGGCATTATCGCCCTTCGCGGATTACCGATTGAACAATATCCCTCGGTCGCGCCGCCGTCCTTGACCATCAACGTGACCTATCCGGGTGCCGACGCGGCGACCCTGGAACAGAATGTCACGCAGGTGATCGAGCAGGAACTGAACGGGATTGAGGGCTTCCTCTACATGTCCTCGTCCAGCCAATCGAACGGCACTGCGTCAATCTCCCTGACCTTTGCCGCCGGTACCGATATTGATCGGGCGCAGATGGATGTTCAGAACCGCCTTCGCCGGGTCGAACAACGTCTTCCCGAGGATGTTCGCAGGCAAGGTATTCAGGTCAACGAAGCCAACTCCGGCTTCCTCCAGATTGTCGCACTGACGTCAAAATCCGGCCAGACCCCGTCGCTGGAAGTGGGCAATTTTGCCAATGCCAATGTCGTGGACGAGCTGCGCCGGGTTGAAGGCGTCGGCAATGTCCAATCCTTCTCGCCGCGTTACGCCATGCGGATCTGGCTTGATCCGGACCGGCTTGCCAATTTCAACATGTCGCCCGCCGAAGTTCTGGGCGCCGTGCAGGAACAGAATAGCCAGACGCCGGGCGGCCAGATTGGCGATCAGCCGCTGGCAGGTAACGCAGACCTGAACGCCATCATCACGACGCAAGGGCGCTTCACGACCCCGGAACAGTTCCGGTCGATCATCCTGCGCGCCAATACGGACGGCTCGGCGGTTACGCTGGGTGACGTCGCGCGCGTGGAACTGGGCGCCGAAAGCTACCTTTTCTCGTCCGAGCTTAATGGCAAACCGATGGCCGGGATGGCGATCCAGCTGACCCCGGGCGCCAACGCGCTTGCCACGGCAGAGGCGATCCGCCTGCGGATGGAAGAACTGTCTCAAACCTTCCCGCAGGACATCGGTTGGTCGATACCTTATGACACTACCCCCTTCATCGAAATCTCGGTGGAAGAGGTGGTGAAGACCCTGGTCGAGGCGATGGTCCTCGTCTTCCTCGTCATGTTCCTGTTTCTTCAGAACTGGCGCTCCACCGTCATTCCAACAATCGTCGTCCCGATCGCGCTCTCTGGCGCGTGTCTGGGGCTATGGCTGTTCGGCTATTCGATTAACGTGCTGACGCTGTTCGGCATGGTGCTTGCTATTGGTATTCTGGTCGATGACGCGATCGTGGTGATCGAAAATGTCGAGCGCATCATGAACGAGGAGCATCTCCCGCCCCGTGAGGCAACCATGAAGGCCATGGGCCAGATCACGTCGCCGATCATCGGTATTACGCTGGTGCTCATCGCGGTGTTCATTCCTATGGCGTTCTTCCCCGGAACGACCGGGGGCATCTACCGCCAATTCTCGGTCACCCTGGCGATTTCCATCGCGTTCTCCGCCTTGCTGGCGTTGACGCTGACCCCGGCTTTGTGCGCGTCGATGTTGAAACCGCATGACGGCGGCGCGCGGTCGGGCCCGATCGGCGAACGGGTCGATCGTTTCTTCTCACGGTTCGATAATTGGTTCACCCGCATGGTCGGCCGGTATCAGGGCGCTGTTGGCAAAATTCTTGGCCGCCCGCTTCGCTGGCTTGGTATCTTTGTCCTGCTGGTGGGGCTCACGGTCATTTTGTTCAACCGCTTGCCGGGATCATTCCTGCCGCAGGAGGATCAGGGCTATCTCATCACCGTTGTCCAGGCCCCGCCGGGCGCCACGACCCAGCGTACCAACGTTGCGGTCGATCAGGTCGGCAAATATTTCGCCGATCAGCCGCAGACGGAAAATGTGGTAACGGTTCATGGCTTCAGCTTCTTTGGCCAGGGTCAGAATAACGCGATCATCTTCATCCCTCTGAAACCGTGGGATGAACGGCCGGGCAAGGCCAATCGTGCCGACACATTGGCGGGCAAGGCCATGGGCGTGTTCAGCCAGATCAAGGAGGCCTTTGTCTTCTCGCTCAGCCCCCCGGCAATTCCGGAACTGGGCACCGCTAGCGGCTTCACCTTCAAGCTGCAGGATCGCGGCGGCAATGGTTATCCGGCCCTGCTGGCGGCGCGAAATCAAATGCTGGGCGGCGCGTCGCAGAGCAAGATTTTGATGGGGGTTCGTCCCGAAGAGCAGGAAGACGCACCGCAGGTGAAGGTGGAAATCGACCGCATTCAGGCCCGTGCCCTGGGTCTGTCGATTGCCGACGTCAACGCGACGCTGGCCATCAATTTCGGTAGTGCCTACGCCAATGATTTCAGCAGGGACGGCCGGGTATTGCGCGTGCTGATGCTGGCGGACGCCGCACATCGTATGACGCCAAAGGATGTGTTGGACCTGAAGGTTCGAAGCGCAACCGGTGAAATGGTGCCATTTGGGTCGTTCAGCCATGTCGAATGGAGCGCCGCGCCGCCGCAGCTGCAGCGGTACAATGGCTATCCGGCGATGACGATTTCGGGCGAACCGGCCGCAGGCAAATCGACGGGTCAGGCGATGGCGGAAATGGAGCGGTTGGCAAAAGATCTGCCGCCCGGTTTCGCCTATGAATGGACCGGTATTTCCTATGAGGAACAGCAATCGGCCGGTCAGATCGGCATGCTGCTGGGCCTGTCGATGGTGGTCGTATTCCTGCTCCTCGCCGCACTGTACGAAAGCTGGGCGGTCCCGGTCGCGGTGCTTCTTGTGGTGCCGATCGGGGTGCTTGGCGCCGTCCTTCTGTCGATGCTGCGCGGTTATAACGCCGACATTTATTTCAACGTCGGGCTGATCACTATCATCGGCCTGTCGGCAAAGAACGCGATCCTGATCGTCGAATTTGCAATTGAAGAAGAGTCGCACGGCAAATCAACGTTCGATGCGGTGATGGAGGCGGTGAAACTTCGTCTTCGCCCTATCATCATGACCAGCATGGCATTCATTGCCGGCATGATTCCGCTATTCCTTGCCAGCGGTGCCGGTTCGGCTGGGCGCCGCGCAGTGGGGACCGGCGTGATGGGCGGGATGTTGTCGGCGACGTTCCTCGGCATTTTCTTCATTCCATTATTCTATCTGTCGGTCCGGAAATGGCTGACCCGGCGGCGGCCGCCGTCTCCTTATGAAAAGTCCCATCATGAGGATGCACAGGTTGAGGAAGGGGGCCCGGCTCATGCGTAACTTGGTCGTGTTGTTTGGCGCCGCTACGCTTGCCGGTTGCAGTTTTGCGCCGCCGCATGTTCGTCCTGACCTCCCCACCGCGCCCGCCTATCCGGAAAGTTATGCGGGGGACGCGGTGCCCGGGGTCCGCGCGACGGAAATTGGCTGGCGGGCGTTCTTTGCAGACCAGCGCCTGGAGGCGCTCGTCACACAGGCGCTGGCGCGAAATCGCGATCTTGCGGTCGCGGTTGCCCAGATTGAGGAAGCGCGCGGCCAATATCGAATCCAGGACGCCGATCGCCTGCCCACCCTCGGCGCCAGCGGCGATGCCTCGCGCAGTCGCACGCCGGCGACCCTCACTGGCACCGGCGATTCGATAACCTCGAATCGCTATTCGGTCGGTGTCGGGGTCACGGGATTTGAGCTGGATTTCTGGGGCCGGGTTAAAAATTTGTCGGAAGCGGCGCGCAGCGAATATCTCGCGACGCGCGGGGCAGCGCAGGCATTCCGTTTGTCGCTGATCCGCGACGTGGCCAGCACCTATTTCGCATCGCGCGAAGCCCAGGAACGAATTGCACTGGCCGAAGCGACGGTTCGCAGCCGCCAGGACGGTTTGCGTATCGCCAAGCGGCGGCTCGACGCAGGTGTGACATCGGCGCTCGATTATCGTCAGTCGGAAACATTGTTGACGCAGGCGGAGGCCGAACTTGCCGCGCTTCGTCTCGCAAAGGCACAGGCTGATAATTTCCTCGCCGTCCTGACCGGTGGACCGGTTCCAGACACCGTCCCGGCCGGCCTGTCGCTGGCGGCGCAAACGCGCATGCCATCGTTAACGGCAGGTCTTCCATCCGACCTGCTGGTTGCGCGTCCGGACATCCTCGCGGCGGAAGAGCGGCTACGCGGCGCGCGCGCGAACATTGGGGCCGCGCGGGCCGCCTTTTTCCCGCGCATTTCGCTGACGGGGAACCTCGGCTTCGCCTCAGCCGATTTAGGCAATTTGGTCGGAAGCGACGGGCTCAGCTGGAGCTTTGGACCGTCTATCAGCCTGCCGATCTTCGACTGGGGCCGCAACAAGGCGAACCTCGATGTCGCGCGTGCGCGGGAAGACATTGCCGTCGCAACCTATGAACGGACCGTGCAGGGTGCGTTCCGCGAAGTTGCCGATGCGCTGGCGGGCCGCCGCTATCTTGCGGACCAGGTTGACGGCCAGGCGCGCGGACTGGAGGCAACGCGTCAAATCGCCCGCCTCGCCCGCCTTCGGTATCTGGAAGGTGTCGCCAGCTATCTTGAGGTGCTGGACGCCGAGCGTAACCTATTCGCGGCGGAGCAGGCGCTGATCCAGGCGCACCGGGCGCAGGCGGACAATCTGGTGTCGCTCTACGTGGCGCTTGGCGGCGGCCAGACGGAATAGGCTGGCCAGACCTCCAAAGGGTTTGATTTAGCCGCGACCGTGCTGGGCGATAACAGCCTTGGCGACCGCCTGCATCATGTCCTGGCTGGCGCCATCGGTCTTGTTGGGCACGGTCATGATGGCGAGGGCGTAGACACTGCCATCGGGCGCGGTCAGCAGGCCAATATCGTTGATCCCGCCAACCCGGCCGCCCAGATTCTGGCCGGTGCCGGTCTTGTGACTCCAGCTCCAACCTGGCGCCAGTGCGGCGCGAACACGCAACTTGCCGGTCTTCGTCGATGACATAATCGACAACAGGCGTGAGGTTGAATCGGCGGATAATAGTTCGCCGCGCTTCAGCCGTGCCAGTGACCGCGCCACCGCCTGCGGCGCCGCGCCATCATATGGGTCGGCAACGTAGCGATCGAACGCGGCTTTCCGCACCGATTGCGGCAAGGCTGCGCGCGCCTTGTAAAAGGCGTCGCCGATCGAATAGCTCTGACTCCAGATCAGGCCGGCAATGCGCGACTGAAGCGCGCGTTCGCCATCATAAAATCGAATTGACCCGAGGCGTTTCTGAGCGATCATGGCGCGTACCGCGTCAGGCCCACCCACCGACCGCATCAGCTTGTCATTGGCCATATTGTCGCTGTCAGTGATGGCGGTGAATAACAGCGCGCCGAGCGTGGTCGTATGCTCACCGCCCATGATCTTGCGCGCCAGCGGCTGATGAAACAGCGTCATGTCGCTGCGGCCCAGCGTGACCTTGTCGTCCAGGCTGATTTTGCCCTGATCAACTGCGTCCATGGCGGTAATTGCGACCCACAGTTTCGAACAACTCTGCTGGGGGAATAGGGTAGAGGCACCATAGCCCGCTTCCCATCCGCCATTCAGGGCGACCACGGCGATCCCCGCCTTTCCATTGAATGCGCGGCCGATCTGATTGATCTGGGCGGTCAACGCGGCCGGCGCGCGGCGCGACAGAGTAAGCGGGGATGTGACGGCAGGTTGCTGCGCTTGCCGTGCTGGCGGTCGTCCGTTGGACGGAAGGGGGGCCAGCGGGTCCAGCGTCTGGGCGCTCGCCCTCGATCCCATAATCGCTCCGACCAGCGCTGTCGCCATGCCCAACCCCGCCGCAAGCCGCTTCATGACGTCACCATCCCCGTTTGCTATTGCCCAATGAATCAACGATTTATCCTGCATCCGCTGAACCGCAGATGGCCGGACGGACAAGACTCGCAAATGCAAACGGCTTTGCCAACCCCTAAGGGCTAGCGGGCGGCGTCGACGCTGATGGTGGTCGGCGGTTCTGCCTGGCCGGCGCCGAGAAGGGCGGCGGATTCAAGCTGATCCAGTGCGCGGTGGGCGGCGATATAGGCCCGGGCCTTGGCCACCCATGGTTCGGCATTGGCGGCCCCCGGCATACGCATGGTTTCGGCCAGCGCCGCATCTACTTCACCGGCCCGCAGATGGGTTAGCGCCCGATCATAGCGCGCCTGGGGTTGGGGCGATGGTGCGTCGGCGCGATGGATCGACACAACTCCGCCCACTTCGCGCTTGAAACTTGACCACCAGCTCTCATCCGGGCCGGCGCCTTTCAGCGACGGGCCAAGCTGCTCATATTGCTGGATCAGTTCATCCAGCTTCACCGGATTGCGCGCCGCAGTGACGACGGTTGCGACCGTAGCCTGATTCTGGGCCCCAAATCGCTGCACTAGCAATGGCTCAAGATAGCCAAGCGCAACCCCGCGATCGACCGCGCGTCGCGCGGCAAACGCCACCAACAATGCGTCGGCTCGCCCGGCCGATCCAGCGGCGGCCTGTGCCTGACCCTCCATCTTGCTCAACCGCTGTTCAATTGCGGCGATGCGGCTTTCGTCTGCCGCCGTCTGCGGGGCGGGCGGCGCGATGGCGGCGACCTGCCGCGGTCGCTGGACGATCTCCAGCGGCGGTTTGGGCTCGACTCCGAAAAAGCGGGCGGCCTGCGGCCAGCGCGACAACCCCCAAATGGCGAGGGCGGCGCCAACGATCAAGAACAGGAGAAACCACGCGATGCGCGCGGCCCAGCTGCTCGATTGCGGTTGATAACTGACGCTCATTGCGCGCCTGTCTGGCACAGAGTAGCGGCCAGCGAAAGCAGCTGCGAGTCGGTTGGATTATCGGCCGCGACCATCTCCATCCATCCCCCGCCGCACGCGGCGGCGGCGGCCATGCTGATTGCCGCAATGGAAATGCCGTCTCGCTTGCCGACCAGTTCGGAAAGTCGCGCACCCGCGCGCGGGCTGTGGACGGCAATGACGGCCCCGGACAGATCGGCTGGCGGCGGCGATGGATCCGCGACCGACCGATAGACGGTAAGCGATTCCATCTCTCGTTTAAATTGCGGCACGACGCGATCCTTGCCGACCAGATGGAGCAGTCTGGCATCCTGCGGAATATCGGCAATCAACCGGTCAATCCCGCCGTCTCCGGTAGCGATTACGGTGAGTCCAGCGTCACGGGCGACATCGGCGGTTGCCTGGCCCACGGCATATACGGGCAGCGTCAAAAGTTGGCTTAGACCACTTCCGGCGGCGCGAATGGCGTTGGCGCTTGATAGCAGTATGGCGTCATATTTGTCCGCCGCAGGCACGGCCCATGCCACAGCTTCGATCCGGAATAGCGGCCACTCGATTATTGTCAGGCCCATGGACCGCGCCCGCGCCGCGCTCTGCGACAGGCCAGGCTCTGGACGGGTCAGGACCAGCGGCCTCATTGGTCCTCAAACAGGCGCCGGATGGATTGCGGTGCCGCTGCCAGCAGGTCGCGGCCCATCTGTGCCGGACCCTCCAGGTCGCCGACGGCGAACCGCTGTTCGCTCGCAAGTTGCTCGGCACCATCTTCGCTCAGAATTTCCCCGATCAAGATCAGCACGTCGCCGCTGATGCGCGATAGCGCGGCCACCGGCGAATGGCATGTTCCGCCAAGCGCCAGGGTAAACGCGCGCTCGGCGGCGACGGCATCATGGGTGATCCGGTCGTCGACCGCGCGAAGCAATGATGACGTCACGGCGTCATCGCTGCGACATTCTATTCCGACGGCGCCCTGCGCGGGGGCGGGCAGCATCCTGTCCAGCGGGATATTGGATCCGACATTGGGTCTGCCCAATCGATTCAATCCGGCGGCGGCGAGCAGGGTCGCGTCAAACTCGCCGTCTGCACATTTGGCGAGCCGGGTGTCGACATTGCCGCGAATGCTCGAAATGCGCAGGTCGGGGCGATTGCGCAGCAATTGCGCCTTCCGGCGCGGAGAGCTGGTTCCGACATGGGCGTGCGGCGGCAATTCGTCGAGTGAGGCGGCCCCGATAATCCGGTCATGCACGTCTGCACGGGGTAGCATGGCGGCGATGGTCAGCGAGTCCGGTCGGTCGCTCTCAACATCCTTCATGGAATGCACGGAAGCGTCGGTCTCCCCGGCGAGCAGCGCAATATCAAGCTCTTTGGTCCACAACGCCTTACCGCCGACCTCCGCGAGCGGCCGGTCCTGAATACGGTCGCCGCTGGTCTTGACGATATGGATCGCCACCGACCCGCGCGGCCAGCCATGGGCGGATTCCAGCGCGGTGGCGGCCATATGAGCCTGGGCCAGCGCGAGCGGCGACCCACGGGTGCCAAGGGTGAAGCGGATCTGGGTCATGTACGCGTGCGCTAGCCTAAAGCATGGGATTGAGGCAAAGGCTCAATTCCATGGCACTTATCCTCGCCCTCGAATCGTCTTGCGATGACAGCGCGGCTGCGCTCGTCACCAGCGACCGGCAAATTCTGGCACAGGCCGTGGTTGGTCAGAATGATGCGCACAGGCCGTTCGGCGGTGTTGTGCCGGAAATTGCCGCGCGCGCCCATGTCGAGGTACTGCCCGGCTTAATCCGGCAGGTCCTTCATGATGCCGACGTGACCATTGGCGATGTTGATGCGATTGCGGCGACGGCGGGGCCCGGCCTGATTGGCGGCGTGATGGTGGGCTTGCTCGCCGGCAAAGGAATTGCGCTTGCCGCCGGCAAGCCGTTGATCGCGGTCAATCATCTTGAAGGGCATGCGCTCAGTCCGAGACTCGTCGATAAGGGACTCGACTTTCCCTATCTGCTCCTGCTTGCCAGCGGCGGTCATTGCCAGCTGCTCGAAGTGCGAGGGGTGAATGAGTATCGCCGCCTCGCCACCACCATCGACGACGCAGCGGGCGAGGCGTTCGACAAGGCGGCAAAGCTGATGAATCTGGGTTATCCCGGCGGCCCTGCCATTGAAGCACTGGCCAAGGACGGTGATCCCGACGCAGTGCCGTTGCCTCGTCCGCTCGTGGGTAGCGGCGAACCTCATTTCAGTTTTGCGGGCCTTAAAGGTGCCGTCCAGCGTGCTGTTGATTCGGGAAAATATAGCCACGCCGATGTTGCCGCCAGTTTTCAGCAGGCCGTGGTCGACTGCTTCGTCGACCGGACGCGCATTGCCCTCGAAAAGACGGATGCGCCGTCGCTGGTGGTTGCCGGCGGCGTGGCGGCCAACGCCCGGGTTCGTGACGCGCTTCGCCAACTTGCAGAGGCCAACGGGCGCCGCTTTTCCGTTCCGCCGGGGTGGCTCTGTACAGACAATGCCGCCATGATTGGCTGGGCCGGTGCCGAACGATTTGCCGACGGGCTGGTCGATCCGCTCGATGCCCCTGCGCGCGCGCGCTGGCCACTCGATCCCGACGGCGAAAAGGTAAGAGGAGCAGGCGTAAAAGCATGAGCGACGGGGTATGAAAATCGAAAAGCTGGCGGTTCTTGGCGGCGGGGCATGGGGAACGGCGCTTGCGCAGGTTGCCGCGACCGGCGCCCGCGAAACGCTACTCTGGGCACTGGAAGATGACGTCGTGGCGGCGGTCAACCGCATTCACGAAAATCCCGTCTATCTGAAAGGCCAAAAACTTGACCCCGCTATCCACGCGACCAGCAATTTTTCTGACTTGGCGGATGTCGATGCCTGGCTGGTGGTGACACCGGCGCAGCATATGCGCGCCGTCCTGTCGCGCGCGCCGTGCCCAAACATGCCACTTATCCTTTGCTCCAAGGGGATTGAGGAAAGCTCGGGTCTGCTGCTCAATGATGTCGCGAAACAGGTGTGTCCAAGTTCACCGGTCGCCGTGTTGTCGGGCCCGACGTTCGCGCATGAAGTGGCGGCGGGCCTACCGACAGCTGTAACCCTGGCCTGCCAGGATGAGGCGCTGGGTAAGGCGATTCGCGATCGGCTCGCCCTCCCGGAGTTCCGTATGTATCAAAGCGAAGACGTGATCGGCGCCGAAGTTGGCGGCGCGGTAAAAAATGTTCTCGCCATTGCCTGTGGTGTCGTCGACGGACGCAATCTGGGACAGAATGCGCGCGCCGCCCTCATCGCGCGCGGTTTCGCTGAAATGACTCGCTTTGGCCTGGCTCTAGGTGCCAAGCGCGAAACGCTTGCCGGCTTGTCGGGACTTGGCGACCTTGTGCTAACCTGCTCCTCGACCAGCAGCCGCAACTTCTCGCTCGGCAAAGCGATCGGTGAGGGGCGGAGCGCCTGCGATTTGATGACCGATCGGCGCACCGTAGCGGAAGGAGCCTATACCGCCCCGGTGCTTCACAGGGTCGCGCAGGAAAAGGGAATCGACATGCCGATCGTCACGGCTGTTGATGCGCTGATTCGCGGCACACTCAGCGTTGACGAGGTGCTCGAAGCCCTGCTCAGCAGGCCGCCACGCGCGGAGGCCCACTAGGCCCCGATCAGAAATCGACCGCAATTCCCTTCTTCTCCCAATCGCCGTAGCGCGTGGGATCCTTGCGATCCTCTTCACCGGCGGGCGGCCCGGATTCGATCTCCTCAGGGACCGGCACAGGAGGCGACGGCGTCAGATAAGTGGGCGCTTTGACATGGTCGGGGCGTTTCATTGCGCCGAAATGATGCCTAAAGGACCGCATGCCAAGTCCTGACGTCTCAAAAATCGATGGTCTTCCCGCTCGCGTAGCCGCGCTCCGAATACTCGACGCCGTGCTCCGCCGCGGACAGACGATGGATTCGGCGGCCCAGGTGGCGAAATCGCTTCCCCCTGCGGATGCGGCGCTTGCCAGCGCCATCGCGGGGGAGGCGCTTCGCCGCCTGCCCGACCTTGATGCCCTGATTGATTCGGCAACGCGCCAGCGGTTGCCCGATGACAGTAAGGCGCGGATGGTGCTTCGCCTTGCCCTGGCGCAGAAAATTGGTCTTGGCACGCCCGATCATGCGCTGGTGGCAACCGCCCTGCCGCTTGTCGATGGCGGCCCGCGCCGGCTCGTTCATGGCGTTCTTGGCAGTTTGCTGCGCCAGGGCGTCCCGACAATCGATGCCCCGCGCCTTCCCGATGCGGTCGAGGAACGCTGGCGCGCGGCATGGGGTGACGAGGTGGTTGAGGCGGGCCGCCGCGCCATCCTTCAGCGCCCGCCGCTTGATCTCAGCTTTGCCTCAGAAGTCGTCTCGGCCGACTTCTCGCAAGGGGATATGCTCGCGCCGCGCAACCGGCGCCTCACCGATCCTGGCGCCGTGACGTCGCTTCCTGATTATGAGGCGGGCGATTGGTGGGTGCAGGATCTTGCCTCCTCGCTTCCCGCTCGCCTGATACCCGCTGACGCTGCGACGGTCCTTGATGCTTGCGCCGCCCCGGGCGGAAAAACGATGCAACTGGCAGCAGCCGGGCACCAGGTTACGGCTCTCGACCGGTCGGAAAGTCGTCTGGGCCGACTTCGCGCCAATCTGGATCGGACGCATTTGTCTGCCCAAACCGTTGCCGCCGACATATTTGACTGGTCGCCGCCGAAGGCTTTTGACGCGGTCCTGCTTGATGCGCCCTGTTCGGCGACGGGCACGTTTCGACGTCACCCCGAAGTGTTGTACCGCGCCCACCCCGGCATCATCGCCCACAATGTCGACCTGCAGGCCCGAATGCTCGACCGAACCGCCGATTGGGTAAAGCCGGGGGGCAGCCTGGTGTACGCCGTCTGTTCACTGGAGCCGGAGGAAGGGGAACGTCAGGTTGATGCCTTCCTTGCGCGCCGCGCCGATTATTCGCGGGCGCCTGCGACCCTCGCGATCGACGGAATCGCGCTCGATGCGAAGGGAAATCTTCGGATTCTCCCCGGTATGCTCGAAAATCGCGGCGGACTGGACGGTTTCTTCACAGCGCACCTTGTCCGCAGCGCCCATTAACGTCTAATCGGGCCCATGGCCCACCCGATCATCTCGCCCTCCATCCTGTCCGCCGACTTCGCCCGTCTGGGTGAGGAGGTGCGCGCGATCGATGAAGCGGGGGCCGATTGGATTCATATTGACGTCATGGACGGGCATTTCGTCCCGAATCTGACCTTTGGCCCGGCCGTGATCAAATCGATCCGGCCCTATTCCAATAAGCCGTTTGACGTTCATCTGATGATCGAGCCGGTCGATCCCATGCTAGATGCGTTTGCAGAGGCGGGGTCGGATCATATCATCGTCCACCCGGAGGCCGGGCCGCATATCCATCGCACTATTCAACGGATCAAGGGCCTGGGCAAGAAAGCGGGGGTTTCGTTAAACCCTGGTACGCCGGCGAAGATGCTCGATTATCTGCTCGAAGAAATCGACATGGTGCTGGTGATGAGCGTCAACCCGGGCTTCGGCGGTCAGAAATTCATCTACAGTCAGCTTCGCAAGATAGAGGCGATTGCCAATCAGGTTTCCAAAAAAGGTCTCGACGTCATCATTGAAGTGGATGGCGGCATTGATCCGGCAACTGCCCCCGTATGCGTTGACGCTGGTGCCGGTGCGCTGGTCGCCGGAACAGCGGTGTTCCGCGGCGGTCCAAAGGATTATGCCGCCAATATTGCCGCACTTCGGGGAGAAGGATGAGCTCGGACGTCGTCGGGAAGCTCGCTAAAGGGTCGCTCTTCTCGCGTCTGTTTGGGCAGGGGCGGCAGGCGCTCCGTCTTACTGCTGTCCCCCGCGATCATGTCGTGGGGGATCGGGATCGCGGTGCGGCGCTCCTTTCCGGCCGTATGCTGCTCGGCTCGGATACGCTGCCGCTCCAGGAGTTGGACTTCGCCAGCGTTGGAACGGACGGCGCTCTCGCCCATCATCTTCATGGCTTTGCATGGCTTCGGGATCTTGCGGCGGCGGCCAGCCGCGAAAAGGGCGCGCGCATTGCAGAGGCGGTCGCAGGGCGCTGGTTGATTGCACATGGTGCGCGCGTCGATGCCGCCTGGTCGCCGGCACTTTGGGGCGAACGGCTGCTGTTCTGGACCGCCTATGCGCCATATATCCTGTCCAGCCGCGACGCCGCCTATCGCTCCGCGCTGCTCAACACTATGGCCCGCGGCGCGCGTCATCTTGATCAGACGGCGGATAAAGCGCCGCCAGGCATTGACCGTATTACCGCCTGGGCCGGGGCAACCGTTGCGGCGTTGACCATGCAGGGCGGTGGCGGCCGCTTGTCCCGCGCTGAATCCGGGCTGATGCGGGCGCTGGCATCGGCACAATATGAAGACGGTGGTCTGATGAGTCGTTCACCGGCCGAACAGGTCCTGTTGGTGGACCGACTCGGACTGGTGCGCTCTGCCTATATCGCGGCCAAACAGGACGTTCCGGAGGCATTTGAAAATGCCGCCGCCGCGTCAATTGCCGCGCTTCATGGCGTCACGATGGGCGATCATACGCTATCCAGCTGGCAGGGATGCAATCCCGGCAGCGCAGCGGCGCTTAGTGCGTTGATCGAAGGGTGCGGCCTGCGCGCGCGCCCGCTGCGTCAGGCGCGCGGTTGGGGCTATCACCGGATGAGCGCACTGGGCACGATCATCGTGGTTGATGCGGCGCCGCCGCCACCGCCGCGCATGTCGGCGAGCGGCTGCGCGTCCACCCTGGCGCTGGAATTGAGCGACGGTGCCCAGCGGCTGGTCGTGAATTGCGGCGGCCCCGGCCTCGCGCCGACCAATATGCCCGCTGATCTCGTTGACGCGCTGCGCAGCACGGCCGCCCATTCGACGCTGGTGCTCGATGATACCAATTCCACGGCCATTCTCGCGGACGGCTCGCTCGGAAAGGGCGTTGCCGATGTCGCGATTCAGCGCAGCGAAGATAATGACAGCTCGCGGCTGGAGGCGAGCCACGATGGCTATGTGAAAGGCTTTGGCTTCATCCATCAACGGCGCATCAGCCTTGGCAATGATGGCAAGGAAGTGCGCGGAGAGGACAAGCTCATCCCCAAGGGCCGCCGCAAGGTGAAAGAGGCTGCGCCCTACGCCATTCGTTTCCATCTGGCGCCTGGGGTAGAGGCGACCGCGACTGCCGACGGCATGGGCGCCATCCTCCGATCGAAGGGCGCGCCGCCGTGGAATTTCCGCTGTCGTGGCGCCATGCTCATGGTCGATGAAAGCCTGCATGTCGACGGCAACGGCAACCCTGTTTCATCACTTCAACTCGTCGTCGTCGGGGAAATTTCCGGCGTCGGCGGAGAAATCGCCTGGCAATTCCGCCGCTCTAGCTAATTCAACCCTTCAAAGGACCATTCCCCATGACCGGCATCGTGCCTATCCACCGCGCGCTCATTTCGCTTTCCGACAAATCGGGATTGGATGACCTGGCCGCCGGCCTCGCCGCTGCGGGGGTGGAGCTTGTGTCGACTGGCGGAACGGCAGCAAAGCTGCGCGAGTTGGGCTATGCCGTGCGCGACATCTCCGACCTCACCGGCTTCCCGGAGATGATGGACGGCCGAGTCAAAACGCTGCACCCGAAAGTGCATGGCGGCCTGCTAGCCGTTCGCGACAATCCGGAACATGTCGCGGCGATGGAGGCGCATGACATCGGCGCAATCGACCTGGTCGTGGTCAATCTCTATCCGTTTGAAGCGACGGTGATGCGCGGTGCGCCGCGCGATGAGATCATTGAAAATATCGACATTGGCGGCCCGTCAATGGTTCGGTCGGCGGCCAAGAATCACGACCATGTCGCGATTGTCACCGACCCGGCGGACTATACGCAGCTGCTTGCCGAGCTGGCGCAACATGGCGGCACCAGCCTGGAATTCCGACGCTTACTCGCGTCCCGCGCCTACTCGCTTACCGCCGCCTATGATTCGATGATCAGCCAATGGTTCGCCTTCGCGGACCAGCAGCAATTGTTCCCCGAAATGCTGGCAGTGAACGGCCGCCGCGTGACCGAACTTCGCTATGGCGAAAATCCGCATCAGCGTGCGGCGCTTTACATTCCGGTCGGCCCGCATGGGCGCGGTATCGCCCAGGCGGAGCAGCTTCAGGGCAAGGAACTAAGCTATAACAATTATGCCGACGCCGACGCCGCGCTCGAATTGGCTGCCGAATTTAAGGGGCAGGGCCCGGCGGTGGTGATCGTAAAACATGCCAACCCCTGCGGCGTTGCCCAATCCGGTTCGCTGCTGACCGCGTGGCAGGATGCCTTGGCGTGCGACAGCGTGTCGGCCTTTGGTGGCATTGTTGCGGTCAATGTCCCGCTCGATGGTCCGACGGCAGAGGCGATCTGCGACATCTTCACCGAAGTTGTGGTCGCCCCGGCGGCCGATGACGCCGCGCGCGCCGCCTTTGCGCGGAAAAAGAACCTCCGCCTTCTCATTACGGGCGATCTGCCAGATCCGCGCCGCGGCGGTCTGGCGATCAAGCCGATCACTGGCGGCCTTCTGGTGCAAAGTTGCGATAATGGCGCGGTGTCACTGGCGGATCTGAAGGTCGTGACGAAACGGCAACCGACCGATCAGGAATTGAAAGATTGCCTCTTTGCGTGGACCGTTGCGCGCCACGTCAAATCCAACGCCATTGTGTATGCGAAAGATGGCGTCACCGCCGGCATCGGCGCCGGCCAGATGAACCGCCGCGACAGTGCGCGAATTGCCGCGATCAAGGCGCGCGAAGCGGCGGCGCTTTATGGCTGGGCAGCGCCGCACACGGTCGGCTCGGCGGTCGCCTCCGATGCCTTCTTCCCCTTCGCCGATGGCCTCATGGCCGCGGTTGAGGCGGGTGCAACGGCGGTGATCCAGCCCGGCGGTTCAATCCGCGACGATGACGTGATTGCGGCCGCCGATGACGCCGGGCTGGCGATGGTCTTCACCGGAATGCGTCATTTCCGTCACTGATCCGCCGCGCGCAATCGGCCCCGCGCGCCGCCGCGCGGTATATCAGCGAGGGTAATCGCCGCCGGTCGACGGATCGGGGAGTGACAGCTCCTCGATATCCCGTTTGCGCATCTTGAATAGTTCGCGGTCCTCAGGGCCGAACCCCTTGAACCACAGCACCGCCCCGAATGCGGCCAAGATCGCGGGTATCCCGAACAGCAATTCGGCCCATTCGGGCAATTGAATTGCAATTTCGCCAACCACCACGGCGGCCGCGGCGGCCCACACCAATGCCCAGCGCCATCCGGACACCGGCGCCCCCAATATCCGCGACAGCAGGCGTGACTTGGCAATGGCGGCAAAACCCAGCGCCAGCGCCAGCGCGACCGCCGGGCCTGTCGCCTGCCACATGATGGGCCAATTCATCCGTCGCATGATCAGGATCAGGGCAACTGCCAGCACCGCTTCCAGCACGATCATGGCCAGGCTGATTATCATATTGCGATGACGCGCGACATAGATGAGGGCGGCTTCGCTAACAGCCCCCGTTGCGGCGATAACTTCTGCACCGAGCAGAAACGCAAGCGCGCCGGTCCCCGCGACGAAGCCAGCGCCAACAAGGCCCATCACGCCCTCGCCCGGAATGCCAAGCGCCAGCGCCACACCGCCCTGAGCCGCGATGACCCAGAATCCGACCTGCCGCACCTGTTTGGCGACCGCCAGCTTGTTTCCGACCGCAAGGTTGCGGCTAATGACCGGGCCCAGGATCGGGTCGAAACTGGTCTTCAGCTTCTGGGGCAGGGATGCCACCTGCTGCGCGACATAATAAATGCCGACCACATGGGGCGCGAAAAACAGGCCAAGGACGGCAATATCAATGCGCCGCGAGCCCCATTCAACCGCATCGGCCACCGCCACTGGAATATTGCGCCGCGCCATGCGCCATAAGGTGCCGGGTTCCGGGCTCCATCCATGGGGAAAGCCATAGCTTTTCAGGAACGGAATGGCGGAGGCAACCAGCGCGCCGATCATCGACAGCGCGTAGGCGATAATCAGGCCGTCGCGCAGCGAGATATAGGACCAGACGAAGGCGGCGATACTGATGGTCCACGGCTCGACGATCGCGCGCGCGCGTACGGTCGCGCCGACGTCATGACGGTAGGCCAATGCAGCCAACATAATGTCGGACCATGCCAGCGCCAGCACCGTGATCGGCAACAGCCACTCCAGCCCGCTGGCCTCGCTATTCGGGAACATGATTTGCGGGAAACTGGCCAGTACGACCATTGCCACGCCGGATCCGATTGCTGCTACCAGCAACGCATCCCACACAATGGCAACGTGGCGGCCGTCGTCGGACCGCGCCAACTGCTGTGCGAGCCCGCGCTTGAGGCCGAGGGTCGCCAATTGCGACGCGAACTCAAGGATCAGCACGGCATAGGCAAAACGGCCTAGCGCATCGGCACCATAAATACGGCCGGCAATGAATAGGAACGGCAGGCGCGCCGCGAGGCGCAGCACAAACCCGAAGAAATTAATCCGGCCACCCCGAGCGAGCGCCGCCATGTCGGCGGTGTTGGACGATCCGGTTTCCGCACTTGGCGCCGGTGCGCTGCTCAATGCGCGGCTCCCCAGTTGGCGCCCCAGCCCACCTCTACGTCGAGCGGGACGTCCAGGGTGATAGCGGGCTCGGCGGCGTCGGCCATAACCTTGCGGACGAGGGCGGCGGCGCGCTCTTCCTTGCCTTCGGGTACCTCGAAAATCAGTTCGTCATGGACCTGCAGCAGCATTTTGACGTCGCTCAAGCCGTCGTCGGCAAGCGCCTTATCCATCCGGTTCATTGCCCGCTTGATCAGGTCCGCAGATGTGCCTTGCAGCGGCGCATTGACCGCCGCCCGTTCGGCCCCGGCGCGGAAATTAGGGTTGGACGAACGAATATTGGGGAACCAGGTTTTCCGACCGAACAGCGTCTCGGTATAGCCATGGTCGCGCACAAAATTCAGCGTGTCGTCGATGTAGGTGCGGATGCCGGGGAAGCGGTCGAAATAGCGTTCGATGATCGCCTTGCTTTCTTCCCTGCTGACACCCAACCGCGCCGCCAGCCCATAGGCCGATATGCCGTAAAGGATGGCGAAGTTGACCGTCTTGGCCTTGCCGCGCGTATCGCGATCGACATGGCCGAACAGTTCCTCGGCGGTCAGGCTGTGGATGTCCGCGCCTTCGCGGAATGCCTTTTTCAGCTGGGGCACATCGGCCATTTGCGCGGCCAGCCGAAGCTCGATCTGGCTGTAGTCGGCGCTCATCAGCACATGGCCTGGCTCGGCGACAAAGGCATCGCGGATCTGGCGCCCGATCTCGGTGCGGATCGGGATATTCTGCAAATTCGGTTCGGTCGATGACAGGCGCCCGGTCTGCGCGCCGGACAGGCTATAACTGGTGTGGACGCGGCCCGATTTCGGGTTGATCTGCTGCTGCAGCGCATCGGTATAGGTCGACCGCAGCTTGGTAAGCTGCCGCCATTCCAACACCAGGCTCGCCACTTCGACGCCTTCACCGTCCAACCGCTCCAACTCGTTGACGTCGGTCGAATATTGCCCGCTCTTTCCCTTGCGCCCGCCCTTCAGGCCCATCCGCTCGAATAACACCTGGCCGAGCTGTGCCGGCGATCCAATGGTGAAGGGTCCGCCGGCCGCATCGTAGATTTTCTCTTCCAGCTTGGCGATTTCGGCCGAGAAGGTTTGCGATAGTTTGGACAGATAGTCGCGGTCGACCTTGATCCCGCGTTTCTCCATCTTGCCGACCGTCGTCACCAGATCGCGGTCGACCATCTCGTAAACCCGCGTCGACCGCTCACTCGCCAGCCGCGGGCGCAGCCGCTGCCACAGGCGCAGGGTGATATCGGCGTCCCCGGCGGCATATTCGGTCGCCTTGTCCAGCGGCACCTGCGCAAAGCTGATCTGCTTCTGCCCGGTCCCGGCGACATCCTTGAACGCGATGCATGTGTGGTCGAAATAGGTCTTGGCCAGTTCGTCCATGCCATGCCCCGACCGCCCTGCATCCAGGTCAAAGCTCATCACCAGCGTATCGTCATAGGGTGACAGGTTGATCCCTTCGCGCGACAGTACGACCCAGTCATATTTCAGATTATGGCCGATCTTCAGCACCGCCGGATCTTCCAGCAGTGGTTTGATCTTCTCGATCACCATCGCCTTGGGCAATTGTTTGGGTGCATCGCTTAAAAGGTCATGTCCGCCATGCCCCACCGGGATATAGCAGGCCTTGTTCGGCGCGGTGGCGATGCTGATGCCGACCAGCTCGGCCTGCATATTGTCCAGCCGGTCGGTTTCCGTATCGACCGCGAACCGCCCGACGTGGCGGCATTCGGCGATCCAGCGGTCCAGCGCCTCTTCGCTATCGACGGTTTCATACAGGCTGCGGTCGATCTCGGCCTTTTCCGGTTCCGGCGCCACCGGCACGGATGACGTCATGGCGGCAACCATGCCCGCCGATCCGGCACCCGACCCCGGCGCTGCCCCGCCAACCCGTTTCAGCAGTGAATGGAAGCCTTGGTCCTCCAGGAAGGCCTTCAGTGGCTCAGGCGGAATCCCTTTCAGCTCGAAATCCGACAGCGGCTCGGGCAGCGGCATGTCATCTTTCAGCGTCACCAGCACCTTGGACATTCGCGCCGCATCGGCATGATCGGTCAAATTCTGCTTCAGCTTCGGCTTGGTAATCTCGCCGACGCTGGCCAGCACCGTGTCAAGGTCGCCATATTGCTGGATCAGCTGGGTCGCGGTCTTCGGACCAACGCCCGGCACCCCGGGCACATTGTCGACGCTGTCGCCCATAAGCGCCAGCACGTCGCCGACCTTTTCCGGTCCGACCCCGAACTTCTCCTCGACCTGGGCAACGCCGATCCGCTGGTCCTTCATCGTGTCCAGCATGTCGACCTTGCCGTCAACGACCAGCTGCATCAGGTCCTTGTCGCTGCTGACGATGGTGACTTTCCACCCCTGTTCGACCGCCGCTTTGGTGTAACCGGCGATCAGATCGTCCGCCTCCAGCCCCATTTCCTCGATGCAAGGAATGGAAAAGGCGCGCGTCGCATCGCGGATCAGCGGGAATTGCGGGACCAGATCTTCCGGCGCGGGCGGTCGGTTGGCCTTATACTGGTCGTAAATCTCGTTGCGATGGCTATGCCCCGACGCGTCCAGGATCACCGCCATATGGGTCGGCCCGTCGGCCTTGTGCAGCCCATCCGCCAGCTTCCACAGCATCGCCGTATAGCCATAGACCGCACCGGCCGGCACGCCATGCTTGTTGGTCAGCGGCGGAAGCCGGTGATAGGCCCGGAAAATATAGCTGGACCCGTCGACGAGATAGAGGTGTGGCTGCGTGTCAGACATGAAGCGACCGCCTTAGCAGGACGGGCGCGGGATTCCAGCGTTGGCTGTTTCAAGCATAGCTCCCCCAAATCCGTCATTCCGCGGGAATGACGCAAAGGGCAGTCGCCACTTATCCTTGCCCCGCGGGCAATTTCCCGGCTTAGGTCATCCTCATGACCGAACAATCGCTCAATTTCCCGCTCCTCGGCCTGTTTCTGTTCACGGCCTGTCTGGTCGCGATGATCACGCGGCGGATCGGGATGCCGTATAGCGTCGGGCTAGTGATCGCCGGATTTGGCGTGGCCTTTCTACCATTGGCCAACGGCGTGCACATCACCCCCGACATCATCATGGAGATATTCCTCCCGCCACTGATCTTCGAAGCGGCGCTCCTGATCCGCTGGAAAGCCTTCCGCCGCGAAATGCCGCTGATCCTGACGCTGGCCAGCGTCGGCGTGATCATGGCCGCAGTTCTGGTCGCGGCCGGCATGCACAAATTTGCGGGATGGAGCTGGCTTGGGGCCGCCTTCTTCGGCGTGCTTATTGCCGCGACCGACCCGGTGTCGGTTATCGCCACGTTCAAGGAAGTCCCGGTCGATCACCGGTTGCACCTGCTGGTAGAGGGCGAAAGCCTGCTCAATGACGGCGTCGCGGCGGTTGGCTTTGCGGTGCTGCTCGCGGTGGCGGCCGGGGCTAGTCCCAGCGCGGGCGGCGTCGCGCTTAGCGTCATCAAAATCTCGCTCGGCGGCGTGGTCTGCGGCCTGCTCGTTGCAGGCGCGCTCTTGCTCATCGCTGGACGCACCCGCGACAAGCTGGTCGAGGTGACGCTGACCATGCTCGCGGCCTACGGCAGCTTCCTGCTGGCCGAACATTTCCACATGTCGGGGGTTCTCGCGACGCTGGCCGCCGGTATCCTCATCGGCAACCGCGGCAACATGGGCTCAATCAGCGATGAGGGCCGCGAGGCGGTGGTCAACTTCTGGGATTTCGCGGCCTTCCTCGCCAACAGCTTCGTGTTCCTGCTGATCGGAATCGGCGAAGCCTCACCGACCCTGATCGCCGCCATTCCGGTCGCGATTATCGCCACGCTGTTGTCGCTGTTCGGCCGCGCCGTGGCGGTCTATCCGCTCAGCCTCGCCTTCGCAAAGTCGGCGCTCGCCGTGCCCCGCCGGTACCAGCATATCCTGTTCTGGGGGGGGCTGCGCGGCGCGCTTGCGCTGGCCTTGGCGCTCGCAATCCCGACCAGCGTTGCGGAGCGCGGGGAGATTATCGCCGCCGCCTTCCTCGTCGTCGCGTTCAGCATTTTCGTGCAGGGCCTGACCATGCCCGGCCTGCTCCGCCGCCTACGCCTGATCCGCGCCGCAGAACCCGCCGAATGCGCCGACCACCACGCCGCCGACGGCGCCTAGGAGACACAAATGTCCGAAAAATTCCTCCGCCACAAACAAGCCTGGACCAGCGACGAAATCCAGAAACTGCACCGGTTGGCGGCGAAAGGCATGAGCCTGAAAGCGCTCAGCAAAGCCCTGACGAGAAGCGAGGAGTCGATCCAGGCGCGGGTGAAGCTGGATGGGCTGAAGGTCTCGAAACTCCGATAACCCCAATTCGTCATTCCCGCGAAAGCGGGAATCCCGCTAACCTTCAAAAGCCGAATCGCGAGGAAGGAAGCGGGACACCCGCTTTCGCGAGGGTGACGCATGGTGCGAGGCGGCTGGGTTTACATCATGGCTGACCGCTATCGCGGCACCATCTACATCGGCGTCACCACCAACATCGCCGCCCGTACCTACGCGCATCGCAACGGAACTGGCTCCATATTCTGCGCACGATACGGCCTCACCCGCCTCGTTTACGCCGAACAAGCCCCAACCATCGAAGAAGCCATCGCCCGCGAAAAGGCGATGAAGAAGTGGTCCCGCGCATGGAAAATTGAGCTAATCGAACACGCCAACCCTGACTGGTACGACCTGTTCGATACGCTCAACACCTAAAGGCAGCGGGATTCCCGCTTTCGCGGGAATGACGGGAATGGGGGATCTAGACAGTCGACCTATTGTGGACATCGAGTGCTTGGGGCACGAAGACTTTATGAGTAAGTTAGAAGTTGGAGATGTGTTTCTGGTTCCGGTCGACGGAGAACAATACGGAGTCGGCCAGCTGGCTGGCAATTGGAAGGGCGAGTTATATGTCGTCATCTTTGACAAGCTTGTGTCCCGAAACGCTTCCCCGTCGGACACGGCTAATGCTGATCTCCAATTCGCGGCGTTAACTCTGGACGCGAAGTTCCATCATGGCGACTGGCCTGTTATCGGCAATCGCACAGACAATCTCGCTGACATTCCGCAACCGTGGTTTAAGGTCGGCGTTGGAAATGCGACGTACATTGAGGCGCGAAATAGAACCGTGTCGCGCCGGGCCACCGCAAGTGAGGAGTCGGCGCTTCGGTATCGTACGGTCGTCGCCCCCGTTCGAATTGAGAACGCGCTGAAAGCTCTGCACGGCATTGGGGATTGGAACCCGCGCTTCGAGCAGCTTCGCGCTGATTATACGAAACTCAGCTCAAAGCTGGTTGGCGGTCAATCATCATGTTCGATCGATGACCGACATTCCGCTGTCCTACAGCTAGGCGATTGTGCAACGATTAGTCATCGGCTCTTTGAAAAATTGCACTCCAGTTGGAGTTGGCGCGCGATCTGCTCCACGACCGTGAACATTGGTGAAGATAGGTCAATCCATAAGTTCACAAATCCAGCGCAAAAACGCGCCCGCTCTCTAACACGGAATGCCCCCGGCATTCCGCTCGGACACGTCCACGCCCTTTGTGAACCTAAGAACGCTCGCTACGGCACCAACACCGTATCCACCGCCTCGTCCGCTATCTCGGGATAATCCAGCGTATAATGCAGCCCGCGGCTTTCATGCCGGGACAGGGCGCTGCGGATGATCAGGTCCGCGACTTCGACCAGGTTGCGCAGTTCGATGAGGTCGGTCGTCACGCGGAAATTCTTGTAATAATCATTCACCTCCTGCCGCAGCAGGTCGATGCGGTGCTTGGCGCGTTCCAGCCGCTTGGTGGTGCGGACGATGCCGACGAAGTTCCACATGAAGCGGCGGATTTCGCCCCAGCATTGCTGGATAACGACTTCCTCGTCGCTGTTCTCCACCCGGCTTTCGTCCCACGGTCGGATCGCGGGCGGGCTGGGCAGTTCGTCCCAATGCGACAGGATGTGCCGCGCCGACGCATCGCCGAACACGAAACATTCCAGCAGGCTGTTCGAAGCCAGCCGGTTCGCGCCGTGAAGCCCCGACTGCGTCACCTCGCCCGCGGCATACAGCCCCGGCGCATCGGTCCGCCCGTCAATATCCACCAACACCCCGCCGCAGGTATAATGCTGCGCGGGGACCACCGGGATCGGCTCCTTGGTAATGTCGATTCCAAGGCCAATCAGCTTTTCATAGATGTTGGGGAAATGGCCCTTCACGAAATCGGCGGGCTTGTGGCTGATATCCAGCCAGACGTAATCGAGCCCGTCGCGCTTGATCTCATTGTCATTGGCCCGCGCCACAATATCGCGCGGCGCAAGCTCGGCCCGCTCGTCATAATCGGGCATGTAGCGGTGGCCGGTCTTGGGGTTTTTGAGAATCCCACCTTCGCCGCGCACCGCCTCGGTAATCAGGAAATTCTTGACCTCCAGATTATAGAGGCAGGTCGGGTGGAACTGCATGAATTCCATGTTGCTGATCCGGCACCCCGCGCGCCACGCCATCGCGATTCCGTCCCCGGTCGCTCCGCGCGGTGCGGTCGAATAAAGGTAAGTGCGGCCCGCACCGCCGGTGGCAAGGATCGTCGCTCGCGCGGTTAGCGTCTCCACCGCGTCGGTCTTGCGGTTATAGGCATAGATGCCGTGCACCGCGCCGCTGGTGGTGAACTCCGTGGCATGGCGGCCGGTTGCAAAGTCGATTGCGACATGGTCGGGCAGGACGATGATATTGGGATTGGCGACCGCTGCCTTCTCCAGCGCTTCCTGCACCGCCCAACCGGTGGCGTCGGCGACATGGACGATCCGACGGTGGCTATGCCCACCCTCGCGGGTCAGGTGCCAGCCTTCGCCATCGTCATCGATGTTGAACGGCACGCCGAGGTCGGCCAACCGCTTGATCGCCGCTGGCGCCCCGCTGACGACATGCTCGACCACCTTCAGATTGTTGAGGCCGGCGCCCGCGATCATCGTATCGCGGACATGGTTTTCGAAACTGTCGCCGGGTTCCAGCACTGCCGCAATCCCGCCCTGCGCCCACTCGGTCGCGCCGCCGCCAAGCTCGCCCTTGGCAAGCACCGCAACGCGCTTGGTTTCGGCCAGCGACAGCGCCGCCGTCAGCCCCGCCGCGCCGGACCCGATGATGATGACGTCGAAATCGCTCAAGCCACCGCTCCTTCACGCGTCAGCGCCAAGAACACATCTTCCAGATCGGGATCGCGGGTCGATACATCGACTACGCCCAGCCCGCTCCGCTGAAGCGCGGCGAGGACTTCGCCGGCGTTGACCTTGTCCTTGCGATACTGGACCTCGATCGCGCGCGGCCCGATCTTCTCGACCCGGTCGAAGCAGAGGTTCTCGGGAAGTGCATCAACTTCCCGGTCGACCTCGACGCGCACCACTTTGTCCTGCGCCTTGGCGATCAGCTCGCGGGTCGGCTCGTTGGTGATCAGCTTGCCATGGTTGATGATGGCGATGCGGTCGCACAGCTCCTCGGCTTCCTCGAGGTAATGGGTAGTCAGCACCACCGTCACGCCTTCGCGGTTGAGCTTGCGGACATAATCCCACAGCTGCTGGCGAAGCTCGATATCGACGCCGGCCGTCGGCTCGTCCAGCACCAGGATTGGCGGCGAATGGACCATCGCCTTGGCCACTAGCAAGCGCCGCTTCATACCGCCCGATAACGTCCGGGCATAGGCATCGGCCTTGTCGGTCAGGTGCACGGCGGCCAGTAGCTCCTCGGTATGGCGCTGACCCTTCGGAACACCGTACAGCCCCGCCTGAATTTCCAATGCCTCACGCGGCGTGAAGAACGGGTCGAAGAGAATTTCCTGCGGGACGATCCCGATCGACCGCTTCGCGTTGCGCGGGTGCTGGTCGATGTCGAAGCCCCAGATGGACGCCTCGCCACCGGTCTTGGTTACGAGTCCCGCCAATATGTTGATCAGCGTCGACTTTCCCGCGCCATTGGGACCGAGCAGCCCGAATATCTGCCCGCGCGGCACATCAAAGCTGACGCCATCGAGTGCGCGTTTGGGCGCCATGCCTTTCGCCCGATATGTTTTGGTCAATTGGTCGATGTGGATGGCAGGCGTGTCGCTCATACCGTCTCGCATAGCCGCCCGGCCTTTCATGCGAAAGTCCACCCGTCGCGCGGGAGATTGAAGCGTTCCTCAGGGCTTGCTAGGGGCTTTGACCATGAGCAGTCTTTCCGATCCTGAGATCGTTCGCACTAAACATCACCGCGTCGCATGCGTCGGCGGGACCGATGTCGTTGCCGTCCTTGGTCATCCGCGCGTTTTTTATCAGATCGATGATGCTGTCGGCTTTGTCGATTGCGGCTATTGCGACCGCCGGTTCATTCTTGAAGGCGGTCCGGCGGACGCGCCGCGCGCGGCGTGAGCCAGGATCCACGCAGTTTCCTGTATCGCGGCGATCTCGACCCCGACGCCGCAAAGGCGCTCGCCGCTCGGCATCTTGCGGCGCATGATGATGGCGAACTCTATCTTCAATATCGCGTTTCGGAAGCGTTCGGATTCGACGACGGCCGGCTGAAGACGGCAGATTTCGACGTCGGCTCGGGCTTCGGCCTGCGCGGCGTGACGGGTGAAATGACGGCGTTCGCCCACGCCAATGAACTGAGCGCGGCCGCGATTGACCGGGCGGCCCAGACGTTGAAGCTGCTTGATCCGGCGACTGCGCCGCCTGCGCCATCGCCGCGCCGGACCAACCGATCCTTTTATGATTCGGCCGATCCACTGGCCCTGATCCCCTTTGCGAAGAAGGTGGCGCTGTGTCAGGAAATTGACGCGGCGGCGCGCGCCAGAGACCCGCGCGTTGCGCAGGTGAGCGTTACGCTGTCCGGCAGCTGGTCGGTGGTGGAAATTGTCCGCGCCGACGGCTTTGTCGCTTCTGACGTTCGACCGCTCGTGCGATTGAATGTTTCCATCGTCGCAAAGCAGGGTGATCGCCGCGAAACCGGTAATCACGGGCTCGGCGGCCGCTATCTCTACGATCATCTGTTTGACCCGGCGACCTGGAATGATGCCATCGACAAGGCATTGCACCAGGCGCTTGTAAATCTGGACAGTGTCGCGGCGCCGGCCGGAGAAATGCCGGTGGTGTTGGGGCCTGGATGGTGCGGCGTGCTATTGCATGAAGCCGTGGGCCACGGCCTGGAAGGCGATTTCAATCGCAAGGGCACATCTGCTTTTTCGGGACGCATTGGTCAGCGTGTTGCCGCGCCAGGCGTCACTGTCATCGATGAAGGAACCATCGATGATCGCCGCGGATCGCTGTCCATCGACGATGAAGGAACGCCTACCGGACGCACCACCCTGATCGAAGACGGCATTTTGAAAGGGTATATGCAGGACCGGCTTAACGCCCGCCTGATGGGGATGGAACCGACCGGCAACGGCCGCCGCGAAAGCTTTGCCCATGCCCCGATGCCGCGCATGACCAACACGTTCATGCTTGGCGGTCAGGATGACCCGGCAGAACTGGTGACTCGCGTGAAGAATGGTATTTTTGCCAAGAGTTTTGGCGGTGGCCAGGTCGACATCACCAGCGGCAAATTCGTCTTCTCCTGTACCGAGGCGTATAAGATTGAGGACGGCAAGATCGGCTCTCCGATCAAGGGGGCGACGCTAATCGGCGACGGGCCCACCGTTCTGACGCGCGTAAAAGGCATCGGCAACGACATGACGCTTGATGAAGGTGTGGGCGTTTGCGGAAAGGCGGGCCAGTCGGTGCCGGTCGGCGTTGGTCAACCGACCTTGCTGATCGATGGGATTACGGTTGGCGGCACGGCGGCGTGAGCCTGGTCGAGGTCGCCCGCTTCGCAACCCGCGTGGAAGCCGACCTCGCGCGTCTGAATCTGGACGCCGAAGGTATCGGCGCGGTCCTGATGGACGATCAGATGAATAATTTTTTCGGCGGCGGCGGCCTGATTGGTGTCCGCCTGATGGTGCTCGATGAGGACCTGCAGGACGCCAGCGCCATAGTGGCGCGCGGCTAGGTTAGGTCCGGATCAAATGTTCGACCGGCTCCAGGCTGAAGCCGGCACTGGCCGCGCAACGTTCCAATTCTTCGCGCGTGGTGCCATCTTCACTTTTGGCGACGGCCCAGGCCAGCGTTGACCGGTTGCCCGACCGGCAAAAGGCGAACAGCTTGCCATTCTTCGCTTCGGCAATGGCCTCGCGCATATCCTCAATATCCGACGGGCCCATGCCGCGGGCAATCGGAATATGGCGATACACGATGCCTGCGGCCTCTGCTGCTGCTTCCAGTTCGTCGCTGGTCGGCTGTCCTTCATCCTCAAAGTCGGGTCGGTTATTGATGATGTGGGTGACGCCGAGCGCCTTCAGCGTCACGATGTCGGCAGGCACGATCTGCCCGTTCACCAGCGTCTTTTCGTCAAGCTGCCGTTGCATTGTCATCCTCCATTGCGCGACCCAGCGCATCAAGCAGCGACTCGCCATGTCGCTCCAGCTTAGTATCGCCGATCCCTTCAATCGCGGAAAGCGCCGATAATGTCCCCGGTTTCGCCAGGGCGACGGCGCGCAGCGTTGAATCGTGGAAGATGACGTAGGGCGGCACGCCTTGGTCCTTCGCCCGGTCGCGGCGCCACGCGCGCAGGGCCTCGAATAGCGGGTCGTGGGGATGATCTTCCGCCGCGCCGCGCGTTCGCCGTGACCGCTTCGGCGGGACGGCAATGACCAGCGTTTCCTCGCCTTTCAGGATCGGCTTCGCTCCCGGCCCGAAGCTGAGGCCGCCATAATCATCGGCGCGCAGCGCATCGCGGGCGAGCAGGCTGCGCGCGACGGGTCGCACTAGCGCCACTTCATCGGGCGTCATGATCCCGAACACGCTCAGCCGGTCATGGCCGAACTGGCGCACCTTCTCATTATCATCCCCGCCCAGCACCGCTGCCAGATGCGCGACGCCAAAGCGCATCTCGGTGCGGAAGGCAGCGGAGAGCAATTTCTGCGCCACCACTGACACATCAATGGTCGCGGGCGGGTTCAGGCAATTGTCGCAATTGCCGCAGGTCGGGGGCGGCTCCTCCCCGAAATGGCGCAGCAGAATTGCGCGGCGGCAGGTCGCGGCTTCGACAAAGGCGGCTAGCGCGTTGAGCCTATCGCGTTCCCCTGCGCGGCGGTCTGGCTCCACCTCGGTTTCGATGCGGCGGCGGGCGCGGGCGAAATCTTCCGCGCCCCAGAACAGCCAGGCTTCGGCGGGGTCACCGTCACGGCCTGCACGGCCGGTCTCCTGATAGTAGCCCTCGATTGATTTGGGGATTCCGGCATGGGCGACAAAGCGCACATCGGGCTTGTCGATGCCCATTCCAAACGCGACGGTCGCGGCCATCACCATATCCTCGCTGTCGACAAACGCCCGCTGGTTGCGCTTGCGCACCGCCCCGTCGAGCCCGGCATGGTAAGCGCGGACGGTGCGACCATTCGATAGCTGTTCGGCCAACCGTTCGGTCCCGTTGCGACTGGGCGCATAGATGATGCCGGGGCCATCCTGGTCCTTCATCAACCGCTTCAGCTGGCTGGGCAGGCCATCGCGCGGGACGACATGATAGCGGATGTTGGGCCGGTCGAACCCGGCCACGATCAGGCCGTCATCGGGAATGCCTAGCTGGACGAGAATATCCGCCCGGGTGCGCCTGTCCGCCGTCGCGGTCAGCGCCAGCCGCGGAACCTCGCGATGCTGATCGAGCAGGGGCAGGAGGCCGCGGTAATCGGGCCGAAAATCATGACCCCATTCGCTGACGCAATGCGCCTCATCGATGGCGAACAGCGCGATCCGCGCTTCCTCCATCAACCGGTGAAAACTCTCGCTCGTCGCCCGTTCCGGCGCGACGTAAAGCAGGTCGAGCGCCCCGTCGCGAAGGGCGTCGCGGATCGCGCGCGGATCATCGCTGAGGCTGGTCAGCGCCGCCGCACGAATGCCGAAACCCTCGGCGCTTCGGACCTGATCTTCCATCAGCGCGATCAGCGGGGAAATGACGATGCCAGTGCCCGGCCGCGCCAGCGAGCCGATCTGGTAACACAGCGACTTGCCCGCCCCGGTCGGCATCACCGCCAGCGTATGCTGACCCCCGATGGCGCGGTCCACCACATCCTCCTGCACCCCGCGGAAGGAGGAAAAGCCGAAACGATCGTGGAGGAGTTGATGCACGCTGGACACGCCCCGCCTATCCATTGGCATGGCGGATGATGCAAGGCTTGCGCGGGGAGTCATCGACCTGCCAAGGTGGGTTTAATGACTGTTAGTGTGGATATGGGCACCGGCCCCAATGGCCAGCCCATTGCAATGGACCTCGAAGAATTGCTCGCCACCCGTTTGCTCGTTCAGGGCAATTCGGGCAGCGGCAAGTCGCACCTGCTGCGCCGCCTGCTCGAAAAGAGCGCGGGACAGGTTCAGCAGGTGGTGATTGATCCGGAAGGCGACTTCGTCACGCTGGCCGACAAATATGGCCATGTGCCGGTTGAGGCGGCGGACCATAGCGAGAAAGATATTGCGCGGCTGGCGGGCCGAATCCGCGAACATCGCGCGTCGGTGGTGCTGAGCCTTGAGGGGTTGGAGGCGGAGGGGCAGATGCGCTGCGCCGCGGCGTTCCTGTCCGCGCTGTTCGACGCACCGCGCGATCATTGGTATCCGGCGCTGGTGGTGGTTGATGAGGCGCAGCTGTTCGCGCCGTCGGGCGGCGGCGAAGTGGCGGAGGAGGTGCGCCGCGCGTCGCTGTCGGCGATGACCAACCTGATGTGCCGGGGCCGAAAGCGCGGATTAGCCGGGGTGATCGCGACGCAGCGCCTCGCCAAGCTGGCGAAGAATGTCGCCGCCGAAGCGTCCAACTTCCTGATGGGCCGCACCTTCCTCGACATCGACATGGCCCGCGCCGCCGATCTGCTCGGCATGGAGCGGCGTCAAGCGGAGGCGATCCGCGACCTGCCGCGCGGGACATTCCTCGCGCTTGGCCCGGCGATTACGCGGCGACCGGTATCTGTGGCGATTGGCGCGGTGGAAACACAGGCGCGGTCGATGAGCCCCAAGCTGATGCCGCTCCCCGATGCACCGGTCGAAGATATGCAGGGCCTGTTGTTTGCACCCGCTGACGACCAATTCCCAATCGTGATCCCGGACTTGTTGGGCGGCATGCGGCACCATTTGGGGAATGGTGACGTTCCGCCCAAGGACCCAGTCAAACAACTCCCGTCCGAAGCCCTGCTTCAAAAAATGGCCGCCTCGGTCACGCCCCGCGCCGAAGCCATGCCAGCCAAGACGGACGAGGAAACCGCAGCCATCACCGCCGATGTCCTGCGCGCCATCGTCGACGATCCGGACAGCGGCGCGCGCTCGGCCTCCGTCCTCTATCAGGATTTCACCGTCCGCTGCCGCATGGGCGGGATCGCAAGGCCCCCGCTCGACCTCCCCGGTTTCACCCGCCGCCTGTCGATGGCCCGCGCCGGCATTTTCACCGACGCCGACGACAGCTGGGCCCCGGCGCTGGAGGCCGCCTCACTGCTCCCCGACGACATGCTCGGCCCGTTCCTGCTGGTCGCCAGAGCCGCCCGCGAAGGCGCGCCCTGCCCAACCGACGAAGCCATCGCCAAATCCTACGGCACCGCCAGCCTGGGCCGCGCCCGCCGCCTGCTCCAATACATCGAAAGCCGAGACCTGATCGTCAGTCGCACGGACCTGGCGGGGAAGCGGAGTATTGCGATCCCGCGCTTGGGGTGGTCGACAGCGGCTGCTTAGTCGTAAGCCGAAACGCCCAATTTTCCAGGTTGTTGGAGTGAGGACATCCCTCAGGCCTTGCTTGTATCAGCGCTTTCACTGCCAAAATCGGCGCGGCGAGAACTAAGCCGCTGTTCGTGAAGTATTCCAATTGGGTCTCGTCCCCGTCAATCTCAATGAAGTCGTGCTTTGAGTGATACGCCGCTATCAGACCGCCCAGTTGCCACTTACCGGTATCATGATTTCGATATGCAACTGGCCCGCCGCTAAACCCCTCATTGTTCATGCCGTCCAAAATTAACCACCCGTCTTTTTCGGCGAAGTGAAACATTGAAACAGTAGCCCGTTTCACAAAAGGAAGTGGGAAACCATCGTTGACTGAGTGCTCGCGTCCCGCCCATCCGAACGGGAAACCCAAAAAGAAGCATTCTTGACCAAAATACATACCGCCGAGATTGGCCTGTGCGTCGAGATCTAGAGGCGACAGCAATTGACCCGCTGAAAACACTGCAACGTCTAGGCTTTCATCGCGCCCAAGCAGCTCCGCAGATAAGTTTTTCCAGTCGTCCAGATGAAAAATTTGCAGACCTTCCGCGTCCGAAAATTCTTCGATCAAATGATTTGCCGTCACTAGGTATTGCCGACCGTCGATGTCGACCGTGAAAGCCGTGCCCACGGATAGACCGCATCTGATCTGGAAAACTCGAAGCATCACATCGCTTGGGACCATTAAATTTCCTCCTCCATCTCCCGCTCCGCAACCTGCCGCTCCCACAACTCCGCATATAACCCACCCTTCACCAGCAACTCCGCGTGCGTCCCGCGTTCCGCCACCCTCCCCGCGTCGAGCACCACAATCTGATCCGCGTCGGCGATGGTGGAGAGGCGGTGGGCGATGATGATGGTGGTGCGGCCGCGGGCGGCGGCGGCGAGGGTCGACTGGATCGCCTCCTCGGTGCGGCTGTCGAGCGCGCTGGTGGCCTCGTCGAGGATCAGGATCGGCGGGTCTTTGAGAAGCGTGCGGGCAATCGCCACCCGCTGCTTCTCCCCGCCCGATAGTTTCAGGCCGCGCTCCCCGACCATCGAGTCATAGCCCTGCGGTAGGGCGGCGATGAAGCTGTCGATGGCGGCGCCCTTCGCGGCGGCCTCGACATCCGCCTGGCCCGCACCCTCGCGGCCATAGGCGATGTTGTAACCGATGCTGTCGTTGAACAGCACCGTGTCCTGCGGGACGATGCCGATGGCGGCGCGCAGACTCGCCTGCTGGACCTCGTCTATGTCCTGACCGTCGATCAATATCTTGCCGCTGGTCGGATCGTAGAAACGATAAAGCAGCCGGGCGAGCGTCGACTTGCCCGCGCCTGACGGGCCGACCACCGCAAGGCTGGTCCCGGCGGGAACGTCCAGGCTGACGCCCTTCAGGATCATCCGGTCTGGCTCATAACCGAATTCGACATCTTCAAACCGCACCGCGCCCTTGCTGACGACCAGCGGCGGCGCGCCGGGCCTGTCGGTGATTTCGGCAGCGGTGTCGGTCAGGTTGAACATCGCCTCCATATCGATCAGCCCCTGCCGGATCGACCGATACACCCACCCCAACATGTCCAGCGGGCGGAACAGCTGCATCAGCATCGTGTTGATGAACACCACATCGCCCGGGGTGAAGCGGCCCTTTGACCAGCCCCACACGGTATAGGCCATCGCGCCCAGCATCATCAGGTTGGTGATCATCGACTGGCCGATGTTGAGCCAGGCGAGGCTGACCTCATTCTTCACCGAGGCATTGGTGAAATTGCCGACCGCCTCGTCATAGCGCCGGGCCTCGCGCTCCTCGGCGCCGAAATATTTGACCGTCTCGTAATTCAGCAGGCTGTCGACCGCGCGGCCGATGGCGCGATTGTCATCCTCGTTCATCGCCCGCTGCAGGCTCGACCGCCATTCCGTCACGCGGCGGGTGAAGGTGATGTAGGTGACGACCATCACCAGCGTCGCGGCGACCAGGCCCCAACCGAACTTCAGGTAAAAGATGATGCAGGCACCGGCGAGCTCGATGATCGTCGGGGCGATGTTGAACAGCAGGAAATAGAGCATGGTGTCGATGCTCTTGGTCCCGCGCTCGACGATCCGGGTCAGGCTGCCCGTGCGCCGCTCAAGGTGGAAGCGTAAGGATAGCGAATGGATATGGCGGAAGACCTGCGCGGCGAGTTGCCGCGCCGCCGTCTGACCGACCCGCTCAAATATCGCATTGCGCAGATTGTCGGCCAGGATCCCGCCGAACCGCGCGGCAACATAGGCGACGACCATGACAATCGCCGCGCCCCACAAGGCGGTCGGCCCGCTCATCGCGTCGACCACCGCCTTATAGGCGAAGGGCATGGCCAGCACGACGCCCTTGCTCGCCAGCACCAGCAACAGGGCAATGACGACGCGGAAGCGAAGGGCCGGATTGTCCGCCGGCCACAGCATCGGCAGGAAACGCCACAAGACCTTGAAACTGCCGCTTGGGCTTTCGGGGGTGGCGGCGGCGTCCTTCATTGGGCTGGAGGTAGGACGCGCCCACTGATTCCGCAACGCGCGCGGTGAAGCGATGGGAACAACCCGACGAGTTGCGCCGTTATGTCTTTCAAGTTCAACGGAGAATGAAAATGGGTCCGGCTTTTTATGTCATCGCCATCATGGGTTGCGCCGACGGTTCATCCGCCTGCACGCCCGTCGCGACGGTGCCGACCCGCTATGAAAGCCTCGAAGCCTGCGTCGCCGCGTCGAACGACGCGCTGATGACCAGCGGCGACTTCGACTTTCCGACCGTGATCGCCAAGTGCCGCGCGGGCAGCGCCCCGGCTGCTGAAAAAATCCCGGCAAAGACCCCGACGGCCCCGGTTCGGCAGGGCTGACACGGGAAAATTTCCCAACTTATCGGTAAAATTCGCCACACGAATTGGGGCGAAATTTCGCTGCGACACTGATTCATAATGATTTTTTCAAATTGGCACGCTCCCTGCAATAGGTTTGGCATGGCCCCGTTGGGCCAACCAAAAAGGGAGAATATCAATGTTCACTTCGCTGAATCACAATCGCCAGGTCGCCGTCAGCATGGCCGCTGCCTTCGTTATGTCGCTTCTGTTCGTTAGCGCCGCCATCGGCCCGCTTCCGATCGTTTAACCGACATGAAAGCCAAGATCATGGGGAAGAAAGATATGACCAACCGTTTCGCACTCAACAAATCGAAAGCCAAGGTGATGGGCGTGTGCGCCGGCATCGCCGACTATTTCAATGTCGATGTGCTGCTGGTTCGCTTGGGCGTTGTTGTTGCCACGCTGATCACCGGCCCGGTGATGATCCTGCTGTACATCCTCACCGGATGGCTCGCGAGCGATGACCGCTAACATAAGTCGGGGTCGCTAACCGAACCTTGCGCTGCGTGGGGAAACGAAATCGCCGTCCGATTGTTGTGCCAGTGAATGTTGCATCAAATCGTACCCGCAGTGAGGAGGTTGGAATGCGCAGAGTGGGGGATGAGGTTGATCTCGACGCGACCGAAGCGCGGGCCGGGGTCACAGGACAAGGCGTCCGCTGGGTGCTGATCATTTCCTTGATTGCCGTCGTCATCGCACTGTCGGCAATTTGGATTACGGGCGCGCTCAGCCGGTAGTGATTTTCCGGCTGAAGCTGGACATGTATCGAGGACTGCCGCAAGTCGTCGACCATGGGATCAACTGACTCTGCGCCACGCCTTAGCCCAATGGCCCAGCTCGTAAAGTGGGCGATCCTCAAATGGTATGACTGGTCGGGCTGGGATGCCGAAGGACAACTTCCGGCCGATCCGAAAATGGTACTGGTAGGCGCCTCCCATACGTCAAATTGGGACTTTCTGGTTTTCGTCGGCACCATCGAAGCATTGGGCCGCAACGTCGGCTTCATTGGCAAGAACAGCCTGTTCCGTTGGCCGATGGGCAATTTTATGCGCTCGCTGGGCGGTATTCCAGTGGATCGCACCAAACGTCAGGATCTCACAGCCCAGGTCGTTGAGCAATTTCGCCAGCGCGATGAGCTATTATTGGTCATTGCGGCGGAAGGTACGCGCTCATTCACTGAGAAATGGCGTACCGGCTTTTATCAAATCGCGCTTAATGCAGGCGTTCCGATTGTTTGCGTCGGGCCCGATTATCCCCGCAAACGTGGAATCATCGGCCCGGTTATCCATCCGAGCGGGAATTTCGATGAAGATATGAAACCCGCCTGGGCATTCTTCCGCAGCCTGCATCCCAAACATCCGGAACGCGCCGGGTTTCCGCCTGGAAGCTGATCATTGCGCCGAATGATTTCGGCGCTAGTTTTCGTTCCAAGGAGACTCACCATGTTTCGTCAGAAATCGCTGCTAATTGTAGCCGCCCTGTCAGCAATGGTCACGATGCCAGCCGCGGCGGCACTTCCGGTGGGGGCCAAGGCGCCGGACTTCCGCACCGTTGGCGCATTGGGCGGAAAGTCGTTCAAGCTTCAGCTCGCCGCGCAACTGCGCAAAGGGCCAGTGGTTCTGTATTTCTATCCGAAGGCGTTTACGCAGGGCTGCACGCTCGAAGCGCAGGCTTTTTCCGCGGCAATGCCCGATTTCCGTAAAGCCGGCGCCCAGGTAATAGGAATGAGTGCGGACGATCTCGACACGCTAAAGAAATTCTCAGTCGAACATTGCCGCAGCGCATTCCCGGTCGCCACGGCGTCGGCCGCCACCATCAAGGCATATGATGTTGCGATGCCGGTGGTGAACAACGTCAAGACAATGAGCAATCGCACCAGTTATGTGATTGCGCGCGACGGACGCATTGTCATGGTTCATTCGGACCTCAACTGGAAGGACCATGTGGCAAAGTCGTTAGACGCCGTTCGGGCGCTCGGGAAGTAACGAACACAATAAATCCATGTGAATCTGTATGTTGCATATAGGCAACTAAGATTCAGCGATAATTTGTTAAATGTCGTTAACTGGTTCCTTTAACGAAGCAATCACCACAAATTCCCCGGCAGATCGTCTGGGGAGACAAGCATGACAAATTGGACGGCGCGCCTTTGTGCCGCCTTTATCGGACTGGGGATGGCCGCTTCAGCGTCCGCCGCAGACGGGTCAGAGGTGGGCCGCGCATCTTATGACGATGCCCGGCATTATCCGGCGTCTCCCGACTTTGCGGGCACCGCAGCAATCAACGCCGGCGTGACGATCTATGATGCGCGCTTCCGACGCGTTGCCGCCGCCGACCGCAACGACCCCCGCGTTCGCGCGATTGCGGGCCAATTGGCGGGCCTTAGCGACACGGAAAAGCTGGTGATGGTGAAACGTCTGGTCGAACAGCGTGTACGCTATGCCAGTGACCTCGATACGATCAAAGTATCGGATTATTGGTCAAGCGCCGGCGACACACTCTCGCGCGGTGCAGGCGACGATGAAGACATCGCCATTGTTGAAATGCAGGCCCTGAAGGCTGCCGGATTCCCGGCGGACGACCTCTATATCAGCGTCGGCCGTCACAAAATCCGCGGGGCGCACAATGTCCTCATTGCCCGCACATCGGCGGGTTTTTTCTTGCTCGATGCGGCGGAACCGACGGTGCTGTCGGGGCGCAGCGCAAACCGTTTCGTTCCAATGTTAACAATGGGCACCGGCCGTAGCTGGGTTCATGGATATCGACGCGGCCGCAGCAATCTCGCCGCACGATAAAGACGCACCTGATCGCGGTTAACGCGCGGTATGCGACAGGGCGAACCGGACCGGTTCGTCCGCCGGACCGGCTCGGCTCGGCGGAAATGATGGAGCCATTATGGCGGCGCATCGGTTAGCCGCCGTCATGACCAATACGCATATCATTTATCGTTCGGGCCTCAGCGCGATCATTGCATTGACCGCCCTTTCATCCACACCGGCGCTCACTCAGAATGCCGACCCGTTGGCCGTGAACAGCCCGCCGGCCGCCGATGCGGTGCCTGTTGCCCCAACGGTCGCGGCGGATCCATTGGCCGCCGCACCCGTATCGGCTGAACCGGCAATGCCTGCCGATTCCGCTCCTCCGCCTGCCGAAGCGCCGGAGGTAGAAACCAAGGCAGCAACCGCTGTGCCGATTAAAAAAGTCGCTAAGCCTGGTACGCATCCGGCGGTAAAGTCGGCCGCTGCGCCGCTTGCCGCGCCTGCTTCTTCGTCGCGATCGCTGACCGTGGGTGAAACCGCGCCGCCGCCCATAGCGAGCGCCGATTCAGCGCCGGTCGAGGAAGTGCCTACGGAAGCCGCGCCCGTGCCCGCGTCACCGATTGAACCGGCACAGCCCATGAATGATTTGCTGCCGATTGCAGGCGCGGCGGGTCTGGGACTGTTGGCAATATTGGGCATTGGCCTATCCCTACGCCGCCGCCGCAACGCTGAGGAGATGGACGCAGGGCAATTTGACATGATTTCGGCCGCAGCCGCAGAAACGGGCGAACCGGCGTTTCCGCGCGAACCAGCTGCCGTGCGGTCGGCCTTCGCGTGGGGGAACAATCGGGTGCCATCGGCATCCTCAGTACCCGTCGCAACGGTTCCATCCGGATTTGATATCAGCCGCTTTGGCCGCCACGTACAGGCTGCCTATCGCGGTCCCACGCCGGACAATCCGTCGCTGTCGCTAAAGCGCCGCCTGAAGCGCGCCGCTTTTTTTGACATGAAGGAGCGTCAGGGCGTCCCCGCACGCCAGGCGCCGCGACCGGATTTTTCGACGGGCTTTGCCTATTCGCGGGCGAAACCAGCCTTCCAATATTGATCCCTTCCGCCCGGATCGGCGCGATGCGTATCACGCGCGCCCTGTAACGACGCCGCTGCCTGCGTATTTGGGCGGCGGCGTCACCCCTTGTCGGCGCAGAGTTGCTGTGACAGGCTTCGCCTATGAGCAAGAATATCAATAGCTTCGCGGACTTCTGGCCCTATTACTTGCGAGAGCATGCCAATTCGAGGACGCGGATGCTCCACTATGTCGGGACCACATTGGTCGTTGCCATTGCCAGCTATGCGGCGCTCACCAGCCGTCCTGGCCTGCTGATTGCCATCCCGCTGGCAGGATATGGCTTTGCGTGGTTTGCGCATTTCGCGGTGGAGAAAAACCGGCCCGCGACCTTCACCTATCCGCTCTGGTCGTTGGCGGCCGATTTCAAGATGTGGGCCTATTGGCTGACCGGCCGGATTGACGGGGAGTTGCGGAGAGCGGGCGTCGATACGTCGGTCAAAAACGACTGACGACCTCCGTACAGGCCGCAACAATATTCCAATCTCTCGGGCTGAAACGATCAGCGCCGCCGCAGTCGATTAAACAGACGAGCGATGAAGCCAGATCGGGGGGCGACGGCGATGGTTTCTGCGTCCGGCTCCGCCTCCGTCTCGGGACGGCTTTCTTCGGGCTCCGTATGGGCGATGCGCTGCCGCAACGACGGGCCGCTGGTTGGCGCATACATGTCCGCCAACGGGTCGGGCTTTGGCTCCCACTTCTTCATGGTCAGCGCGGCGACCGGCGCGGGGGCGCTGCTGGCCTTGTCCAGGGCGACGGTGCGCCCCTGATCGAGAAGCGCGGCGAAGTCCGTATGAAGTCCAAATGTCCCGGCGATGAGACGCGCGCCATCAGGCAGGCCATCATCATGCGCCGCCCTGTCCAGCGCCTGCAGGAAGCGGAGGGCGCGGACCCAGGTACCCATCACATATTCGACATAGCCGCCCGGCGCGCGCCCTTCGACGCCATCCCGTCCGTCGCGCAGAAAATAGCGGTGCTTTGACTGGATCAGCGCGGTGTTAAGCGGCGCCAGTCCAGTCAGGGCGGCGTAAAATTCGACATCCTCTTCAGCTCCGGCAAAGGCGGGACTGTCTGACAGGCATTCGGCCAAAACGGCGTCTGCAGGGGCGGTGCTGAACGGGAAGCGATCATCGGAATATAGGGCAAGGACCAGCGAGGGCTCGTGCTCGTCGTTGCCGTCGAACACCAAATCGGGTTCATTGGTCAGCCCGACGGTAATACCGGTAATCGGCGGTCCTTCATATTCTTCCAGGATTGGCGACAGCTCGTCCCAGCCCGACAATAGCACGCTGCCCGCCGGCGTCGCCTTGATTAGCCGCGCCAGATTTCCATCGAAGGGCGCGAGGGCCGCGCTGATCCGCCGGTCGGCCTCGTCCAGTTTTCCCTGGGTGAGCAGGCTACGAAGACGGTCGATATAATCCTTCTCGCCCGCCTCGGTCAGGAAGGTACGTTGTAGTGGATGTGGCTCGGCCGGCTCCCGATAGGCACGGACGCCCTCGGTCGTCGAATCCGGAATATGCACATAGGCCGGATGGTTCATGCTGGTCCCCTTGCCCCGGCCGCTTGTCCACATTGGCCGATTCGTCGTTGATTAAAGGATCGAGGTTAAAAGTTGGTGCGCGACGCCTATCGTTTCCTCCGTGATCTTAACTTTCCGTTAGCGCCAATCGCCTAATCCAATTGTTGTGGACCAACTTGCGCCCGCTCGCCCGACCCATTCTCCCGCCGCAAATGCCATCGGCGGCGGTTGGTTGTCGCCATTTGTCGGCGCAGTTCCGGGCAGCATTCGCAAGCCGTTGTTGATCCAGCAGGCACAGCGGTTCCACCAAAGCCTACCGCTGCTATGCTTGGTTGTTGCGGCCAATGCGCTGGCCATGATGGTTGCCGTTCTTGGCGACCTGCCCGCGTGGCAACAGTTTGGGCCGCCGTTTGTCATTGTCTCAACCTGCCTCGCCGGGCTGCTGTTCTGGGCGCGGCGGTCGCCCGCGCGAACGGCAGAAGGCGCGGCACGGCAAATGCGCCATGCCGTCGTGGCGGCCGCCGTCCTTGGCCCGATTGCTGGGTTATGGTGCGTCAACGCGTTTGACGAAACCGACCGTTATTATTGCATGGTCGCGCCAGTATTCATCGGTATTGCGTCGCTGGTCAGCGCGACATGCCTGCTCAACGTGCCGCGCGCCGCGCTGGTCGCAATCATCGGGACGATCACACCGATCGTCATCAAGATGGGCCTGTATGACAATCTTGGCGTGCGCGCGATGGCGGCGATGATGGTGGTGGTCAGCGTCATGCAGGCGCTGATCGTAACGTCCAAGTTCAACGAGACGGTGCGCACCTTGTCGATGCAGGATGAACTGGAACGGCTCAGCCATACCGATCCGCTGACCGGGATTGGCAATCGCCGGGCATTCATGGCCGCGCTTGAAGATCGTATTGCCGAAGGTCGGCCGTCGCTTCTGCTGATGCTCGACCTCGACGGCTTCAAGGATGCGAACGACACCCACGGGCATCATGTTGGTGATGCCATTCTGACCGGGGTGGCCGCGCGGTTGAGGCTGATGATGCCGGGCGCCCTGTCGGTGGCGCGGCTGGGCGGTGATGAATTCGCCCTATTGGTTGACGCGAACGAATTGCCGTTGTCCGCGGCCGCGCTTGACCAGGCCATTCGCGACGCCATTGCCGCACCGTTCCGTCTTGATACCACGGCAGTCGCGTGGATCGGGACAAGTGTCGGCGCCGCCCATTATCCAAAGGACGCGGACAAGGCCGCTGCGTTGATGCGGGTCGCGGACAAGCGGCTCTACGCCGATAAAGCGGACCGCAAGGTCGACGCCGGCAATCGGGCGGTTGCCTGATCCGAACGCATTGCCAATCGCACCTTGAGCTTTCCGCCATGCACCCCACATGGCCCGGGAGGGCAGCGACGAGGAGCGAATAATATATGGGAAATCATAGCGGCCCGATGGCCTGCCCGGTCGATGGCGCGACGCTGATTATGAGCGAGCGACAAGGCATTGAAATTGATTATTGCCCGACCTGCCGCGGCGTGTGGCTGGACCGCGGCGAACTGGACAAGATCATAGAGCGGACCGAGGCGCAGAATGCACCGCCGCCAACACCGCAGGCCGCGCAGCCCGCGCCGCATCCGCAATCGGCGCCGTGGGGGCAGCAACCCCAATATGATGATCGCTACCGTGAAGAATATCGCGGTAAGAAACCGTACAAGCGGCGCAAAAGCTTCCTGGAAGAATTGTTCGACTAACCTCATCACCAACCCACCGGTTGCGGCGGGCGCTTCGGACGACATGCCGTACGCCCGCCGCCGCGCGCCATTAGGCAAGCTAATTGTTGCCGCGCGGCGGTTGGTCGCGAATAAGCCATGTGGGGACATGGCGCGCTCTAGGGTAAGGGAATGGTAGCTTGACCAAATATGACGGACCGCATCAGGGGCCATTTTACCATGGCACAAAGGGCAATTTCGCGCCCGGCGACCTGATTGCGCCGGGGTTCAAATCCAATTTCATCGACCGCGCGCTGAATCATATTTATTTCGCCGCGAAGCTGGAGCCTGCGATCTGGGGCGCGGAGTTGTCGCGCGGGGATGCGCCGGGCCGCGTCTATCTGATTGAGCCGACCGGGGCATTTGTCGATGATCCCAACCTGACCGACAAGAAATTCCCGGGGAATCCGACCAAATCCTTCCGTAGCACCGCGCCCCTGCGCGTGATTGCCGAGGTGGAGGGATGGGTCGGCCATCCGCCGGAACAGCTGCAGGCGATGCGCGACGGGCTTGCCCGGTTGAAAGCGGAAGGCAAGGCAGAGATTATCGATTAGGCACGCGCGGCCGACCTGACGCGGCCGGTCAGCTGTCCTTTTCGCCGGGCGGGTTCTTGTCATCGGGCGGCAGCTTGTCATCCGATGGATCGAGGCGGACGGTCCAGCGGGGGTCGCCGTCTTCGTCCGGCTCGATGATGTTGGTGGGGACCATGTCGTCCCCCGTCTCAATCCACCCGCGCCCGTCGCACTTGGGACAGGCGCAGCGCTTGGACCTCTGACTGATCAGGTCAATCTCCACATTCCACTGCCCATGCCCAAGGCAACACGGACACGCCCGGTCGAGATCGCCGGAGCGCGGGATGAGAGGGATACCATCGAGCGCATGCGGGGACAGCGGGCCGGTGCAGGTGACGATGTTGGTGGGGTGGGACATGGGGGTTCACCCTATCGCTATGCATTGCCGCGAACAATCAACCGCGTCTCGACTCTTCAAATTTGTTCCGCCAACAGCCGTCCCAGCGCGTCAGGCCCGCCCCCAGATCGCCGACGGCGAGGTCGGGCTTGGTGCCGTGGCAGAAGGACGTGCCGGGCAGACAGGCGCGTGGGTACATGGCTAAGCTCTATCTAGCGCAAAGGAGAGTTTGCAAGGCAAGCCCGAGCTTTCTCCTGACCCTAAATCGCATCGTTGAATCTATTCAAACACTTCTTCGTCGTCGGCCTTGGCGGGTCGCGAGGAAAGCCCCATGCGGTGGGCGCGCCCGATAACTGCATTTCTGGAAAGGCCAAGAATTTGGCCGATGTCGGACGCGCTTCGGCCTTCTGCCCACAAAGCTGAAAGCACTCGGTCTCGTGACTCGCGGAGCCTACGTTCCGAGTCAGATGGCGGCTGAGGTGAGCCGATAGTCCGCTGCAACGTAATCAGAGCTGCACCCATCTCATCCATTCGGTCCAGCAGATACTGATCCCGATCGCCCTTTTCCGCGACCGGCTCAGCGATTGCGAAGGCTCCAAAGCTATCGAGGTAGGGCTTATAACGGCCCTCGCTGTCAGCCTTCATGATTGATTTGATGCGCTCTCCAACCCGACCGATGAAGTTCTCGATCTTGTTAAAATGCAGATCAATGGGGTAAATCAGATGCTCGACAACATTTGTGTCGAACGGAATTTTCGTCGCATCGTCGACAACTATGACGGTGGGTTTACGGAAGGTCAGCCGCATGCCGAGCTCGAACATCACATTGGGATTGAGGCCGCTTATGTCACAAACTACAATCTCCATATTGTAGAGATTTCGCACTATGCGTCCTTGGATGATGTCGGTTTCAGAGCTTTCCCAAACGGGCTGAGTTGCCCAACCGGATGCTCGAATTCCTCGCTCTAAAATGCTTCGAACGTCAATCCAATGTTCGGCCTCATAGTCATCGGAGGCAGAGATGGGCATAGCTAGACCACAAAGTTTGACCACTTCAGCGTCCACTGTTTCGGTCGTATCTTTTTTGTTCATGAATTCGACGCCTTTTGAGGTAGTATCTCCAACCTTTAAGCGGCCGAAGTGCAAAGGTCTATGATCTGCCGTTTGTATATTGACGAAGTTGGCAACGGCGACCTGCGAGGAGCGGCCGTCGACCCGAATATTCGTTACTTGAGTTTAACGGGTGTCATCATGAAAGTTGCGGCTCATGATCGCCGCTTGCAGCCTGCACTCGATGCCATAAAAGTGACTGTTTTCGATGTAGCCAATGGTGGCGACCTTGTGTTGCACCGTCGTGAAATAGTCCGTCGCGAAGGCCCCTTCGCGATATTGCGCGATGACGACAGACGAAAAGCATTCGACGATGGATTACTCAACTTGATCGAGGATCAGCCGTTCTTAGTCATGACGGTGGTGATAGACAAAAAGGAGCATCTCGAACGATATAGGGTATGGCGCTTCGACCCCTACCATTACTGCCTGCAGTGTCTTGTTGAGAGGTACGTGAGCTGGCTTGAGCGCCATGATCTAACCGGTGACGTTGTAGTCGAAGCGAGGTTTAAGAAGGTCGACAAAAAACTGAAGGCGTCGTTCCGCTCAATGTGGGAACGCGGCACGGCCCAAATGTCCGTAGCCGTTGCGCAAAGACGCCTGAATTCGCGAGAAATAGGCCTCTTTCGCAAACACTCTAACATCGCGGGGCTGCAGCTCTGTGATCTCATTGCCCATCCAAGCGCCCGCGAAGTGCGGCGACTCAGAGAGGATGCGCCGGAGTATGACGACTTTGGGGCGAAGATCGCCGAAATTCTCACTCGCAAGAAGTACGCTCGGCACCCTCAGAGTCGCTTGATTGACGGATGGGGGACCAAATGGCTGCCATGAAAACGGGGGCCTGATAGCCCCCGCCGAACGCGTATCACGTTCTCCCTTCGACTTGCGCCGAATTGCTTCGACTATGCCTGCAGGATAGCCGCAAGTCAAGGTTTTTCTAGTGATTCCATGCACTTAGCTAAGCCATTGAACCGACTCGATTTTTACCTCCCTAATCCCGCTCCCGCCACTTCCCACCCGTAAAGTCCGGGAACTCGACCGTTCTGTTCCCGCCCGCCGCCGATAGTTCCGATAGCGGCGTGATCGCGCTCCAGGTGACGGCGTCGGTGATGTCGATGGGCATGGGGGCGCTGCGTTTTACGGCTTCGATGAAGGGGTGGATGGCGAAGATGTCCAGGCCGCCGAGGCCGCGCCCACCTTTTGACCCGCGTCAAGGTCTTCTCCTTCGCTCCCGCCATCCTATCCTCGCAGGGTCTCGTGCCGTGATGCGCGGGCTGTGTTGGGGGAGGGCTGGATGGATAGTGTGCAGAGCGTCGTGGCGCCGGTGACGGTGGCGGGTGACCTGGGTTGGCGCGACCTTCGCGGGGCGCTGGGCAAGGGGGTGTCGGATTTCCTCGCCTATCCGCTGTTCGGCCTGTTCTTCGCCAGCTTCTATGTGGCGGGGGGAATCATTCTGATGCTCGGCCTGTCGCGCGTTGGGGAGACGTGGTGGCTGATCGCGCTGATGGCGGGGTTTCCGCTGCTTGCACCGTTCACGGCGGTCGGCCTCTATGAGGTCAGCCGCCGCCGCGAACGGGGGGAGCCGATGCGGTGGGGTGCCGTGCTCGGCTCCATCTGGGCGCGGGCCGGGGACCAGCTCGGCCTGATGGGAGCGCTGGTGTTTATCGCCTTCAGCTTCTGGATGGGGCTGGCGCATGGCGTGTTCGCCATCTTCATGGGGACGTCGGGTGTTGGTGCCCAGTCGCTCGCCGAGCTGATGTCGCCCGACGGCGTGACGATGCTGCTGGTCGGTGGGGCGATGGGCGGCCTGTTCGCGCTCGCCATGTTTGCGATCACGGTGATGAGCCTGCCGATGCTGGTCGACCGGGAGGTGGATTTCATCACCGCGATCATCACCAGCCTGGCGGTGGTCAGGTCAAACAAGGCCGTGATGATCGGCTGGGCACTGATCATCGCGGTGCTGATGGCGGCGGCGATGGTGCCGATGTTCCTTGGGCTGTTCGTGGTGCTGCCGGTGCTGGGGCACGCGACCTGGCACCTCTATCGGCGGTCGGTGCGGGGGTAGCGTGGGCGCGATAGTAGAATCCCCTCCGTCAGCCTTTGGCTGCCACCTCCCCCGGCAATCCGGGGGAAGAGAATGCGGGGTTAATAGTCGCCGTTGAGGGGGAACTCATTCTTCCGTTCCCGCCACAACCCGCCGGTGAAATCCGGGAACTCGACCGTTCTATTCCCGCCTGCCACCGACATTTCCGATAGCGGCGTGATCGCGCTCCAGGTGACGGCGTCGTAGATGTCGATGGGCATGGGGGCGCTGCGTTTTACGGCTTCGATGAAGGCGTGGATGACGAAGAAGTCCATGCCGCCATGGCCCGCGCCGGCGGCGTCGGCGGCGTAGCGCTGCCATAGCGGGTGGTCATATTTGTCGAGCCAGGGCTGGGCGGCTTCCCACTGGTCGGGCTTGGCGCTCTTCCCCTCGATATAGATCGACTTGTTGACGTCCATCCAGATGCCGTCCGTCCCCTGCGTGCGGAAGCCGAGCGAATAGGGGCGAGGGGACGAGGTGTCGTGGGACAGCAGGATGGTCTCTCCATTCTCGCAGGCGATCTGTGTCTGCACGACATCGCCGAGCGAGAATTTGACGGCGGCGTTGGGGTGGCTGGGCCCGCCATGATCGACGATATATTTGTGCAGGCCCCGGGCCTTGCTGGCGTAGCTGGTCAGGCGGGTGAAGCGGTTGCCGCGGTTGATGTTCGCGGCCATGGCGCAGGGGCCGATGCCGTGGCTGGGGTAAAGATCGCCGTTGCGGCGGACGCTATGTTCGGTGCGCCAGCGCGCCTCCGACCAGCCCTTCGGCCCGAACTCGACGCCGCCGCCATAAGCCTCGCCGGGGATGCCCGCGTTGAACTTCACATCGCGCAGGTCGTGCTGATAACCGCCTTCGAGGTGGATCAGTTCGCCGAACAGGCCCTGACGGACCATGTTGAGGATGGCCAGCACGTCGCGGCGGTAACAGACGTTTTCGAGCAGCATGTAGGGCGTGCCGGTGGCAATCTGTGTCCGCAGCACGTTCCAATGATCGTCGAGGGTGATTCCCGCGACGACCTCGCACCCGACCGGGACCTTGGCCTGCATCGCGCCGATCGCCATGGGGGCGTGCCATTCCCACGGGGTGACGATGAAGACGGCGTCGAGCTTCTGCTTCGCCAGCATGTCGCGCCATGCCTCGTCGCTGCCGGTGAAGACGCGGGCGGGTTTGCGCTTGGCGTCGGATAACTGCTTTTGTGCGCGGGCGATCATGAACGGGTCGATGTCGCAGATGGCGACCACATCGACGTCGCTGCGCTTGATCAACTCCTCCAGATGCACCTGCCCGCGCATGCCGACGCCGATGATACCGACGTGGAGCCGGGACGCGGGCTTGGCTTTGGCGATGGCGGGGGATGCGACGACGGCCGATGCGGCGACGCCGGTGGCGAGGAATTGGCGACGGTCCATGTGAAAAGCTCCCGAGATGATTTGCGGGAGAGCCTAGTCAGGTCCGGCGCGATGTCACCCCGGATCGGCGGGGCGGTGATCCGGGGACGATCAATATTGACAATGGCGGTGATATAATACAGCAACACACGAGTCAAACGCGTTATGGCTCTAGGAGATTTGCTGATGAGCACCGACGTCACGCCTACGTTTCCGCCCGTCGCGCTGTGGCGCATTAACGCGATGCGTTTCCTGTTCCTGCTGATGGCAGTGGTCATGGGCATGATGTTCGTTTGGCCCCAACTGCTGTTCCATTCCGCGGATTGGCCGGTTCACAAAGGGTTGGCCAAATCGATGCTGGCGGCGCTGGCGCTGCTGAGCCTGTGGGGCGTGCGCTATCCGATGCAGATGCTGCCACTGATGCTCTATGAGATTGCGTGGAAGACGATCTGGCTTACCCTCATCGCAGGCCGGGCATGGATGGCTGGCAAATGGACGCCAGAGATAGAGAGCCTGTTCCAGGACTGCATCGGCATCATCATTGCCTATTTTATCGTGCCGTGGTCGTACGTCTGGGCCCGCTATGTGAAGCAGCCGATGGAGCCGCTCCGCCGCCGGTCATGACTGCGGCCTAGCGCGCGATCCAGCCGGCGAGCAACCCGACCAGCACTGAGAGGATGGCAACCAGCGTGCCATAGACGAGGATGCGGATGCCGGGACGCGACAGCCGGGCTAGGTCGGGTCGGCTGGATGGGTAGCTGAGTTCAACCATGGTCCCGACATCCGGGGAAGGCGCGCCGGAATAAAGCTCGTCCTGGACCTCATGCGCTTCGCCGCGATCATCGGCGAAGCGGTAGATGGGGGTGTAACGCCGTCCCGAATCGTCAATGAACGTGGCATGGCGTACGACCTGCGCGAGAACGCGCCGCCGCTGACCGCGAAGCCGGGACCAGTCGTCTCGCCCCACGAGTAGCAACACGCTGCTCACGAAAATGAGACATACCCAAAGGATCGCCGTTTCCATGGGCCGAGCGATAGCAGGAACCGGTTAAGAAGGCGCCAAATTGCCGTGCACACCGCTAGTCGTGTTCGCGGTCGCCTTGGCCCATGTAGAGCTCCCGGCCGGTTTCTTCGTAGAGTTTGCTCATCTCGGCCATGCCGGCTTCGGCTTCGGCGGTGGTCAGGGCTTCCTCCGCCGACTTTGCGTTCTGCTTGGCGGCAAAATCTCTGACCTCCTGCGTGATCTTCATCGAGCAGAATTTCGGGCCGCACATGGAGCAGAAGTGGGCGGTTTTGGCGCCCTCCGCCGGGAGTGTCTGGTCGTGGTATTGCTCGGCGGTGTCGGGATCTAGGCTGAGGTTGAACTGGTCGCGCCAGCGGAATTCGAAGCGGGCGCGGGACAGGGCGTCGTCGCGCAGCTTCGCCGCGGGGTGACCCTTGGCGAGGTCGGCGGCGTGGGCGGCGAGCTTGTAGGTGACGACGCCGACCTTCACATCGTCACGGTCGGGCAGGCCGAGATGCTCCTTGGGCGTGACGTAGCAGAGCATCGCCGTGCCGTACCAACCGATCATCGCCGCGCCGATGCCGCTGGTGATGTGGTCATAACCGGGCGCGATATCGGTGGTCAGCGGCCCGAGCGTGTAGAAGGGCGCTTCGCCGCACGCCTCCAGCTGCTTGTCCATATTCTCCTTGATCTTGTGCATCGGCACATGGCCGGGGCCCTCGATCATC
>NZ_CAMLDL010000012.1 GCF_946478955.1 uncultured Sphingomonas sp. | reverse complement strand
AACCTAGGACCCGCTGATTAAGAGTCAGCTGCTCTACCAACTGAGCTATGCGTCCCCAATTACCTGGGTTTGCCTGAGGGCAAAAGCGACCGACCCATCGGGTGGCGCGGGCGGGCCTCTAACAAGCTTGCCGTACCCGCGCAACAAGCAAATGATAAAAATTTCAGCTGAGCGATGTTCGCGTACGGGTCTGACGTTCAAATCCCATCAGAATGCCAAGGCAGATCATCACCGTCATCACCGCCGACCCGCCAAAGCTAACTAGTGGCAGGGGTACGCCAACAACCGGCGCGAGGCCCATCACCATCATCAGATTGATGGTCACATAGAAAAATATTGTCGCGGTCAGTCCGGCAGCAGACAATTGGGCAAAGCGCGATTTCGACCGGCGGCTGACCTGCATTCCCCAGCGCATGACCATAAAGAAGGCGAGGATGAGTAGCGCGCCGCCAACCAATCCCCATTCTTCCACATAGGTCGCAAAAACAAAGTCGGTATGCCCCTCCGGAAGATAATCCAGATGACTCTGGCTACCGTTGAGATAGCCTTTGCCGAAAATGCCCCCTGACCCGATCGCGATCTTGGACTGGCTGATATGATAGCCGGCGCCCAATGGATCAGCCTCTGGATCGAGGAAGATGAGTACCCGCTTGCGCTGATAATCATGCATCATCGCAAACACGATCGGCATGGCGATGGCTAGCGCCCCGCCGGCGGATAGGAAATACCACATGGGAAGACCGGCAAGGAACATGGTCGTGACGCCGCAGAGCAAAACCATGGTTGCAGTGCCGAGATCGGGTTGCACGAGGATCAGCAGGAACGGTACGCCAAGCAATACGGCGGCAGGCCACAGGCCGCGCCAGCGCTTCACATCGCCCACGGGGAGCAGGTCATAGAATCGGGCAAGAACGAGCACGATCGCCGGTTTCATAAACTCTGACGGTTGAAGCCGTATGAAACCGAGGTCGACCCAGCGCTGCGCTCCTTTGCCAACGAAACCGACCATTTCGACCACGACCAGCATGACGACGATCGCGCCATAGACCGGGAAGGTAACTTCCTTGATGAAATCCTGCGGGATGTAGCTGATGGCGATCGCAATCCCAAAAAAGACCATAATCAAAATGGCCTGCTTCAGCGCATATGGCGATAGTGAGCCGCCCGCCGCCGAATAGAGCGTGACAACGCCAATGGTGCAAATGATCGCGACGAGCGTGATCAGGCTCCATGGCAAGCGTGCGAGCGGCTGCGGGATGATCGATGACAGGATCACCGTTTGGCCTCTGCGGTATTGGGGGGCGTGGCAGCAGCGGACGCAGTCGCCTTTTCCTCCGTCCTGACCGCTGCGGCAATCGCCTGATTGGCCTTTGAGATGCGATCATATTCAGCGGCCTTGCGCGCTGTTCGCTCCAGAAGTGTGCCGCCCCATTGCTTTTCGAGCCCGGTAAGGGTGTCCACCGCTCGTTGGGGGTCGAACATATAGGTCATGCAATCGCGCACGATCGGGGCAGCGGCCGATGCGCCAAATCCGCCATGTTCGATGATGCAGCCAATCGCATAGCGCGGCTTGTCTGCAGGGGCGAACGCGACGAACAAGGCGTGATCGCGAAGCGCCCAGTTTGACTGATGTCCGCGCTCGCCAAGCCGGAACACCTGCGCCGTCCCGGTCTTGCCGGCCATTTGTATGCCCGGAACGGGAAGCTTTGAGGCAACCGCGGTACCGCTGCCGTTAACGACCGCGGCCATTGCCTTGCGGATGATTTCCAGATGTTCGGGGTCCGCATCGAGGGCAGGGGCGGCCTGTTGCTTGTCCGACATCAATAGGCGGGGCTGGATGAGCTTTCCGGACGCCAGACGGGCCGGCATCACGGCCAGTTGCATCGGATTGACGAGGACGTAACCCTGACCGATCGACGTATTTGCGGAATCAAAGCCCTGCCATTTCCGGTGATATTTCTTCATCAGCCAATCCGGGTTTGGCATGGTCCCGTACCGCTGCGTCGGAATGGGCAGGTCAAATTTCTCCCCAAACCCAAGGTAATGGACCATTCCCGTCACCTTGGCCGGGTCGGTAATAAGGCCGGTCGCCCAAAAATAGGTGTTGCAGCTGCGTTCGATTGCCTGATGCATGTCCACCGAACCATGAACGGCGTCACATCGGAAATAGCGATTACCGATCTGATAGCCGCCCGGACAGTGAACGCGCCGATTTGGGTCAATGCCCTCCTTCAGATAGGCGAGCGCCATTGCCGGCTTGATGGTCGATCCGGACGGGTAAAGGCCCTGTGCAACCTTGTTCAGGAGCGGAATATGATCGTCTTCCGACAGCATTCGCCATTCGGTTCGGCCGATCCCGTCACTGAAGCTGTTGGGGTCAAACGCTGGCATGGACACGAATGCCAACATGTCCCCATTTGCCACATCCATCGCGACAAGCGCGCCAGACTGGTCGCCCATCCGCCGTGCCGCATAATCCTGCAGGCCTGCATCGATGGTCAGCTGCACGGTCTTGCCTGAGCGGTCAGGTTTGGGTTCAAGCTCGCGCACCAATTTTCCGCGCGCAGTCAGCTCCACCCGCTGCCCGCCTGGCTCGCCGCGCAGTTCCAGCTCCAACACTTTTTCGAGCCCGTCCTTACCGACCTTGAATCCCGGCACCAGCAACAGGGGATTCTTGTCCTTTTCGGTGTCCTTGGCCGACGCCGCACCAACATAGCCGATAAGATGGGCGACCGCTGGTCCGGCCGGGTAGAAACGCGAAAACCCGCGCTGCGGCACCACGCCCGGAAGTTCCGGAAGGCGAACGGTGACGGCGGCATAACGATCGTAAGGGACATTTTCCGCAACTACGACTGGGCGGTACCCATGAGAGGTCTTAAGTTCGGTGATGATGCGATCGACATCGTCGGGGGTAAGCGCGAGCAATTGGGTGAGAAGGCGCAGCGTTTCGGTTGGCCGTTCCAGCTGTTCCGGAATGATATCGACGCGAAAATCGCTGCGATTAATGGCGAGCGGCTTGCCTCCACGATCAACGATCCAGCCGCGACGCGGCGGAACGATAATCAGCTGGACGCGATTGTCCTCGGCTTTCGTCTCATAAAGCTTGTGCTGATTGACCGACAGATAGCCGAGCCGCGCCAGAAGCACGCCGCCAAACGCCGCCTGAACACCGCCGACGATGGCCATGCGGCGTGAAAAGGTAATCGATTGATGCGCCGCCGTAAATCGCGAGGCTTTCATCGGCGAAGCCTCCACCGGTCGAGGCGATTGGCAATCAGCGCAGCGAGCGGGAAGGCGAGGCAGGAAAAAAGGATCGCCGGCCCGGTGGTCATCCGAAACGGCGTACTGGCGCCCATAATTGCCGCCGCGCGCCATTGGGCGATTTCCGCCACCCCGATGAGCAGTCCCGCAATGGCCCATTCAATCCAATAGTCGCGCCACATGGTGCGCCGGTCTAGCACATCCATCGCGATCATGATTGCTGACCAGATGAACACCGATAGGCCGATGGGGTATCCCGCAAGCAGATCATTCACAAAGCCCAATGGCGCCGCCCACCACGCCGGCCATGCATCTGCGCGCAGAAGACGCCAGGCGAGCAGCATCAATAATCCGAAGTCCGGCCACCAACCGGTGTTCGACATGATCGGCAGCATCGACAGCATGGAGCCGACAACCACGCTGATCGCTGGAACCGCATCGGCATGTTTTCGGGGGCCGCGTTCCAATTTCCGGCCTTGTGACAGCGCGGAGCGCGACATTATTGCTCCTCCGCCGGCGCCGTCTCTGCAGCGATGGCCGCAGGTTCATAGGGCGGTTCAACGATAGCGAAGCTTACTTTGGCGGGGTCGGCAATGGGAATTGCAATCGCACCATCATCGTCAAGCTTGACCACCTTGGCGATGGGAACAAGGGGCGGATATAAACCGCCGGTGCCAGAGGTGATGATGATGTCACCCGGCTTGAACGGGTTTTTTCCCACTTCCAGCGGGCGAACATCGATGGTGCCATCACCTCGCCCGGTGGAAATGACCGGCAGGCCGCCGCGCAGGATGCGGGCCGGCACGATATTTGCGCGATCGCTGACGAGGAGCACCCTACTTGATGTGATGCCGCTGTTGACGATCCGGCCCATCAACCCTTCCGGCGCACGCACGGGCATGCCGATCAGGACACCATCCCGCGTTCCGGCGGTTAGAATGGCGAACCGGCGCGGACTTTGAAAAGATGAGCCAATGATTCGGCCGGTCGCAACGGCATTTGTCGTATGTTCGCGTAGCTGCAAGGCGGCCTTCAGCTGCCGGTTTTCCTCAAGGACCGCCTTTGCCTCAACCATCCTGCGCATCAGCGCCGCCCGGTCTTTCTTCAACTGCCCATTCTGGTTGGCTGCGTCCCAATAATCACCGGCGCCGCTCACCAGCCCGGAAACGGTGGTCGACACCTGCCGCAGCGCACCGGCTGCCGGCGCCGTTACATCAAGAGCGGCGCCCTTAACTTCTTCATAGGAGCGGGGCGCGGCGAGCGACAAAATGAGGAGGACGAGCCCGACAATTGCGCCCGCGACGACCGCCAGGAAGCTGAAAAACAAGCCGTATTGCGCGCGCCTGGACCAGCCCGGGCGCGGTCCCGCCGAGGCCGCCATCCGCGGTTACGCCGTCTGAAGGACGCCGCGGAACTGCTCTTCTTCGAGCGCCCGTCCAGTGCCCAGCGCGACGCAGGTCAGCGGATCTTCGGCAACCGTCACCGGCAGGCCGGTTTCGTCGCGAAGCACCTCATCAAGGCCCTGCAGAAGCGCGCCGCCGCCGGTCAGGACAATGCCCTGATCGCAAATGTCGGCGGCCAATTCCGGCGCGGTGTTTTCCAGCGCAATGCGGACACCTTCGACGATGGTGCCAACCGGTTCCGACAGCGCTTCGGCGATCTGGCCCTGGTTGATGCTGATTTCCTTCGGCACGCCATTGACCAGGTCGCGGCCTTTAATGTGGACCGTGGTGCCGATGCCATCGACCGGCGGCTTGGCGATGCCGACTTCCTTCTTGATCCGCTCTGCCGTGGCTTCACCGATCAGGAGGTTGTGGTTGCGGCGGACGTAGGACGAAATCGCTTCGTCCATCTTGTCGCCACCGACACGGACCGAGGTGGTGTAGGCAAGGCCGCGGAGCGAGAGGACCGCGACTTCGGTGGTGCCGCCGCCGATGTCGACGACCATCGACCCGATCGGCTGAGTCACCGGCATGTCGGCGCCAATCGCAGCGGCCATCGGCTCCTCGATCAGGAACACGGCGCTGGCGCCCGCGTTGCTGGCGGCGTCACGGATGGCGCGGCGTTCAACGCTGGTGGAACCTGACGGCACGCAGATCACGATCTCCGGAAAGCGCCAGGCGCGCATTTTGCCGCCATGAACCTTGTGGATGAAGTGCTTGATCATCTGCTCTGCCACGTCGATGTCGGCAATGACGCCGTCGCGCAGCGGGCGGATCGCCTCGATCTGGTCCGGGGTCTTGCCCATCATCAGCTTGGCGTCATCGCCGACGGCCTTGACCTTCTTCACCCCGTTGATGGTTTCAATCGCAACCACCGACGGTTCATTCAGCACGATCCCGCGACCGCGGACATAGACCAGCGTATTGGCCGTCCCCAGATCGATCGCCATGTCGTGCGACATCCACTTGAACCAGCGCGTCCAGAACATTCTTTCCCCGTCTCTCGCTATATGTTGAAGCCGCGGTCGCCTGCCCGTCGACCCGCTTTACAACCCTTTATCCAAATCCTTGTGAAATCAGCATGAATCCTTTGCGAAACTTCATGCTTCAAGGTTGCATCTCAGTTGGGCTAGGACCGTCGTCATGTCAATAAGAAGGCTACCCTCTGAACTGGTCAATCGCATCGCTGCGGGCGAAGTGGTGGAAAGACCCGCCAGTGCGTTGAAAGAGCTGGTCGAAAACGCGCTCGACGCGGGTTCGACCACAGTTGCGATTCGGCTATCGGCGGGCGGTTTGGACCTAATTGAAGTCAGCGACGATGGCACCGGCATGACGCCGGACGACATGCGGCTTGCGCTCGAGCGGCATGCAACCTCGAAATTGCCAGATGATGCCATTGAAAATGTCGTCAGCTTTGGGTTCCGGGGCGAGGCATTGCCGTCCATCGCAAGCGTGTCGCGCCTAACTCTTGAAAGCCGAGTGCGGGGGGCTGACGGTTGGCGGCTAACCATCGATCATGGCGACGCAATGGGGGAGGGGCCGGCGCCGCTACCACCCGGTACGCGGGTCCGTGTGGAGGGGCTGTTTGACAAAGTCCCCGCTCGTCGCAAATTTCTGCGTAGCCCGCGTGCCGAATATAGCGCCATCATGGACGCGGTGAAGCGCCTCGCCATGGCCAGGCCTGACGTTGCCTTCAGCGTAGAACATGATGGACGCCGCGCCTTGACGGTTCAGCCGAGCGATGCGCCGACGCGGGTCGCGGCGCTGCTGACACATGAGCTGGAACGGCACGGCCTCGGGATCGACTGCGTCCGTGGCGGACTGCGCCTGACCGGCGTCGTCAGCCTACCGACGTTCAATCGTGGCATGGCAGACCAGCAGTTTCTGTTCGTGAATAATCGCCCGGTGAAGGATCGCCTGTTGGTAGGCGCATTGCGCGCAGCTTATCGCGATCTGCTTGCACGGGACCGGCACCCGGTGGCCGCGTTGTTCGTCGACGTGCCAACGCAAGAGGTCGACATCAACGTCCATCCCGCGAAGACAGAAGTCCGGTTCCGAGATCCCGCAGCGGTGCGCGGTCTGATCGTCGGCGGCCTGCGCGCCGCGCTTGATGAGGCCGGACACCGGAGTGCGGCGCGGGAGCAATTCGCGCAGCCTGCGGCCTGGCAGGTGGAGCCGGTGGGGGTATCTATGCCGGAGCCGAACGCCGAACCGCGTCTTTGGAGTGCGCCGGCCTATTCCCCCGATGCCGGTGTTGCCGACCGCCGTCCGTCATTTCTTCCGCAGGGCCGTGCGGTTGAGGCTTCACCGATCACACCCGCCGACCAGCAATATCCGCTCGGCATTGCACGTGGACAGGTCGCAGCCACCTACATTGTTGCCGAAGCAGAAGACGGGCTCGTCATCGTTGATCAGCATGCCGCCCATGAGCGGCTGGTGCTCGAGCGGATGAGGAGGGCCAGCGCACAAGGTGAAGTTGCGCGCCAGGCGCTTCTTGTGCCGGACGTGGTTGAACTGGACGAGCCGGATTGCGATCGGTTGGAAGGCGCGGCGGGCGAGCTTTCCGACATGGGTCTAGAGATCGAGCGCTTCGGGCCGACCGCGATGCTGGTCCGCGCGACCCCATCGGCGCTCGGCACGACCGATGTTCGCGGCCTTCTGGCCGATTTGGCTGCGGAGCTTGCCGAACTCGGCACCGCGCTAGCGCTACGCGACAAGCTTGACCACGTCGCCGCCACTATGGCCTGTCATGGGTCGGTCAGGGCCGGGCGTATCCTCTCGGTGGCCGAAATGAATGCGCTTCTCCGCGAAATGGAAGTCACACCGCACAGCGGCCAATGCAATCATGGTCGGCCGACATGGGTAAAACTTGGACACGGCGAGATCGAAAAATTGTTCGGCCGCCGATAATTTTTTGCAGTGCGGCATTGAAAGCGGAGTCCAACACCCCAGATTGCGGTTTCCTGAAGGTTTCGTTCAGCTACTGGTAATTTGTCCAGCTGCTAGAAAGGAACCGTCGGTGGTCATCACTGACCACGACAGGTGAATGGAAGTTGTCACTTGAATTAAGCGACAATGTTTCCAGTCAAATATCCGATCTTGTCTCACAAGTGTCGGTATTCAATGGAGTTTATGGTGAACAAGACTTTGATTCTGGCCGCGTTGTCGGCCGCTATTGTTGCGACTCCGGCTCTGGCGCAGACTGCCACCGCCCCGGTTGGACCGCGTGTCGAAGCACTGGTCGGTTATGACTCGGTGAAGGCCCTTGGTGAATCCGATGACGGTGTCGTTTACGGTGTTGGCGCGGGCTACGACTTTGCGGTCAGCAATGGCGTGTCGCTCGGCGTTGACGTCGAAGCCACGGATTCGACCCAGAAGTATGGCAACGACAATGTTTATGTGAAGTCGGGCCGCGACCTTTATGCAGGTGCCCGCGCCAACTTCGCAATCAGCGATCGCGCCAACATCTATGTGAAGGGCGGTTACACCAACGCCCGTTTCAAGGCTTCGGATGGCATCAATAGTGCTGCTGACAACGCAGATGGCTGGCGTCTTGGCGCTGGCACGCAATATATCTTGAAGGGCAAGACCTATGTTGGCGGCGAATATCGCTTCTCCAACTATGAAGGTGGCGACGTAAAGCGTCACCAGGTCGCCATGACCCTTGGCACCCGCTTCTAAGCGACTGCCGCATAGGTTGAATGGAAAGGGGCGCTCGGGTGACCGGGCGCCCTATTTCTGTTAAGGCGGTGGATATCCTTGTGCCGGGAGGGTTCAATGAGTGATCAAGACAAAGGCTATTTTGCCCGTCGCGCCGCCGAGGAGGCGGATTTGGCGATCAATGCCATCGACCCGGTCGCGGCCGATGCGCATCGCAGGCTTCAACGGATTTACACGGAGCGGGCCTCGATGGGGGATCGTGAAACGCAAGGCGAGCTCGCAGATTAATCGTCGAGCAGGCGGCGTGCCTTCTCCACATTTAGTTCGCGCGCGACCTGTCTGGCTTCCCGTAGGACGGGATAGCCATCGGCCTCTTCCTCAGCCAGCTCCCGCGCAAATTCGCCGCCTTGGATTTCACGCAGAATGTCGCGCATTCGTTGACGAACGGACCGATCGACAATGCGTGATCCGCCCAACACACCGCCCAGTTCCGCCGTGTTGCTGATTGCCTCGCGCATGCCAGCGATGCCGCGGGCCTCGATCAATTCCGCCAGCAGACGCAATTCACCAACGCACTCCATATAGGCGGTTTCCGGGCTGAACCCCGCTTCGACCAGCGTATCGAATCCGGCAATCAGCAATTCGGGAACGCCACCCCAGACCACCGCCTGTTCATTGAACAGATCGGCTTCGCATTCTTCAGCAAAGGATGTCGGAAGAATTCCTGCGCGGCCACTACCAATTGCGCGGCCATAGGCCAGCGCAATCCGGGCCGCGCCGCCAGTCGCATTTTGCGCAACAGCATAGAGCGATTTCATCCCGCGCCCCTCAACATATAACGAGCGAAGGGCCGTTCCCGGACCTTTCGGCGCGATCAGAACCACATCAAGGTCATCGCGCGGAATGATGAAGCCAAAACGGATCGCAAGCCCGTGGCTGAAACCGAGCGCCGCTTCACGCCGCAAGTGGGGTTCGACCGTGCGATAAAGGGCCGCCATGACTTCGTCAGGGACCAGCATCATGCAAAGGTCGGCCTGGGAAGCGGCCTCTTCGATTGACGCGACTGCCAATCCGTCGGCTTGCGCACGCACTTTGCTCGGTGACTGATCACGGAGACCGACGACGACGTCGACACCGCTATCTTTCAAATTGAGCGCCTGAGCACGGCCCTGATTGCCATAGCCGAGGATCGCGACGCGCTTGCCCTGAAGTGGGCCGGGATCAATGTCCTTGTCTTTCAGCGCTTCCATCGCCCGCCTGTCTACAGACTGAGTCCGGCAAGCGCCAGCGCTTCACCCACCGCGCCATCCTCAAGCTTGCCCGAAAAGCGGGGCCATTCGGCAGGCGGTTGATGGGCGAACCAGGTGTATTGACGCTTTGCATATCGCCGGGTGGCAAGTTGGCCTGCGCCAATGGCCTGCGCAATTGTCGTTTTGCCGCGAACAAAATCGGCCATTTCCGGAACGCCGATCGCGCGCATCACGGGCAAATCGGGGTCCAAATTCCGTTCCAGAAGTGCATTCACTTCCGCCACCGCACCACCATCCACCATCGTAGAGAAGCGCAGATCGCATCGTTCGTACAACCACTCGCGCGGCGGCATAAGAATGAGTGGTTTCAACGAGATATCGTTTCCAATGCCTCCCTCCAACCGCTCCTGCCATTGTCCGATGGTCCGGCCGGTCGACCGGATCACTTCCAGCGCACGGGCAATGCGGGTGGTGTCACCGGGGTTCAGCCGGTTGGCGGAAACCGGATCAAGCAGCGTCAGCGCAGCATGGTTTTCCGAGACACTGGCGGCGCGCACATTGGCCCGGACATCGGGGTCAATCGCAGGCACCGGCGCGATACCAAAGAGTAGAGTGCGCAAATAGAGGCCGGTCCCGCCCACGAGTATCGGCAGACGGTCGGCGGCATGTAGCTTGGCAATTTCCGCCTTGGCCAGATCCGCCCATTCGGCGGCGGAGCAAGGGTTTGCGCCGTCGCGGACTCCATAAAGGCGGTGATCGGCCCGCGCGCGGTCGTCCGCCGTGGGCGCCGCAGAAAGGATAGGGATGTCGGCGTAAAGCTGCGCGCTATCGCTGTTAATGATCGCGCCGCCGGTTGCTTCCGCCACCATAACCGCCAACGCGGTCTTGCCGCTGGCGGTTGGACCGGCAATGAGGGCTACTGGAGGTTTCACTTTGACCATTGCCACGCTGATAGCAGCCAATCGGCTTGACGAAAGACTGATCGACGCAGCGATGATGCGGATGCCGGGCGCCCGCTTTGACCGATGGATCGAGCCGGGAAGCGCGGCGGACATTCGTCTGACCGCCCACGAAGGTGCTCGCGACGCGTTGGCCGGTTGGGAAGGTGTTGACCTGATCGTGTTGCCAAACGGCCGCGACATCCGCCTGTTCGTTGCCGACATGGATTCCACGATGATCGGGCAGGAATGTATCGATGAGCTGGCTGACTATGCCGACGTCAAACCACAAGTCGCCGAAATTACCGAGCGGGCAATGCGGGGCGAACTGGATTTTGCCCATGCGCTGAATGAACGGGTGGCCCTGTTGAAAGGATTGCCGGCGGCGACATTAAGGCAATGTCTCGATGAACGTGTGCGGCCCAACGACGGTGCCAAGACGCTCATCCGGACCATGGCAGATAATGGCGTGGAAACCTTGTTGGTTTCGGGTGGCTTTACGGCCTTCGCCGACCCCGTCGGCACAAGCCTTGGGTTCGGTCAGGTCCAGGCAAATGTGCTGGAGGTGGTCGACGGGACTCTCTCCGGCAAGATCGTCGGTAGGATCGTCGATTCAGCATATAAAAGTGCTGCGCTTGAACGCGCCCGGAGCGATGCCGGGCTGTCCAGCAATCAAGTGGCGGCGATGGGTGATGGGGCCAATGATGCGCCGATGATAAAGACCGCCGGATTGGGCATTGCGTACAAGGCCAAGCCGGCGCTGGCAGCAGTTGCCGACGCGCGCCTTGATCACCACAGCCTCGACGCACTTTTATGGGCGCTTGATATTCCGGCGAAGCGGTGGGTCAGACCCTAGCGGCCCGGCACCGGGAAACAGGGTGTCGGCTTGACAGCGACACACGCGGTCGCGGCCGCGGCCTTTGTGGGGAAGGGCCCGGCCTGTAACCGCGTGACGCTGCCAACGGGGACGAAATAGGCCTGCCGTCCGCCAAGTTTTGGTGCCAGGCGAGCGAACAGTGCTTCTGCACTCGATCGTTGGGAAAACGCCCCTAGCTGTATCCGCCAGCCGCCAGATGCCGGTGCCGCAGTCGTTATCTGCTTTGGCGCCGGGGGCACGGGTAGGGACGTTTTGGTTGGCGCTGGTTTGGATGCTACAGCCGAATTCGCCTTTGGCGCTCTGACCATAGTCTGCGCCAGCGCGGCGCCCTTTTGTCGTTGGTCAGGTGACATCGACTGGTTCATGTCCGCAAGCGTTGCGTTCGCTGGAGCCAGACCCGCCGCCGCCGCGCGCGTGACATAGGCATACCCCTTGATCGGATCTTCAGCGACGCTGTCACCATTATAAAGTGCGGTGCCATACATCAGCATGGCGCGCGGCTCGGATGCTTCCGCCGCAAGTTTGAGCCAGCGAATTGCCGCCGGGCGATTGCCAGCCGAAAACAGCATCAACCCCAGTTTCGCCTGAGCCGGGACATGTCCTTTGCGCGCGGCAACTTCAAACCATCGCTGCGCTTCGGCAAGGTTGGTGGGTACACCTTTGGCGATCAAATTCGCCTGGCCGAGATTGAAAGCAGCGTCGGCGTCCCCTTTGGCGGCGAGCGGTTTCCAAATGGCGATGGCGCCGGTTTGGTCGCCGCGCTGCCACGCCTCGACGCCCGCTTTGACGGATTGTGCGGCAGCGCCTGAGGCGACGAGCGGCGCGAGCGCGGCAAAAGCGATAATACGGATACGCAATTCCATCCCCCGACGGTTGAAGACTTACTTGTAACCCGCGCGTGCCGATCGCAACAAGGTCGTGCCGACATTAACCAATATTTAGGGGCTTACCCGTCATGTGACGTCAGATTTTGCGTCATTTGGCGAGGGGAATAGAATGCGCGTTCTGGCATTGGCATCGCAGAAAGGCGGGTCGGGCAAGACCACCCTGTCCGGTCACCTTGCGGTGCAAGCGCAGTTGGCAGGGGCAGGGCCTGTCTGTCTTATCGACATCGATCCGCAGGGGTCGCTTGCCGACTGGTGGAACGAACGGCAGGACGACATGCCCGCTTTCGCGCAGACCACCGTTGCGCGACTCGCGTCCGACCTCGAGGTTCTTCGTCAGCAAGGCTTCCGTCTTGCCGTGATCGACACTCCTCCGGCGATCACCATGGCGATCCAGAGCGTGATCGCGGTTGCCGAACTGATCGTTATCCCGACTCGCCCAAGCCCGCACGATCTTCGCGCCGTCGGCGCTACGGTCGATCTGTGCGACCGCGCCGGAAAGCCGCTGATCTTCGTCGTTAACGCGGCGACCCCCAAAGCCAAGATCACCTATGAAGCCGCCGTCGCGCTATCGCAGCATGGCACGGTTGCCCCCGTCACCATTCACCACCGCACGGACTTCGCTGCCTCGATGATTGATGGCCGCACCGTGATGGAAGTCGACCCCAATGGTCGCTCGGCCCGCGAAGTGGTCGAACTGTGGGATTATATCTCCGACCGTCTTGAAAAGAATTTCCGCCGCACTGTCTTCTCCGCGCCGAACCAGGCGCCGGGGATTGGTGTCGCCAGCCCGCGTCCCGTTGGTGGTTTCGGCCGCCGCGTGGTGGGCCAGTAAGGAGTCGTCGAGATGGGTGAACCCAAAGCATTTGCATCCCTGTCGTCGGGGCTTCTGGCCCGCAAGGGAGCGGCCCGTCCAGCAATGAAACCCCAAGGTTTCGGCCAAATTGGCGGTAGCCTTGACGATCTGGGCTGGAACGACATGGGCTTTGAAGCGCCGAAGCCTGCGCTCGTACCCGTTCGGGACGAAGATCATGACGCGTTCGGTGAAGAGGTGCATCAGCCGCTTCGCAATCCGCTCGCCGGCCTGACACCGGCGTCGCCAGTCCACAGCCAGCAGGCCGAAATCGCCGATCGTTTCGCGAACAGCGACGAGGAAGGCGAGGACGAAGATGGCGATTATGTCGACGAGTCCGCCGAAATCTACGATCCGGAAACGGACGGCGCGCTTGAACTGACGCAGGCCGCGCCGGTTGAAATGGACGAGCCGGTTATCGTAGCTCATGCTGCCGAGCCAGCTCGTGTCGCGGAACCAGTGAAGGTTACTTCATCGGCCCGCACTGCGCCTGCTCGCTCGCGCCGCCCGCGTGCTGCACCGGGGAGCAAGGGGAAAGCGGCCTTCACGCTTCGCCTTGATCCGGAACGTCACTTGAAATTGCGTCTGGCCTGCGCGGTCGATGGACGTTCTGCCCAGCAGATCGTCACCGACGCACTGGACCAATTGCTGGGCGCAATGCCGGAATTGGAATCGATGGCCGAGCGCGCACCAAAGAAAAAATAAGCGCACAGGCCCTGCATCATGGGGGACGTCAGAATGAACAAGTCAAACCGCATCGCAACCGCTCTGGCCGCCGTATCGGCCATTGCGCTGGTCAGCGCCTGCTCAAGCCCGAATCCGGCAAGCCGCAGCGCTTCGATCTTCGGCAGCAAAGTCGACAAGTCCAACATCGGACTCGCCACCCGCGCTCAAGCTGCGCTTGCGGAAAATGACGTTCAGCAGGCGATTGCGCTCGCCGAAAAGGCGGTGGAAAACACGCCCAACGACGCGGGCTTCCGCACGCTACTGGGCAATTGTTACATGGCCGCCGGTCGCTTTTCGTCGGCCGAGGCTGCCTATAAGGACTCGCTGTCGCTGATGGCGCAGCAGCCGGGCGTCATCATGAAGCTTGCGTTGGTGCAGATTTCCCTTGGCAAGAACGACGATGCGCTCGCGCTTCTCCAGGATGGCCAGGACCTCGTCGATCATGCTGACCTGGGCCTCGCCGTCGCTTTGGCGGGTAATCCGCAAGGTGCGATCCAGGTGCTCGAACCGCTGGCGCGCGTGCCGGGTGCCGACGCGCGTACGCGCCAGAATCTCGCCCTGTCCTATGCCCTGTCGGGCAATTGGGAGCAGGCGCGCATTGTCGCATCGCAGGATTTGGCCGCCGATCAGGTTGACGCGCGCATTCAGCAATGGATGGCGATGTCCAAGCCGGGCAGTCAGGTTGAGCAGGTTGCCTCGTTCATTGGCCTTCGTCCCTCGGCGGGCGATCCGGGACAACCGGTTCGCCTCGCGCTGAACAAGGACAACGGGAACGTCCGTATGGCCGAAGCCCAGCAGGTTGTGGAGCCGGCGGCTGCCGAACCTATCCAGCAAGTTGCGGACGTGCAGTCAGTGCCCGCTCCGGCTGAGGCAGCTTATGCGCCTGAGCCGACGCCGGTGGTCATGGCCGCCGCCGAACGAGTCGAAGCGCCGGTCGTGCTTGCTGATACTGGCTCGTCGGTAACGGTTGCGATGCCAGAAGCGACGCCCGCGCCGGTGGTTGCGGCAGCACATGCGAGCAAGCATGCGTCGCCGGTCCTCGCCGGAAATACTTTGGCCCATCCGGGTCTAACGTCGGCGGCGCGGGTAAAGGAAACGGTGGCAGGTCTTCGCCGTGCAGCGGTAGCGCGTCAGACCGGCAATAGCCGCTTTGTCGTCCAGCTTGGTGCCTATTCCAGCAAAGCGCAGATCCATCAGGCCTGGGCGAAGGTCACCAGCCGCTTCGGGCGCGTCGGCAATTATCAACCGGTGTCGGCTCGCTATAATGGCCCGAAAGGCACCTTCTACCGTCTGGCAGTGAAGGGTTTTGCAAATGATCGTGACGCGCTGAAATTCTGTGCGGCGCTCAAGAATAAGGGCCGCGCTTGCTTTGTGCGGAACGTTGCAGGTGACGCGCCGGTCCAGTTCGCGTCGCGTTAAGGAAAATCAGCGGCGGTCGGCGGTCAGAAGATCAAGGCAGGCCATCCTGACCGCCACGCCATTTTCTACCTGACGCAGGATAAGCGATCGGCCCTTGAGGTCGGCAACCTCGTCAGCGATTTCGACGCCGCGGTTCATTGGACCCGGATGCATGACAACGGCATTTCCGTCCGCCGTGGCAAGCCGGTCCATCGTCAGACCAAAGCGCGATAGATATTCGCCCGGCGCATCGCCGAATTCCTCGTCGAGCCGCTCGCGCTGAATGCGCAGCATCATCACCGCGTCGGCGCCGGCAATTGCGTCATCGATTGATCCTTGGACGCCGTCGGGCATCAATTCGGGGGGGCCGGCAAGCCGTACATTCGCGCCCAATCGGCCGAGCAGCTTTGCGTTAGAGCGGGCGACGCGGCTGTGGCGGATATCGCCGAGGATGGCGACGTTGAGGCCATCAACATAGCCGAAATGCTGTTTGAGGGTCAGCGCATCGAGTAGCGCCTGCGTCGGGTGCTCATTGGTGCCGTCACCAGCATTTATGACAGGGCAACTGACCAAGCCTGCCACCTCTGCAACTGCGCCATCGTCGCGGTGACGGACAACCAGTACGTCGGGCCGCATTGCATCGAGGGTGAGAGCAGTGTCGGCGAGCGTTTCGCCCTTCTTCACGCTGCTATGTTCCACGGACAACGTTAGGGGCTGTGCGCCCAGGCGCGCGGCAGCGGCCGCGAAGCTCATCGCGGTGCGTGTGCTGTTCTCGTAGAAGACGTTGAACACCGTCCGCCCGGCCAGCGTGGTGAACGTCTCGCGATTGCGGTTGGCTTCGGCATAGCGATCGGCACTGCTCAACAGTTTGTCGATTTGCGCGTCGGAAAGATCGTCGATGGAGATTAGATGCATCGAAACGGCCCCCTAGCGCGCGGGCGGGAGATTGACCAGAGCATCGATCGCCCCCTGCAAGATATGCGCCGCAGCATGGGCGTCGACCTTCTCGGCCCGCCGCGCCCGGCTTATGTCCTGGTCGATCATCGCTCGTTCGACGGCAACCGTCGACCAACGCTCGTCCCACATCAAAACGGGGAGGGCCATTGGCGCGAGATTGCGGGCAAATGCGCGGACGGATTGGGTGCGCGGGCTGTCCGTGCCGTCCATATTGAGCGGCAGGCCGATAACTAGGCCGCGGATCGATTCCTTTGTCGCCAGGGCATTCAACCGCTCAAGATCAGCGGTGAATTTACCGCGCCTGAGGGTTTCGAGCGGCGATGCATAGGTCCACATGGCATCGCAGGTCGCCAGCCCGACCGTTTTCGTGCCGACATCAAGACCTAGGAGGCGGCCGCCGCTGCCCACGGCACCCGCATATTCGGCGGCAGTCTGATAGATCATTGCGATGATTTCCATGCGGCCAGGCGATTTGCTGCATCGGCGCGGATGGAACCCCAATAAAGGGCGTAGTCATAGACGTGATAATTATTGCCGGGCAGCACATAGGGGCCAAAATCCGGCACTGCGCCGTCGATCAATAACAGGCCATCGTGGCAGGTCGCGCCAACGCGGCCCGGCTGGAGGCTGGCATTGCCAAGATCGCCATCTGGCACCAACGTCCCTAGATTGGCGCCGGGCGCCGCATCGCTGGCAGCACCCCCATTAAGGGGGTTGGTGCAAATAATATCCGCGCGCCGACGCTGGACGCCGTTGGGGCCTTTACCTTGCTGCCAGGATTTCAGGACCAGCTCGGGGTTTGCCGGATCGCGAAAACTCTCCCAACTGGCGACGCAGCCCGATTGTGCTGCATCGGTGCAGGCGGGAAGGCCAGTAGGCGCGAGGTCAGCGACCGATGAGACCGGCCATCCAACAACATAGGCCGCAACCAACCGCCCCGTCAGTGCATCCTTTCGATCGGTCAGCAGACGAAGCAAATGGAGTGAACCCTGACTATGTCCGGCGAGGATGATCGGTTTGCCCGGGTTGGCGGCCATGAAATGATCAAATGCCTTCAGTACGTCGCCATAGGCGAGATTGAGGGCCTTGGTCGCATCGTCATTCTGCAGCAGAAACGCGCCAAACGCGGCCTGACGGTAGCGCGGTGCCCAAATCATCGACACGCCGTTGAAAGCGCTGGCCTGACTTTGCACAAAGATATCGGTCCGCCGTTCAATATCGCTCGGCAAGTCAAGTGGGGCATTCCAGCGATCATTGAGTAAATATGTCGTTGGATGAATGTAAAACGTCGCGGCCTCGCGGCGGTCGACGGCGGGCAGAGTGGGCGACTGTCCGGTTGCGCTGACCGGGAGCCAGTCCGCTAGGTTCCGTTCGTCTCCCGGCTTCGCCAACCAGCTGTCTGCACGGGCGTAATCCGGCCCATTTTCGGCCGGGGTCTGATAATGGCCCTTTGGGGTCGCCATGCTGGTCAGCACCCGGTCCCCGAACTGGAACATCAGGAATGCGGCGGCGACCGCCAGCAGAACGAAGATGAAGATACAGCCGAGAAAGCGTCGTGCACACATGGCGGCAGCCCTAGCATAAGCCGGTGGCGCGACAAGCGGTTGATGGCGGATGGAGGATGATCGTCGGTTGAAGACCAGATCGAATTCGCCCAAGCTGCTACGCATTGGGAGGGGCACATTGATGCAGGAAGAGCGGAACGGTGACGGCAATTCGTTTTTGCCGGTCGTTATGGCATTCGTGGGCGCGGCTTCTGGCATGCTGTTCTATCAACTGGTGGGCAGTCAGGCGTACCACTATGATATCGTGCCTATTTGGCGGCAGGCCGCAGCAGTGTTCGTCGCTGCGGCAGCAATCAGTTTCCTCATCACTTTCGCCAGGGTTCGCTGGTGGTGGTCGGTAATCTTCGCCTTGGCGTGGGGCAGCGTGCTTGCCTTTGTGGGATGGTCCACGGCCGGGTATAACTATGTACCTAACCTTTTCGAATTCCCCTTTTTTTCCGGGGCGGCAGCTGTGCTGGTTGCGGCGCCGCTGTTTCAGGCGGCGCGCGACGAAGGGGCATTTCGGTTCCCCGTCGCCAATGTCCACCGCCATGTCTGGAGCGATGTCGTCATAGGTCTATTCGCTCTGCTTTTTACGGGTCTTTGTTTCATCGTCGCTTTTCTGATTGCGTCCCTGTTTCGCATCATTGGCATCAACGCACTCAAACATCTGTTTGAGCAGGGGTGGTTCGCCTGGACGCTGGCCGGCGCGGCGTTCGGGGCTTCCGTCGGCATTTTGCGCGATCGCGAGGGATTGCTTGGGACGGTGCGCAAGCTGGTAATGGCAATACTGGTCGTACTCGCGCCGGTCGTGGCGACGGCGCTGTGGGCCTTTTTCCTGGCGCTACCATTCACCGGGCTGGAAAGCTTTTGGGATAGCGGCGTTCCGCCGACACCACTGCTGTTGTTAGGCGCGTTCGGGGCGTTCGCGCTGACCAATGTCATCATTGGTGACGGGCAGGCGGATCGCCGCCCTTCAATCCTTATGCAATATTGCGCCGTGGCCCTGGCGGCCGCGATCCTGCCGCTGGCTATACTCGCCGCTTTGTCGATGGGGCAGCGGATCGGCCAGTACGGCTGGACGCCGGAACGCCTCTGGGGCGTGATCGCCATCATCGTCGCTGTCGTCACCGGGGTGATCTTCTGGTGGTCGCTTGTCAAAGGACGGTTGAATTTCGCCGACGTCGTGCGGCCGCTGCAGATCAAGGTCGCATTGGGGGTGGTCGGTATCGCAATCTTCCTGGCGCTGCCGATCATGGACTTCGGCAGCATCAGCGCGAGGTCGCAGCTCGCGCGGCTGCAGTCGGGCAAGGTCAAGCCGACGGATTTCGACTGGCGCGCTATGGCGTTTGATTTTGGCCCTTCGGGCCGAACGGCGCTTGAGCAGGTCCGATCTAAGGCGAATGATCCTGAAGAACGCAACCTCGCCGCTGACGCACTTGCCGGCAAAAGCCGATATGACGTCGATGTGCCCTTGCCTCCGGCAGCGATCGATCCGAAATTTGTTCGAGTGATTGGCAACGACATCGCCCTTGACGATGCGACGTTGCGTGCGGTCGGCGCCAACCGCGAATGTAGCGCCGAAAGCCGTTGCACCCTTGTCCGGCTTGATCAGGGGCGCGTCATCCTGCTCACCCAGAACAAGGGCAAGGGCTATATCTGGGTGACGACAATTGATGCCGACAAAGATCGCCTCGCCAAATCGTCGGTTGGGCCAGATGGCAGCTATCCCAACATCAATGATGCGCCGGTGGAGGTCCGCACAGTGAACCGCCGCCAGGTGTTCGTTGATGGCAAACCGGTCGGTGATCTGTTCGAATAGGCGTTGAAGGCGCGCGCGGCCCCTGCTAGCCGCGCTTTCATGTCCGTTTCCGAAAAAGAAGTGCGCCACGTCGCCAAGCTCGCCCGGCTCGCGCTGAGCGATGCCGAAATCGACAAGATGGTGCCCGAACTCAACAACATCCTCGGCTGGGTCGAGCAGCTGGGTGAGGTCAACACCGATGGGGTCGAGCCGTTGACTGCGGTCATCGCCAACGAAACCCGCCTGCGTGACGATGTCGTGGACGCTGATCCGCTGACTGGCGGCGGTATCCGCGACCAGATTTTGAAGAATGCGCCCGACGCGCAGCACGGCTTCTTCGCCGTGCCGAAGGTGATCGAATAGTGATCACCGCAAACCGTCATTCCCGCGAAAACGGGAATCCCGCTGCCTTTGGCGCGACCGTTCACAAGAAAAGCGGGACCCCCGCTTTCGCGAGGGTGACGATCAAGTGAGTGACCTAACAACCAAGACCATTGCCCAGATCCGCGACGGCGTTCGCCTCGGCGAGTTTTCCGCGCGTGAAGTCGCGACGGCGTTCAATGAAGCTGTCGCCGCTGGCCGCGCGCTCAACGCCTGGACGGTCGAAACGCCGGAACTGGCACTTGCCGCCGCCGATGCTGCTGACGAAGCGCGTACCAAAGGCGAATTGAAGCCGCTGTCGGGTGTGCCGCTCGGAATCAAGGATTTGTTCTGCACTGAGGGCGTCGCTAGCACGACCGCTTCCAAAATCCTGACCGGGTTCAAACCGACTTACGAAAGCACCGTATCCGCCAATCTGAAGGCGGCGGGCGCGGGGATGTTGGGCAAGCTCAACATGGACGAATTCGCCATGGGCTCGTCTAACGAAACCAGCACCTACGGCCCGGTCATCAGCCCGTGGCGGCGCAATGACGGCGGCAATGCTGCGCTGACCCCGGGCGGAAGCTCGGGCGGATCGGCGGCGGCGGTCAGCGCGGGCATGGCGCCGGGCGTCACCGGCACCGACACCGGCGGTTCGATCCGTCAGCCCGCGGCCTTCACCGGCATCACCGGCATCAAGCCTACCTATGGCCGCTGCAGCCGCTGGGGCATCGTCGCCTTCGCCAGCTCGCTCGATCAGGCGGGGCCGATGGCAAAGGACGTCCGCGACTGCGCGATCATGCTGGAAAGCATGTGCGGGTTCGACCCCAAGGACGCGACCAGCCTGAAGCTGTCCGTGCCCAATTGGGAAGCGGGATTGTCCAGCGATCTCAAGGGCAAACGCGTTGGTATTCCCAAGGAATATCGCGTCGACGGCGTGCCGGAAGAGATCAACGCGCTGTGGGATCAGGGCATCGAATGGCTGAAGGATGCGGGCGCTGAAGTCGTGCCGATTTCGCTTCCGCACACGAAATACGCGCTGCCAACCTATTACATCATCGCGCCCGCCGAAGCCTCGTCCAACCTCGCCCGCTACGACGGCGTGCGCTACGGGCTGCGCGATACGCCGGAGGGCGGCAACCTCGACGCCATGTACGCGGCGACCCGCGCCGACGGCTTCGGGGCGGAGGTGAAGCGCCGCATCATGATCGGCACCTATGTGCTGTCGGCGGGCTTTTACGATGCCTATTTCACCAAAGCCCAGAAGGTCCGCGCCCTCATCAAGCGCGACTTTGCTCAGGCGTTCGAGAAATGCGACCTCATCCTCACGCCCACGGCGCCCTCTGCGGCGTTCGGCCTTGGCGAGAAGATGAGCGACCCGCTGGCCATGTACCTCAACGACGTCTTCGCGGTCCCGGCGAGCCTTGCCGGCCTTCCCGCTATGAGCGTTCCGGGCGGCCTGGACGGGCAGGGGCTTCCGTTGGGCTTGCACCTTATCGCGAACGAGCTCGACGAGCAGACTTTGCTCAACGCGGGCCTCGCCATTGAGGAACGCGCCGGATTTACCCATCGTGCGGAGAAGTGGTGGTGAGCGACTATCGGATCAAAGGCGCCACCGGCGATTGGGAGGTCGTGATTGGCCTTGAGGTTCATGCGCAGGTGACGACGCTGGCCAAGCTGTTCAGCGGCGCGGCAACGGCGTTCGGGGCGGAGCCGAATACGCAGGTCAGCCTGGTCGACGCCGCGATGCCCGGCATGCTCCCGGTGCCCAACCGCGAATGCATCCGTCAGGCGGTGCGCACCGGCATGGCGATCGACGCGCAGATCAACAAATGGTCACGCTTTGACCGCAAGAATTACTTCTACGCCGACTTGCCGCAGGGCTACCAGATTTCGCAGCTCTATCACCCGCTCGTGGGCGAGGGCGAAATCACGGTCCTCACCGACGAGAAGGATGAGAGCAGCGCCGTAACCATCGGCGTCGAGCGCATCCATGTCGAGCAGGACGCGGGCAAGCTGATGCACGACCAGCATCCGACCATGTCCTATGTCGACCTCAACCGCTCGGGCGTCGCGTTGATGGAAATCGTGTCGAAGCCCGACATGCGCTCGCCCGCCGAGGCCGGTGCCTATCTCCGCAAGCTGCGCGCGATCCTCCGCTACGTCGGCTCGTGCGACGGCAATATGGAAGAAGGCTCGATGCGCGCCGACGTCAACGTCTCGGTTCGCAAACCCGGCGACGAATTCGGCACTCGCACCGAGACAAAAAACGTCAACTCGGTCCGTTTCGTCATGAACGTGATCGAGAGCGAGGCGCGCCGTCAGGTCGATTTGATCGAGGAAGGTGGCACCGTCGCGCAGGAAACCCGCCTTTACGATCCTGACAAGAACGTCACGCGCACGCTGCGGTCGAAGGAAGATGCGCATGATTATCGCTACTTCCCCGATCCCGACCTGCTGCCGCTCGAGCTTGACGATGCGTTCCTTGAGGAATGCCGTCAGTCGCTGCCCGAACTGCCGGATGCCAAGCGCAAACGCTACGAGCTGATGGGCATTTCCGCCTACAACGCGAGCGTGCTGACCGCCGAAGTCGAAACGGCCAGCTGGTTCGACGTGCTGCTGGCGACCGATGTTGACGCCAAGCAGGCGAGCAACTGGGTTTCAGGCGAGCTGTTTGGCGCGCTCAACCGCCTTGGCGTGACCATCGCCGAAAGCCCGATTTCGCCCGATCATGCGTCGGAGCTTCTGAAGCTCGTCGCCGACGGCACGATCAGCGGCTCCATCGCCAAGACGGTGTTCGAGAAAATGCTCGAAACCGGCGACCGTGCTGGCGCCATCGTCGAACGGGAAGGCCTGAAGCAGACCAGCGACACCGGCGCGATTGATGCGGAGATCGACAAGATCCTCGCCGCCAACGCCGACAAGGTCGAGCAATATAAGGCGGGCAAGGAAGCGCTGTTCGGTTTCTTCGTTGGTCAGACGATGAAGGCGATGCAGGGGAAAGCCAATCCGGGCGTGGTCAACGAACGGCTACGGGCCAAGTTGGGCTAGAGGCCTGTTCCCCTGCGAGGGCAGGGGGCCGGTCCGAGCCCATAGGGCGAGCATTCGCTGTCGGTGTTAGTGGCGCTTCGCGCGTCTGGACCCCTGCCATCGCAGGGGAACTAGGAGGTGAGATGAACAAAGGTAGTTTGGCTTTGTATGCCGCCGCAGCAGCTATTGCTTCTCCCGCCTACGCCCAAGTCCCACCAACCCCGCCCAAGCTCATCGTCGCCATATCGGTCGATCAATTTTCGGCCGACCTGTTCGACCAGTATCGCCCGCATTTCACCGCAGGCATGGCGCGGCTCAGTCAGGGGACCGTATTCCGCAACAGCTATGAAAGCCACGCGGCGACGGAGACCTGTCCTGGCCACTCGACGTTGATGACGGCCTGGCACCCGGCGCGTACCGGTATCGTGGCGAATAATTGGGTAGATCAGGCCGCCAAGCGTGACGATAAGAATATTTATTGCGCGGAAGATGAAACGGTCGCGGGGTCCGCGTCCGACAAATATACGGCCTCGCCAAAGCACCTGAAAGCGCCGACGCTCGGCGATTTACTCAAGCAGGTATCGCCGACAAGCCGTAACGTCGCGGTGGCCGGGAAAGATCGCGCCGCGATCATGATGAGCGGCCGCAGCGCCGACGAGCGTTGGTATTGGGGCGGTTCGACCTTTGTGACCGACCAAAAAGACCGGCCTGTTCCGGCCGCTGTCACGAGGTTCAATGCCGCGCTGGCGAAAGCTCTGGCCGAACCGCGCGCGGCGATGGTTGCGCCGGCATGGTGCGCTGGGAAAGACAAGCCCTACACTGTCGCGCCGGGCATCACCGTGGGCGACGGCAAATTCGCACGCGGCGCGAATGACCCTAAGGCATTCCGCATCTCACCCGATTTTGATGGCGCAATTCTGGCCCTGTCCGCTGCCATGATTGGCGACATGCAGTTGGGGAAGGGGCAGGGGACGGACATTATTTCCGTTGGCCTGTCGGCTACGGATTATATCGGCCACGCGCTCGGGCCGGGCGGCGGCGAAATGTGCATTCAAATGGCGGCCCTTGACCAGCAACTCGGCAATTTTTTCGACGTTCTGGACAAGAGCGGGATCGACTATGCGGTCATGTTGAGCGCAGATCATGGCGGGCTCGACATTCCCGAACGGCTCGCGGATCGCGGAAATGCTCAGGCGATGCGGGTCGATCCGGCGTTAACGGCTTCAGAAATCGGAAAAATCGTCGGGGGCAGGCTGGGCCTTCAGGGTCCGGTGATTCTCGGCTCCGGCACTGCCGGAGAATTTTGGATCAGCGATAAACTGAAGCCCGCGGACCGTCAGCGGGTTCTGGACCGCGCGCTCGCAATCTACCGCGCCAATCCGCAGGTTTATGCCGCCTACGCGAAATCTCAGGTCGCCAATACGCCAATGCCGTCGGGCGATCCGCGCGAATGGAACATCCTGCAGAAGCTGCGCGCCTCGTTCGATCCGGACCGGTCGGGCGATTATATGGTGGTGCTGAAGCCCTATATCATGCCGATCCCGGTGCCGACCAAGGGGTATGCCGCGACGCACGGCAGCCCGTGGGATTATGACCGGCGTGTGCCGATTATTTTCTGGCGCAAGGGCATGACCCCGGCCAATCGCGACGATTGGGGTGATACCGTCGACATCATGCCCACCCTGGCGGCGGCGATTCGTCTGCCGCTGGCGAAGAATTCCACAGACGGACGCTGCCTTGCCAACGTCGAAGGGATTGATTGCCCGCAAAACTAGAGCGTGACCGGGTCAGGCTGCGGACGCTCGACCGGTTCACCGGGCAGGGGCGGAACGTCGCCCGGCGGATTGGAAGGGATCGGTGCACCCGGAGGCGGCGGCTTACTTGCCATCGGGTGCGGGCGGCGGCGACGGAACATCAACGTCATCGGGCAGTGGAGGCACTTCGGCCGGCGGCTGCGTCGGTTGTGCCGGAGGCGATGGCTGTGGAGGCGGAGTTTGCGGATCGGGGGGTGTGGTGGCCATGATTTGCTCCTTTAATGCATAAACATCGCCGCAAGTCGTTGGTTGCTCATCCTATCGCTCTTGCCCCGCGTCACATCCTTGCTATAGGCCGCGCACCTTAATTGGCGTCCGCGCGGGCGTGGCGGAATTGGTAGACGCGCTGGTTTTAGGTACCAGTATCGCAAGATGTGGGGGTTCGAGTCCCTTCGCCCGCACCAATTTCGCGCACAGCTTGTCCGGGGGACAAGCGAGCACGAAATTGATACGCAGCCTATTCCAATCGGGATGGTTGAAGCAGCAGACGCAAGTAGAGCAGGATCGAAGAAGTGACCATGAAGACCGTCGAGACGGAAAATGAAGGCCTGAAGCGGGCCTACACCCTGACCATTCCAGCCAAGGACATCGAATCGCGTGTTGATGGCGAAGTGAAGCGCATCGCGCCGACCGTGCGTATGGCGGGCTTCCGTCCAGGCAAGGTTCCGGCCAATCTAATCCGCAAGATGCACGGCGAAGCGCTGATGCGTGAGGCACTGAACACCGCTGTTCAGGATGGCGTGGCCAAGCTGCTCAGCGACAATAAGCTTCGCCCGGCGATGCAGCCGCAGGTCGAACTCGACGAAAGCTATCAGGACGGCAAGGACGCGACCGTTCGCGTAAGTCTGGAAGCTCTGCCCGACATTAAGGCGCCGAAGCTGGACGGGCTGAAGCTTGAGCGTTTGACCGTTGAGGCCGACGAAAAGTTGGTTGACGAGCAGCTTGAACAACTGGCCAAATCGCAGACCCGCTACGAAGACGCCAAGAAGGGCCACAAGGCCGCCGACGGTGACCAGGTTGTCATTGATTTCGTGGGCAAGGTCGACGGCGTCGCATTTGACGGCGGCACCGGCGAAGACATGGCCGTCGTGCTTGGCGCCGGTCAGTTGATCCCAGGCTTTGAAGATCAAATGGTTGGCGTGAAGGTCGGCGACGAAAAGACGCTGAATGTGACCTTCCCGGCTGATTACCCGGCCGAGAATCTGAAGGGCGCCGACGCGACTTTCGATATCAAGGTCAAGGAAGTGAAGGTCCCTGGCGAAACGAAGGTGGACGATGCCTTCGCCCAGTCAATCGGTCTGAAGGATCTTGAACAGCTCAAGGGCCTGATCCGTGACCAGCAGCAGCAAGAGTTGAACGGCCTGACCCGCACGCACATGAAGCGGCGCCTGCTCGACCTTCTGGCCGCCGATCATGATTTCGACGTTCCGCCGTCGATGGTGGAAGCCGAGTATGAGAACATCATGGGCCAGCTTCGCCACGAAGCCAGCCATGAAGCCGATCCGGACGCCGCGCTGAAGGAAATCGAGGCAGATGCCGCTGATTACCGTGATATCGCCGTTCGCCGCGTTCGCCTTGGCCTGCTGCTGAGTGAAATTGGCGCCACCAACAAGATCGAAGTGACCAATCAGGAAATGAACCGCCTGATCGGCCAGGCTGCATCGCAGTATCAGCCGAAAGATCGCGACATGTTCATCCGTTACGTCCAGGAAAACCCGATGGCGGCCGCGCAGCTTCGTGCGCCGCTATATGAGGACAAGGTGGTCGACTTCCTGTTCTCGACCGCAGACGTCAGTGATCGTGCGGTGACGCGCGAAGAGCTGGAAGCCGATCTGGAGAGCGAAGAGGGCCATGTTCATGGCCCGGGCTGTGGACATGACCACGATCATGATCACAAACCGGCCAAGAAGGCAGCGGCAAAGAAGCCGGCGGCCAAGAAGAATGATGCCGAGAAGGCGGATGCAAAATCGGAGCCGAAGAAGGCTGCCGCCAAGAAGGCGGACGCCCCTGCCAAGGCCGAAAAGGCTCCGGCCAAGAAGGCTGCTGCGAAGAAGCCTGCCGCAAAGAAATAAGCGCACGTTAACCCGTGCTTGTCGAAGCCCCGTCTATCTCTCTACACCGTTAGAGAGAGGCGGGGCTTTTCGATTCCGCTGAGGTGGTGATTGGGGGATTTGGTGGACAGCGTTCGAATTGCAGTGGTTCTGCCCTGTTATAACGAGGAAGCGGCGATCGCCGAGACGGTGGCGGGCTTCCGCGCTGCGCTGCCGAGCGCGACCATCTATGTTTATGACAATAATAGTAGTGACCGTACGGTAGAGATCGCGCGGACCGCCGGTGCGGTCGTTCGCAGCGAGACCATGCAGGGCAAGGGCAACGTTGTCCGCCGCATGTTCGCCGATGTCGATGCGGACGTTTATGTCATGGCTGACGGCGATCTGACCTATGATCCGAAGGCAGCACCAGGGATGGTGGAAATGCTGATCGATCAGCAATTGGATATGATTGTCGGCACCCGCCAGCACGAAGTGGCCGATGCCTATCGTGGCGGCCATGTCCTCGGGAACAAGGTTTTCACAGGGCTATTGTCCGGCTTGTTCGGGCGCTCTTTTACCGATATTTTCTCCGGCTATCGGGTCTTTTCGCGGCGTTTCGTCAAAAGCTTTCCTGTCCTCTCAGCCGGGTTTGAGATTGAAACGGAAATAAGTGTTCATGCGCTGGAATTACGGATGCCGGTGGGGGAAGTGCCGACGGCATATGGCGCGCGGCCGGAAGGGTCTGCATCCAAACTGTCGACCTATCGCGATGGCTGGCGAATTTTGAAAACCATCGGGACACTGTACCGGATTGAACGGCCCGTTCTCTTCTATGGTTCGATCGGCGCGCTCTTGCTCGCAATTGCGGTGCTGCTCGCAGTTCCGTTGATCCTGACATATGTCGACACCGGTCTTGTTCCGCGGTTTCCCACTGCCGTTCTGGCGACCGGCATGACTATCATCGCTGTGCTTTGCTTTTTCGCGGGGCTCATACTGGACACCGTAACCCGCGGTCGCCGGGAAGTACGCCGCCTTGCATATTTATCGCACCCAGTGCCCACTGTGTCGCCAGCGCAACATAGGTGAAGTGAAAGCGCGAGTGCTGCTTAAGCCTATTTTGCCTCGTTATTAGGTTTGTTACTCTCCCGTTACAGCGAAATTCTTAAATAATTTTCGTTTAAAGGGGAGATAACAAAATGCGGGGATCGTCCATGCGCCTTCGGGCGGGGGTCGGGTTGGTTGCGCTGATTATTGGCGGCGCAGCGGCAGCCCAAAGTTCGGAACCAGTGGCCGATGCGCCTAACGCCCCGGCCTCGGTACAAAGCGCAGGCGGAAAAGACATCATTGTCACTGGCTCGCGCATTCGCCGCGATCCCCTCGATCAAGATTCCCCCATTACCTTCGTCGACAAGAGCGACATGGAAAAGACGGGTGTCAACAGCGTCAGCGAGGTACTTCAGCGCCTTCCGAGTGTTGGCGGCGGCCTGAACGGGAAGTTCAATACCTCAGGTAATAACGGTAACCCGCCCGACGGCGCGGGCGTAGGCGCTGGCTCGGCGGAAATCGATCTTCGCCACCTTGGCTCCAAACGCACGCTGGTCCTTGTTGACGGCATGAGGTTCGTGAACGGCGCGTCGGCAAGCGGTGTTCCGGGCTCGGTTGACCTTAATTCAATCCCGGAAAACATGATCGAGCGCGTCGAAGTCCTGCAAGACGGCGCCTCGGCGATCTACGGATCCGACGCCATTGCCGGCGTGGTCAACATCATCACCAAGCAGAGCCAGGAAGGCCTGCAGGCAAGTGCGCAGGTTGGCGTTCAGGGTGAAGGTGATGGCGTTACCCAGAATTATCAGCTGAGCTGGGGCAATGGCCATGATCGTGCAACCCAGATCGTCGCCGGTGCAAGCTTTGTGAAGAACGGTTCGGTCTTCGCTGGTGACCGCGCGATCTCGGCATTTCCGTCGCCGTATGGAACGAGCTGCCTGGACGGCGGTTGTTCGTCCGGCACGCCGCTCGGCCGAGTCATCATTTTTGGTGCGCTGACGCCGACCGTCGATGACCCAGCAACCGACGACGCCAACGAAGACGTTGCCAGCATTGTTCTGCGCGCCCCCGTTCTGACGGGGCGCCCGGTATACAATCCTCTGGATCCGACCGACCCGGCAAGCGATTACAAATCCTTCGGAAACGCAGACCGATTTAACTTTGCGCCCTATAACTATCTGCTGACTCCGCTCCAGCGGCTTGGCGGTTTTGTGAATATCCGCCAGGAGATCAATCCGGACACGCATTTGACGGTCAAACTCCTCGCCAACCAGCGCAAGTCCAAGAACCAGGCGGCACCATTGCCGCTGTTCGTGGGCCCGGATGCAGGTAACGGCAACCTTCTCGATACGATCGAGATTGACGCGACCAACCCTTATAACCCGTTTGGCGTGACGCTGGATTCGTCGAATTTCAGCTTCATCGGCCGCCGACTCGTTGAAGCCGGACCGCGTCGTTATAGTCAGAAGGTCAACACCTATTACGGCAGCGCCACGCTGGATGGATCATTCGGTGCGGGCGGCAACGACTGGTACTGGGACGTCAATGCCTTCTGGGGTCGCAACAAGGCCAAGCAGACGTTTACGGGTAACGTGAACGCTGCAAAACTTGAAACCGCACTCGGCCCACTCGCCGATTGCGTCGCCGCATCGGGCTGCGTGCCCTTCAACATCTTTGGCGGTGAAGGATCGATTACCCAATCGATGCTGGATTATGTCACCTATGTTGAACATAACAGCTCGGAGCAGAAGCTGTGGGGCGCCAGCGCCAACGTATCCGGCAAGCTGTTTGCACTGCCCGGCGGGGATCTCGGATTGGCCGCGGGTGCGGAATACCGCAAGCTTCGCGGCCGTTTTGATCCAGATCCAATTACGGCGGCAGGTCTGTCATCGGACATTCCGTCACTGCCGACGAAGGGCGGTTACAACGTCAAGGAAGTCTATGCCGAACTTGACGCGCCGGTGCTCGAAATTCTCGATCTGTCGGCCGCCGCTCGCTACTCGGATTATTCGACGTCGGGCGGAAAGCTGACGTGGAAGGTCGGTGCGAACCTGACGCCGATTTCTGATATCAAGCTGCGCGCCAGCTATGGCACTGGCTTCCGTGCGCCGACAATCGGCGAACTGTACGGCAGCAAGACCCGCTTTGACGCTCAGTTGAACGATCCGTGTTCGGCAAGCCAAAATCCAACCGGGCAAGTGCTTACCAACTGTCAGGCCGGCGGCGTTCCGTCGGGCTATGAGCAGAACAACCCCCAAATTTCCGTGGTGACGGGCGGCAATCCCGACCTGAAACCGGAAAAATCAAAGGGTCTGGTTCTGGGCGCGGTGTTCAGCCCGGCGGCGCTCAGCAATCGCGTGTCGCTCGAAGTTAACTACTACAACATCAAGGTCGACGGCGCGATTTCGCAGGTTGATGCCAACACCATATTGCAGAATTGCTATGTATCGGGCGATCCCGTGGCCTGCGCGGCGGTGCCGCGTACGGCAAGCGGCCAGATCAGCCAGATCCAGGGCGTGCTGCAGAACATCGGCGGTATTCGCACCAGTGGTTTCGACGTGAACCTTGCTGCCCGAACTGCCAAGGCGTCATGGGGCCAGTTGTCGTTCACCGCAAACCACAGCTTCCTGTCGAAATATGACGAACTCGTGCCCACAGCGACGGGTACGCTCAAGATCAAGCGTCGCGGCACGGAAATCGGTAGCCCCTATAATGGCTTCCCGAAGCTCAAGATCGTCGACACGCTTGACTGGAACAAGGATGGATGGGGTGCGACCATCATCGGCCGTTACATCGGCTCGATGAAGGAGAGCGACGGCCACAAGATGAATTCGCGCTGGCTGTTCGATGCTCAGGCTCGCTGGGAACCGGAATTCCTGCATGATGTTGGGTTCGCGGTTGGCGTGAATAACATCTTCAAGACCAAGCCGCCGGTCTGCACGACCTGCGGCATCCCGAACTATGATCCCAACTTCTACGATATCCCTGGTCGCTCCTTCTATGGGCGCGTCAGCGTGAAAATGTAGGACGATCCCCGAGCAGGATCGTCATTCGGGGAGGGCGGTCGGCCATGTGCCGGCCGCCCGAACCATGTCTGCTCAAGGCATTTCTCCAACACTTAACCATGACCGGCTTGAACATTGGCGCGATCCTGCCGATGTAGGGTCCAGACAAGAAAAGGATTCAAAGGTTTCTTATGGACCATCAGGATATCGCCTCGGCCCTCGTTCCCATCGTTATTGAACAGTCGAACCGGGGTGAGCGCAGCTTTGACATCTTCTCGCGGTTGCTGCGCGAACGCATCATTTTCGTGACGGGCCCGATCGAAGACCAAATGGCCTCGCTCATTACCGCCCAGCTCCTCTTCCTCGAGTCCGAGAACCCGAAGAAGGACATCTTCATGTATATCAACTCGCCGGGCGGCGTCGTGACCGCCGGCATGGCGATCCATGACACGATGCAGTACATTCGCCCGAAGGTCGGCACGGTCTGCATTGGTCAGGCAGCGTCGATGGGCAGCTTCCTGCTTGCCGCTGGTGAGCCGGGGATGCGCGTTGCGTTGTCGAACGCCCGTATCATGATCCACCAGCCCTCGGGCGGCGCGCAGGGCATGGCGTCGGACATTGAAATCCAGGCCAAGGAAATCCTGCGCATCAAGCGCCGGATGAACGACCTTTATGTAAAATACACCGGTCAGCCGCTCGAAAAGATCGAAGCCGCAATGGACCGCGATACCTTCCTTGAGGCGGATGAGGCCAAGGCGTTCGGCCTGATTGACGAAGTGTTCGATCGCCGTCCTGATCAGGGCGATGACGCCGGCACTGCAGCAGGCGATGTGACTCCCGCGTAATCAAATTGTCATTTTTCTTGCGGGCAGGACAGGCTCGCTATAGGCCCGTCGCGATTATCGCGGCGGGCCAAATCTTGTCATCCGCAAAAGGGGATTCGTACCATTCGCCAAATTGCTGCCTTACCGTATCGGTCGGACGGCCCGGAGCTTGATGCGCCGGTTTCGATCCTGCTGATCACGTCGCGGGAATCGAAGCGTTGGGTCATTCCCAAGGGGAATTTTGGCAACAATACGCCGCCGCATGCCGCCGCCGCTCAAGAAGCGGAGGAAGAGGCGGGCGTAATCGGCGCCGTCTGTCCCACGGCTTTGGGTAGCTATCGATATCGCAAGCGCAAGGGAAGCGGCGCTCAGTTAATGGCCGACGTCGAGGTCTTTCCCTTGTCGGTCAGTCAGGAACTCGACCAATGGAAGGAAAAGGATCAGCGCGAACGACGCTGGTTCAGCCTCACTGATGCGGCGAGGGCTGTCGATGAGCCAGACCTGCGCGACCTTATCCGTTCATTTGGTGCAAGTGAATTCAACCAGGCGACTCGTCGGGACACGATGCTCAGCGTCGTCGCCAAAAAATCAAAGGTAGGACCCATGTTTGCCTGGTTCCAACGGCTGCTTCCGAAAACGGGCGGCTTTTTCGAACTATTTGAAGCCCATGCTACTGCGGTGGTGGCCGCTGCCGACGCCATGGGCCGTCTTGTCCAGGGCGGACCGTCAATGCATGAAAATGCGCGCGAAATTTACGAGCGCGAACATGACGCCGACACTATCACTCGCGAAGTGCTCACGACGGTCCGCGAGACCTTCCTGACACCGTTTGACCGAAGCGCGATTACGTCGCTTGTCGGCTCGATGGACGACGCGCTGGACGAGATGCAGGCTGCGGCATCCGCGGTGGAACTGTACGAAGTCACCAGCTTCAGCCAGGAAATGAAGGATATGGCCGCGATAATTGTGGATGCGGCGCGCGTTACAGCCGAGGCAATCCCGCTTCTGCGCGACGTCGGCACCAACGGAAAGCGCCTTCATGAGCTGACGGAGCGGCTCGTCCGCATGGAGGGGCATGCTGATGAAATCCACTCGACAGGTCTCAAGGCCGCATTTCAGGCTCAAAAGCAAAAATCGAACCCGATCGACTTCATTGTTCAGCGTGAAATCTTCAAGCATCTGGAACGAATTACCGACGCGTTCGAAGACGTAGCCAACGTCATCGACGGCATTGTCATCGATCATAGCTAAGGCGGCGCGACCCTCATGCATGAGCTTGCCTTTCCGCTGCTGATCGGCCTCGTAATTCTGGCGTTGGCGTTCGATTTTCTGAACGGTCTGCATGACGCCGCCAATTCCATCGCGACAGTGGTTGCGACCAAATTGTTGAAACCGGTTCACGCCGTTGCCTTTGCGGCGTTCTTCAACTTCGCGGCTTATTTCCTGACGCTCGCTTTCCCAAGTTTGCACAAGGTCGCCGATACGATCGGCAAAGGTTTGATTGACAAGGATCTTGTGACCCCAGCGGTCGTGTTCGCGGCGCTGGTTGGGGCGATGTTTTGGAACATCGTCACCTGGGTGAAGGGCATCCCGTCCTCATCTAGCCATGCGCTCGTCGGCGGGATTATCGGCGCGGGCGTGGCCGCCGCTGGCTTTGGCACGATTCAATGGAACGGCGTCACGAAGACCTTGTTGTTCATTCCGTTGGCTCCACTAATCGGAATGACCGTCGCGATGTTAGTGATGCTGGTGTCCAGCTGGGCCGTGCGCGGGGTTAAGGCGAAGACTGCGGAGCGAGCGTTCAAGTCGCTGCACCTGGTCAGCTCTGCGGGCTACTCGCTCGGCCACGGCCTTAATGATGCGCAGAAGACGATGGGCATCATCACGGTACTGCTCTACTCGACGGGGTATCTGAAGGGTGAGTTCCACGTTCCGCATTGGGTCGCGATTTGTTGTTATATCGCCATTGGCCTCGGCACGATGACAGGTGGCTGGAAGATTATCGAGACAATGGGCAGCCGGATCACCAAGCTTAGTCAGCATCAGGGTTTCGCCGCCTCGACAGGCGGCTCGATAATGCTGTTCGGGGCCAGCTTGCTGGGCATTCCAGTATCGACCACGCACACCATTACGGGCGCGGTCATCGGGGCAGGCGTGGCTCGGCGTGCATCGGCGGTTCGCTGGGGCGTCGCGCGCAGCGTTGTGATGGCGTGGGTGATTACCATTCCGTGCTCTGCAGCAGTGGCCGCACTATTTTATGGCCTGACGCGCCTGTTCGCCTGAGTCCCTTGCCGACCGGGCTTTAGGTATCCATATTTGGGACAAGCGAGGCGGCCCATATCGGGCATTAACCGCCTTTGGTAGTTTGAATGTTGGGAAAAGCGGGTTAGCATGACCCGCAAGCCGCTATGCGGCCCAGCGATGTGACAAGGAATTGTATGACAAAGCTTCAAGGCGGCGACAGTAAAAGCACGCTGTACTGCAGTTTCTGCGGCAAGTCGCAGCATGAGGTGCGCAAGCTGATCGCCGGACCGACTGTATTCATCTGCGATGAATGCGTCGAGCTGTGTAACGACATCATTCGTGAAGAAACCAAATCATCGCTGGTGAAGAGCCGCGATGGTGTTCCGACTCCCTCGGAAATTTACAATGTTCTTGACGATTATGTTATCGGGCAACAGCGCGCGAAGCGCGTTCTGTCGGTTGCTGTTCATAATCATTACAAGCGGCTCTCGCACGGTCAGAAGAACGGCACGGAAGTCGAATTGGCAAAATCCAATATCCTGCTGATCGGGCCGACCGGCTGCGGCAAGACGCTGCTGGCCCAGACGCTGGCGCGGATCCTCGATGTGCCGTTCACCATGGCCGACGCAACGACGCTGACCGAGGCCGGTTATGTCGGCGAAGACGTCGAAAACATCATTCTGAAGCTGCTTCAGGCGTCGGATTACAATGTCGAAAAAGCACAACGCGGCATCGTCTATATCGACGAAATCGACAAGATTTCGCGGAAATCCGATAATCCGTCGATCACTCGCGACGTGTCGGGTGAGGGCGTTCAGCAGGCATTGCTGAAGCTGATGGAAGGCACGACCGCATCGGTTCCGCCGCAGGGCGGCCGCAAGCATCCGCAGCAGGAATTCCTGCAAGTGGACACGACGAACATCCTATTCATCTGTGGCGGCGCGTTCGCTGGTCTGGAAAAGATCATTGGCGACCGTCTGCAGGGTAAGTCGATCGGCTTTGGCGCGCATGTCGCCGCACCGGAAGAACGGCGCACCGGGCAGGTGTTGAAGAGCACCGAGCCGGAAGATCTGATGAAGTTCGGGCTCATTCCCGAATTTATCGGCCGCATGCCGGTCATCGCCACCCTTGAGGATCTGGACGAAACCGCCTTGGTGAAAATCCTGGTCGAGCCAAAGAACGCCTTGGTCAAGCAGTACCAAAAACTGTTCGACATGGAGGATGTAGAACTGCAGTTCAGCGACGACGCGTTGCATGCGGTTGCCAAGAAGGCGATCGAACGCAAAACGGGCGCCCGCGGTCTCCGCTCTATCCTGGAAGGTATATTGCTCGACACGATGTTCGACCTTCCGTCGATGGAAGGCGTCGACGAGGTTCATGTCGACCATGAGGTTGTGGACGGCCGTAAGGACCCTGTCCGTGTCTATTCCAAGAAGGAAAAAGCATCGAGCGCGGCCGCCGGAGACGCGGCCTAAGTGGGAGCGGGCGAGGGGGCGCCCGTCGCACCGCAGGAGGTGCCGCATCGGCTCTTCGATGACAGTTTTCTGCGCTTCCTGCCATCGATTCTGAGGGAGCCGCGACGGGCATGGTTCGCCATTCCTGTCGGTTTCCTACTGACCTTTGTTGGGTCGATTTTGCTTGCCTATGCGACTCAAAGCATCGCGCCGCAGCTCGAAACGCCGGAATTCCCCATGAAGGGCGGCCTCGCACTGTTCATGCTCGTCGTCTTCGCGCCGGTCGTTGAGACGATGATCATGGCGGCTTTCATCAGCCTCTTTCTTCGCTTCATGAAACCGCAATATGCCGTTGTATTATCGGCATTCGGATGGGGCTGTGTTCATTCGGCTCAGGCGTTGGGGTGGGGCCTGGTTATCTGGTGGCCGTTCCTGATCTTTTCGACGCTCTATGTGGTGTGGAAACAAAGGGGCGTCCTGACCGGCATTGCTGTCACAGCGGCGACCCATTCCGCGCAGAATCTCTTTCCGGCGCTGACGGTGGCTTATCCCCACCTTTTTAAGGGTCTCGGCCTCAGCTGATCGATTGCGCCTACCAGCCTTGTTGCAACGCCACATGACGGCGCCCATATAAATAGCATGACAACTCGTACCCTTCCGATCCTTCCTCTCCGCGACATCGTCGTTTTCCCGCACCGTATTGTGCCGCTATTCGTGGGACGTGAAAAATCCGTCGCCGCGCTTGAAGCTGCAATGGGCGACGACAAGCAGCTTTTCCTGGTCGCCCAACTTGACCCTGCCGAAGACGATCCGGATCGCGATGCGCTGTATGACCTTGGCGTCGTTGCCACCGCGATGCAGATGTTGAAATTGCCCGATGGAACGGTTCGCGTCCTTGTGGAGGGCGCACAGCGCGCGAGGCTGGTCAATCTTGTAGATCGTGACGGCCATCAGGCAGCAGACGTCGAAATTGTCGACGAAATTGTGGCGGAAGGGCCGGAGGCCGTCGCGCTGATGCGGTCGGTGATCGACCAGTTTGAGAATTATGCCAAGCTCAACAAGCGTTTACCGGCCGAAACCAGCGTTCAACTGAGCGAGATTGAAGATCCGTCGATATTGGCCGACGCGGTTGCGTCCAATCTGTCGATCAAGGTAGCCGATAAGCAGGCCGTGCTCGGTGAATTGGACCCTGCCAAGCGTCTCGAAATGGTGTTTGCCTTCATGGAAGGCGAATTGGGCGTGCTGCAGGTCGAAAAGAAAATCCGCGGCCGCGTGAAGCGACAGATGGAGAAGACGCAGCGCGAATATTACCTCAACGAACAGTTGAAGGCGATCCAGCGCGAACTCGGCAACGAGGGTGAGGACGGCGGTGACGAGCTGAACGAGCTCGCCGCGAAAATCCGCCGCACGCGCCTTAGCAAGGAAGCAAAGGCCAAGGCCAATGCGGAGCTGAAGAAGCTACGCGCCATGGCGCCGATGTCAGCCGAAGCCACCGTGGCGCGCAATTACCTTGACGTGCTCCTGGGCCTGCCGTGGGGCAAGAAAAGCCGGCTGAAGCGCGATATCGCCGAGGCGCAGGCCGTACTCGATGAAGATCATTACGGCCTTGAGAAGGTCAAGGACCGCATCGTTGAATATCTTGCCGTTCAGGCGCGTACCAATCGGCTGAAGGGACCAATCCTTTGCCTCGTCGGGCCTCCGGGTGTCGGCAAAACCTCGCTTGGCCGTTCGATCGCCAAGGCGACGGGGCGCGAATTTGTGCGCCAGTCGTTGGGCGGTGTACGGGACGAGGCTGAAATTCGCGGCCATCGCCGTACCTATATTGGCTCTCTGCCAGGCAAGATCATGTCGAACCTGAAGAAGGCCGGCACTAACAATCCGCTGTTCCTTCTCGATGAAATTGACAAGCTCGGACAGGATTTCCGGGGCGACCCGGCGTCGGCGCTGTTGGAAGTCCTGGACCCTGAACAGAACAGCAAGTTCCAGGATCATTATCTGGAGCTGGATTACGATCTGTCGGACGTCATGTTTGTCACGACGGCGAACAGCCTCGACATGCCTCAGCCGCTGCTTGATCGCATGGAGATCATCCGGCTTGAAGGCTACACCGAGGATGAGAAAGTCGAAATCGCGCAGCGTCACCTCATCCCGAAGCAGCTTGAAGCGCATGGCCTGAAGGTCGGCGAACTGGAATTTACCGAAGAGGGCCTTCGGTCGATCTTGCGCCATTATACGCGTGAGGCGGGCGTCCGCACGCTGGAACGCGAACTTGCAAAGGTGGCGCGAAAGTCGCTGCGCAAGATTTTGGAACTAAAGACGGAATCGATCTCGCTCACATCCGAGAATGTTGCCGAATTCCTGGGCGTGCGTCGCTATCGCTATGGGGTCGGCGAAGAAGAAGATCAGATCGGCGCTGTCACCGGACTTGCATGGACGGAAGTTGGCGGCGAGCTCTTGACCATCGAAGCGGTCACCGTCCCTGGCAAGGGTCAGATTAAGACGACCGGCAAGCTTGGTGAAGTCATGCAGGAATCGATCCAGACCGCTATGAGCTTCGTCAAGGCGCGATCACCATCCTATGGTGTAAAGCCGTCGTTGTTCGCGCGAAAGGACATTCATGTCCATTTGCCAGAAGGCGCCGTTCCAAAGGATGGTCCGTCGGCTGGCATTGGCATGGTGACGGCCATGATTTCGACGCTGGCCGCCATCCCGGTTCGCCGCGATGTGGCGATGACCGGTGAGGTCACGCTGCGCGGCCGGGTTCTGCCGATCGGCGGCTTGAAAGAAAAACTGCTCGCGGCCCTTCGCGGCGGAATTAAGACCGTCATGATACCTGCCGACAATGAAAAGGATTTGGCAGAAATCCCGGCGTCGGTAACCGGTGCGTTGAAGATCATTCCGGTCGCGCATGTGGATGAAGTGCTGAAAATCGCCCTTGTCGATCCGGTGGTTCCAATCGAGTGGACGGATGCCGACGAACAGGCAACTGATCCGATCGGTCATGGCAACTTGTCTTCGGAAGGGACAGGCTTGCGTCACTAGTCCTTTGACTTTCGCTAGCGAAATGGACTTAAAGGTGCGCACTTGCTGCCGCGGGACTCGCGGCCAACCACCGGGAGATGAGGAGCCATGAACAAGCAGGAGCTCATTAGCCATGTCGCGGATCGGGCGGGGCTTTCGCGTAACGACGCCAGCCGTGCGATCGAGACCATGTTGGAGGTTGTTACCTCCGCGCTAAAGCGTGGCGATGAAGTTCGTCTGGTTGGCTTTGGCAATTTTTCAGTTACCCGGCGCAAGGCGTCGACGGGGCGTAATCCACGCACCGGCGAACCGATGCAGATCAAGGCGACCTCGCAGCCGAAATTCCGACCGGGCAAGGTACTCAAAGACGCTGTCCAATAATTTGGCGGTCCGCTTCGGGCGGGGCTGGACAGCTACCTAGGGCTGGCCTAATGGCCGCCCGACCCAAGCGCGGGCGCGTAGCTCAGTGGTAGAGCACACCCTTCACACGGGTGGGGTCGCAGGTTCAATCCCTGCCGCGCCCACCATCTTTAGATGGAAAAAAGGCCGCCTCTTCATCGGGGCGGCCTTTTCCGTTGGCATGGATCGAGCGGGCAGTCAGGTCAAATAAGCTGGCTGGAAACCGGCGATGCGGCGGAGCTCCTGCCAATCGAGGAAATGGATTTCCTTGCCCTTCCGGCTAATCAGTCCCTGTCGCTCCAGATCGGCAAAAACCCGGTTCACATTGACCGATGTTTGACCGGTGATATCGGCGATTTGCTGCTGCGTGAACGGATTTATCATCGATTCATTTTCAACATCCAGGCCAATACGAACTGCTGTTTCGCATAGCAGATGCGCGACACGCGCAGTGGAATCGCGGCGCCCCGTATTGACCAACCATTCGTAGCCAATGGCATTATGGCGCTGGGTGAGGCGCCAGAACAGTTTTGCCATTTCGGGATTGGCGTCGACAATCGGGTCAAAATCCGACGCCTTGCCGACGAGCACTTCGCTGCGAACAATCGCCTGTATGCCATAATCGGCAGCGCCGTCGCGGGGCAGGATGCCATCACCCGGAAAGCGTAGCGCCACAATCTGGCGGCGTCCGCTGCTGTCCGCCTTGAATTTCGCAAGGACGCCCGATTTTACGAACATAACCTCGTCGCGTGCGACCCCAGGCTCTCGAAATGTACGTTTCGGGTCAACCTGAACCAGCCGGTTCGGCATGTCGATCAACAGATCAGCATGTTTCGGAGCAAATCCTGCATCGATCAGGCGCTCTCGCATGGCGACTTCTGAATCCGCTGGTGAGCGGGCCCGACGACTCGTCATCTATTTCTCTCCCCGGCGGAGGCATGGGCTGATCTGATTAATTGCGCAAGATTTACGCAAAGGTTTGCATAAGATTATGCTAATTCAATGAGATAAACGGACCAATTCATCCCTCATCAAAGCAATTTGGTCATCTGATAGTGGCAACGCGTTACTGAGATCAGGAGGTCCGGGCCAGCTTTGGTCGGTGCGCGACACGCCGACGATCGTTCGTTCGCCATTATAACGTGGGATGACGTGAAAATGGACATGAGGATCCACCATCATGAGCATTAGATAGTTGATGCGATCATAGGTGACTGCAGCCGTCAGCATCGCTTCAAGATCTGACGTGACACCCTGCAGCTCTGCGTGGGCGCCAGCTGGCAATGCCCCGAAAGCGGTGGCGTCTGACGTCGATACCAGCACAAGCGAAGCGGCGGTCACTTGTGAGGGGCGCACGAGTAATGCCCAATGCCGATATTCGCGAATGAGCGTTGCGGGGTATCCGAACTTCTCCAACGTCGCATGGCTCATTTGCGTATCCAGCCTTTCCATCGCTTGCCAAGTTGGTCGCACGACCTTAAGGACCGCCCGCGCACCATCCAAGGTGCATTCGTGGCGATCGTAGCTCAGTTGGTTAGAGCACCGGTTTGTGGTACCGGGGGTCGCGGGTTCAAGTCCCGTCGATCGCCCCATTTTTCCTAGGCCGAACAGGCAGTTAGGCGATCAATGATCACTCCTTGGGGCTATCCCGATTTCGACGCGCACGAAGCAATCCATTTCGTCACCGACGAAAAAACTGGCCTTCGCGCGATCATTGCGATGCACTCGACCCATTTGGGCCCCGCTGCTGGCGGCACGCGATTCTGGCATTATGCCAAAGACAGTGAAGCGTTGACTGACGCGCTGCGCCTGTCCCGGGGCATGAGCTACAAGAACGCCATGGCGGGTCTTCCGCTTGGTGGTGGCAAGGCCGTGATTCTTGCCGATGAAGCGCGCACCAAGACGCCGGAAATGATTGCTGCGTTTGGTCGGGCGGTGAACGGCCTGGCCGGGAATTATATTACGGCCGAGGACGTCGGCGTGTCAGTGGCGGATATGATCACCATTTCAACCCAGACCCCCTTTGTTGCGGGCCTGCCGGCGCAAGGCGGTGAAGTTGGTGGCGACCCGAGCCCGCATACCTCGCTTGGTGTGTTCCTGGGCCTGAAGGCCGCTGTAAAGCGGGCGCTGGGCAAAGACAGCGTGGACGGCCTCCATATCGCTATTCAGGGCGCTGGCAGTGTCGCTGGCGGCGTTGCTCGTCTCGCTGCAAGCGAAGGCGCGAGGCTTTCGATTGCCGATGTCGACCTCGGCCGCGTCGAAAAGCTGGCGGCCGAAACCGGCGCAGCTATTGTTGACCCGGTTGAGATTCTGACACTGGAAGCCGACGTCGTCAGCCCATGCGCGCTCGGCGCAATCCTGACGGAAGAAAGCATCGCCGCCCTTAAGACGCCGATCGTCGCCGGCGGCGCGAACAATCAGCTGGCAACGCCAGAAGATGGGCAACGCCTGCAAGCTCGCGGCATTCTCTATGCGCCGGATTATGTCATTAACGCAGGTGGCATCATCAACGTGTCGACCGAATATCTGAATGATGGCGGTCCAGCTCTCGTTCGTCAGCGAATTGAGGCTATTCCGGGTCGACTCGAACAGATTTGGGCCGAAAGCGCCGCGACCGGGCAGGACCCGGCGGCAGTTGCCGATGCAATGGCTCAAAAACTGATTGGGCGTCGCTAGTCCTTTTGCGCCTTGCCCTTTTGTCCACGATCAATTGAAGCGGGGACAAGGCTCGGCTAGGGGCTGGTGAGAAGAACGCCCATGCACGGTTATGCCAATCCCGCCCGCTTTTTGAAAATCGCCCGGCCGACCACCGGTTGGCTGCTCGCGATTGGCGTCCTGTTGACGGCAATTGGAATTTACGGCGGTCTGTTCATCACACCGCCGGACTATCTGCAGGGCGAAACGGCGCGCATTCTCTACATCCATGTCCCGGCAGCATGGCTCGGAATGGCGGGATGGAGTGCGATTGCGGTCGCCTCGATCAGTCAGCTCGTCTGGCGTCACCCGCTCGCGGCGGTTGCGGGCCGCGCGGCTGCGGTTCCCGGTGCGCTCTTCACGGCGATCTGCCTCGTCACCGGTTCCATTTGGGGGCGTCCCACCTGGGGCACATGGTGGGAGTGGGACGGGCGGCTGACCTCGATGCTGATCCTGCTGTTCCTCTACCTTGGATATATCGCGCTGGCGTCGGCAGAGCGTGAAAGAGGCGGGGAAGGGCGCATGACGGCGCTGTTCGGGATTGTTGGCGCCATCAACTTGCCGATCATCCATTATTCGGTTCTTTGGTGGCGAACGCTGCATCAGGGGCAGTCGATCAGCATAACCGGCGGTTCACAGATTGCACCGGAGCTGCTGTGGCCGCTACCGCTGACGATGGGCGGTTTTACCTGTCTGTTTGCCGCGATTGTTCTGATGCGGATGCGGACCGATCTTGCGCGCACCAAATTGGAAGCACGCCTTCGCAGGAATGCCGCAGAATGACCCAATGGACTTTCGTAATCGCTGCCTACGGGCTGACGACCGTTGCAACCGCCGCCATCGTCGTCACGAGTTGGCTATCTATGCGCCGAGCGGAGGCCGCGGCCGAGGCAGCGAAGCGGCGATGAGTATGAAGGCCAAGCACCAACGCCTGATTTTGGTCGCAGCCGCCGTGATCGCGCTCATCGGCGCGGTCCTGCTTGGCATGTGGGGGTTGCAGGACAAGGCTGCCTATTTCGTGACGCCTGGCGACATAGCGGCCGGCAAGGTTGAAACGGGCCGCGCGCTACGCCTTGGCGGCATGGTCGACGCAGGTTCGCTCAAGCGTGATGCCGACGGCGTCACAATTCGCTTCACCGTAGGCGACGGCCCGCATCACACGCCGGTTCAGTTCAAAGGCATTACGCCCGACCTGTTCAAGGAAGGAAGCGGTGTGGTGGCAGAAGGGCGATTGCAGCCGACCGGCCTGTTCGTAGCAGACAATATCCTTGCCAAGCATGATGAGCGTTACATGCCCCCGCAAATGGGTAATCAAGCCGCCGAACACGCAGCCAAAGACACGCTGAAACCGTGATCGCAGAAGCCGGACTTGCCGCCCTTTGGTTGGCCGCGGCGCTGGCCGCCTTGCAGTTGGCAATGGCGATGGGCCTCGGCGGAGATCAGGGTCGATCGCTGCGGACAATTCGCGGTCTCGCAATTGCCCAGGCCCTTCTGACCGTCGGCGCGTTCATGTGCCTGATCGCCGTCTTCGTGCGCAGCGATATGAGTGTTCTGCTCGTTGCCGAAAACAGTAATAGCATGAAGCCGCTGATGTACCGCGTCGCGGGCGCGTGGGGGAACCACGAAGGCTCAATGCTGATGTGGGTGACGATCCTGTCGCTTTCGGGCGGCGCGGTGGCGTTGCTGGAACGCCGTCTCGATGAAAAGACGCTTAGCGCAACAATGGGCGCGCAGGCGGCGCTGGCGCTTGGTTTCTTTGCGTTTCTACTGTTTGCATCCAATCCCTTTGACCGATTGACGCCGGCGCCGATGGATGGGCGCGGCCTTAATCCACTGCTACAGGACCCCGGTCTCGCCTTTCACCCGCCCACGCTTTACCTTGGTTATGTTGGCCTGTCGGTCGCGTTCAGCCTGGCCGTGGGTGCACTCATCACTCGGACCGTCGGCCCGGCGCTTGCGCGTGCGATGCGGCCATGGGTGCTCATTGCCTGGGTACTGCTGACGATTGGGATCACTGCCGGCAGCTATTGGGCCTATTATGAATTGGGCTGGGGCGGATGGTGGTTCTGGGATCCGGTCGAAAATGCGTCGCTGATGCCCTGGTTGGCGGCAACGGCGTTGCTACACAGCGTTAATGTGTTGGCTGCGCGCGGCGGCCTCCGGTCGTGGACCATGATGCTGGCACTGATTGCCTTTTCGATGTCAATGGTTGGTACGTTCCTGGTTCGGTCCGGCATCCTGACGTCGGTTCACGCCTTTGCCGTGGATCCCACGCGCGGCACTTTCATTCTGGCCCTGCTGATTATTTACATTGGTGCGGCGCTGACGCTGTTTGCGCTGCGCGTTGCCCATGTTCAGGAAGGCGCCCCCTTTGAACTGGTTAGCCGGGAAGGCGGTCTGGTTGCCAACAACCTGATCCTGTCGGTTATACTGGGCGTGGTTTTCGTGGGGACCTTGTATCCGCTGATCGCCGAGGGCCTGACGGGTGAGAAACTGTCGGTTGGACCACCTTACTTCAATTCGGTGGCAAGCCCGCTCGCGCTAATGTTGGCGCTGTTGATGATTATCGGCCCGCAATTGCGCTGGCGGCGAGACGCACAGCCGATTCTGCCGCGCATCATGCCGGCGTTACTGGTCGGCATTGTCGTGCTGGGCATGACCATCGCCTTCGCACCGCATATGGGCCTACTTGAACGGGCGGCACTGGTCATTGGCGCAGCTCTTGTTCCTGGCAGCCTTATGCCGCTCGTCGGCCGTTCCCTGCGTCGGACGCCGTTGGCGACATGGGGCATGGTAATCGCCCATTTGGGCGTTGCGGTATCGATCATTGGCGCGGCGTCCAATTCTGCCTTCACCGTGGAGCGCCTTCACGCTGCAAAGCTGGGTGAAACTGTCACCGTCGGGCCCTGGTCTGTTCAGCTTCACGATGTCCGACCGGCGGTAGGCCCAAACTGGACGGCGCTGGAGGCGGAGCTGCGAGCGTCCCGTGGGGATGGTGTGAGCGTCTTGAGGGCGCAAAGCCGCTTCTTCTCCGACCCGCCAACAACCACCAATGAAGCGGCCATCCAGACATTCTGGAATGGGCAGCTTTATATCGTGCTGGGAGAGCCCGATGGCGCCGACCGCTGGCAGCTACGCCTATGGTGGAAGCCGTTTGTCACGCTGATCTGGCTCGGCGGTGCCCTGATCGCAATCGGCGGTTTGCTGGCCCTCATCGGCCATTGGTGGACGTCACGCCGACGCCGGAAACGTGCGCAGCTTTATGAGGAGGATATGGCATGGGCATGAGCCGTTTCGTGCGCTTCCTCCCCCTGATCCTGCTGGGTCTTTTCGCGCTTGCGGCGGGATGGCGCCTTGCCAATCCGCCCGATGAGACGCATCCGTCGAAACTGGCGGGTCAGCCGGTTCCCCAGTTCACGCTGGTTGCCGCTGTTCCGACCAAGCCCGGCCTCAGCTCAAATGATCTAGCGACGGGAAAGCCGCGCCTGGTCAATTTCTTCGCCAGCTGGTGCGTGCCCTGCATTGCCGAAGCGCCGGTGCTCGACGAGTTGAAACGCCGGGGCGTTGACATCGATGCGATCGCGATCCGGGACAAGCCTAGCGACGTATCTGACTTTCTGTCACGGCACGGCGACCCGTTTGAACGGATCGGAATGGATAGTGACAGCCGGGTACAACTGGCGTTCGGATCGTCCGGCGTGCCGGAAAGCTTTGTCGTCGATGGCCGCGGCGTGATCCGCTATCAGCATATCGGCCCGATTGAACCCGATCAGGTGCCTGAGATCCTAAAAGAATTGGAGGCCGCAAAATGAAGCGGCTAGCGATCCTGATGCTGTTCCTGGCCGCGCCATTGCAGGCCGACAGCGACCTACCCCCGTCGCGTTGGGCGAATGAGCAATTGCCCGACGCACGCCAGGAGGCCGAGGCCAAGGCGCTGATGACAGAATTGCGCTGTCTCGTTTGCCAGGGGCAATCGATCGCCGACAGCGACGCAGAAATGGCGGGCGAGATGCGTGCCATGGTCCGCGAACGGATCGCGGCAGGGGAAAAGCCGTCGGACATCCGGCGCTGGCTGGTGGATCGATACGGCGAATGGGTCAGCTATAAGCCGCCAGTGGAACCGCTGACATGGCCGCTCTGGGCAGCGCCAATAGTGTTGCTGCTATGTGGGGGGTGGATACTACGCAAGCGACTGGTGCGGAGGCGCGGCTGATGGGAGTAGTCATTCTGCTCGGTATGGCCGCTGTCGTCGCAGCATTGCTGTGGCTAATGAAGGTTCGCGGGCCGATCCTGACTTTCTCGCTTGCCGCTCTGGCATTTGGGTGCGCAGGCTACATGACCATGGGGCGCCCGGACTTGCCGGGATCACCGCGTGAAGGGGTCACGCCGCCTCCGCCATTGTCACTTGCCGGCGCGCGCCGAGCTTTCCTGGGACAATTCGACAATGCCGACGTTTGGCTTACCATGTCGGAGAATATGGCCGCGCGCGGCAATACGCGCGACGCGGCGGGAATCATGATCGCGGCGACCCGTGAGCATCCCGGTGACTACAAGCTGTGGATCGGGTTGGGCAATGCGCTGACGGATCAAAGCAAGACGCTCAGTCCGTCGGCACGTTTCGCGTTTGAGCGGGCCAAACAACTCGCACCAGGATATCCCGCGCCGCTGTTCTTTTACGGGCTAGCCGAGGCACGCTCCGGCAATCCGGAAGCAGCTGCCAGGATGTGGAACGAGATTCTGCTTAACGCTCCCGTCAACGCCAGCTGGCGGCCGCTCGTTGAAAACGGGTTGTTGGCAATCGGCACGGCGCCCGGTGAGCCCGCGCCGACTCCAATCAAACCCAAAGCTTAAGCCGGGAAATATTCCAGGCCGAGCGCATCAGCGACCGGCTTGTTACGAATCTTGCCGTCCGACACGTTGAGACCGGCCGCGAGATGCGGATCGGCCTTCATCGCCGCTTCCGCGCCAAGGTTAGCTAGCTTCAGCGCAAAGGGCAGGGTCGCGTTGTTGAGCGCGAACGTGCTGGTCCGGGCAACGGCGCCCGGCATGTTCGCGACGCAATAGTGAATGACGCCATCAACGTCGTAGACCGGGTCATCGTGTGTGGTGGGGTGGGATGTTTCGAAACATCCACCCTGATCAATGGCGATATCGACCAATACGCTGCCGCGCTTCATGGTCTTCAACTGTTCGCGGGTCACGAGCTTCGGCGCAGCCGCGCCGGGAACGAGGACCGCGCCAATGACGAGTTCGGCTTCTTGGATCGCCGCTGCAATCGCGGCTTTGGAGGCGAACGCCGTTTTGATCTGGCTGCCAAAGTGCAGATCCAGTTCCGCCAGACGGTCGTTATTAATGTCATAAATCGTCACATCAGCGCGCTGACCGGTCGCGATTTGTGCGGCGTTGATGCCAGCAACGCCGCCGCCCAAAATGGCGACCTTCGCCGGCGCCACGCCAGGAACGCCGCCAAGCAGAACGCCGCGGCCCCCTTGTTCCTTTTCAAGATAATGGGCGCCCGCCTGGATCGACATACGGCCCGCAACTTCGCTCATCGGCTTCAGCAAAGGCAGCGCGCCAGAATTGCTGGTCACTGTTTCATAGGCGATGCAGGTCGCGCCCGATGCCATCAGGCCCTTGGCCTGTTCGGGGTCCGGGGCAAGGTGGAGGTAGGTGAAAAGAATGTGATGCGGACGCAGCATGGCGATTTCCACCGGCTGCGGCTCCTTCACCTTCACAATCATTTCGGCCTTGTCGAATACATCCGCCGCAGTCGGCAGAATGGTTGCGCCGACCTTTTCATAATCCTTGTCGGAAAAATCGATGCCGGTGCCTGCCTGGGTTTCGACAAAGACCTCATGACCGGCCGCGACCAGTTCCGCTACGGAAGCCGGGGTTAAGCCAACACGATATTCGTGGTTCTTGATTTCCTTTGGCACACCGACGCGCATGATGGAGTCTCTCCTGATGATTTGCCGCGCCTATAGCCGCGCTCAAGCACAATTGCAGCGCCTTTTTGACGGTGCTAGTGCGGCGAAAAGAGCCGGTCTCGGCTTGGAAGGCTTGAATGCATGAGTAACACGCCCGCCGGTCAGGAAGCGATTATCGAGGATCCGGCCGAACCTGGACATGGGCATTTCCAGGGCTCCCTTGCCAAAATGGCGGTTGGAGCGATTGGTATCGTCTTTGGCGATATCGGCACGTCGCCAATTTATGCGTTCCGCGAGACGTTCGCGGGCCATCATCGGCTGACGCCTGACGCCCTCCACATCTTTGGTGTTCTAAGCCTGATATTCTGGTCGATGATGATCATCGTGACGTTGAAATATGTCATGATCATCATGCGCGCCGACAATAAGGGTGAGGGCGGCAGTCTTGCCCTGCTAGCACTGATCAATCGGTCGACCGGCAACGACAAGCGCAAATGGACGACAGGTATCGTGCTGCTGGGCGTCTTTGCGACATCGCTATTCTATGGCGACAGCATGATCACGCCCGCGATCTCTGTATTGTCAGCGGTCGAAGGGCTAACCACCGTCAACCCATTATTTGAACCTTGGGTTATTCCGCTGGCGGTTGTTATCCTGCTCGGTCTGTTCGCGATACAGTCGCGCGGGACCGCAAAGGTTGGGGCGCTGTTTGGCCCGATCATGCTCGTATATTTCGCCTCGATCGCCGTCCTCGGGATATTTCACATCACGAAATATCCGATGATCGCGGTTGAAATGCTCAATCCATGGAACGCGATCGCTTTCTATATCGACGATCCAATCCCGGCGTTTATTGCCATGGGCTCGGTTGTGCTTGCGGTGACTGGGGCGGAGGCGCTGTATGCAGATATGGGTCATTTCGGCCGCAACCCCATCAAGTTCAGCTGGCTGTTCTTTGTCCTGCCAGCCTTGCTCCTCAACTATATGGGGCAGGGCGCAATGATCCTTTCGCTGCCGCCTGATCAGGCGCTGGAAACCGTCAAAAATCCCTTCTTCCTGCTCGCCCCGGATTCGTTGCGGTTGCCGCTTGTCATCCTGGCGACGCTCGCAACCATCATCGCTAGCCAGGCCGTCATCTCCGGGGCCTTTTCGGTAACTCAGCAGGCAATCCAGCTTGGCTTCATCCCGCGCCTCCACATTACCCACACCAGCGAACATGCCGCGGGCCAGATTTATATCCCGGTGATCAACTGGGCGCTGATGACCATGGTTCTGTTGCTGGTGCTCAATTTCCAGACATCGTCGAACCTCGCGGCGGCCTATGGCATCGCTGTGACCGGCGCGATGTTCATCGATACGCTGCTTATCGGCGTCGTGCTGTTCAATCTGTGGAAGTGGAACAAGTTTGTCGCCGGTGCGCTTCTCGCACTCTTTATCACGGTCGATCTGCTCTACTTTGGCGCCAATTTGCTGAAGGTGCCGGTAGGCGGCTGGTTCCCGCTTCTCATCGGATTCATCGCCTTCACTATGCTGACGACCTGGGCGCGGGGCCGACAATTGATGATTGCCCGGATGAACGAGCAATCGCTGCCGATCGAAGTTTTCATCAAATCAGCGTCGTCCAGCGCAACCAGAGTGCCGGGCACTGCGGTGTTCATGACGAGCTCGGCAACTGGCGTTCCGCATGCGCTGCTCCATAATCTGAAGCACAACAAGATCCTTCATGAGCGGGTCTTGCTGCTAACGGTGAAGATCCAGGATGTTCCATTCGTGAAATCCGAGAAGCGGTCGGAAATGAAGGATTATGGCGCCGGCTTTTATCGGATCATCCTGCGCTACGGCTTTATGGAGGATATCAACGTCCCCCAAACCCTGTCGCATATGAAGGGCTTTGGTGAGCCGTGTAAAATGATGGATACCAGCTTCTTCCTGGCACGTCAGACGCTGATCGCGTCGTCGCGCCCAGGCATGGCAATCTGGCGTGAAAAACTGTTTGCCTGGATGCTAAGGAACGCCGAAAGTGCGATGGAGTTCTTCAAACTCCCCAGCAACCGGGTTGTGGAACTTGGAAGTCAGGTAGAGATTTAGGGGCAAATCTGCTGGACGCCCGCCGCTCTCGACGTGCGCCCTCCGTTTCTTGGAGTGTAGTCCACAATGACCAATGAAATAGCGGCCGAGAACGCCGCACTGCCGCATGGTGAGGATCATCATGCGCAAGGGTCGCTTGCCGCGCTGACCATCGGCGCCGCCGGCGTTGTGTTCGGCGACATCGGTACCAGCCCGCTTTATGCGATGAAGGAGATATTTGTAGGCCACCACCCGCTGAATGTGGATCCGCTACATATTTATGGCGCGATCAGCCTGATCTTCTGGGCGTTCATCTTTGTCGTGACGGTCAAATATGTTTTCATCATCCTTCGCGCCGACAATAAGGGGGAGGGGGGTAGTCTTGCGCTTCTTGCGCTTATTCAGCGATCCAGCGGCGGCGGAAAATGGGGTCGCGGACTGACCTTGCTTGGGATCGCCGCGACAGCCCTGTTTTTCGGCGATGCGATGATTACGCCAGCGGTGTCGGTTCTGTCAGCTGTGGAGGGCCTGACGACCGTCAATGCTAGTCTTGGTGATTATGTCATTCCCATCGCAATTGTGATCCTTATCGGGCTGTTCGCCATTCAGAGCCGTGGGACAGAGGCAGTCGGCAAATTGTTCGGGCCGGTCATGACGATCTATTTCGCGATCATCGCCGTGCTCGGCGTGATGCAAATCGCTCAGCATCCGGCGGTGCTGCAAGGGCTGAACCCGATCTGGGCCTACCGGTTCTTTGCGATTAATCCCGAACTGGCCTTTCTGGCGATGGGCTCGGTTGTGCTCGCGCTGACAGGCGCGGAGGCGCTCTACGCCGACATGGGCCATTTCGGCCGCAAGCCGATTCAGGTCGCGTGGCTGTTCCTCGTCTTCCCGGCGTTGATCACCAATTACCTAGGGCAGGCGGCGCTGATGACGATGAATCCGGAAGCGGCGCAGAACCCCTTTTACCTGATGGCACCGGAGGGACTGCGCTTTCCGCTCGTCATCCTCGCCACCATCGCGACCATCATCGCAAGTCAGGCCGTCATCACCGGCGCATTTTCTGTGGTTCGTCAGGCGGTCCAGCTGGGCCTGATGCCGCGCATCCATATCGCCCACACCAGCGAACGGGCGGAAGGGCAGATTTATGTTCCGGGGGTCAACTGGCTTTTGATGGTCCTGGTCATTGCGCTGGTGATCGGATTCCGGGAATCGACGAATTTGGCGGCGGCCTACGGCATCGCCGTGACCGGCACCATGTTCATCACCACCATCATGATCGCAGTTCTTCAGGTTCGCGTGTGGAAATGGCCGTTATGGATTGTCGCGATCGAATTCACCTTGTTTGCAATCATCGACGGCGTGTTCTTCACCTCAAACCTCACCAAGTTCATGGACGGCGGCTGGTTCCCGCTGTTGGTGGGTGCAATCGCGTTCACCCTTCTGACCACCTGGGCGACCGGCCGGAAACTGGTCCGGGCGCGGCTCAACGAAGGCAGCATGCCGATCAAGATTTTTATCAAGTCGGCCGCCAAAAGCGTGCACCGAGTCCCGCTAACCGCCGTCTATATGACGAGCGCGCGGGACGGCGTGCCACCTGCGCTGCTCCATAACCTCAAGCATAATATGGTCCTTCACGAGCGGAACGTGCTGCTGACCGTGAAAATTGCCGATGTGCCGCGGGTTCCAGAAGACAAGCGGATCGAACTGCACGACATGGGCGAGGGTTTTTATCGTCTGATCACCCACTATGGCTTCATGGAGGAAGCGAATATCCCCCAGGCGCTGCAACTGGTGACAGAGCCTGCCAAACTCTATGATCCGATGAAGACAAGCTTCTTCCTGTCCCGGCAAACGCTGTTGATTTCATCGCGTCCGGGCATGGCCATCTGGCGCGAAAAGCTGTTCGACTGGATGCTACGTAACGCCGAATCCGCGATGGAGTTCTTCCACCTGCCCACCAACCGCGTCGTAGAGCTGGGCAGCCAGATCGAGATTTAGGAGCGGTAATGCCTGGCGCACTGATCGTTACTGCTGGGTTCGGGCAATCCGACTTCGCACGTTTCGACCAGCTGCGCCGGCAGCATTACCCGCCCCACCGGAACCAGGTTCCGGCGCACTTGACGATGTTCCATGGCTTGCCACCGTCGGTCGAACCTGAAGTGGTAACGTTGCTCAAGCAAATGGCGGCCGGCCCGCGGCCGTCTGCGATGACCGACGGCCCGATCAAGCTGGGGCAGGGCGTGGCGATACGAATCCGGTCTGACGAGCTGTTGCGCCTTCGAGACCAAATCGCAGATCATTTTCGTGGCAGTCTGTCAGCGCAAGATGCCGGAGGCTGGCGGCCCCATGTGACGATCCAAAACAAGGTGAAATCGAAGGACGCAAACGCTCTGTTCAACCAGCTCGCCAATCAATGGCAGGACCGGCCCGTCCACATCGGCTCGCTCGAGCTATATCGTTATATGGAAGGGCCGTGGGCATCCATCGGCCGCTATCCGTTTCGGGGTTAGGACTCTTCGCCGATGCCGTCGAAATCAAGATCGAACGCCGCCATTCCGGCCTCGATGGTTGATGGAAGCATTGGCATGTCCATCAACTCTTCCACGACACCGCCCTCTGCAACCTCCTCGGCAGCTGCCTCATAGGCTTCGTCCCAATCGCTGGCGTCATAGCTTCCCTGGCCAACCCAGGCGAAAGCAAGAATCTCGGCGAGCTGGTCGTCACCAAGATCCTCTAGCGCAGTTTTCAGCTCATCCTCGACGCTCGTATTGATGTCGTCTTCGAGCACTGACAATGCTTCGCCATTCGCGCCGTCGACATCGTCGGCATATTCCTCCCCATCGGAATCGGTCGGAACCTGTGCCTCATATTCCTTGGCGCGCAGGATGATGCGGTAAAGCGTGTCGTACGGTGTCAACGGTTCCATATCGGCCTCTCGTTTCCTGTCGCTTGAACGAGGCGGACGGCAACCGGTTCCAGCCTTGTTGACGACAACATACGACAACCCTATAGGCCCGTCCGCACCCTGCAAGGGGAAAGCCTTTCGGGGCGGAGTAGCTCAGTTGGTTAGAGCAGCGGAATCATAATCCGCGTGTCGGGGGTTCAAGTCCCTCCTCCGCTACCATCCTGCAAAAACTCACATCGTGGTCGTTTGGGCGTGGGCAGCGAACCAGTTGGCCAGAACTGCGACGGTGCCGATGCTGCCAATCATAGCCTGGCCCATAAAAGATAAATGCGGCAATCGCGATGTTGCTTGTTTAGCCGGGTGCGAACGTTAGGCTGCGTGTTTGTGGGGGGTATAACCAAACATCCGGCGCCGGCATTGGCGATACTTGCGTCCCTGTTGACGGGAATTGGCATTATCGTCCTCACTGCAGGCCACGGCACGCTTGGCAATGATTTTTCCGTTTATTGGCGAGTGGCAAACCTGCCGGTTGAGCTGGCCTATTCGCCGGTTCCGGAATTTCCCTTCCCCTATGCGCCGACCATGCTGTTGTGGATCGCGCCGTTATCGCTGGTGAAATTCGGTCCCGCGCTGGCCGCGTGGATGATCATCAGCCTGTTCTGTCTCTTTTGGGCATGCCGAACCCATCTTTCGGCGCGCGAGATGTTGCTGGTCTTTGTCAGCCCCGTAATTCTCGATTGCTTGCTTACCGGGCAGGTGTCGATGGTGCTCGCCGCCATGCTGCTCATCGCGATGGGTGCGCCAAATCGAATGGCGGGCGGCGTGCTACTAGGCGCGATTGCGACGGTGAAACCGCAATTGGTCGCTCTTGCGCCCATCTTGCTGCTTTTGCGCCGCGACTGGGGTGCGTTTGGCGCTGCGGCGGTCTCGTTTGCATTGATCGTCGTGCTCGCGGTTGTGGTCTACGGCATGCAGCCATGGATCGATTGGGCTGCCTCGCTCGATCATTTTCGCACGGTGTTGCATGACAAGGATATTATTAGCGGCGGCCTCACCCCGGCAAGTCTTGCCGAACGATGGGGATTTTCGGCGGTGCCCGTTATGATAATCGGTGCATGCGTAGCCTTGTGGCTGATCTGGCGTTGCCGCAATCTCGATGCGGTCGGCCAGTGCGCGGTCGTCACCTGCGGCAGCCTGCTCGCGGCGCCTTACGCCCTGGTATATGATTTTGTCGGCATTCTGCCATTTTTGGCGGTTGCGATCTGGCGCGGGCGATTTGGCGCGGCCTTGGCTCTGGCCGAAATTTTACCTCCTGCGCCGGTGTTGATCGCGGCGTGGGAACTGGACCGCGCGGCCGCGGCCCGCGATGCGCCTGTCGCAAAGGTGGAATAAGCGCGTCGCTTGCTTCTCGCCCCGCCAGTGATAGCGTTTCTGTCATGGGGGGAATCCTGCGGCATTCGGCGGCGACACTCGCGTTCGTTACCTCGTTTGTGACTTGCGTGTGGATCGTGCTGACGTTCACCGTCGCTCACGGGTGGGGCAATGATTTCTCGGTATATTGGCGCGTCGCCAATGGCCCGGTGTCCGACGCATACTCCACGACGCCGGCCTTTCCGTTCCCCTACGCTCCGACCATGCTGATATGGATACAGCCGCTTTCATTCATTCCGTTGGTGCCCGCGCTGATCGGCTGGGTCGCGCTCAGCCTGACAGCTTACGTCGCCATCGCCCGCCGCTTCTTGCGTCGTCGCGAATTGATGTCGGTATTGGTGAGCCCGGTAATCGTGGCGGGCCTGATTACTGGACAGGTCTCGATCATGCTCGGGGCATTGATGCTTTGGAGTTTTGCGACCGACCGGCGCCTGGTCGCTGGTGTCGCCCTGGGGCTCATCGCATCGATCAAGCCGCAGCTTGTGGCGCTCGCACCAATTCTGCTTCTGATCCGGCGGGACTGGTCCGCGTTCTTCGGTGCGGGGGCGGGCTTCGCGCTCGTGGTGGCCGCGTCCCTGATTGCGTTCGGGACGCAGCCCTGGATCGACTGGGTTCATTCGCTCGGCCACTTCCGCGCGGTGCTCAATGATCAGCACATCATTAACGGCGGTGTCACCCCGGCAAGCCTGGCCGACCGCATCGGCGTGTCTCCGGTTCCCTTCATGATTGTCGGCGCGGCGGCGGGACTTTGGCTAATTTTCAGGTTCAAACATGCTGACGTCGTCACGACAAGCGCGGCGGTGTGCTGCGCCAGCCTGCTCTTTGTGCCCTACGCCATGGTGTATGATTTTGTACCAATCCTGCCGTTTCTTGCCATTTTGGTATGGAAGGAAAGCTATCCCGCTGCCTTCGCCTTGGCGCATGTGATGCCGCCGCTGCCGACGATTTTATCCGCGTGGGAACTGGCCGCGTCCGCGCGAAAACAAAAACGCCCGGGCGATTAAGCCCGGGCGTCCTTGCGTGACGATTGCTCGTCAGCCCCCTTGGAAGTTTCCTCGCCTCCCACCCCCTGACCGGGCGATAAGGCTTCCTCCCATGGACTTCCGGCCGATGGCCTTGATCCGATGAGCGAATTGCTACGCCTCTCGGATTGGTCGAGTCACGCAAAAATCGCCGCTAAGACACATAATGGATCAAGCTGTGACTATCGCGCCACAGCGGAACGGCGATTGCCTTGGCGCGGGCGCCCCATTAGGACGCTCAGGCAAATTCACTTTCTCGACACAGGACATTCCCTTGCGCGTTTCCCGTTCCTTCCTCCCCGTCATGAAGGAAAGCCCTTCGGACGCCCAGATCGTCAGCCACAAGCTGATGCTGCAGGCTGGCCTTGTGCGTCAGACCGCCGCCGGCATTTATGCATGGCTGCCAATGGGCTGGCGCGTCCTCCAGAAGATCGAACAGATTGTTCGCGAAGAGCAGGACAAGGCCGGTTCGATTGAGCTCCTTATGCCGACGCTGCAGTCGGCGGACCTGTGGCGTCAGTCGGGCCGGTATGATGCTTATGGTCCGGAAATGCTGCGCATCAAGGATCGGCATGAGCGCGAGATGCTCTACGGCCCGACCAATGAGGAAATGATCACCAGCATCTTCCGCGATGACGTGAAGAGCTACCGCGACCTGCCGCGCACGCTCTATCATATCCAGTGGAAGTTCCGCGACGAGGTCCGCCCGCGCTTCGGCGTGATGCGCGGGCGCGAATTTCTAATGAAAGATGCCTACAGTTTCGATCTCGACGAAGCAGGGGCCCGCAATAGCTACTATACCCAGCTGCTCGCGTACCTGCGGACGTTCCAGCGGATGGGGATCAAGGCTGTGCCGATGAAGGCCGCGTCTGGCCCGATCGGCGGCGACCTGTCACACGAATTCATCGTGCTCGCGCCCACGGGTGAGAGCGAAGTTTTCTACGACGCGGCGTTTGAGGAGTTTGATTGGGGGCAGGCGGATCTCAGCTATGATGACGCCGCCGGACTTGAGAAATTGTTTCAACAGGTCAGCACAACCTATTCTGCAACCGATGAAACCCATGATGAGAGGCGTTGGGCAGAGGTTGCCTCTGAGCGCCAGCGCACCGGCCGCGGAATCGAGGTCGGGCACATCTTCTACTTCGGCACGAAGTACAGCGCATCGATGGGTCTTAAAGTATCCGGGCCTGATGGATCGATGGTGTCGCCGGAAATGGGCAGCTACGGCATCGGCGTGTCGCGCCTGGTCGGCGCTATCATTGAGGCGAGCCATGACGAGAAGGGCATTGTCTGGCCCGAGGAAGTTGCGCCATGGAAGGTCGGGCTGGTCACCATGCGCGGCGATGACGAAGCCTCGGTCAAGGCGGCGGACGACATTTACGCCCGCCTGTCGGCTGCCAATATCGAAGTCCTCTACGATGACCGCGATGAGCGGGGCGGGGTAAAGCTTGGATCGATGGATCTGATGGGCCTGCCGTGGCAGTTGATCATCGGCCCGCGCGGCCTGGCGAGCGGCGTGGTGGAGCTTAAAAATCGCCGCACCGGTGACAAAGAGGAACTTTCGATCGACGCAGCCATTGAGCGCCTGACTGCATGATCCTCTCCACCCATGAAAAGATGATTGCCAAGCGCTACCTGCTGCCGCGCAAGGGTGAGGGATTCATCTTCGTCGTCGCCGGCTTCTCGGTCGGCGCGGTGGCCTTGGGGGTCGCGGCCCTGATCATCGTTATGAGCGTGATGAATGGATTTCGTGCCGAGCTGTTTGAAAAGACGGCGGGCCTCAATGGGCACATCATTCTCCAGGGGTATGATGGCATGTTGCCCGATTGGCAGCGTATCGCCGCCGAGGCGCGCAAAGTGCCGCACGTTACGTCTGCCACGCCGCTGATTGAACAACCTCTAATGGCATCGGCCAATGGCCGCGTCGAAGGTGTGCTCGTGCGTGGCAACACGATGGAGGATATACGCGGCAACGCCGTTCTTAACGAAAATGTGAAATCCGGCGACATGAAGTCGATCACGCCCGGCAGTAACCGCGTTGCAATCGGTAGCGCGCTGGCGCAGGCCACCGGCGCCTATCCCGGCAGTGAAATCACGTTGATCAACCCCGATGGGCGGTCGACACCAGTTGGCACCGTTCCGCGGATGGTCAGCTATACCGTTGGCGCGGTGTTTGAAACCGGCATCTATCAATATGATCAGGCTTATGTCGTCATGCCGATGCAGGACGCGCAGACGTTGCTGTTGATGGGTGATCAGATTGGCATGATTGAGCTGCACACCGACAATCCCGACAAGGTGGACGCCCTAACGCCGCAGCTTCGGACGATCATGGACGGGAAGGGCGTTGTCGCCACCTGGAAAGACATGAACGATGCATTGTTCAAGGCGCTTGAAATTGAGCGCGTGGTGATGTTCGTCGTATTGTCGATCATAATTCTGGTCGCCGCCTTCAACATCGCCTCGTCGCTGATCATGCTGGTCCGTGCCAAGACGCGTGACATTGCGATCCTGCGAACGATGGGGGCCAGCCGCAAATCAATGACCCGGATCTTCATGACCGTCGGCCTGACAATTGGGACCACCGGCATTCTCATCGGTTCATTGCTAGGGGCTATTGTGCTGTTTTTCCGTCAACCGATGGTCGACGCCATTCAAATTATTACCGGACAAAATATGTGGGATCCTTCGGTGCGAATGCTGGTGGAGCTGCCGTCGCGGACCGATCCCGTCGAAGTGTTCATGATCATCGCTCTGACGCTGGTTCTTACCTATCTGGCGACGCTGTTCCCCGCCCGCCGCGCAGCAGCGACTGATCCCGTGCAGGTGCTCCGCTATGAGTGAGCCGGTTCTTCAAACGCGTGACCTCCGCCGCTCCTTTACCCAGGGTGAAACCCAGCTTGAGGTGCTGCGCGGTGTCGATCTGACAATACAGCCGGGAGAAATTGTCGCTTTGCTCGGCCCATCGGGAAGCGGCAAATCAACCTTGTTGCAGGCGGTAGGCTTGCTCGAAGGCGGGTTTGAGGGATCAATTCGCATTGCCGGGCAGGAGGCAGCGAGCCTTGATGACAATGGCCGCACCGCGCTTCGCCGCGACGCGCTGGGTTTTGTATACCAGTTCCACCATCTGTTGCCGGAATTTGACGCGGTGGAAAATGTGGTGTTGCCGCAGATCATCCACGGTTCGGATATGAACAGCGCCACAACTCGCGCCAATGACCTGCTTACGACGCTGGGCCTTGGCGCGCGGCTCGACCACCGCCCGTCGGCATTGTCGGGCGGGGAGCAGCAGCGCGTTGCCGTCGCCCGCGCGCTCGCCAACCGGCCGCCGCTCGTGCTTGCCGACGAACCGACGGGCAATCTCGACGAGGCGACGGCCGACCGCGTCCTGGGGGAGTTTTTGACGCTTGTGCGCGGAGAGGGAAGTTCCGCACTGATCGCAACCCACAACGAACGGCTTGCCGCGCGAATGGACCGTGTCGTGCGCCTGCACGATGGCAAGCTGGCGTGATGCGCTGCGCCCTGATCCTCGCGGCTATGCTGGTGGTGGGCGGCTGTGACGGCACCAGCAAGGACCGCTTGACCGACGATCAGGCGACGGCCGAGGCCGTGGGTCCGGAAGCGGACAATATTGATCAGAATTTGGCCGAGGAAGCGGACGCCCAGAACGGGCCAATTGACGCTGCATCAAACGAACTGATCGACAAGCCGCAGGTAGCGAATGCTGTGACACCAGCAAAGGACCGCGAGCCCAAGCTGGACCCCAATGGGCCCAGCTTCGAATGCGCGGGCCTGTTGTCGCGCGTCGAAGATATGATCTGTTCTGATCCTGAGTTGGCGCAGCGGGACCGCATTGCCGCCCGCAATTTTGCTCGGGCGATGGACGAAGGCACGCCGGATCAGCAGGACCGCCTTCGCGCCATGGGCAGGCGCTATCTCGCCGACCGTGATCGCTGCGCCGATACCGACTGCGTCATGCAGGCATATCGCTGGTATATCCGCGACATAGATGGCCTGATGGGCTGGCCGTCGACGCTTTAAGTTGGGGATAAGTGGACCGCGCGGGGTAGCGACTCACGGGCTTGCTCCCCATAGTGGTCCGATGCCCTCCATGCCCTACGTTCCGCTTCGCCTGTTTTCATCCTTCACGATGCTCGAAGGCGCGATGGAGCCCAAGGCGATTGGCAAGCAGGTCAATAAACTGGGTTTCCCTGCCGCCGCACTTACCGACCGCAATGGCCTCTACGCATCCATGGCGTTTGGTGACGCTTGTTTGGGTGAGGGGGTGCAGCCAATCATCGGCACGACGATCGCCGTTGCCCGTCCCGCCGATATCGGGCCGAAGGGTGCAATAGACTGGCTGGTCTTGCTTGCTCAGGACGAGCGGGGGTATGATAATCTCGTTCGTTTGGTCAGTGCCTCGCACATTGACCGGCCCGCCCATGAAGATCCCCATGTTCGCTTCGATGCATTGGATGGCGCTACCGAGGGTCTGATCTGCCTAACTGCGGGTGGGGAAGGGGCGATTGCCCGCCTGTTTGCTGATGGGCAGGCTGACCGTGCGGCGGCTTATGCAGACCGTCTCAGGGGATTATTCCCAAACCGCCTGTATGTTGAGCTTTCGCGTCGCGGTAATGCCACGGAAGAGACTGCGGAATCGGCGCTGATCGATCTTGCCTATGCGCTGGACCTGCCACTCGTCGCTACAAACCCGGCGCAATATGCCGAGCCGGGGTTCCACGCCGCCCATGACGCCATGCTGTGCATCGCAAATTCGACCTATGTGGAAAATAGGGATCGCCCGACCAGTTCGCCGGAGTCGTGGCTGAAGCCGGGTGACGTCATGACGTCACTATTTTCGGATTTGCCCGAAGCGATCGCAAACACCGCCGTGATCGCGCAGCGATGCGCGGCCGCCGCGCCAAAACGCCGTCCGATCTTGCCGCGCCTCAGCGATGACGAAGATGAAATGCTGGTGCAAGAGGCGCACGCCGGTCTCGCCGCGCGGATTGCGGGCAAAACCGAGGACGAGAAGGCGAGGTATAAAGAGCGTCTGGATTTCGAGCTGTCGGTCATTCAGCGGATGGGCTTTTCCGGCTACTTCCTGATCGTTGCCGACTTCATCAAATGGGCAAAGGCCAATGATATTCCGGTCGGCCCAGGTCGCGGCTCTGGCGCCGGCAGTGCCGTTGCATGGTCATTGACCATTACCGACCTCGACCCGATTGAGCTCAATCTGCTTTTCGAACGTTTCCTCAATCCAGAACGTGTGTCGATGCCCGACTTCGACATCGATTTCTGCGAAACCCACCGCGACAAGGTGATCAGCTACGTTCAGGGCAAATATGGCCGGGACAAGGTGGCGCAGATCATCACCTTCGGACGGCTGAAGGCACGCGCCGTGTTGAAGGACACTGGCCGCGTTCTGCAAATGAGCTATGGCCAGGTCGACCGACTTGCCAAGCTTGTGCCCAATCATCCGACAGACCCCTGGACGTTGGAACGGGCCTTAAACGGCGTCAGCGAGCTGGCGAAGGAAGTTAAGGCCGATCCGGATGTGAAACGCCTGTTCGACCTCGCCATGAAACTTGAAGGTCTGCCGCGTCATAGTTCGACGCACGCTGCGGGCGTGGTCATTGGTGATCGACCGCTTGATCAGCTGGTCCCGCTGTATCGCGATCCCCGGTCCGACATGCCGGTGACCCAATTCGACATGAAATATGTCGAAGCGGCGGGGCTGGTGAAGTTCGACTTCCTTGGCCTTAAGACGCTGTCGGTGTTGAAAGAGGGGCAACGCCTGCTCTCGCTGCGCGGGGTCGAGATTGATTATTCGACGCTCGCCTGGGACGATCCGGCGATTTACGACCTGCTTCAGCGCGGCGACACGGTTGGCGTGTTCCAGCTGGAATCGGAAGGCATGCGCCGGACGCTGGCGGCGGTGAAGCCGACCAATTTCGGTGACATTATCGCGCTGGTGTCGCTCTACCGCCCCGGCCCGATGGATAATATTCCGCTGTTCGGGGACCGTAAAAATGGCCGGCAGGATATCGCCTATCCTCACCCGATGCTGGAAGAGGTCCTGAAGGAAACCTACGGCATCTTCGTTTATCAGGAACAGGTGATGCAGGCAGCACAGGTGCTCGCCGGCTACAGCCTTGGCGACGCTGACCTTCTTCGCCGCGCCATGGGTAAGAAGATACAAAGCGAAATGGACGCGCAGCGCGCCCGCTTCGTCGAAGGGGCGGCGGTTCACGAGATTACGCCCGTAAAGGCCAATGAGCTGTTCGACCTGATCGACAAGTTTGCAGGCTACGGCTTCAACAAGAGCCACGCCGCCGCCTATGCACTTGTCGCCTATCATACGGCATGGCTGAAGGCGCATCACGGACCTGAGTTTTTCGCCGCGTCGATGAGCTATGATATCCACCAAACCGACAAACTCTCCCTGTTCGTCGAGGATATCCGCCGGAGCGGCATTGAGGTACTGCCGCCCGACGTCAACGCGTCCGAGGCGGCGTTCAGTGTCGAAGACGGAAAGGTTCGATACGCCCTCGGCGCGCTCAAGGGCGTAGGCGAGAAGGCGATGGAGTCGCTGGTCGAGGAGCGGAAGCGGGGCGGGGACTTCACCAGCCTCGAAGATTTCGCCTCTCGGATCGACCCGAAGATCCTAAACCGTCGCCAACTGGAAAGCCTCGCCGCCGCCGGTGCGTTCGACGGGCTCCACGCCGACCGAGCCACCGTCCACGCCGCCGCAGAGATCATCCTCGCCCACGCCGCATCGGCTCATGAGCAGCGCACCAGTGGCCAGCACGGCCTGTTCGGCGGCCCAAGCGAAGACGAGGTTGCCCATATCCGCCTGCCGAGCGGCGCAAGCTGGTCACTGGCCGAGCGCATGGCGGCGGAACGCGACAGTTTCGGCTTCTATTTCTCCGCGCACCCTGTGGACGCGCAGAAGCATTTGCTCGCCGCCCACAAGGTCAAAGCCTTCGGCGACCTCGCCTCCATGCCCGGCCCAAGTGACGGCGGCCGCAGTCAGGCGATGATGGCCGGCCTAATTGAAGGCGCACGCTGGCGCACCTCGGCCAAGGGTCGGCGCTACATGATGGCGTCGATCTCTGACAGCAGCGGCCAATATGAAGCAACCGCGTTCGACGACGAGGCCTGTTCCGACCTCGAAGCGGCCGCCAAGCAGGGCGCATGCGGCCTGATGACGGTAGAACTCGACCGCCGCCCCGGTGAAGATGTCCCGCGCGTGACCGTAAAGCGCTTCCAGCCGCTAGATCAGCTTGCAAAGCGGACCCGGTTACAGATGAAGTTGATTCTCAGCAAAACATCGCAAGTTCATGAAATTCAACGCGAACTCAACGATGCGAAGGGCGGAAACGGAATCGTCCGCGTGGTCATATCGATCAGCGAAGGCCGAACCGCCAACATCCTACTCGGTCAGGACTTCCAGCTCGACGCCGAACTCGCCATGCGCCTCGGCCGAATTCTCGGTGACGAACACGTCGACCTTAGCGCCCCGCCGAAGATGGCGCTCGTCGGCTAACTATATACCATTGCCGGTCTGGGGCGGTGGGGCTCCAGGCTGTTCAGTCTGTGTCGGCTCTGACACTGGCTCGATTTGTGGCGATTGCTGAACTGTTGGCGTTTCAGTCGTTGGCTGATCGGGCATAAGTGGTTCGCTCGCTGGCGCTACAACTGGCGTCTCGTCGACACTTTGCTCAGGCGGGGGCGGGGTGGCCGTTTCATACTCGGCACCCGGGTCCACGGCCGGCTTGGTCGACTTCGGCGGGGCCTTCTGTGCTGGCGCTGCGGTGCCCTTGTAAACACAGGCGTCCAGGCCGTCGCGGCGGACCACGCCGATCCGCGCCTCGATGGTGTTGCCATAGCGGCGGGTGAAGCCCTTTGGCGCAATCGCCCCGCGCTTCTTGGGAAGCGGCAGGATGGCGGCGATGCGCGAGGCTTCGTCGGCGCTCATCGCGCTCGCGTCATGCCCGAAATAGCGGATTGATCCGGCATTTGCGCCATAGGTGCCGATCCCCGTCTCCGCGACGTTGAGATAGACCTCCATGATCCGGCGCTTGCCCCAGATATGTTCGATCAGGAAAGTGAAATAGGCCTCGAACCCTTTGCGGACATAGCCGCCGCCCTGCCACAGAAAGACATTCTTCGCCGTCTGTTGGCTGATCGTCGACCCGCCGCGGATGCGTCCGCCCGATGCATTGCGCTTGGCCGCGTCCTGGATCGCATCCCAGTCGAACCCGCTATGTTGGCAGAATTTGCTGTCCTCGGCGGCAATCGACGCGTCGACCATGTCGCGGTCCATCTCGCCCAGGCTCATCCAGTCCTTGTCGAGACCGCGACCCGCTAGCACATCGCCCACCATGGTGGCGGTAATCGGTGGCGGGAGAAATCGCAGGATCACGACATAACCAATGGTGATGATGAAGAAGCCCAGCACGGCTTTCAGGATCAGGCTAAGGCAGCCGCCTTTGCTGCTTTTCTTGCTGCGTTTGTAAGTGGGAATCTTGCTTTTGGTCCGGGCCATAGTCGGACAGGCTAGGCAAGCTTGGGACAAAAAGTAAGCCCCGAGAACCGAAGTTCCCGGGGCTCCATGATTCGCCTCCGAAGATTTGAACCACGTAACTAAAACGGTCTCACCGAAGGTTGGTTCCACGCTTCTCGAAAAATTCTGAAATTTTTTGTGGTTTTGGCGGAGGCATAAAAAATCGCCCAGATGAACGCCAGACAACAGTCTCGTTGGGTTGTTCGCCAAACGGGATGGACCGCGCCGGACCTATGGATTTCAGGCCCCACTATTGGCTCAAAATCCGCAGTGATGCGTTGAATTTACGAACAATTTGTTTTGATTTGAAGGGAGTCAGCAATGACCCGCAAGTTGATTTTGATTGCCGGCGTGGCCGCTATGGCGGTGACAAGCCCGGCGGCTGCACGACCGGATCGCGGCGGCGGCGACAGCCGCGCCCAGAAGGTAGAGCGCTCGCAACGCGCCGAGCGCCAACAGATGCAGCGGCCGCAACGTGCCCAGCGTCAGCAGGCGCAACGCGCAGAGCGCCCGCAGCGGATGGAGCGCCAACGTGTCCAGCGTGCCGAACGTCCTCAGCGCGTGGAACGCCAACGGGTTCAGCGGGCCGACAGGTCGCGCATTCAGCGATCTGAGCGTCCGCAACGCGTCGAGCGGCAACAGGTGCAGCGAGCTGATCGGTCGCAGCGCATCGAACGGCAACGCATTCAACGTACCGAGCGTGCTCAGCGCGTGCAGCATCAGCGTATCGAGCGCGCCGACCGGTCGCAGCGTCTTGAGCGCCGCCAGGCAGACCGCCGGGTTATGGAACGGCCGCAGCGTATCGAACGCCGTGATAGCGGCCGCCGTATCGCCGAGCGTCTGAACAATAATCAGCGCAACTACTGGTTTGATCGCAACGATTATCGCCGCGACAAGCGCATTGACCGGCATGTCGCCCGCGCGACGCCGCGTGGCCTGCCGTTCGTCTATGGCCGTCATGATATGCGGCCGATGAAGGAAGCGAAATATCGCAGCCGAGTCCGGTTGGGCGAGCGATTGGGCTATAACGCCTTTGCCCCCGTCCCGACCTATTACCGGTCACGCTATTACGACACGCCGGATTATTATTACCGTTACGACAATGATTACGGCTACCTCTATCAGGTTAACCGCCGTAACAATTTTGTGGCGTCGATGATTCCGCTGTTCGGTGGATATGGCATCGGCGATCCGTGGCCGACGACGTATCGCAGCAGCTATGTTCCGGCGAGCTATCAGCCTTATTATTACGACACGCCCGATTATTATTACCGCTATGACGGCAATGCCATTTACCGCATCGACGCGGGGACGCAGTTGATCGCCGGCCTTGCGGCCTTGGTGATGGGAAATCAGCTGGGCGTTGGGCAGATGCTGCCGTCCAGCTACGGCGTTTATAATGTGCCCATGGCCTATCGTTCGACCTATTATGACACGAATGATGCCTGGTATCGCTATGGCGACGGCAACATCTATCAGGTTGATCCGCGCACGCGCCGGATCGCCGCTAGCTATCCGATGTATGCGCCGTACGACGACTATATGATTGGTTCACCGTGGCCGGTGGCTTATCCGGACTATAATGTCCCTTACGGCTACCGCGATGTCTATTATGATACGCCACAGTATAACTACCGTTATGCCAATGGGGCCATCTACCAGGTCGATCCGACCAACCAATTGATTAATTCGATTGTGGCGCTGGTCAGTGGCAATACCCAATATGGGGTGGGTCAGCCGATGCCCGCAGGTTATGGCGTTTATAATGTGCCGATGGCCTATCGTGATCGATATTACGACACCAATGACCATTGGTACCGTTACGCCGATGGCTATGTCTACCAGGTGGACCCGGCCAATGGCCTGATCCAGGATCTTTACCCCATCTACACCTGAGGTAACGGGGGCACGCGAGGGAAGGGGGCGGCGCTTCGGCACCGCCCCCTTTTTCTATTGGCCGGTATTGGCCGCCGCCAGTTCCGCAATTCGGGCCAGCAGGGCCAGTGAACCAGGATCTTTGGGCCGGCGCTGCAGCGTTGTCTCAGCATCAGCCTTTGCGCCGGCGGCGTCGCCCAACGCAAACTCGGCCTCGGCAAGGCTACGGCGGACCGGGTACCACCAGTACGGCGGGTCAACCTGACTCGCAAAATCCTTGTTTTCCTCCAGCGCAATCGCGGCCTTGAAGGCCGTGATCGCATCCTGATGCCGCCCCTCGATCATCGCCGCGCGGCCGTCCAGCACATGCTTGGCGATATGCAGGACGGTTGTGCCTGTCCATTCGCGCTTGTCGTCCAGTTTCTTAAGGTCGAGGGGTGGGAGCATCATCGCTGCCGCTTCCGTCTTCACCCCGGCAGCATCGCCGCGCGCCGCCAGCGCCTCACCGCGCGCATAATGCCAATAGCTCTTGAGGATGTCGCCCTTGGGCGCAGTCCCATTCAATACGTCGTCAGGGGCGAACAGTCCGATCGCGGTGATGCCCTTTCCTGCAAGGTGCTGGTAGCGGCTTTTTTCGAACGCCTTATAAGTGGTGTCTTGCGCCGCCTCGACCAACGGCCGTGCGATTGCCAACGCGGTCTCCGCGTCCCCCGCCATCATCGCGCCGCCCAGACCAAAGTGGACATTGTGGGCGTGATAGGTCTGGGAGAAGGGGCCGTCTTCCGGCGGTTTCTTTGCCGCCGCCGCAGCTTCCTGCCCCAAAGTTACTGCGCGCAAATTGGCCAGCCCCGCATCCCTGTATCGCCCGATCCAGTATTGCGTGTGACTGGGCATGTGGACCAAATGCTGTGACATCGGCGCCAGCGTGCCCAATCGGTCCGCAAACGGCTCGGCATATAGCGGCACCTCCGCCATCTCGCTGGAATGAATGTACATGTGGACCGCAGCCGTATTTTCGGGATTGCGGGCCAGAACAGGCGTCAATAATTCCATTGTTCGGACAACGCCGCTCTTTATCAGCTCTTCCGACTTCTCCCAGCCAATCGCCTGCAGCGACGCATCAGCGGTGATAACCTGCACCATGTCGTGGGTAGGGTTTGCGGCGGCGATTGACTCCATTGCGCGTAAAAAGCTCTTGTCGCCTTTCTTGCCGTGGCCACCGCCATTGACATAGCGCCGGACAATGGCGGCCGTCATTTGCCGTTCGAAATCAGTACCATGGTCGTTCGCAAGCGCGTCCGCCTTCGCCGCCAGCGCCTGCGCTTTCTTCAAGTCGTCGCCCTCAACGCTATAGTTGATCGTCGGCCCGTTCGACCATGCCGCCCCCCAGGCGCACATTACACATTGCGGATCGAGTCGCGCAGATTCCTCGAATGCAGCGGCTGCAGGCTTATGCTCAAACGCGTACGCCAGCTCCATCCCGTTATTGAAGAAAGCTTGCGCCTCGAGCACATTAGTCCCGACGGGGAAACCACCATTGCCGTGTCCTGGAATCAGTACCGGTCTATCAGGTGCCTCTAACGACCCAGCGTGGCCCGCATGGTCCTGCGCCTGCGCAACGGCGGCGGTCCCCGCCAATAGCGCGGCGAGCAGAATTTTCTTCATCATTTGCCCCCTCCAGCGCCAAAGTCTAACATGGATCAACTTGCCGCCCAAATCGCGCCGCTTGCCGCAACGCAGCAACGCAACTATCTGCATCCCATGAGCTCCACGAACGACATTCGCCGCAGTTTCCTCGACTATTTCGCGAAGAACGGCCACACGCCGGTGCATAGCGCACCGCTGGTTCCGCATAACGACCCCACGCTGATGTTCGTCAACGCCGGGATGGTTCCGTTCAAAAACGTCTTCACCGGGTTGGAAAGCCGACCCTACGACCGCGCGACGAGCAGTCAGAAATGCGTTCGTGCCGGCGGCAAGCATAATGATCTCGACAATGTGGGATACACCGCGCGCCATCACACTTTTTTCGAAATGCTGGGCAATTTCAGCTTCGGCCAATATTTCAAGGATGAGGCGATCCCCTTCGCCTGGAACCTGCTAACCAAAGAATGGGGTCTGTCGCCGGAGCGACTGCTTGTCACCGTCTATCATACCGACGACGAGGCCTTTGATATTTGGAAAAAGGTGACCGGTTTCCCGGATTCCAAAATCATTCGCATTCCAACCAAAGATAATTTCTGGGCCATGGGCTCAGACGGGCCTTGCGGGCCGTGCAGCGAAATCTTCTTTGATCATGGCGATCATATCTACGGCGGTGTACCGGGCAGTGCGGAAGAAGACGGCGACCGCTTCACGGAGATTTGGAACCTCGTCTTCATGCAATATGAGCAGGCCAATGACGAGATCGTCAGCGAACTGCCGAAAAAGAGCATCGACACCGGAATGGGACTGGAGCGCGTCGCGGCAGTCCTTCAAGGCGTCCACGATAATTATGACACCGACACGTTCAAGGCGCTGATCGCTGCGTCAGAGGAAATGACCCACACCAGGGCGGAAGGCGACCGGAAAGCCTCTCACCGCGTTATCGCCGATCACCTGCGCGCGTCGGGATTCCTGGTGGCCGACGGCGTCCTGCCGGCCAATGAAGGCCGCGGCTATGTCCTGCGTCGCATCATGCGCCGTGCCATGCGCCACGCGCATCTTCTGGGCGCCAAGGATCCGCTGATGTACCGGCTGGTGCCGGAACTGGTATCTGAAATGGGCGGCGCATATCCTGAACTGGTCCGCGCGCAGCCGCTGATCGAGGCAACGCTGCTGCAGGAAGAAACCCGTTTCCGCCAGACGCTGGCCAACGGACTGAAACTGCTCGACGAGGCGACGGGCGACATGGCCGAGGGTGGCACGCTGCCGGGTGAAACTGCGTTCAAGCTCTATGACACCTATGGATTCCCCTATGACCTGACCGAAGATGCGCTTCGGGTGAAGGGCATCGACGTGGATCGCGCCGGTTTCGACACCGCTATGGCTGAACAAAAGGCGAAGGCGCGTGCCGCGTGGAAGGGCAGCGGCGACAAGGCCAGCGACGAACTCTGGTTCGACCTTGCCGAGGAGGTCGGGTCAACCGAATTCATCGGATATGCCAGCACCGAAGGCGAGGGTGTTGTGCAGGCAATCATCAAGGATGGCGCCCGCATAGATACCGCCAATCAGGGCGACACCGTCACTATCGTTCTTAATCAGACGCCCTTCTATGGCGAAAGTGGCGGCCAGGTCGGTGATGCCGGAAAACTGACGTCGCTCAAGGGTTTTGAAGGCATTGTTGAGGATACGTCGAAGCCCTTGGGCAAGCTTCATGCCCTCAAGGTGAAGGTTGCTGCTGGTAGCTTATCGGTGGGAGAAACTGTGGCGCAGTCGGTCGATGTCGACCGCCGCAACGCCACCCGCGCCAACCATAGCGCGACCCACCTGCTGCACGCTGCGCTGCGTAATATACTGGGTGAACATGTCACGCAGAAGGGGAGTCTGGTTGCGCCCGACCGCCTTCGCTTCGACTTTTCGCACCCCAAGGCGCTCAGCTCGGATGAAATCTCGTCCATCGAAGCGCAGGTTAATGCAGAAATTCGCGCCAACGAAACGGTCGCGACCCGCCTGATGACGCCGGAAGATGCCGTTGCGGCAGGCGCACTCGCCCTGTTCGGTGAGAAGTATGGCGACGAGGTGCGCGTCCTGTCGATGGGCCGCGACGGCGCCGCTAACCCCTATAGCGTGGAACTGTGCGGCGGAACGCACGTCAGCGCGACCGGTGACATCGCCTTGTTCAAGATCATCGGGGAAAGCGCGGTCAGCTCCGGCGTTCGCCGGATCGAGGCGTTGACGGGTGAGGGCGCGCTTGCGTGGCTCAACGGCCGCGACGCGCGCCTGCGTGAAGCGGCGGCTAACCTCAAGGCGTCGCCGGACGAAGTTCCGGCTCGTATCGCAGCATTGGTCGATTCTACCCGCAAGCTGGAACGTGAATTGGCCGACGCGAAGAAGGCGCTCGCCATGGGTGGCGGCGGTAAGACCGAGGCGGCGGGCCCGGAGAAGGTCGGCGGTCACAATTTCCTTGGCCAAGTAGTAGAAGGACTTGATCCCAAAGGCTTGCGCGGTGAAGTTGATGCAATGAAGCAACGTTTGGGCAGCGGTATTGCAGCCCTGATTGCGGTCAACGATGGCCGCGCCAGCGTCGCGGTTGGCGTCACCGACGACCTCACGGGCGCCGTTAGCGCCGTTGATCTTGTCAAAGCTGCTGTTGCGGCGCTTGGTGGGCAGGGCGGCGGCGGTCGCCCTGATATGGCTCAGGGCGGCGGCCCGGATGGCGACAAGGCTGACGTCGCGCTCGCCGCGGTACGCGATAGATTGGCGAAGGTCAGCGCCTGATGCATGCCGGGTCGTTCGATCCGGTCACGCTCGATGGCGCCTGCCACTGCGGCAAGGTCAAATTCCGCGCCCATCTCCACCACGGTCTCGCGTCAGCGCGTCGCTGCACCTGTAGCTATTGCGCTATGCGGGGTGCAGTCGCCGTTTCGTCACGCATAGATGGGTTGGAGGTTGTGGCGGGCAGGGATGAGCTAGGCGTTTATCAGTTCAACACGGGCGTCGCGAAACATTATTTTTGCCGGAATTGCGGGATTTACACGTTCCACCAACGCCGTTCGAACCCGAACGAATATGGCGTCAACGTGGCCTGCCTGGACGGCCTGTCACCGTTTGACTTCCCCGACGTCCCGGTCCTCGACGGCCAAACCCACCCGAGCGACCGCGAAGACGGACAGACTCTGCGCGTCGGGACGTTAAAATATGTAAGCGGTAGTCACTAGTTCGAGTTCGGGGTCATATCGCGTAGCCGCCGCCGCCCAAGGCTCGGCTCCACATCCAGATCGCCCTTCTCCATGATCGCGGTGCGCAGTTCGCTGCGCTTTTCATGGATGGAGGCGATGACCGGGCCCATCGCCACGCCAATATCGACCAGCACCGCCTCTGACAGCTGCAGCGACGCCTCCATCGCTTCCGGAACCGCGTCGGTGACGCCGGCCTTATATAGTCGCGCCGCATGGTCGGTGTCGCGGGCGCGTGCGATGATGGGAAGGGTCGGATAGTCCTTGCGCAGGCGCCGCGCGATGCGGGTCGTCAGCACAGGTTCGTCCATGGTCAGAACGACGGCCTTTGCCGAACCAAGATTGAGCCGTTCAACAAGTTCGCGCCGGGAAACGTCGCCAAACAACATTGAATATCCGGCTTCACGAGCGATTTTGAACCCGTCGACATCGCTTTCGATCGCAAGATACGGCCGTCCATGCTCTTCCAGCATGTCGGCAACGATTTGTCCCACCCGGCCAAAGCCGAAGATCACAGTGCGGTCAGGGGCCGCCGCTTCGGTCATTTCCTCAAAATGCCGCCGATCAACCCGGCGACCAGCACGGCGCCCCAGCCATGCAAGCAGTGGCGTCAACAATAGGCCGAGCGCCGTAGCGGCCGACCAGAAGGCGACGGTCTCGCCGCGCAAAATCCCTGCCATCCCGGCTGCGCCAAGGACGATCAACGTGGTTTCCGATGGGCTCGACATCAGCACACCCGTTTCCGCCGCGACGCCGGGCCGCGCGCCGGCCATGCGCAACAACCCGGCCGTCACGACTGCTTTGGCGATCAGCACGCCCGTCAGTGCCCCAATCAGCCCTAGCCAATTATTGGCGAGCGCGCCGACATCAATCCGCATACCGACGGTGATCAGGAAGATACCGAGCGCGAGTCCCTTGAACGGCTCGACCACCAATTCGACTTCATTGCGGTAATCGGTTTCGGCAATGACAAGACCGGCGACCAGCGCACCGAGGATCGGTGATAAGCCGACCGCCGCCGTGACGGCTGCGGCCAGGATCACCACCAGCAGCGAGATTGCCAAGAACAGCTCCGGCTTCTTAGCGCGAGCTGCCTGCGCAAAAAGGGTGGGGAGAAGAAATCGCCCGACCACCAAAATGCCGATGACGGCGAACGAACCGTAGAGCGCAATCCGGCCGAGGCTTTCGCCGACATCGCTCGCCGCGGCGCCGCCGGTTGCGCCGATCAAAAACAACATCGGGACCAGCGCCAAATCTTCGAACAACAGCATCGACAATGCCGCGCGCCCGACCGGTGTGTTGGTCCCTGAAATGGGCAGCACTAGCGCAGTTGACGACATGGCCAACGCCAGGCTCAGCCAGATCGCGCTGTCCGTCGGCCAATTGATCGCGACCAGGAAACCGCCGATCAGTGCCGCCGTACCCAACATTTCCGCCGCGCCGATACCGAACACCATGCGCCGCATCGCGAATAGCCGCTTGAAGCTTAATTCCAGTCCGATGCTGAACAGCAGCAGGACGATGCCTAGCTCCGCAAACGGTTCAATCGTATCTGGGTCGGTGATGCTAACCGCGTCGAGCCATGGATATCGCCCGACGAGCGAACCCAGCCCGAACGGCCCGACGATGATCCCGACAAGAATGAAGCCGATAACGGGGTTGATCTTAAGGCGGGCAAAGGCGGGGATGACGATCCCGGCCGCGCCAAGGATGGTCAGGGCGTCGATTAACGCCGGTGTCATATGTAGCCCGCCCGCCATGATGCGCATCAAAGCATGGGCGGCGGCCGCTGTCACCGTAGGCGCCACGATTTTCCTGTCCTACGCGCCGACATTCATATCACAATCGCGCCGCCATGACGTCAACCCGGGGACTGCTCCGCGTGGCCCTTGAAGAGATCCAATCTCTAAAATTCACAATTTGCCGTCAAAATGTGCATGGTCTCCACGACCTTTGTAAACGTAAGGACGCGGCATGGCAGACGTTCTAATCATTGGCGGCGGTCCGGCGGGAATGATGGCGGGCCTGCTTTTCGCTCGGGCCGGGGTGTCAGTTACCGTGTTTGAAAAACATGCCGATTTCTTTCGCGATTTTCGCGGCGACACGGTGCACCCATCGACGATGGAAATCCTGGATCAACTGGATTTGCTGGGCGCGTTTTTGGAACGTCCCCATAATCGCATCAACAATGCCCGCATCCGTATCGAAGGGCGCGACTGGACGATTGGCGATCTTTCGCACCTTCGCACACCGGCGCCGTTCATTGCGATGATGCCGCAGTGGGAGTTCCTCGACTTTCTCCGGGATGCGGCAAGCCGGTACCCGTCCTTCCACCTCGAAATGAAGGAGCAGGTAACCGGGTTCGTGGAAGAAAATGGCAGGGTCGTCGGCGTAACGCTGGCAAATGGGGAAGATGTGAAGGCCGGCAAGCTGGTGATCGCGGCCGATGGTCGAGCATCGCTGGTTCGATCGCTTGGGAGGCTTCCCGTCCAGCAGCTGGGTGCCCCAATGGACGTATTGTGGTTCAAATTGCCCAAGGTGGACGACGGCGGTGACGCATTACGGGGGTCGGTTGAGCCAGGCCGGATGATCGTGCTTATTGATCGCGACGAATATTGGCAGGTCGCTTTCCTCATCCCCAAAGGCGCTGAGACAGAAGTGAGGGCAAAGGGCCCCGCGTGGTTGAATGGCGAAATCGCCGCAGCGTTTCCTAACATGGCGTTTCCCGGCGATGCCGTCACTTCAATGGATGACGTCAAACTGCTCAGCGTGGCTGTCGACCGATTGACGTCGTGGTCACGTCCCGGCCTTCTTGCGATCGGCGACGCCGCGCATGCGATGAGCCCGATTGGCGGCATCGGGATCAACCTGGCGATCCAGGACGCGGTCGCGGCGGCCAATGTTCTCGCCAGGCCCCTGTCCGAAGGGCACGACGTCGACTCTATGCTCTACAAGGTCCAGGATCGGCGCCAATTCCCGACCCGCGTCATTCAGGCCGGACAGGTGGCGGCGCAAAATGGGATCATCGGCAGGGTACTGGGCGGTGCTCCAATTCGGACCCCTACCATCGTAAAATTGCTGGATCACTTCCCCATTCTTCGTCGTATTCCCGGCCGCCTGATTGGGCTGGGTATTCGCCGGGAGCGAGTCAGAAGTCCGTCTCAACCGCCGCCGGGGGTATGAGGACCAAGGGGGGCGGCAAACGGCTGTGTCTGTCCACCGCCCTTATTCTTCCAATCAATACGATAGAGATCGAAGCGGCGGTCGCCGAGGTTTCTGACCGTCCCTTCGGCTCTCGCCCAGCTGAGATCGGCAAGATTGACGTCACTGATCGTCAACGTTTCGACATTCTCTGTCGCCTCTGCGGCAATGCCGTCGCGGGCAAAGGGGAAGTCGCAAGGGGTCAGGATACAGCTCTGGGCGTACTGTATGTCCATGTTGTGGACGTTGGGCAGGTTGCCAACATTGCCCGACAAAACGACGAAACACTGGTTCTCAATCGCCCGCGCCTGACAGCAGTAGCGGACGCGCAGGTACCCCTGACGGCTATCGGTGCAGAAGGGCGTGAAGATGATCCGGGCCCCTTCGTCGGCGAGGCGTCGGGCAAGTTCGGGAAATTCGCTGTCATAACAGATGAGGACGCCGATGGGGCCGCAATCGGTCTGAATGACGTCAATCTCATCGCCTCCCTTTATGTTCCACCAATATGCCTCGTTTGGTGTCGGATGAATCTTTTCCTGCTCATGGACCGCGCCATCGCGCAGGCACACAAAGGCGACGTTCTGAATATCGCCGTCGGCAGTGCGGGTAGGGTGGGAGCCGCCAATGATGTTGATGTTGAACCGCATCGCCATCTCGCGCAGAGCCTCGCGAAGGGCAGGCGTGTAGGCGGACAGCTTTTCAATCGCTTGTTGCGGGGAAAGCTCATCGCTCTCAAATGATAGTAGCGACAGCGTAAAAAGCTCTGGAAAGACGATAAAATCTGATCCGTAATCGGCCGCAACATCGACGAAATAGCGGACGTTAGCGATGAACTCGTCAAAATCCTTGACGGCCCGGGCTTGGAGCTGGCAGGTCGCCAGTCTCACGCTTTCAACGCCGCGCGGTATGCGCGTTTCCTTGGGCTGATCGGCCTCTACGTAAGGGTTGCGCCACACCATCTGAACCGCCGCGCCGTCGGATTTCTTGTCGGAAGGTAGGTAGTTTTCAAGGATGGCAACCGGCTCAAAGCCATTGGCCAGTTGAAAGCGAATTACCGGATCGTGAATTTTGCCCGCGACTACGGCGTCCAGATATTCCTGCTGACTGCCGACCTTGCGTCGGGATTTGGCATAATTGGGCATTCGGCCGCCGAACACGATGCCTTTTAGCTCGAGCTGCTCGGCCAAATGACGTCGTTCCTCATAAAGACGGCGTCCCAGGCGATTGCCGCGCACTTTCGGATCCACGCACATTTCATATCCGTAGAGCCAATCACCCTTGGGATCGTGGCGCGATCCAAATCCGCCGCCGCTGATCTCGGACCAGCTATGGGTGCCAAGCGCACGCTTTTCAGGAACACGGATGGTCGCGCAATATCCGACGATCTTGCCGTCCAGAACGGCGACGAAACAGCCGTCGGGATAATTGTTGATCTGGCCGCGAACCTCACCTGGACTGTAGGTGGGCAGGTCATCATAGGCACGGTTGACCAGATCGACGATGCCTTTGACATCGGCGGGGACGGCCTGGCGGATATCGAGACGGGCCTGTTCCTTCTGGCGAACCAACAAATTTCTCCTTTACTGTATCGGTGATCGGACGGCCGAAACGGCCAATGTTCTTTACAGAACCGCTATCGCCAAAGGTCGTTCCGTTCCCGTTTCAGCAAAAAGGGCGACCGTTACCGGCCGCCCTTGCGATGATTGCGTTGGTTCGACAGGTCAGGCTCAGTTGGCCATTTCCTTTTCGAGGTTCTCGCGGATTGCTTCGAAGAATTGTTCTGTGGTCATCCACGGTTGTTCCGGACCAACGAGAAGTGCGAGATCCTTGGTCATCTTGCCTTCCTCGACAGTGCGGACGCAGACGCGCTCCAGCGTTTCTGCGAACTTTTCTACTTCAGGAGTGCCATCGATCTTGCCGCGGAACTTCAGGCCGCCGGTCCATGCGAAGATCGATGCAATCGGGTTTGTCGACGTGGCTTTGCCTGCCTGATGCTGGCGGTAGTGGCGGGTGACGGTGCCATGGGCGGCTTCGGCCTCGACCGTTTTTCCGTCCGGGGTCATTAGAACCGAGGTCATCAGGCCGAGAGATCCAAAGCCCTGAGCGACCTGGTCCGACTGAACGTCGCCGTCATAGTTTTTGCAGGCCCAGACAAATTTGCCGCTCCACTTGAGCGCAGAGGCTACCATGTCGTCGATCAAGCGGTGTTGATACTCAATCCCTGCCTCCTCGAACGCCGCCTTAAAGTCGGCGTCATATACTTCCTGGAAGATGTCTTTGAAACGGCCGTCGTAGGCTTTGAGGATGGTGTTCTTGGTCGACAGATAGACCGGCCACTTGCGCTGCAAGCCGTAGTTCAAACAGGCATAAGCAAAATCGCGGATGGATTCGTCGAGGTTGTACATGCCCATGGCGACACCGGCCGAGGGGAAGTCGAAGACTTCATAGTCCAGCTCTTCACCGTTTTCGCCGGTCCATTTCATGGTCAGCTTACCCTTGCCGGGCACCTTGAAATCGGTCGCCTTATACTGGTCGCCAAAGGCGTGACGGCCAACGACAATCGGGTCGGTCCAGCCCGGGATCAGGCGCGGGACGTTGGAAATGACGATTGGTTCGCGGAAGACGACACCGCCCAGGATGTTGCGAATGGTGCCGTTGGGCGACTTCCACATCTTTTTCAGGCCAAATTCTTCAACGCGCTGCTCGTCCGGGGTGATGGTCGCGCATTTCACGCCGACGCCATATTCTTTTATCGCGTTGGCGGCGTCGATGGTCACTTGATCGTCGGTCGCGTCGCGATGTTCGATGCCAAGGTCGTAATATTTCAGGTCAATGTCGAGGTAGGGCTTGATCAGCCGCTCGCGAATCCATTCCCAGATGATGCGGGTCATTTCGTCGCCGTCGATTTCGACGACCGGGTTCTTCACCTTGATCTTGGCCATGTCGGGTCCCTGAATTGTCAGTTGCGTTTGAATGAGTTGGCCGGGGCCTTAGGCGGCCATCGGCGTCAAGGCAACTATGAGGGACCGCTTGGGCGATTGTGCAGCGAGACACTTCTGCCTAAGGGACTTGCCATGCCTTCGATCGATAAGCCCAACAATCACCTCACCACCGTCAAATGGCGGTTCCCATCGGTTCATCCGGAGGGGCGCAAATTCGTGCTGGTATCGGCATTCTTCACATTGGCGGCGTTCAGCCTGCTGCCGAACGTTATCGGATGGCTCCTGGTCGGCCTGACGGTTTGGGTCGCGGCTTTTTTCCGTGATCCGGTTCGAACCACGCCGCAAGATCCGAAGCTGATCATTGCACCGGCCGACGGGTTGGTCACAATGATCGTGCCCGTTTCTGCCCCGCCAGAGTTTCTGGGCGAACCCGGCATGGCCGGCCAGTTTACGCGCGTGTCGATTTTCATGAGTGTGTTCGACGTCCACATCAATCGCTCACCGATCGCCGGTACGATCCGCAAAATCGCCTATATTCCGGGTAAATTCCTGAACGCCGATCTGGACAAAGCCAGCGAAGACAATGAGCGGCAGCACTTCCTGGTCGAACGCGAAGATGGTGTCGCAATCGCGTTCACACAGATTGCCGGCCTCGTTGCCCGGCGGATCATGTCGTTCGTCAAGGAAGGCGACCGCATATCGGCAGGGGAGCGTATCGGCCTGATCCGTTTTGGCAGCCGCGTCGATGTCTTCTTGCCCGCCGGAACCGGGGCGATGGTCCTTCTGGGCCAGCGCACGATTGCCGGCGAAACCATATTGGCCGAACTCGGTGTTGATCCGGGTCTCAACGGGATTAGCCAATAATGCCACCCACGAGCGACCAGGGGCTGTCGTTCCGGGCATTTTTGCCAAATGCCGTTACGGCGCTCGCCTTGTGTTTCGGGCTAACCGGCATAAGATTTGGATTTACCGGTGACTGGGAAAAGGCGCTGGGCGCCATCATCATTGCCGGCGTTCTGGATGGCATGGACGGACGCATTGCCCGAGCTCTACGGGCGCAGAGCCGGTTCGGAGCGGAGCTGGATTCACTAAGCGACAATATCGCGTTTGGCACCGCGCCAGCGCTGATCATCTTTTTCTGGTCGCTTCAACATGCTCCAAAATTTGGGTGGACAGTGTCGCTTGCGCTTGCCGTGTGCTGCGCGCTTCGTCTCGCACGCTATAATGCGAGGCTGGAAGAAACGGAGCAGCCGCACAAATTGGCGGGGTTCAATACCGGCGTCCCGGCGCCTGCAGGCGCCGGGTTGGCATTCGCCCCGATCTACCTGTGGCTTATTACCGGTCAGAACCTGTTTCAGTCATGGCAGATGGTTATGCCATGGACCCTGTTTGTGGCCGCCCTCATGATCAGCAGCATTCCCACCTACAGCTGGACCTCGCTGCGCATTCGCCGCAGCTGGCGCATCTTCGCGCTCGCCGGCGTTGCGTTGCTTGGTGCGGCCCTGGTGAATGAGCCTTGGATAACGTTGCTCGCCGTATCCTTGGCGTATCTGGCGACTATCCCGTTCAGCCTTGCAAGCTATGCCCGCATTAAGCGGCGGCGCGCCACTCCACCCGCGCTTTAACCGGCGCTTCCCGCCGATACCGTGATTGAAAACGAACGGTAACGGGGTTTGCCCGAACCGTCATCGGCGTCTGGCTCGACCAACTGCTGCCATTCAAGGCGGCAAGGATTTTGTCGCCATTGGCGCGTGCCATGGAAACCAACAGGCCGACGGTGCCGGCGAACAGCGAAAGCGTGACAAGGGTCGCGAACATCGGTTGCTTCCTTTTCGTTTCACGCTGAACAGGTCGGGAACGATTTGGTTCCGAAATGGTCAGCGATATCCTTCAATTCGGCCAAAGTTCCATATTTGTTCCCCCGCAGTCAAGTAAAAAGTTCTTTGTTTGTTCTCATTGCGTTCACCAGGCACCAAGCTCTTGAAATTGCTGGCGTCATCGGTTAGAGGGCGCGCCATCCCACAGATGGGCCCGTACATAGCGGTGCCCCGGACCTGATCCGGGGTTACTTGGGCCTATCGAGGACTAACCGCGTAAGGAGAATGACCATGGCGACCAATGTCGTCACGATGCAGCAATTGCTTGAGGCCGGTGCACACTTCGGCCACCAGACCCACCGTTGGAACCCGCGTATGAAGCCGTATATCTTCGGCGATCGTAACGGTGTTCACATCATTGACCTGTCGCAGAGCGTTCCGCTGTTCGCCCGTGCACTCGACTTCGTGCAGCAGACCACCGCCCGTGGCGGCAAGGTCCTGTTCGTCGGCACGAAGCGCCAGG
>NZ_CAMLDL010000011.1 GCF_946478955.1 uncultured Sphingomonas sp. | reverse complement strand
CAGCAGACCACCGCCCGTGGCGGCAAGGTCCTGTTCGTCGGCACGAAGCGCCAGGCGCAGGACGCGGTTGCGGAAAGCGCACTCGCTTCGGGTCAGTATTTCGTCAACCATCGCTGGCTGGGCGGGATGCTCACCAACTGGAAGACCGTGTCGAACTCGATCAAGCGCCTGAAAGCGCTTGAAGAGCAGCTGGCAGGTGACACCACGGGTTTGACCAAGAAGGAAGTTCTCCAGAACACCCGCGAACGCGACAAGCTTGAAAAGAGCCTGGGCGGCATCCGCGATATGGGCGGCCTTCCGGACGTGATGTTCGTGATCGACACCAACAAGGAAGAGCTTGCGATCAAGGAAGCCAACGTCCTTGGCATTCCGGTTATCGCGATCCTCGATTCCAACTCCGATCCCAACGGCATTGCGTTCCCGGTTCCGGGCAACGATGACGCCAGCCGCGCTATTCGCCTCTATAGCGATGCAATTGCCAGCGCCGCCCGCGCCGGCAAGAGCGGCAACGCCGCAGCTCGCGGCGAAGACGTTGGTGCAATGGCTGAGCCGCCGGTGGAAGCCGCGCTCGAAGCTTAAGCCCGCGGAAACGCGAACGAAATGTGAGGGGGTGCGTTGCGGTTGGGCTTGGCCTGATCGCTCCGCGCCCCACATATGATTTTTACGGGAGTTATGAAAATGGCTGAGATCACCGCAGCAATGGTGAAGGAACTGCGCGAGCGCACGGGCGCCGGCATGATGGACTGCAAGAAGGCGCTGGCCGAAGTCGCTGGTGACATGGAAGCGGCCATCGACTGGCTTCGCGCGAAGGGTCTGTCGGCCGCGGCCAAGAAGGCTGGCCGCACGGCCGCTGAAGGTCTCGTTGGCGTTGCCGTTGAAGGCACCAAGGGCGCAGTCGTCGAAGTGAATTCAGAAACCGACTTTGTCGCCAAGAACGAACAGTTCCAGGACTTTGTTCGTAATGTGTCGCAGCTTGCGCTCGGCATGAACGGCGACGTCGAAGCACTAAAAACTGCGGCCTATCCGGGTGGCGGCACGGTTGAAGAAAAGCTGACCGAAAACATCGCCACCATCGGTGAAAATCAGTCGCTTCGCCGCACGACCGTCCTCGAAGTGCCGCAGGGCGTCGTCGTCAGCTATGTCCACAATGCCGCAGCCCCGAACATGGGCAAGATCGGCGTTCTGGTTGCGCTGGAAAGCGGTGCGTCGGCTGATGCGCTGACTGCGCTTGGCAAGCAGATTGCGATGCACATTGCCGCTGCCAACCCGCTTGCGCTGGACGCATCGGGCCTCGACGCGGACCTGATGGCCCGAGAGCGCGCCATTGCAATTGAGAAGGCTGCCGAAAGCGGAAAGCCGGCCAACATCGTCGAAAAGATGGTCGACGGCACTATGGCGAAGTTCGCCAAGGAAAACGCGCTTCTCTCGCAGCTGTTCGTAATGGACGGCAAGACCCCGGTTGCCGACGTTGTTGCCGCAGCAGGCAAGGAAGCGGGCAGCGAGATCAAGCTGGCCAACTTCGTTCGCTATCAGCTGGGCGAAGGCATCGCGAAGGAAGAATCGGACTTTGCGGCGGAAGTCGCAGCCGCTTCGGGCGTCGCGCAGCCCGTCGCCTAAGGTTGGTAGTCGCTTAAAGGCACTTGCCGCCGTCAAAGGCGGTTGGCAGAGGGGCGGGGTCGTCGTAAGGCGGCTCCGCCCTTCGTCGTATTTGGAGAATTCATGACCCGCCCCAGCTATCACCGCATCCTGCTGAAGCTGTCGGGCGAGGCGCTGATGGGGGACAGCCCGTTCGGCATTGATCCGGAGACCGTTGCGCGGATGGCGGCCGAGGTCAAAGCGGCCAAGGAACAGGGGCATGAAATCTGCCTGGTCATCGGCGGCGGCAACATCTTTCGCGGGATGGCCGGCGCTGCAGCGGGCATGGACCGGGCGCAGGCCGACTATATGGGGATGCTGGCGACCGTGATGAACGCGCTGGCGATGCAAAATGCGCTGGAACAACTAGGCGTCGAGACCCGCGTGCAGTCGGCGATCAAGATGGACCAAGTGTGCGAGCCGGTAATCCGTCGGCGCGCCGAACGCCACCTTGCGAAGGGGCGGATCGTCATCTTCGCCGCCGGTGTCGGCAGTCCATATTTCACCACGGACAGCGGTGCCGCTCTGAGGGCCGCGGAAATGAAGTGCGACGCGCTGTTTAAGGGAACCAGTGTGGACGGCGTGTATGATGCCGATCCGAAGAAGGTGCCGGGTGCAAAACGCTACGACACCGTCACGTTCAATGAAGTGCTGGCCAAGGACTTGAAGGTCATGGACGCCAGCGCAGTCGCGCTTTGTCGTGACAGCAATATTCCGATCGTTGTGTTCAACATCCGCGAACCGGGCAATTTGGCCAAAGTGATTGCGGGCGACGGCGTCGCGACGGTCGTTAAGAACAAGGAGTAAGATAGCGATGCCAGCCTACGATAAATCCGACATCCAGCGCCGAATGACCGGTGCGCTCGAAAATTTGAAGCATGATCTTGCTGGTCTGCGCACCGGCCGCGCTTCGACGGCATTGCTAGATCCGGTTCAGGTCGAGGTTTATGGCGCGAATATGCCGCTGAACCAGGTGGCAACCGTTTCCGTGCCTGAGCCGCGTCTGATCTCGGTGCAAGTGTGGGACAAATCGAATTTGACGTCGGTTGAAAAGGCAATCCGCAACGCTGGACTGGGTATTAACCCCATCGTTGATGGTCAGCTGATCCGCCTGCCAATTCCCGACCTCACCGAAGAACGCCGCAAGGAATTGGCGAAGCTGGCCAGCACCTATGCCGAGAAGGCGCGCGTGGCGGTTCGCAACGTTCGCCGCGACGGCATGGACGCGCTGAAGACCGACGAAAAGAAGAAGGAAATCAGCGAGGACGAGCACAAAAAGCTCGATACCGAAGTGCAGAAAATGACCGACGACACGATTAAGGACATCGATGCAGCGGCGCAGGCCAAGGAACAGGAAATCCTCGGCAAGTGACCCTTAAACCCTCACCAGCCGCGAGCGAGACTCGCGGCGGCGGGGGCGGTCCTGTCCCGCGCCACGTTGCGATCATCATGGACGGCAATGGCCGATGGGCCGAACGCAAGGGCCTACCACGCGTCGCGGGTCATCGCGCTGGTGCCGAAGCAGTTCGAAAAACATTGCGGGCCGCGGCAGACGCCGGCGTCGAAGTTTTGACACTGTACGCGTTTAGCAGCGAAAATTGGCGGCGATCGAAGGAAGAGGTCAACGATCTCACCGGCTTGATGCGGTTCTATCTGGAACGGGAAATCGCAACGCTGGCGAAAGAGGGGGTTCGCCTGAAGCTGATTGGAGAGCCGGCGGCGTTCGGGCCCGAATTAGCGGCGAAATTGGAAAAGGCGGTCGAACGCACTGCCGACAACACAAAGTTGACCCTCGTGATCGCCCTTAACTATGGATCGCGCGCAGAAATCGTCGCTGCAGCCCGCCAGCTTGCAGAGAAGGCGGCTGGCGCGGAACTCCTTTCTTCGGACATTGACGAAGATTCCATCGCCAATGCGTTGCAAACAAATGAATTTCCTGAACTTGATCTGCTAATCCGAACGTCAGGTGAAATGCGATTGAGTAACTTCCTTCTGTGGCAAGCGGCTTATGCGGAGTTGCTATTTGTCGACACGCTGTGGCCGGACTTTGACGGGGCAGAGTTTAACCGCGCGCTGGAATCCTATTCCAGCCGTCAGCGTAGATTCGGCGGCCGATGAGTGAATTGGTAACACGAAGCGTCGTCGGGCTTGTTCTGATTGTCGCCGCCCTGGGTGTTTCGTTCATCGGCGGGATGCCTTTTGCCCTGACGATCGCCCTGGTAGCGACGATAATGTATCTGGAATGGGCACGGATCGTTCGAGGGTGGAGCTCGTTGTGGATGGTCGGCGGCTTCTTCTACTGCCTATTTCCGGCTGTTTCCCTGATCGCCATTCGCGTGCTGGGACAGCGGCTCGGCGTCGGAGATGGTTTTTTCGTGCTGATATGGGCATTTCTGGTGACATGGTCGACCGACATCGGGGCCTATTTTACGGGCCGCGCTGTCGGTGGTCCCAAGCTCGCGCCGTCGATCAGCCCTAACAAGACCATCTCTGGCCTGGTCGGAGGCGTTGTCAGCGCGGCCGCCATTGCCGGAAGCTGGGCCCATATCGTCGGGCTACCGTCCGCATTTCTGTGGATGGCGGCCCCATTTGCCGTGATTGCCCAAATGGGTGATTTGTTTGAAAGCTGGATGAAGCGCAGAGCCGGGGTGAAAGATAGCGGGACCTGGCTGCCCGGTCATGGCGGCCTGCTGGATCGACTTGACGGGCTGGTGCCTGTTGCGGTCCTGACGCTGGCATTGATGGTCTCGGTCGCGCCCTGATGGCTCGGACGGTTTCCATCCTGGGTGCCACTGGATCGATCGGTACCTCGACGCTGGATTTGGTAGAGCGAAATCGCGATGAATTTGACGTCGCGGCGCTGACGGCGGCAACCAATGTGGACGCGCTTGCCGATGCGGCACTGCGAACCGGCGCAAAAATGGCGGTTATCGGTGACGAAGGACTGTTACCCCGCCTGAAGGATCGATTGGCCGGATCGAAGACGTTGGCGGCGGCGGGCAAAGCGGCACTCAACGATGCCGCCGTGAATGCGGACTGGGTCATGGCCGCGATTGTTGGCAGCGCGGGGCTAGAGCCCGTAATGACCGCGATTGAAGCTGGTCGAACCGTTGCCTTGGCGAACAAAGAGGCCTTGGTCACTGCGGGCGACCTGATGATTGCCAAAGCCCGGTCCAGCGGTGCAACGATTCTGCCGGTGGACAGCGAGCATAATGCCATTTTTCAATGCCTTGCTGATAATCGCTCCTGCGATGTATCAAAAATCATATTGACCGCGTCAGGTGGACCGTTTCGGACACACAGCACAGCCGAAATGGAGCGGATGACACCGGCACAGGCCGTGGCGCACCCAAATTGGTCGATGGGCGCGAAAATCAGCGTCGATAGCGCCACCATGATGAACAAGGGGCTCGAACTGATCGAGGCGCATCATCTTTTTGACCTGCCTTCGAACAGGATCGATATCGTTGTTCATCCCCAGTCGATTATTCACTCGATGGTTGAATATATTGATGGGTCAGTAATCGCCCAGCTTGGCAGTCCCGATATGCGAATACCCATCTCGCATACGCTGGCACACCCTCAACGACTATCAACGCCAGCCGAGCGTTTGGATATGGCAAAGATCGGACGGTTGGAATTCTTCCAGCCTGACGAGGAGCGTTTCCCGGCATTGCGCCTGGCGCGCGGGGCGCTGGAAAGCGGTGCAGTGGCAACGATCGCCCTCAACGCGGCCAATGAAGTCGCCGTGGCGGCATTCCTTGGCGAGCAAATCGGATTTCTCGACATTCCTAGGTTGGTAGAGCGGGTAATCGAACGCGTGAAGGCGTCCGCGCCTCAATCTATCGCAGAGGTCCTCGACATTGATCAGCAAGCACGGGCATTGTCGAACCAGTATATTCCGGAATATGCCGACTGATGCTTGAACAGCCCCCGTTCTGGTTCATCTTCGTTGCGTTCGTCTGCGCGATAGGGCCGCTCGTGTTTTTTCACGAGCTGGGGCATTACCTTGTCGCGCGGTGGTGCGGCGTGGGCGCAGAGCAATTTTCCATTGGCTTTGGCCGCGAAATTGTCGGCTGGACCGACAGGCGGGGAACGCGTTGGAAGGTGGGCTGGCTGCCGCTCGGGGGCTATGTTCGCTTCGTTGGCGATATGAATGCCGCAAGCCAGGCCGACGCCAATTCCGACCTGGACGAGGGGCAGCGCGAAATCGCCTTTCACAACAAGCCTGTGTGGAAGCGGTTCCTGATCGTCCTCGCTGGCCCGGCGGCCAATTATCTTCTCGCGGTCGTGATATTTGCGGTGTTCTTTGTCGCAATGGGCCGGCCAATGACACCGCCGGTCGCCGACATGGTGATGCCGGCTAGTGCAGCGCAGGCAGCGGGCATTCAGCAAGGCGACAAGATCATCAGCATCGCCGGGCAGGCAACGCCCCGGTTTGAGGATATTCAGCGAATCGTCTCCATCCGGCCGCATGAAACTGTTGAAGTCGTCTATGAGCATGACGGCCAAACGGTGCGTCGCGAAACGACGCTGGGAGCCCGCCAGGAAGTGGACCGATTTGGCCAATCGTTCGAGATCGGATCGCTCGGCGTTCAGCGTCCCGAATTCCGATTTGAACAGCTGTCGGTTTTTCAGGCTATCCCGGCCGCCGTTCAATCCACAATAGATCTGACCCGGTCGATGATCGACGGGTTATGGCAGATTATCACAGGTCGGCGTGCGGTGCAGGACCTGGGCGGGCCGCTGAAGATGGCCCAGATCGCCGGTCAGCAGCTCAGCTTGGGAATTTATCCCTTCATTCAGTTGATTGCGCTGTTCTCAATTAATCTGGGATTCATCAACCTCTTGCCAGTTCCTATGCTCGATGGCGGACACCTCATGTTCTATATTGCCGAAGGGATCAGAAGGAAGCCGGTCAGCCTGGCCGCGCAGGATTGGGCTTTTCGTGGTGGGCTTGCCCTTCTTCTTGCTCTGGTCCTCTTCGTCACGTTCAACGATCTGTCGTCTTTCGGCCTGTTCTGACGGTATGGATGCTTGATTGGATTGGTCGGTTCGGGCAGGGCTAGTCCAATATTTTTTTGGGTACCAGGCAAAAGCCCGGACCTGTAACACCAGTAGGGCGGGGACGCGTGACTTCCACCAGCAACCGTTTCAATAAGCCGATGGCCAAAGTATTTCTGGCCGGCACCATTCTCGGCGGTTGGGCAATGCCCGTCGCAGCACAGGAAACTCCCGCGCCGCCGCAGGCTACGCAGACGGCGGCACAACCGCTGACCGTGGCCACACCGGCGCCCCAAACCGGCACGATCCGCTCCATCCAGGTGCGCGGTTCCGAACGTTTGGAGCCGGAGACGGTTCGCAGCTATGCCAACCTTGTTCCCGGCCAGGAATATTCGGCCGAGACGCTCGATCAGGCGATCAAGGATCTATACGCGACACAATTGTTTGCCGACGCCGTCATTACGGGTGGTGAGACCGGCAACATTGTCATCACAGTGCGCGAAAATCCGGTGATCAACCGTATCGTCCTTGAGGGCAACAAGCGCATCAAGAACGACAAGATTTTACCCGAAATCAAGCTGGCGCCGCGGCAGATTTTTACCAAATCGGGCGCTCGTTCGGATGTTGACCGCATTATCGAACTTTACCGCCGTCAGGGACGTTTTGCCGCGACGGTTGAACCAAAGATTGTCGAACTCGATCAGAATCGCGTCGATGTCGTCTTCGAAATTTCCGAAGGCGAAAAATCCAAGGTTCGTGCGATTAACATCATCGGGAACGAGAAATATTCCGATGGCCGTCTTCGCAAGGAAATGTTCACCAAGGAAGCGGGCGGCATTCTTGGCCTACTGAAGTCGAACGACAGCTACGATGCTGATCGTCTTGCTGCCGACCAGCAAAAGCTGCGCGCCTTTTATCTGACCCAGGGCTATGCTGATTTCCGCGTCGTTTCCGCGCTCGCGGAGCTGACGCCGGACCGCAAGGATTTCATCATCACTTATGTGATCGAAGAAGGGCCTCGCTACAAATTCGGAACCGTTGAGGCGGAAAGCGAACTGCGCGACCTGTCGTCCGACACCATCATGAAGTTGATGAAAATCAAGCCTGGTGCGTGGTTTGACGCCAAACTGGTCGAAGACACGGTTACCGGATTGAACGAAGTCGCCGGGACCCGCGGCTATGCCTTTGCTGACGTTCAGCCGGATTTTGTCCGCGACGCCGAAAAGCGGGAAATGAACCTGACGATGCGTGTGCTCGACACGCCGCGAGTGTATGTTGAACGCATCAACATTCAGGGCAATACGTCGACGCGTGACAAGGTCATTCGCCGCGAAATGCGGATCAACGAAGGTGACGCCTTTAACGCCACCAAGGTGAAGCGCAGCCAGGATCGTATCCAGAGCCTCGGCTTCTTCCAGGAAAATCTGGAAATCAAGCAGGCCAAAGGCAGTTCGCCGGACCGCGTTCAGCTCAACCTTGACGTCGAAGAAAAATCGACCGGTCAGCTTCAGCTTTCGGCGGGTTATTCCAGTCTAGAGCGGTTCGTCATCGCAACGTCGATCGAGCAAAACAACTGGATGGGTAAGGGGCAGCAGCTCTCGGCTGGCGTCAACTGGTCCCGCTACTCAAAGTCGGCGCAGGTGGGCTTCGTTGAACCTTATCTGTTCGATAAATCGATCCTGCTGGGCGGCAGCCTCTACGTCCAGGATTACAACAGCTTCCAATATCGGGGCAGCAAGCGTAACACGACCTATGAGCAGCGGCGCTACGGCACGACTATTCGTCTGGGCTTCCCGGTTACCGAATTTGTGAATTTTGGCACGCGTTATTCATTGACGCACGACCGAATCTCGCTCGACAAGGATATTTTCTACGTCGATCTTGATCAGGACCCGACGACGCCGAACGAATGCAACACCGACGCCTACCGCTACCTCTGCGATGAAGTAGGTAAGCGGCTGACGTCATCGGTGGGCTATACGTTGGCGTTCGACAACACCAACGGTATTCGCGCAACGCGAGGACAGCGGATCGTCTTCAATCAAGATTTCGCCGGTCTCGGCGGCGACACCCGGTACATTCGCCAGTCGATCGATGCGACCAAATATTTTGGTCTGGCGAGGGGCTTTGTCCTGTCCGTCCATGGCGAGGGCGGCTACATCAAGTCGCTTCAAAGTGCGCCAGGGCCGGGCCGCGATGCGGTGCGTTTGAACGATCGCTTCTTCGGCCCGCAGCTTCGTGGTTTTGATATTCGCGGCATCGGTCCACGCATCATCCGTGTCCCCTATGATGCCGAAGGTAATTTGACGGACCAAAACTCCAAGAACCTCGTGACGGACTCGATCGGCGGCAAAGCCTATTATATGGGCCGGATAGAGCTTGAGTTCCCGACGAGTAGCGGACTTCGCAATATGGGCATCCGGCCGTCGGCATTCGTTGACGTCGGTTCTTTGTTCAGCATCACCAAACCGCGGACGTCCGACATCCTCGGCTACTGCTCGGAAACGGGCAATAACCCCGACACCAATCCGGACTTCATCAAACTTGAAGCAGGGGGAACGGCCACAAGCTGCCCGCAAAACCCGACCGATGAAACTAAGCCCTATTATATATTCTCTCCGGGCTTCAAGGAGGTGTTCCTGGGCAATTCCGCGAAGCCGCGCCTTTCGGTGGGCATTGGCGTGAACTGGGTGTCACCGTTCGGTCCGCTGCGTATCGACATCGCCAAAGCTCTTCTCAAGCAGAAGGGTGACGACACGAAACTGTTTTCATTCAACGTAGGAACGCAATTCTAATGACTTATCGTATTGCTGCCGCGCTTCTCGTGGCCACCGCCATTGCCGCTCCTGCCGCTGCGCAGAGCGTCCCCGCCGCAAAGGTCGCGGTTGTCGATCTCGACCGCATCGGCCGCGACTGCAACGCCTGTAAGGCGGCATCGGCAACGCTTCAGTCGCAGGCTAACGCGTTCAATACGCGCCGTCAGCAGCTCGTCGCGTCGCTCCAGCCGGAACGCACCGCGCTTGAAACCGCCGTCAAGGCGCTGAACGGAAAAGAGCCGGACGCGGCGCTGACCAAGCGTATTCAGGCATTCCAGCAGAAGGAAGCTCAAGCTCAACAGGAGCTTGGCAACCAGCAGAACCAGATCCAGCGTAACCAGGCATACATCAGCCAGCAGGTGAATACGAAGCTTCAGCCGCTTCTGCAGCCGGCCATGCAGCGCCGCGGCGCCAATGTCCTGCTCGAAGCCAGCTCGACGCTGGCGAACGATGCGTCGCTCGACATCACCAATGATGTTCTGGCTCAGCTGAACAGCGCGCTGCCCAGCGTTGCGACGACAGCACCGGCCGCCCCGCAGCCTGCGGCGCCGCAGGGCCGGTGAGCGACACAAACGCAGTGACCGCCATTGGCCCGCTGGATGTCCGGCGGGTGATGGCGGCGCTCCCGCATCGTTATCCGTTGCTGTTGGTTGATCGGGTCGAGAAGATCATTCCCGATCAGTCGATTACGGCAATCAAAGCGGTCAGCATGAACGAGCAGTTCTTCCAGGGGCATTTCCCCGGCAGACCGATCATGCCCGGCGTGTTGATTGTCGAGGCACTCGCTCAAGCAGCTGGCGTCCTTGCCGTGGAAAGCCTTGGCCTCGCGAACAGCGGCAAGCTGGTGTATTTCATGGCCATCGAGGGCGCAAAGTTTCGTGCCCCGGTTGAACCCGGATGCCTGTTGCAACTGGACGTCGAGTTTATTCAGAAGCGCGCGTCGGTCTGCAAATTTGCTGGAAAAGCGTCGGTCAACGGAAAGCTGGCTGCCGAAGCGCAGTTCACTGCGATGATTGCGGATCCGCCGGCGGAATAAGCTGCCAACCTGCCTCCGCTTTGCGGACGCGAAAAATATCTTCGAAACGCTCGCTGACCAAAATGTCGGCGGGCGTTTCGTCTATTTGAACCTTGCCGCCCGCGACCAGAATAGCGCGATCGAACCGTGGTAGATGCGCGAGATCGTGCAATGCAACAAGGACGATGCGTCCCCTCGACGCCGCATCACGGAACAGATCAATGAAACGCAGCACCCAATATGGGTCAAGATTGGAGAGCGGCTCATCCAAGAGAAGCAAAGTGGGATCTGCGGCCACCGCTCTCGCCATCAGTACGCGCGCTCGCTCGCCGGTCGAGAGGGAATCGGATGGTCGGTTCGCCAGGTCATGCAGCTCGAACTGATCAATTAACAGCTGAACGCAGTCGGGCTCCGGGCGTCCAAATCCAAGTCCGATCAGATCGAATACGGAAATCGGCCATCGAATGTCGCGTGACGACGGCAGGTATGAGAGGAGGCGCCGCCGTTCCGCTTCTCCCGCGCTGTCGACATTACGGTCGTTGACCAGCACAGACCCTGCTGATGATTCCACCCGCGCCAGCGAGCGCAACAGGCTGGTCTTGCCGCCGCCGTTAGGGCCAATCACGGCGATCATTTCGCCGGCGTTCGCCGTGAAGCTGGTTGAGAAAAGTCGCGGCGGGAGCGCGATGTTGGACGCAACGAGCGCACTCATGCCGTCACACTCCGCTTCATTCGAACAACTATCCATATGAACAACGGGGTTCCCAGAAGCGACGTGAGGACACCAACGGGGATGGGCCGGTCAAGCGGGACAAGGCGAACCAGGCCATCAGCGGCGATCAACAGGATTGCGCCAATCAGGCCTGCGGGCAGCAACGCGGAGCCCGGTCGGCCGCGGACCATTCGTCTGCCGAAATAGGGTGCGATCAAGCCCACAAAACCTATCGCCCCGACGACCGAAACGCAGGCTCCAACCGCAATGGCGCTACAAATGACGATGGTGGTGGCCAGCTTGCGCGGCGAATGTCCCAGCGAGGCGGCGACATCTTCACCCAATGCCAGAAGGTTGAGCGGATGAGAAAGCCGTATCAACAACGCACAGGCCGCCAGCGCGGGTATAGCCGCGACCACCGCCTGGGCCGGGCTGCGGTCCGTGAAATTTCCCATCAGCCAGTCGAACGCATCGTAAAAAGCGAACGGGGAGGGTGCCAGCGCAAGGGCCAGGCTGGTCGCTGCCCCCGCCGCCAAGGACACGGCGAGACCCGCGAGTAGCAACGTCGCGGTATCGGCGCGGCGACCCGCGATCAGGAACAACAAAGATAGCAGGGCCAAGGCCCCGATAACGCCGCAGAAGGCCAGGGACAGAGGCGAAGACATGCCAAGCCAATATCCACCTATGACAGCGCCCAGCGCCGCGCCGCTGGACGCCCCGGTAAGGTCAGGGGACGCGAGAGGGTTGGCGAACATCGCTTGAAGTGCTGCCCCGCTGACGCCGAGGGCGATGCCATAGATGAGGACAAGGATTGTTCGCGGCAACCGAAGCTCGACCAATAATGTTGTCGCAAGTGCGGGATCGATCGCCCGTGCGTCGGCCAGCACGGACCATGGCGTGACCAGATGCAGCAGCGCCGCTAAAACGGCTAATGCGCTAAGGACAAGAATGAGGCGCTTCATAAAAGCTTTTGCAATCGTTCAATTTCATTGATCATCAGCGGTCCCGCGCAGGTCCATAGGCGGCCATCTGTATCAACAATCCTCGATTGCTTTGGGTTTGCCAGTGGATGCGCAAGCCAGGCCTGGCCCTGCGATCGCTGTCCCGCCCGGTAACTGGACCGAAGTAGAATTTTCGGCGGATAGACGGCTAGAGTTTCCAAGCTCGCCTTGCCGCCGACGAGCGAACGTTGGTCGAGACCGGCGCGGCGCATCCACTGGTCGCCCACCGAGCCTTTCGACAGGCTATAGCCGCCGCCCGATAGAAAGATGGCGTCGACAGCGAAACGTGGCGAGGGGAGAGATCGGTATCGCTTGCGCCAGCTGTTCGCCCGCGAAGGATCGCCAATGGCGTTTGCGACCCGCACCATATTCGCTTCAACGTCTGCCGGTGTCGCGGGGTAGGGGAGGTTGACCATCTTCATGCCCAATCGGGGCGCCAGGGCGGCGGTGGATTTCCCGCCGCCGCCCATGCTGATCAGAATATTGGGCCGTGTTCCAATCAGCGTTTCGACTGTTCCGGCGTTCGCAGGATACGGCGCCGCGACACGCCACAATGGCGTTTCATTTCGATCCTTCGCCAATCTGCTGACCGAGGCTATTTCGCTCGGCCGGGCAAGCAGCAGAAGATACTCGTCGCTGCACAGGTCGAGCGACGCCAATCTGACCGCAGCACTAGTCGCCAAAATTGACGCGGAGACCAGCATGAATGCTCCTCCCTTCGGTGCGATAGCCGACGACGTCCTGATAACGGGTGCCGAACGCATTGGCGACGCGCAGGCTTAATTCAGCTGCGCTCGTCACGCGGTAGGCAATCTTGCCGTCGGCGAGCCAATAGGCTTTCAAGCGAACGCGCGGCGACGGATATAGATCGAAATCCGTATCGATGCGCGATCCGACGTAGGCCATGGAGGCACCGTAGGAGAGACGCCCGCCTTGACCGTCAACCGCAACGCTGCCGCTGTGCTTGGGGCGACGCTGCTCCTTGATCTGCATTCCAACCGCTCCCTTGGGCTCACTGGCGTCAAGATAGCTATAGGTCGCGGTCAGACGGATGGAATCATTGGGTCTATATGCGCCCTCTGCTTCCACGCCCTGCCGCTTGCTGACTCCGTCGGCATTGACGGTGGACGACGTGTAGGTGTTGGGGTCATATGTGCCCACGATCTCATGACGAAGGCGCTGCCGATAATAGGTTAGGGCCGCACCGATCCTGTTGCCGCTATATCGCAGTGAAAATTCGCCGCCGCGGCTCGATTCCGGTCGCAAATCCGGGTTGCCAACGAACGATCCTGGGAAGAAGCCATAGAGATCAAAGAAGGTCGGCTGCGCAATTCCCTGTCCATAATTGCCGGCCAGTTCAATACCGTGGCCTAGTTCGACCAGTGCGCCAGCGCGAATAGTCGTTGCATTCTTGAAACGAGAAAAGGCATCGTGCCGCGCCGCCACATCGACCTTAATGCGGTCAGCAAATTCACCGCGATATTCGACGGTTAATGACTGGTGCGATCGGCCGCGATCTTGATCGGCACCCCCTCCATAAATCGTGTCGCGGGCATGGAATTTTTCGCGCTCTGCTTCGGCCATCGCGATCAGTTGATGATCGGGCGCAAGTCGTGTTCCGGCCTGCAGCGTCAATGTCCGGCGTTTTGCCCAGGTGCGGTTGATCGGGTTGCCGTCGAGTGAATTGCGATTGGACGAGCCAAGGAGGCTAGCCGATAATGTCGCAAAGCTCGTGTCGCGTTGCCCAAGTTGGCCAAACACCCTTGCGGCGGACAAGCGATAACGACTTTCGTCGCCGGTGTCGGCCCGCATGTAGGTGAGGGGATCGAGGCCATCGAACTGGCTGAGCCCTCGAATGGCAAAGGCCGTTCCGCCAATGGTCAGGTGGTCATTAATTAAGGCGCGCCCCGCCAGGCGGGCATTGATGTTGCGATAGCCGTCCTTGTCTCCTTTGCCATCAAATCCATCGATGCCATTGCTGCCTTGCCCACCAAGCGCGACGGTCAAACCGGTGTCCTTGTCGCCCAATCCGCCCCTGGCCGATGTGCGCCAGCTTCCGTGACTGCCTCCCTCCGCAAATAACGAGCCATTTGGTGAGGGTTGGGCGCTGGTCGCAGCGACAACGCCGCCGATCGCTTCTGAGCCCCACAGCGCCGATTGCGGGCCGCGGACGAGTTCCAGCCGATCGGCAAGGTCGGCCGATAAAAATTCGAACCGCGCCTCATTACCCGCTGCCGGGTCGTTGGCACGAATACCATCAATGAATAGCAGGGTATGATTGGCTTCAGCACCCCTGACGCGCACTTGGGTAAGCGTTCCATCCGGACCGGTTTCGGCAACACTTACCGAGGGTAGCAGGCGCAAATCGTCGATCAGCAGCGGGCTTCCAAGTCGTTCAAGTCGCTTACCGTCGATGACGCTGACGCTGGCCGGGACGGCGCCTTGTTGTTCCGGCACCAGGCTGGCGGTGACGATGATCGCCGGTTGATCGGTAGGGGGCATGTCTAACACGTATTAATATCCTTCCATGTCCATGACTGTCGTCACGGAGGGAAGGCGCGCCACCGTTGGACGCGAACCACCCACGATCTTCGGCTGAACCCGGCCGGAGAGCGGACGACGACATCGGGCGGGTATCTGACTGTCCGGCGGAGGCCGGATCACAGTTGCGGGCACAGCGCCGGATTTTCGCCGGCTTCCCCCTTTCGCCGGTGCGATTACGGCACCGGACCCCATGTCTGGGCGCGGGCCGTGCATCGGCTGACCTCGCCTTGTCAAGCTGTGCCTGATCGGCTAGGGGCGCGCTTCATCTTTGAGGCTGGTCGGAACCAGCCATTTCAAGAGGATTAAAGATCATGAAGACCGAAACGCACCCGGACTATCACTTCATCACGGTTGAAATGACCGACGGAACGACGTTCCAGACCCGTTCTACCTGGGGGAAGGAAGGTGACACGCTTCACCTCGACATCGACCCGAAGGTGCACCCGGCATGGACCGGCGGCAACACGCGCCTGCTTCAGGAAGGCGGCCAGGTCGCCCGCTTCAACAAGCGTTTCGGCGGCCTTTCGCTGGCCAAGAAGTAAGACGTGCGGGACATCCAGCGGGTGTCCGAACCTCTTTCGCAAACTACTGCAGCAATGCAGGACAAAGCGCGCCCGGCTCCAACACTGGAGACCGGGCGATTGCTTTTGCGGGCATGGCACCGCGACGATCTCGACCCATGGTTCGACATTCAGCAACAGCCCGAGACGCACCGATTCTTCGGTCCAAACCCGATGGGCAAAGAAGAATGCTGGCGGCGCTTGATGGCTGGGGCTGGTGGGTGGCTGCTCAACGGTTTCGGAACGTGGGCGGTGGTCCGCAAATCCGACAATAAACTTATCGGAATGGCCGGCATATTTACCGCCTGGCGAGGCCTCCAGCCGGAATTTGGTGATGAGCCGGAGATGGGCTGGATATTTTCACCTGACGTGCATGGTCAGGGTATGGCAGGCGAAGCTTGCACGGCCGTCATTGATTGGGCCGAAGCAACGCTAGCACCGACGCCAATATGGGCCATCATCTCACCTGGAAATGAGGCGTCGTTCCGTTTGGCTGAACGGCTTGGATTTGAGCGCTTGCATGACACGCCATTTCACGATGAAATGATCACAGTCCTGCGGCGCCCGTCCTGGAGATAAGGAAAACGCACCGCCCGAATTAGTTACGATCCGCGCGGTGCGTTACTACGAAACTTTAGAAGGCAGCAATTCCGGTGATCGCGCGGCCCATGATCAGCGCATGGACGTCATGGGTTCCTTCATAGGTGTTGACGGTTTCCAGATTGGCTGCATGACGCATTACCTGGAATTCAGCCGAAATGCCGTTGCCCCCATGCATGTCACGTGAAATGCGGGCGATTTCAAGCGCCTTGCCGCAATTGTTGCGTTTGATCATGCTGATTGTTTCGGGGATCAATTCGCCTGCTTCCATGCGCCGGCCAACGCGCAATGCCGCCTGAAGGCCGAGCGTAATTTCCGTTGCCATATTCGCCAGTTTCAGCTGGACGAGCTGCGTAGCGGCGAGCGGGCGACCGAATTGCTGGCGATCAAGCGTATATTGGCGGGCCGCTGCGTAGCAGGCCTCCGCCGCGCCCATTGAGCCCCAGCCAATGCCGTAACGCGCGCGGTTAAGGCAGCCGAAGGGCCCCTTCAGGCCGCTGATCTTCGGGAAGATCGCGTCTTCGCCAACTTCGACGCCGTCCATGACGATTTCGCCGGTGATCGAGGCACGAAGCGAAAGCTTTTCCTTGATCTTGGGTGCGCTCAGGCCCTTCATGCCCTTCTCGAGGACGAAACCCCGGATAGCGCCGCCATGGGCTTCCGATTTTGCCCAAACGACAAAGACATCGGCAATCGGCGAATTGGTGATCCACATTTTGGATCCCTTCAGGCGGTAACCGCCTTCAATCTTTTCCGCGCGCGTGCGCATCCCGCCCGGGTCCGACCCTGCGTCTGGTTCAGTGAGGCCGAAACATCCAACCAGCTCGCCAGACGCCAGACCAGGAAGATATTTCTTTTTCTGATCTTCCGTGCCGTAAGCGTTGATCGGGTGCATCACGAGGCTCGATTGCACCGAGCAGGCTGATCGATAGCCGCTGTCGACCCGCTCAACCGCGCGCGCGATTAGCCCGTAGCTCACATAGCCCAGGCCCGCTCCGCCATATTCCGGTGATACCGTGGCACCGAGAAGACCCAATTGGCCCATCTCGCGCATGATCTCCCGGTCGAAATTTTCGTTGAGATATGCCTCCGTCACGCGCGGCTGCAGGTTTTCCTGCGCATAACCTTCGGCGGTGTCGCGGACCATCCGCTCTTCGTCGGTCAGCTGATGATCAAGGTCGAACGGATCGGCCCAGTTGAACGGAAGGATTTTCGGCTCGCCCACGGCGCGTTTCTCCACTGCTGGAATGAGATTGGCGCGCCTTTAGCTGCTCCTAGGTCGAAGCGCCAGCCTCAGCCGAATTGATGTTTCAATGTCAGGGCATAGTTTCGATGGCTGTTGCGGTCGCGGAATTCGAACAGGCTGATTTCCGATGCCCGGCTCGGGAAGGCAAATTGCCGCAGCCGGCTGCCATGCGTGTTGATCAGATTGTCGATGTCGAATCCAATCGTCGTACGCGCCGACGGACGATATTCCACGAACGCCGAAACATATGGCTTGGCATTCATGTTACTGTCGATTTCCTTGGTCCGGAAATATGAGAATTTCGCACGATCCGAAACATTCCAGCCATAAGCGAATTTTCCAAGGTCGTGACGATAATCAAGGTTCCATTGCCATTTTGGCCAGAAACCGGAGAACGCCCGATCGCGGCCCGTCGTGGGGTCGGTGACATTGGTATCCTGCAACACAAGATTGGCCTTCAGGCGGGCGCCCTTGATGCCTGCAAAGGCCAGAGGAAGATCCGCCGTCGCATCCGCAAATTTGCGGGAGCCGCGGCCGATATTTCCCGGTGCGTCAAATCCTTCTTCAGTAAGGATTTGATCCTGAAGGAGGTCGATCCGGTCGTAGCCCAACTCCAGCTTGAGCGACCCATCGCCGAGCACGGACTTTTCTGCCGAAAAACGCGCTTCCCACGCTCGCTGCGGCACCAGGTTTGCGTTGCCACCATTGACGCGGTCACTCGCCAACTCTGCCGAACTGACAAAGTCGTAAAAATCTAGCTGGGCCACGGTGCGCTTCAGCGATGTTTGCACGTGCAGGCCGCTGCCGGGATGCCAGTCCAGGGTCAAGCCCGGCTTAAAAAAGGAGAGGGAGCGGTTGGCGTCGGCGTCCCCGCGGACTTTCAATCGGCTTTGTTCAAAGGCGAGGTTAAGGTCTGCGCGAAATGACTTCGACAGATCTCGCCCGACGTTGGCATAGATTTGACTGCGACGCTCGGTGACGGTGGCATCAGCAATTGGAAGGTCGATGGGCGTTCGCGATCCATCTTCCTCAATTCGCTTAAGTGCGACCTGACTGTCGAGCGAGTTATAGACATATTCAGCACCAAGCTCGACGCTGAACCCGCGCAGATTTGACCGCGACCAGCTAAGACGACCGATCGTTTCGTTGCGCTTGGCCTTGCTGTCCTGTTCAGAACCTCCGACAAGAACGCCCTGCTCGTCGTTGCCATAGTAAGCGTCGAAATTGTCACGAGTTTTCCGGGTTGCGAGGCCGACAAATTTGATGGCGCCTCCGGACAATGGCCGCGTTATGTCGCCCCCGACTTCAAACGCGGTATTGAAATAATCGAGAACCAGCGAGTCATGATGATCGGGACCCACTGTGGGAATGACATGATTTTCCTGAGTCAGAACATATGGATCGCGTTCATACCGGATATTTGCATGTTCCGATCGGTTCGCATCAATTTCATGCCCGACGGCAACCGAAATAGAGGGTGAGCGCTGTTTGATGTCATTGACTTTGCGCCGATATTCTAGCGTCGATCCGGTCAAATCATATATGCGGTCAAAACCCTCTTCCTGCTGATTGCCGATGGCGGTGGTTGCCGATGCGTTGACCGACCAGGAGCCTTTTTTCCAAAGTGCCGATGTTGTGAGATCTGGCACCCATTTGTCGGGATATCGGTGACGCATGACCGCCGTGACCGATCCATCGAGACCGCCTTCCTCGCTCAACACGATGTTGAGAACCTGCGGCTTGCCCGCATAGTCCGAACCATAAATGTCGCCGGGACGCACTTCAACGCGGACGACCCGTCGCGCGGGGATGCGTTCCAAAATTGAGCGCAGCGATTCGCTCTTTGAACTGGGCCGCGATCCGTTGATCACCACATTTCCGGCGGTTCCGGCAAATCCGCGTACTTCCTGCCCATCATTGTCGGGGCCAAGGTCCAGCTGGAATCCAGGAACCCGCGATGCGATGTCCAATGCGGAAGATGGGGCATAGCTCGCGAAATAGCCCAGCTGGTAGATTGTGACGCGATCTTGCACGCTGACGAGCGGTGGGGATTCGGGGGCCGCCGTGACCTCCGACGCATAGGCCGGTGCAACCATTACCATGGCCAGCGCCGTTGAAACTGCGAATCGTACAGACATCGTAATACCCCCGGGAATGAATGCTCTGGACCTGTGTCGATATGCAGGTTTCATCCAGCATCGTTCGACGGTTCGACGAGCGACCCGACGAAAGGCTGTCGCAATTTTCGGCAAATGGCGGAGAGAGTGGGAACACTATCCCCCTTTTCCGCCAAGAACGAGCCCATTCAGGGGGTGTGCCAAGTGGCGCACCCTCTGACCTCGCCTGCTCGGCACGATCTGGCACGATAGTTACAGTAACCTGATAGATCGCGCCAAGCGGGCGATTACCCCCGACCATCGGGGTGGGATCACCTTCAGTAAAACCTAAGGCCGCGTTCTGTGGCCCGCATCCCTAATCGGAAGGAACACCATGACAGATTTTCGCGCTCAACTTCGTCGCCAGATCGAGCTTGAGGATGAAGGCCGCGCACTCGGCCAGAGCCGCTACCATGCCCGCCAGCTCCCTTGGCGCACCGAGGCAGGCACCATCGGCGAGGAAGCGAACCTTCCCCCGGGACAGCAGCTGCTGAAGCAGTGCGTCGATCCCGTCGCCGAGCATATCGAAGAGTTCCTGAAGGAAGCCTGCTCGGGCAAGGCCGGTCGTCGCCACACTGCGGTCGACTTCCTGATCCTCACGGACCCCAAGGAGATCGCCTACCTGACCACCCGCTGCATGGTGAACGCCTGCGCCGGGACCGCTCACATGATCCAGACCCTATCGATCGGTGTCGCCAACGCCCTGATCGAGAACCTGGAGTTCAAAGCGTTCAAGGAGATGAACAAGGTCGGCTACAAGGGCTACCTCAAGAAGCAGGACGCCCGGGGCTACAGCCGCCAGCGCGCCAGCGCCGTGAAGAAGCTCTTCGCAGCCGAGGGTGTCGCGATCACCATGACGGACAACGAGAAGGCCTTCGTCGGTCGCAAGTGCGTCGAGATGGTCATTGAGGCCACCGGCCTGTTCGCCATTGAGAAGCTGAAGCGGAGCCGGGGCTACGCCTACCAGCTACGGGCCACTGAGACCCTGCAGGATTGGCTGGACAAGCAACACGCCCGCTGCTCGATCCTCGCGCCGCTCAATATGCCGATGGTCGTCCGTCCTCGCCGCTGGCGCACCCCGACCTACGGCGGCTACCTCACGCCCCGTCATGGTAACCGCTTCGTCAAGCAGCGGAACCGTGCGTACCACGACGAAATCCGGAACGCGGACCTCACGACCGTCTACGACAGCGTGAACCATATTCAGGACACGCCGTGGATCGTGAACAGCAGGGTCCTCGAAGTCATGGAAGTCGTCTGGAACGAAGGTGGCTCCCTCGGTGGCCTTCCGCGCCGCGACGATGATCCCCTCCCGGCCAAGCCGGAGGACATTGAGACGAACGAGGATGCACGGCTTCAGTGGAAGAAGGCAGCAGCCGCTGTCTACGCCGCGAACGCCGAGCGTGTCTCGTCGCGCCTCGCCGTCCATCAGGGTCTCTGGATCGCTCGCCGCTTCAATGGCGAGGAAGCGATCTACTACCCGCATGAGCTGGACTTCCGTGGTCGGGTCTACCCGATCCCGGTCGGTGGCCCATCGCCGCAGGGTTGCGATTGGCAGAAGGCACTCCTGCAGTTCGCCCACGGTCTCCCCCTCGGAGCCGAAGGGTTCCGCTGGCTGAACATCCACATCGCCAACCTGTTCGGGGTCGACAAGGTCTCGTTCGAGGATCGGTGTGCGTGGGTGACGGAAAACCTGGAGGCGATCATCGACAGCGGCGAGAACCCGCTGGACGGTCAACGCTTCTGGACGACCGCAGACAGCCCCTACTGTGCCCTCGCTGCTTGCATCGAGTTCGCAGAGGCGTTCGCTTCGGGCGATCCCGCCAGCTACGTCAGCCGCATCCCTGTGGCCCTCGACGGCAGCTGCTCGGGTTTGCAGCACTTCTCCGCCATGCTCCGTGACGAGGATGGTGGTCGGGCAGTCAACCTGCTCCCCTCGGAGAAGCCGCAGGACGTCTACATGGCCGTCGGTCACAACGCGCAGCGTATCGCTGACGAGACCCCGACGATCACCTACGAGGACAAAGGGACGGGTGAGACTGTCACCATCCCGAACCCGTGGATGAACGGCAAGGTCACCCGTGGCGTCGTGAAGCGTCCGACCATGACGTACTGCTACTCGGCCACCCGTTTCGGGATGCAGGCGATGATCCTGCAGACCCTGCGGGAGCTTGATCGGGAACTCGAAGCGAAGGGGCAGGGGCCGTACCTCGGTGGTGCGGACAACTACCACTGCGCGATGTGGCTCTCTCACGTCGTATATACTTCGATTAGCATGACTGTTTCCGCAGCTGCGACCGCGATGGATTGGCTCCGTGCCGCCGCCAAGGTCGCCGCCTCGGGCGGTCTGCCGTTGTGGTGGACTACGCCGACGGGTCTGCCGATCCTGCAGGAGTACAAGGAGCAGCGGGGTGTCGAGCTGGACACCCACTGGGCAGGCAAGCGCCTGCGTATGGTGATCAACGTCGAGACGGAGAAGCTGGATGCCCGCGCCCAAGCCAATGGCGTGGCTCCTAACTTCGTCCACTCGCTCGACGCGAGCCACCTCCAGGCTGTCGCCCTGCGCGCCAAGCACGAAGGCATCCAGCACCTCGCTGTGATCCATGACAGCTTTGGCACTCACGCTGCAAACACCACGAAGCTCTCGCGCATCCTGCGGGAGACCTTTGTCGAGCAGTACAGCGGGGACGTCCTTGGTGACCTCTACAATGAACTGAAGGAGCAACTCGGTGAAGAACTGGCAGAGCAACTTCCCAAGCCGCCGCAGGCTGGGACCCTCGACCTGAACCACACCCTCACTGCGTCTTACACCTTCGCATAATAGTTATAGTAACATGATTATCTAGGAGCATCACATGAGCAACTTCACTTACTTCGGAAAGAACCTCCGCACCCTGACGATTGACGGCGAGCCGTGGTTCGTCGCGGCGGACGTGTGCCGCATCCTCGGCCTGTCCATGAAGGGCGGCACGTTCCGCCACACTAAGGCATTGGGAAGTGCGGAGAGGCGCATACTTTATCGCCTGACTACCCCCCGCCAGATTGCTGGAGACGGGTTCTGGCGAGAGAGGGAGCCACAGGTGGCCCTCCTCACCGAGAGCGGCCTCTACAAGCTCATCATGCGAAGCGACAAGCCGGAGGCCAAGGTGTTCCAGAACTGGGTCACCGCCATTGTCCTTCCGGCTATCCGCAAGACAGGGGGCTATCTCCTGAACGAGGAAGTCCGAGAGACCGCCCACGCAGATGAACGGCAGGAGATGCCGTTACCTGCGGCGGTGGCCGAAGCCTTTGAGTTCATCAAAGCGGAACTGGCCCAGTTGAAGGCCGACAATGTGGGCCTGCGCGAGCAGCTGCGGGATGTCGTCGATCCCATCCACGTCGACCAGAATGGCAACGCCAAGCGCGTCTCTGAAATGGCGGAAGCACACCTACGCCGCGCCCTGAAGTGCAAGCACGTCCCTGACGCCATGAAGATGGCAATGGGCGCACGGCTCAACCTCCTGCGCGTGGAACAGGCCGAGACGAAGGCTGCGAAGCGCGCTGCGGCGGAAGCTGAAGCCTCGCGCATCCGCGAGGAAGCCGAGGCCCGCGCCATGGCGCTCCTAGCCCAGCTCGACGCCTAACGAACCCTGAGGATCGGCAATTACCCCCGACCATCGGCGGGTGAAACATCCGGTCCTCATTTTCCCTCAGGAGCTACCATGAAGATCACCACCCACACGGCGGTCAGTCGGACTGTCGAGGTCGACGATGATTGGATCGCGGAGACGATCCGCCAGCGGCTTCAAGCCGAAGGCATCACCCCATCCGGAAGCGACGGACGCCTGATCGGCTGCGTCGATTTTGATTACGGTCAGACCTTCCGGGGCGCGACCATCACTTGGACCACCACGGAGCTATCATGAAGAAGATCACTCTCCCCGCCGAGGCGCGGGCTCGTCTCGCTCGCCAGATCGCCGACACGACCGGCGTCGTTACCGTGTGTGGTAGCAGTCGCTCGGCCCCCGGCGCACCTATCGCCCATGCCCGCAGCTAAGAAGAAGCTGTGTCCAGCTGACGCCCGCGCAGTCGTCCTGATCGACGAGCAGATCGCCGCCCTCCGCATCCAGTTCAAAGCAGCGGAGCGCGCCGTCCGGATCACCGACTGCGCCACCATCCTTCTCATTCGCTCGCAGCTCCTGAAGCTGCGGAAAGGCATCCTCGCATGACCAATCGCCGCCTCTATCTCGACCTCGACGGGGTCATGGCAGACTTCGACGCCTACTTCCCACAGCTGTTCGGTGTCGATCACCGCGACCAGGCCGACGAGTCCATGTGGGCCGTGATCAACAGCCATCCGGCGTTCTTCCGGACCATGCCGGTGTGCCCCGGTGCCCTTCAGTTCTTCTTCGCGGTCGAGCATCTCGAACCGTCGATCCTGACGGCTTGCCCTAAGTCGGACTACGCCAACGTGGCGCGTCAGAAGCGGGGCTGGGTGCGTCAGCATCTGTCGACCGACATCACGATCCTCCCGGTTCAGGGTGGCAGCGCGAAGCCGCTGTTCATGAACCAGCCGGGGACGTCCTCGTCGATGACTTCGACCGCAACTGCAAGGCTTGGGAAGCCGCAGGCGGGGTCGCGGTCCACCACACTGGCGACTTCTCCAAGACGCTCGCCCGCATCTGGGACCTCTTCTGATGGAGAGCGACACGTGCCGTGAGGCGGCGGTCGCACACGCCCTATGGCAGCGCCGGAACCGCCCCCTTGGCTTCTGGCGCTCGCCTGCGTGGCGATACCTCCACATGAGAACAATGATCTCTTTTCGGGGCCTTCGCCAATTACCCCCGACCATCGGTGGGTGAAACACTCACCCCATTTTCCGGAGCAATATCAATGTTTGACATTACCAAGCCCGTCCAGACGCGGCGGGGCGAGAAGGCTCGCATCGTTGCCACCAACGTCACCACCGAGCTGACCGGCGTCGAAGCCTGTCGCTATGATGGTCAGACGATCCTCGCAGAGGTCGAAGTCGAAGGTGGTGGCACGGCCTACCGCTACCACAACGAGAACGGCTCGTTCCTCGATAGCAGCATGGAAACCGACGACGACCTGATCAACGTCCCCGCGCAGCCGGTGACGACGATCCGCGACTTCACGATCTACCCCAAGGGTCGCACCACGGGCTACAACCAGCAGATCAACGAAGTCGCCAACGGTCTCTACAAGGGTGGCCTCCGCGTCCCCGTCCGTGTCACCTTCGAGGACGACGTTCCCGTCGCCGTAGAGCTGGCTCTGGAAGCAGCCTTCTAATGGCCGCTCGTTCCAAGCGCCGCCTGCAGGACTGCAAGGGTCTCGTAGCGATCACCGTCCACCCGACCAAGGGCTACCGCCGCATCTCTGCATCGCGGATCGTCGCCCAAGGCCGCATCCCTCACATGATCCGCACGTGGTCCCTTCTGGGAGCTGCGGTGCAGTGATCAAGAACCACACCATTCAGGACCGGATCGCCTTCAGGTCAACCCTGAGGCAGCTCAAGGAACCGAGCTTCCGCGTCCTGGCCGGTGTGGGTGAGTGCCCGCCCGACATTCAGATCGAGGCGCTGGCCCTCTGCTTCACACTGCTGACCATCAACGCCGGGATGGACCCCCATCTGCTCGTCCAACGAGCCAAGCGGCAGATCACCGACGCCGACCGCGTCGACACCCCACACCTCGAAGCCATCGCGGACTTCGCCAAAGGAGAACTCATTTGATCGATCGCAACAAGCCGCTCGAACTGACCGACGGCACCCCGGTCAAGAACCTCAACCACCCCTACACCGGCGTTGACGCCCAGCTGTACGTCTACTGCGAATACAAGCAGGCCTCGGGATGCACCGTGCGGACTGAGTTCCGTCTCTCGGACGGCAGGTTGCGCTACGGCGGCAGCGAGGCGATCCGCAACGTCGCCCAGCCTGCTCGCCTCGACACCTCGAAGCCCCTGCAGACCCGCTCGGGTCTCAAGGCGCGCTTCGTCGGCACCGGCCCTGACGGCCAGCTGGCGTTCGCCATCCTCTACCCCGCAGGCGCAACCATCGAGTTCCGCTACGCCAACGGCAACAGGGTCCGCAGCAACGATCGGTTCACCCCGGCAACGGTGACCGAGAGCGCCGACGACATCATCAATCAGGTCGTCAAGACGTCGCAGTTCCGCAACGTCTACGCCAACGGCCTGTCCTCGGGCTCGACTGTTCACTCGCAGCTGCAACACGCCAAGGAGCGCGCCAAGGTCGGCCAGCTCCGCATCGGCATCCTCCAGACGGACTTCGAGAACGGCGTGGTGGTCGCTTCGGCATACCATCCGTGCGTCCCTCAGGTTCGCAGCATGGGCTACCCGCCTGCCACCTTCGTGGACGCATAATGTCGAGCTTCTACCGCGCTGCGGTCGAGGCAGCAGCTGAACGTGCCATCCCTCTCTTGGGCGTCGTCGACAGTGTCGACCTCGCTCAAGCCGAGGCCATGGGCTTCGACATCGACACCTTCGAGCAGGACGTGGCCGACGAGATCGCCGCCACGACCGATTTGTACATTAACCCGACAATCTAGGAGCCATAACTATGGCAGGAAAGAAATACGTCGCGGGTCCGACTTTCACGACCCCGAAGGGCCCGTTCATTTGGCCGCGCCTGAACGAGCCGGACACCAAGCACGATGCCGCTGGCGTCTACGAGTGCAAGGTGGAGCTGAACCTGGACGACGCGCTCGTTCAGAAGATCAAAGCCAAGGCGCAGGAACTGGCCGAAGCCAAGTTCGCCGAAGTCAAGGAACAGTTCGCTGACGACAGCAAGGTGTTCTTCGACGAGGACGCCTACGACGCCAAGGTTGCCGAGCTGAAGGCAGCTGGCAAGAAGGCGCTGGCCGAGAAGCTGAAGCTGATCACGCTCGTCGAGCCGATGGCTCCCGAGATTGACGACGAAGGCGACGAGACCGGCAGCGTCATGATCAAGGCCAAGATGAAGGCCTCGGGCGTCTACAAGAGCGGGCCCAAGACGGGTCAGCGTTGGGAACGCCGCCCGAACGTCTACGACGCCAAGGGCACTGCACTGAAGAAGCTGCCGTCCATCGGCGGCGGCACCATCGGCAAGATGAACATCGAGCTGAACCCGTACTACGCCGCGAATGACGGCAAGGTCGGCGTCAGCTTCCGCCTCAACGCGGTTCAGGTGATCGAGCTGGTGGAGTTCGGTGGCAAGAGCGCCTCCGGCTTCGGCTTCGGTGAAGAGGACGGCGACGATCTGTCGTCCTACAACGACGCCGCTGGCAACGAGTTCGGTGCGGAAGGCACTGGCACAGCCGAGGACGACGAACTGTGATCGTCGCGGCAATCGCCACGTTCCACTTCTTCCTTCCGGTCAAGCCAATGCCGACGCCGCGACCCCGAGCCCGGGTGATCGCGATGCCGGGACGCCGACCGATTGCCTCCATGTATTCCCCCAAGGAGTACGCCACGTGGCAGAAGGAAGCCGCCTACCATCTGGACGTGATCGTCCCCGAGCTTCGCAAGCGCGGTCTCGAAGGTCCCCATCAGGGATCGATCGAGGTGACCATCGACGTCCAGCTGAAGCGTCCCAAAACCACCAAGCTCGCTGCGCCGAAGCCTGACGTCGACAACTACGCCAAGGGCGTCCTCGACAGCATCACCAAGGACGGCAGCTTCTGGGGCGACGACACGCAAGTCACGTCCCTCCACGTCACCAAGCGGTGGGCCGAAACCTCCGGCTACGCCATAACCATCAGGAACCTGTGAACTACAAACCAATGACCCGCATCGGGTTCATCGCGATCCATTGCTCGGCAACGCCAGCAACGTCGGTGAACGTGGATGCAGCTGAAATCCGTCGCTGGCACCGTGCAAAGGGCTGGCGGGACATCGGCTATCACTACGTGATCAAGTGGGACGGCACTGTCGAAAAGGGCAGGGCCGACACGATCCCGGGCGCTCACGAACCGAAGATCAACAGCAACAGCCTCGCCATCTGCCTCGTCGGCGGAAGCCCGCCCATCGGCTCGAAAGAGCATAAGGCTGGCCTCGGTGAGGACAACTACACTGACGCCCAGTGGGCCTCACTCAAGACGCTCGTCAACGACCTTCACGCCAAACACCCCGCCGCAGTCGTCCTCGGACACCGCGACGTTCCCGGCGTTCGCAAGGCCTGCCCGAGCTTCGACGTGAAGGTATGGTGGGCTCGCAACCACGTGAAATAACCAGGAGCATCTATGACCCGCGAAGAACAAGTAATCTCGATCCTGCAGCGCCGTGGCCATATCAGCGAGGGCACCGCCTTCGTCGAGCTGGGCCGCGTTCAGGTCGCCTCTGCGATCTGGCGCATCAAGAACCAGAAGCCGCACCTGATCCCAGCGGGTCAGAAGATCGTCACGGTCCACAAGGTCGACACCGCAGGCAAGCGGTACGTCGAGTGGCAGCTCAAGGCAGCAGCATAATGCAGCGCCGCGACCTGATCCGCCGTCCGACGGTGATGGCCGCAGCCTTCAGCGATATGCTGGAGAAGCTGGGGCACGATACCTCGAACGTCCGCATCCCCTCCAAGCGTGAGCCGTCATGGCGCGTGACAAGGAAGGGCTGACCGAGAGCGAACTCCTCTACAAGACGTCCTGTGAAGCCTGTGGCAGTAGTGATGCGAACGCCGTTTATTCGGACGGGCATACCTACTGCCACAAGTGCGAAACCTTTGGGCGGGCTGATGGAGAGGAAGATCGCCGACCTCCCTCCAAAGGAGCCCGCATGGAAGGCCTCATTTCCGGCACTGTCGAGCCGCTTGCCAAGCGCAAGATCGACGACCGTGTCTGCGCCAAGTACAACTATCAGGTCGGGGAGTTCTCCGGCCAGAAGTGCCATATCGCCCCGTACTACGACGAGCTGGGCTCGGTCGTGGCACAGCAGATCAGGCTCCCCGGCAAAGACTTCCAGATCCTCGGGGATCTGAAGAAGGCCCTGCCGCTGTGGGGTCAGCATCTCTGCCGCGACGGCGGCAAGCTGATCGTGGTCACCGAGGGTCAGATCGACGCCATGTCGGTCACCCAGGCTATAGGCCTCACGTGGCCCGCAACGTCTCTGCCGAACGGAGCCAAGTCGGCAAAGAAGGCCATCAGCAAGGCCCTCGGGTTCCTTGAGAGCTTCGACAAGGTCGTCCTGTGCTTCGACGAGGATGAAGATGGACGGGAAGCTCTGGCTGACGTCCTGCCTCTCTTCTCGCCGGGGAAGGTGTTCACCACCTCGCTTCCTGCGGGGTTCAAGGATGCCAACGACATGGTCAAGGCTGGCCGGTCCAAGGACTTGGTCGACCTGATCTGGGGCGCAAGCAAGTACGTCCCTGACGTCCTGAACGAACTTGACGACCAGCTGATCGACGAGGCCTGTGAGGAAACCCCTTGGGGTATGCCTTGGCCTTGGCGCACCATGACCGAGCGTACCTACGGCATCCGCCGCAGCGCGCTCTACACGTGGGGCGCAGGAACAGGCTCGGGCAAGACCACACTGATGAAGCAGCTCGCCATGACGGCGATGCGGCCTGACCTCGGTGAGGATCACTCGGACCTCATGACGATGCCGGAACCCCGGCCTGTTGCGACGATCCTCTACGAGGAACCCGTCAAGCAGACGCTCAAGACCATCGCCGGAATGGTGATGAAGCAGCGCATCCACGTTCCCAAGGCGGTCTACGACAAGGTCGAAGCCAAGCGGATCATGCACGAACTGAAGCCGCTCCTGAAGTCGGTGTCCCTCAAGGGCGCTCGCAACTGGGAGACGGTGAAGGGCACGATCAAGTTCCTAACGGTCTCCGAAGGCGTCCGCGACTTCATCGTCGATCCCATGACGGCACTCACTGCCGGGGACGAGAATGAACGTCAGTCGCTTGACGGGATCATGTCGGAGCTGGCCGAGCTGGCCGAGGACTTGGACATCACGATCCACCTAGTGTTCCACTTGGCCACTCCCGAAGGGAAGAGCCATGAGGACGGTGGCCGTGTCCAAGAGAAGCACTTCCGTGGCTCTCGCGCCGTCGCCTTCTGGTCGCACTACCTGATCGGCCTCGAACGGGACAAGCAAGACCCCGACTGCCCCACCACCATCCGTGGCCTCAAGGATCGCCTGACCGGCGATGCCGTGGGTCCCTTCATGGCACTGTCCTACAACCGCGAGACCGGCCTCATGTTCGAGGTCCCTCTGCCGCAGGACGGTGACGCCCCCTTCGGAGACACAACCAGTGACGAACTCTAACTCAGGTCTCAACCTGACCAAACCGCTGCAGCTGGAGGATGGCCGTGAGGCCATCTACCTGCACACCGACAGCGACGGCGAGCTGATCGTCAGGGTCGAGGGTGACCCTGCGCCGCGTTGCTTCAAGCCCTGCGGACGTCACTACTGTGACGAGCTGCCTCGGCTGCAAAACGTCCCGACGGCAAAGGCTCACGCCAACTCGCTGCCGGAAGAGGATGCAATCCGCAACGAGTTCCCGATGTTCGACGGCCTCATGGCCTACTTCCCGAACGCCCTCGCAGAGGTCGCCTGGGTGTCAAAGATCGGCAACGACCAGCACAACCCCGGCCAGGATATGCACTGGGATCGCAGCAAGTCACGCGATCACGGTAACAAGATCATGCGCCACACCGCCGACATGGGCGGGATCGATCCGAAGGGCGTCCGTCACACGGCTCGCCTCGCTTGGCGGTCCCTCGCAGCCCTTCAGGAAGAGCTGGAGCTGGCCCTCGGCCTGCCGCCCAGCCGCGCCTCCAGCAACCGCCCATTCTAATTACCCCCGACCGTTGGTCTGGGAAACACCAAGGAGCCTTTATGTTCGCCAATCTTCGCCTGCAGCTTGCAATCCTCGCTGCCCGTCTGATCCCGGTTGGGGTCGACGCAATCGTCAATCAGCTGACCGCGACGGTCTCTCGCCTTGAGCGGGCCGAAGCCGCACTTCGCGACCGCGCCTACCGCGAGTTCGCCCTGACGGAAGCCAGCTACGAACGCCAGAAGGCACTCATTGCCAAGCAGTGCAGCATCCGCGCCGCCTCCGATGCCCGTGCCGACGCCTACGTGACCGCCGCCACCCGCGCTGGCCGTGTCCGTGCCCGGGTTGCCGATCTGATCGCGTAACCCTTCGAGCGACGAACGCTCACCCATGGGGGTCCCTTCGGGGGCCCCCTTTTTTCGTCTGGAGCCCCTATGTTTCTGCACTTCGATATTGAGACTGACGGACTGCTCGACGAGCTGACCAAGGTTCACACGCTACACATCATTGACGAGGATACCAACAAGCGCACCCGCTACAACGACGGGTTCTTCGCCGACGGTACGCCAGCTCCCCGCGATGGGAGCCTCATTGATGGCATCCGGCGTCTCATGCTGGCCGACGAAGTCTGCGGCCACCGCATCATCAAGTTCGACATCCCGGCGATCACGAAGGTCTACCCCTTCTTCCGCCTGAGGTCGGACTGCAAAGTTCACGACACCATGGTGTACGCGCCGATGATCTGGCCGAACATCAAGGAGATCGACAGCAAGGCCCTCAAGTCGGGCAAGCGCCCCTTCGAGTTCGCCAAGCGCGGCCTCACCGGCAAGCACAAGCTGGAAGCGTGGGGCGTCCGTTTGGGCGTCCTGAAGGGCTTCTACGACGGCAGCTGGGAACACTTCACCCAGGAGATGGAAGAGTACGCCGAGCAGGACCCCGTCGTGGGTCAGGCTCTCTGGCGCAAGTGCGTCGAGAAGAACTTCGGCAACAACTCACCGGAATCGATCGAGCTGGAACATCGGGTCGAATACATCATCGGCCTGCAGGAGCGGTACGGCTTCGCGTTCAACGTCGAGGCGGCTGAGAAGCTGCACATCGAGCTGGTCGGTCGCAAGGCCGAACTAGAGGACGAGCTGCGGGAGGTGTTCCGCCCATGGTTCGTGCCGGAGCGCAAGCACGGCAAGATCGTCGAGATGATGCCTGCGCGGAACGACAAGAAGTTCCACTACACCAAGGGCTGGCCCTTATCGAAGATCAAGCTGGTCTCCTTCAATCCCGGCAGTCGCCCACAGATCGCCGACAGGCTGACCACGCTGTTCGATTGGATACCCGTCGAGTTCACCGACAGTGGTGCGCCCGAGGTGTCCGAAACGACGCTGGCCTCGCTCGATCACATCCCTGCGGCTCGCGTCCTCATTGACTACCTGACCGTCGACAAACGGCTCGGGCAGTTGGCCGAGGGCAAGAACGCATGGCTGAAGAAGGTGAAGCCGAATGGCCGCATCCACGGCAGCGTGAGCTGCCTTGGGGCCATCACTCGGCGAATGACCCACTGGGACCCGAACATGGCCCAAGTGCCGTCCATCGTGAACGCGAAGGGCGTCGTGCCCTACGGCAAGGAGTGCCGATCACTGTTCATGGCCACCACTGACATGACGCTGGTCGGCTGTGACGCTGAAGGATTGGAGCTGCGGAAGCTGGCCCATTACATGGCACTGTACGACGGCGGTTCCTACGGGAACACGGTCGTCAACGGTGTCAAGGAAGATGGGACCGACGTCCACACCGTCAACCAGAAGCTGATCAAGCTCAACAGCCGTAACTCGGCCAAGACCTGGATTTACGCCTACCTGTACGGAGCAGGGCTGCTGAAGCTCGGCATGGTGATCTACGAAGATTACACTGCAGAGCAGCGCGAGGCGTTCAACGCCAAGCATAAGGCGGGGCGTGTCCGCGAGAAGGCCATTGCTCGCCTCGGCGCGCAGGCCCGTCAACGTGTCGAGCAGGGGCTTCCCGCGCTCGGCCAGCTACAGGCGAAGGTCAAGCGGTTGGCCGGAAACGGCTTCCTTAAGACCATCGACGGCGGCTTGCTCAAGGTCCGGTCAGCCCACTCGGCGCTCAACACCCTCCTGCAGGGTGGCGGCGCGGTCGTCATGAAGAAGGCACTGGTGATCCTGTTCGATCTGCTCCTTGAAGAGGGGTGGGTTCCGAACATCGTGACCGGCGCGTTCCACCATCCCGTCCACGGGGTGATGGGCTTCGTGGTCAACGTCCACGACGAGTACCAAGCCGAGTGTTCGCCCGACTACGTCGAGCGGCTCGAAGAGCTGGGCAAGGATGCAATCCGGCTGGCCGGTGAGGCCTATAACCTACGGTGTCCGCTTGCGGGCTCCGCAGATCACGGCGCGAACTGGGCTGAGACCCACTAAGGAGACAATCTGGAACTATTCCCCGACCCGGGCCCGCCCCGGCGGGTCTGCGCCAAGTGCCGTGTGCCGAAGTCCCTTGAGGACTTCCACGCGGACAGGCGAAGGAATGGTCGACGGTCATACTGCAAGCTGTGCATGGCGGCATCGAACGCGAAACATAACCCGCGTCGATCCGCTGTGTACCAGCTGCTGACAGCCGCTCGATCCAGAGCAAGGTATCAGGGTGTCCCCTTCGACCTGACGGCTGACGACATCGTCATCCCGAAAGTCTGCCCAATCCTCGGCATCCCGCTGAAGCACGGCAAGGGCAAGCCCACGTTCAACTCACCGACCCTCGACAAGATCATTCCCGCCCTCGGCTACGTGCCGGGGAACGTGGCCGTGATCTCCCAAAGGGCCAACCGCATCAAAAGCGATGCGTCCATCCACGAACTGCGGTCACTGATCCGCTACCTCGAAAGACACCAATGCGAATCTGCAGAACGATCCTCAAGTGGATCAGGATGCTCACGACCGGCAAAGACGGCAAAACCCCTGACGCAATACGCCTTGGGGCTATAATCATGGGGACGCAGTTCGTCCTACTCGCCAGCTGGCACGTGATGGTCCTGTCCAAAGACTTTGACCCTATGGCTTACGGGACCGGCGCAGCCGCGCTCCTGGCCGCAACTGGTGCCGCTCTCGGTATGGCCCACAAGACCATGCCGGATGCCTAAGTACCGGCACGAAACCTTCAATACCCCGACCGGCTATGGCTACGTAATCCTCGAAGGGGAGCGCGAAGTCATCCGCTCCCGGGGCGGCTTCCACTCCCAGCACGACGCAGACGCGACCGGCAAGCACTTCGCTTCCGACGACGATCTCGAAGCGTCCATCCAACAAAGGTAACCCCATGATCGCCAACTTCCTCGCCTCGCGTTTCGCGGGGCCCATCGTCATGGCACTTGCCGCGCTCGCGCTGGCCGGTGGCATCTTCGGTGGCGTCCAGACGTATCGCCTCGGCAACGCGCAGGATACCATCACCACGCAGGCCGAGCTGATCCAAGGCAAGGATCAGGCGCTCGCTCTTGCGACGTCCATGATCGCCACCCGCGACGGCCTGATCAAGTCGCAGAACGAGGGCATCGAAGCTCTCAAGAAGGTCCGCGAAGAGGAACGCGCTGCGTACCTCAAGCAGTACGCCGCCGCCGACGAACGGGCCAAGTCCAACGACGCCCGCGCCAAGCAGCTGCTCGGCCTCTCCGCATCCAACACCGACGAGCTGACCCAATGCCGCGAGGCCCGTGGGCTGCTCCTGCAGGAGCTTGTGAAGTGAACCCGCTGATGAAACTCTGGCTCGCTCTGGGCCTCGTCATGCTCGCCCCGGCCTGCACCAAGACGATCACCGTTCCCGGTCCCATCGTCGAGGTGAAGGTGCCGGTGCCGGTTGCCTGCGAGATCGAACAGGTCCCGCAGTCGACCCTGCCGTCCACCGAGGCGGAGAAGCAGGACGGAACCTTCGACCTGACCAAGTACGCGCTGGCCGACCGGCAAGTGCTGATCGGCGAGAACAGCCGCCTCCGCGCAGCCAACAGCAACCCCTGCCCGGGAGCCCCGCAATGAAGCTGAAGAAGCCTTGGTATCATGAGGCCCTCGACCAGGCTTGCCACTTCCTGATCGCCTATGGCGTCGTCACCCTGCTGATCGTCGTCGGCGCGGTGTTCACGCCTCTGGCAGCTGCGGTCCTCGGGTTCGCCCTAGCGGCCACCCGGGAGATCACCGAAGGCGGGAATATCCTGTCCAACGGCTCGCTGCGGGACACCTTCTTCTGGACCCTTGGTGGTCTGATGGGAGCGTTCTGATGGCCCGCGCCTCGTACATCTACGTCCTCGGCCTTGGCTGGGGCGCAGAGGATATGCAGACCTTCACGGTCAAGCATGAAGCTCAGAACTGGCTGCAGCGCGCAATCGCTGACGGCAGTGTCGATCCCTCCGACATCGAGATCGTCACCATGCGGGACGGGGGCGGCTTCGTTCGCTCTTGGACCGCTGAGAGCTTCCTGCCTCAGTGAAGCGGGTCCTCCTGATCGACGCTGACATCATCGCCTACCAGTGTTCAGCGTCGAACGAGGAGAACATCGATTGGGGAGACGGCGTAGTCTCGCACGAAGCCGACTTTGAGGCCGCGTGTAAATCTGCCCGGGAAACCGTCGAGAACCTCGTCACCAAGCTCAAGGCCGATGAAGCGATCATCTGCCTGTCCGACGACTTCCGCAGCTTCCGCAAAGAGGACGTCTACCCGCTGTACAAGAGCAACCGGAAGGAAACCGTCCGACCGGAGCATCTGTACGATCTGAAGGAATGGCTCGGCCAGGAATACAAGACCGCCACTCGGGCTCGCCTCGAAGCTGACGACGTCATGGGCATCCTATCGACCGAGCCCAACAATGAGGAACGGATCATCGTCTCTGCCGACAAGGATATGCAGACGATCCCCGGCTTCCTCTTCAACCCGAACAAGCCCGAGCTGAAGATCCGATCGATCGCACCCGCCGAGGCCACACGCTTTATGCTGTGGCAGGCGATCTGCGGCGATCAGACCGACGGCTACCCGGGCTGTCCCGGCGATGGCCCCAAAGCCGCCGACCGATTGCTCGCCGGTACTGGCTGGGAGCGATACACCCACACGTTCAAGAGCGGGCCCCGCAAGGGTCTCGAAGAGGAACGGTGGCGTGAGAAGGAAGGAATGGGCGTTTGGCCCGCCATCGTCTCAGCCTACGAGAAGGCTGGCCTGACCGAGCAGGATGCTGTCGTTCAGGTGAACTGTGCCCGCATCCTGAAGCACTCCGACGTTGATGGAAACCGCGTAATTCCGTGGTCTCCGTCGGAGCTTCAGCAGGAGGGGTAATTACCCCCGACCTTTGGAGAGAGAAACCTATTTAGGTGTATCTCTCGGCACCCACAGGGGGCCGCTCGCAGTTTGGTGTCGCCGTTCTGGCTGGACCCACTGCTGGAGCGGCCCCCTATTTTTTCAGGAGCGCACCCGATGAAGTTCCCAAGCGGCTCCAACGAGCTACTCGAAGAAATCCAGAAGCTGGTCCCCGAACGGCTCCCCAATGAGGGCGAGACGATGGAGAGCTACCAGCGATACGCAGGCAAGCGTGAGCTTGTCCTCCACCTAATCCACGCCCGCGATGCAAGCCGTCGGGCAGACGCCCGGGTGCCAAGCCCGAGGAAACGCTAGTGTGTACTGCCAAGCCGAAGGTCCCCAAGGCTGAGAAGCCCAAGGACCCCGCGATCATTCGCAATCAATACCTCGACGGTGTTGATCCGTTATTCCGGTCTCTACGGTTGGGTCGCTCCGCCCTCCGTATCGAGCGGACGGGGGTTGCAGGCTCCGTGCCTCCCCCCGTCTCAGCTCCGACCACCCCAACAGCACCTACGCTCCCCATCGGGGGCATCACCCGTCCCGTGACCGGCACCTCCCCGGGCCGCACTGGTGGCGGAAGTGCATCGAGCTGGAGCCGCAACGGCACCCGCAACCAAATCCAGTAAGGAACCGCACTCTTGGCCAAAGCCACCGAGAAGCTGGTGGCGTCGGCTAAGGCCCGCTACACCCAGCTCACGCAGTCGCGCAACACGGCCCTCGAACGGGCCCGCGCCAACTCTAAGCTGACGATCCCCGGCCTCGTCCCCGACGACGGCCAGGATGCGAACGCTTCCTTCTCGCAGCCCTATCAGTCCCTCGGTGCCCGTGCGGTGAACAACCTCGCGTCCATCTTGCTGATCACGCTGTTCCCACCTGATCAACACTTCTTCCGCCTGAACGTCCATGAGGACACTGCAGCGGACCTCGGTGACGACCTGACGACGATCAAGCAGGGTCTCGCTCGCATTGCGGGCAAGGCTCAGATGCTGGTCGAGTCCTCGGCGTCCCGCCCGATCTTTATGGAAGTCCTTCGCCACCTGATCGTGGCCGGTAACACTCTCCTGTTCTACCCGCTCGACAAGGGCGCACCTCGGATGTTCCGCATCGACCAGTACGTTTGCCTACGGGACGAACGTGGTGGCCTGTTGGAAGCCGTGGTGAAGGAGAGGGTGTACCCGCAGGCTCTGTCTGAGGAAGTCATCACGGCCTGTAAGGTTGTGGTCGACGCCAAGAACGCAGATCAGAAGCTGGTCGACCTCTATACGCATATCAAGCGCGTCGGTGACGACCTCGTCACGTACCAAGAGATCAACGGCACCATCGTCCCCGGCTCAGAAGGCAAGGCCCCACGGGACCAAGCTGGCTGGATGGCGTTGCGCTGGACGGCGATCCCGGGCTCCGATTGGGGCCGTGGTCACGTGTCTGAGTACATCGGTGACCTGATGTCGCTGGAGGACCTCTCCAAGGCGATCATTCAGTTCGCTGCGGTGGCCTCGCGCATCATCAACATCGTCGACCCTAGCTCGATGATCGACATCGAAGAGCTGAACTCTGCCGAGACTGGTGACTACGTCACTGGCTACATCGACAAGATCAAGGCTCTGCAGCTCGACAAGAGCATGGACTTCACTGTCGCCAACACGGTGGCCGAGAAGATCGAGCTACGGCTCTCCCATGCGTTCCTGTTGCAGGCTGGCACCGTCCGTGACGCAGAGCGTGTCACTGCCGAAGAGATCAGGGCTATGGCCCAGGAGTTGGAGAACGTGCTGGGTGGTGTCTACACCGTCCTCAGTGCCGAGTTCCAGCTGCCTCTCGTTCGGCGCATCCTCTACGTCCTGATACGCAACAACGAAGCGCCAGAGCTTCCCAAGACCGTCGTGCCGTCCATCGTGACCGGCTTCGAGGCGATGGGCCGCTCGCATAGCGCCAACAAGCTGCGGGCTTGGATGACGGATATGACCAACATCTACGGTCCCGAGGTGGTCAAGTCGATCACCGACCCAACTGAAGTCGGCAAGCGGTTCGCTGAATCCTACGGGATCGAGGCGGTCGATACGCTGATCAAGGACGGCGAGACCCTAGAAGCCGAAGCCCAGCAGGGCCTCGCAACCCAAGCCGCAGTCGCAGCCGCTCCGCAGATCGCGAAGGGTGCTGCCGATGCGTTTAACGCCCCCGAGCAGGGGCTTGAAGAAGGAGCAGCCTAAATGGGCCGCAACACCAACCGTACTCCGGAAGTGACCGCGTCGGTCGCCCCGGCAAATGAGACGACCGGCCTGGTTGTCGAAACGAACAACGCCTTCGTGATCGAGGACAACACCGCCGCTGAAGCAGCGCCGGAAGTGGTTGTCGAAGAGAATGAAGTTCCGCTGCTCGGCGACTTCGTTCAGGTCAACTACGTCTAATGAGCAATCCGGCAGACACCTCGGGCGCTTCTTCGGAAGCCCCGGGGGTCTCCACCGCTGATCAAGCCTCGATTGAGGTCGGTCAGCGCGGCTTGAGCGAGCCGACAAACGATTTCACGCCAGCACCGGCTGGCCCGCAGCGTCCTGAGTATATCCCAGAGAAGTTCTGGAAGGACGGCAAGGCTGACCTCGAAGGTCTCGCCAAGAGCTATGCCGAGCTGGAGCGCGCTCGGTCGAACCCACAGACCCCCGCAGAGGCCCCGGCAGCAGAAGCTCCCGCCGCCGAAGTGAAGCCTGATGGGAAGATCGAAAAGACGCAGGCCGAAGCCGAAGCAGCTGCTGCTGCTGAAGCCGCCGCCAATCCCAACGGCGCTCTGGCGACCGCGATGGAAACCGCTCGTACCGAGTGGGCTGACAAGCAGGAGGTCTCGGAAGAGAACATCGCTGCTCTCGAAGCCGCTGGTATCCCGCGTGAGGTGTTCAACCTCTACATCGAAGGCGTCAAGGCGCAGCAGGCCGCTGCCTATACGGCGATCCACAGCTACGTGGACGGCGAAGAGAACTACAAGCTGATGGCTGGCTGGGCTGGACAGAACCTGTCCGACGCCGAGCTGGATGCCTTCAACGCTGCTCTCGATAACCCCGAAGGTCGTGAGAACGCAGTCCGCGGTCTCTACGCCCGCTACACTGCAGCTCGTCCCTCGGAGGGCACTATGATTACTCCTGCAGGCACCCCTTCAGCTGCTGGCGATACCTATACGGATCGCGACCAGATGATCCGTGACCAGCGCGATCCTCGCTATGCGACCGATCCCGCGTTCCGTCAGGGTGTCATGGAGAAGCTGCAACGCAGCCAGCGCAACGGCTTCAGTGTCGTTCCGCGTTCGCTGTTCGAGAAGCAGGTTCTCAGCAACTAACCCGACCCGCGAAGGGTCGTCTGAACGAGCCCGGGAGGATCAACCCAAGGCTCCTAGTACGACGACCCAACGCACCCTCCCGGCTTGATCCCCGGGAGCGGCTAGGGGCCCTGTGAGGGGCCTCGATCCCAGACCCAAGAGATAACCCACGCGCTCGGCCCCTACGGGGACAACCGGAGTTGCTGCGGGCCTTGAGGCGACGGTTGCAACCCTACGTTTCAACCCTCTCCAGAAATGGAAAACAATGGCTAACTCCGTACCCAACTTCCCGGGTCAGGATCAGGGCGCTGGTGATACCCGCGCTCTCATGCTTGACCTCTTCGGCGGCGAGATCATCTCGGCGTTCGAGACTGCCACGCAGCTGCGTGACAAGCACCAGACCAAGACCCTCGCAAAGGGCAAGAGCTTCAAGTTCCCGGCCATCTGGCGCGCTGGTGGTGGTTACCACACCCCGGGCACCGAGCTGACGGGTCGCAAGATCAACCACACTGAGATCACCGTCGATCCCGACGACAAGCTGATCTCGGACGTGTTCGTCAGCGACGTCGACGAGATGCTCAACCACTTCGATGTGCGCCAGCCGTACACGAAGGAAATGGGTGAGTTCCTCGCTCGTCACTACGACGCGAACATCCTCCGCACCATCCTGAAGTCGGCCCGCTCGGGCGCGCTCTTCGCTGGTGACCAAGGTGGTTCGGCCATCGTCAACGCCGCTCTGGCGACCGACGGTGCAGCCCTGATCGAAGCCTTCTCGGCTGCGAAGCAGGCCATGGACGAGAAGGACGTGCCGGTTAACAGCCAGCAGGTCTACGGTCTCCTCCGTGCCGCTCAGTGGTATCTGGTCGCTCGCAGCGACAAGAACCTCAATCGTGACACCAATGGTGGCAGCGCGAGCATCCGCTCGATGTCGCTGAACACCATCGACGACATCACGATCCTGAAGTCGAACATTGCCAACGAAGTCTACGGCCAGGACAACACTGCCGGTGACTACGCGGACGCGGAGAACGAGAAGTTCATCCCGGCGTACTACCGCGCAAAGTTCGGCACGACCGTCGGTGCCGTTTGGACCCCGATGGCTGCGTGTTCGGCGCTGGTCAAGGACGTCACGTTCCAGATCGAAGATCAGCCGCGCAAGCAGGGTTCGCTCCTGATCGCTGGTCTCATGACTGGCACCCGCACCCTCCGCAGCAAGTGCGCTGTGGAACTGCGGACGGGCGCTGTCCCCGCCTAACCCAAATGTGGGGGAGTCTCTTCGGAGGCTCCCCTATTTTTTCACATTGGAGCTTCTCCCATGCCCATGATCCAAGTCATGACGGAGCTGGACGCCGTCAACGAGATGCTAATGAGCATCGGTCAGGCCCCAGTGAACACCCTTGCTGTCTCCGGCATCAAGGACGTCAATATCGCCAAGGCCGAGCTGACCAAGGTCTCTCGTCGTATCCAGAGCCGTGGATGGAACTGGAACACCGACGAAGCCTACGAGCTGTCGCCCGACATCGACGGCGTCATTGCAGTCCCCACAGGGGCACTCAAGCTGGACGCTTCGGACAACTTCACGAACATCGTTCAGCGTCGTCACCCGACCAAGAACGTCATGGCCCTCTACAACCGCGACGAGCGCACCTTCGAGTTCGCCTCGCCGGTTCCCGTCAAGATCGTTTGGGGGTTCGCCTTCGAGGACTTGCCGGAGACCGCTCGGGCCTACGTGGCAACCTCTGCGGGCCGCAAGTTCCAGAGCCGAGTAATCGGATCTCAGATACTCGACCGCTTCCAAGCGGAGGACGAGGCTACGGCCTGGGTCCTGCTGGAGCGCGAAGAGCGCGCCTCGCGTGACACCAATATGTTCCGTGGGTCGTCCCTCGGTGCCTTCGGAAATCGGATGTACTAATGAGCCTACGGCAGCGGGTGCTATCGGCACTCTACAATGGCGTAAGCCAGCAGCCGCCCATCATGCGTTCCTCGGATCAGACCGAGTACGAACTGAACACGTGGGCGGTGATCTCGGATGGCGTCGGCAAGCGGCCTCCTACGGAAGTCGTGAAGCACCTCGGGGTTATCTCCGACGACGCCTTCATCCACCACATCAACCGCGACGTTGGCGAGCGATACATTGTCGTGGCCGACGGTGCGACCCTCAAGGTGTTCGATCATGAGACCGGCGATCCGAAGGTCGTCAACGCCCCGGGTGGCCTCGGCTATCTGGCGAGCGGCGACTTCCGCGCCATGTCGGTTGCGGACTACACCTTCATCGTCAACGCGAACGTCAAGGTCGAGCTGGACGGCGAAGGCACCGACACGATCCCTGATCCCAACTACTATCGCTGGGTCAACCCCGATCCCAAGGAAATGGGCGGGTTCGTCGGCGCGCTCCTAAATCAGGTGAAAGGCTCCGACAGCCAGTACCAGCCGAACCCCGTCAATGGCGGGCTGCTCGGCAAGGTGGCCAGCATCGAGAAGCTCCCTCAGGATGCTCCCGATGGTGCCTACTACATGGTGGTGGGCTCGACGGAGACCGGCTTCACGTCCTTCTACGTTCGCCGCAATGGCGGTGTGTGGGACGAGACTGTTGGACCGAACCAGCGCAATCAGATCAAGTCGACGACCATGCCCCACGCCCTTGTGCGCGAGGCCGATGGTACGTTCACCTTCGCACCCTTCAGCTGGGCCCCAAGGCGCACCGGAGACATCCAGACCAATCCTGGCCCGACGTTCATCAACCGCACGATCCGCGACGTGTTCTTCTATCAGAACCGGCTCGGCTTCCTGTCGGACGAGAACGCTATCGTCAGCGAGGCTGGTGGCTTCGGCAACTTCTGGCGCACGACTGTCATGGACTACATCGACAGCGACGTGATCGACATGGCGATCTCCACGACCAACGTGGCGATCCTCAACCATGCCGTTCCGTTCAACGATGGCATCTTCGTGATGGCCGACCAGACCCAGTTCAGTCTCACCAACGGTGAGGACGGAATGACGCCGACCTCGGTCGCGTTCGACCCTGTGATGAACTACGAGGTGAACACCCGTGTTCGCCCTGTCACCATCGGGTCCGAAGCGTACTTCTGCGGCGATCAGAATGGCAGCTCCATCGTGTGGGAATACACGCGGATGGACGGGAACGAAGCAACGGCTGCGGCGGAGATCACCGCGCACTGCCCGAGCTATCTCCCCGCAGGGCTCCGGAAGCTGGTCTCAGCTCCGAACCTCAAGGCCCTCTTCGCGATCACCGGCAGCTCGAAGGTCTACGCCTACCAGTTCTACTGGAACGGCAACGAGAAGCTCATGAGCGCATGGCGTGAATGGGACTTCGGCGGCACCGTCATTGGCGGCGAGTACATCGGCGGGTATCTCTATCTGCTGATCCGCAGGGGCACCGAAGGTGTGTTCCTAGAGCGCGTCCATCTGGAGCCCAAGGCCAAGCCTGCCGAGCAGAACATTCAGGTGTTCCTCGACCGGCGCGTGGCCATCACGGGCACCTACAACTCTTCGACCGATCGCACGACGTTCAACCTGCCGTATGAGGCTGACACGACCAAGTTCCGCTTGGTGCGTGGCAAGACCCATCCGACGCGACCTGGCTCTCTGATCAACCCCGCTCAGTACATCTGGACGGGCAACAAGACGGTCACGGTTCAGGGTAACGAAACGCAACCGGCGACGGGCGGCGAGAAGTACACGCTCCGCCTCACGTTCTCCCGGCAGTTCCCTCAGGACTACCAAGGGCGACCTGTGACGACCGGACGGCTTCAGCTGCGGACGTTCACGCTCTACTACACCGGCACTGCCTTCTTCCGCACCGAGGTGTCCCCCTATGGGGCCGCTGCGGCTCCGGACGTCGAGAGTGTGGTGCCAGCCAAGATCGCGGACTTCACCGGCAAGATCGTCGGCGAGGATGACCTCCGCCTCAACACCCCTGCCTTCCACACCGGAAGCTACTCGTTCCAAGTCTACGGCGATGCCTCTCAGGCCACCGTCAGCATCTCGAACGATACCCACGTCGCGTCGACCTTCGTGTCGGCTGAGTGGGAGGGCTTCTACTGGAATAGGACCCAAGGATGATCCAAGTTCACGACCTCCGCCATGTCGACACCGATGTGGTGGAGGCGTGGACCGATCAGCTTACGCCCAAGCTCCGGCGCTGTGACCTCGACGAGATCGAGGCGATGGCCGGGACGACGGCGGAGCGAGCCCTGAAGGATTCGCTCGCAATCTCGTCGCACTCCTATGCGATCACCTCTCAAGGGGGAGGGGTAATCGCCATGTTCGGCGCAGCCCCTTCACCACTCCCCGGCGTCGGCATCGTATGGATGCTCGGGTCGGACGATATTCAGACGGAAGCCCTCGGGATCGCGAGGCGCACACGTCGCTACTTCAACGAGCTGAACGAGCCGTACCCTATCCTCTGGAACTACATCGACGACCGCAACAAGGTCTCGATGAAGTGGCTGGAATGGGGCGGGTTCAAGCTCGTCCGAGAGACCCACTTCGGGCCTCACCTTTTCCACATATTCATAAGGACAACCCATGTGTGATCCCGTCACGGCGTCGATTGCGCTCGCCGTCACGGCGGTCGCCAGCACTGGCTTCAGCGTCATGCAGCAGGCCAAGGTCGCCAAGGCTCAGAACAAGGCAATCGCTAACCAGCTCGAAGTCACGAACGAGGAAGCTCGTCAGAAGGCTACGGGCGAGCTGTTCGACCAGATGCGAGCAACCCGCCGTGAGCAGGCGCGCATCCGAGCAGCCGCTGGCGAAGCTGGCTTGTCGACCTCCTCGGGCAACATTGAGGCACTCCTGAACGACTCCGCCATGCAGGGCGAGCTGTCCAAGGATCGCACTCTTGCCAACCAGGAGAGCCGCCAACGCGCCAACACCGCAGAGGCAACGCAGGCCTACTCCCAAGTCAACAACGTGTCGGCCCTCGGGGCTGGCCTCCAGATCGCCAACGCTGCGGCGTCGGGCTGGATGGGCGTCCAGAACGCCAAAGTCTCAAGAGGGTAACCCATGGCAGACCTTTCAACCGTACAGGCCCGCGTCCCCCAGCGGGATGCGAAGGTCAATCGTCGTGCGGGTGTTCTGCCGGAGCGGCGCAACACCGACAACGGCGACTTCCGCCCTCAGGCCGAGATGCGTACAGCGCGCCTTGGCGACGGGGGCGCAGCCGACGAGCTGCGGGCAATCTTCGGTGGTCTCCAAAAGACTGCCGAGAGCTTCCAGACCTACGCCAACACCAAGCAGACCAAGCAGGACGAGCAGGACGGCGCACAGGGTCAGATCGATAGCCTCACCGGCTCCGAGGACCCCGAGCTGGCCGCGAAGTCCAACGCCTACCGGACTGCCTTCTCGAAGGGCAAGCATGAGCGCGAGACGCTCACCTTCATCGACACGGTCAGCGAAGAGGCGGAAGCCTTCCTCAATAACCCCGATGATCCCGCGACCCCCGAAGAGTTCGACGAGTTCCTCCACGGGAGGCTCCAAGAGTACCTAAGGCCTGACGGCAAGCAGCGTGACTTCGGTTCCCCCGAGGCATCCGCGCTGACCTTCCAGCACCTCCGCGAGTTCTCTGCCAAGCTGCGCTCCGGCGCGGTCGACAAGATCAAGCAGCAGGTTGCTACGGAGAGCCTGAACAACGCTGCCGACAACGTGCGGCTGCGGCTCAAGCAGGGCCTGCCGGTTACCCTTCAGGAGTTCAACGACCAGCTGATCGACACCGTCGATGGCCCTAAGGCACAAGAGGCGTTCCTCGGTGCCGTTCAGGGTGTGGTCGAAGAGATCAAGTTCGACGATCCGGAACGCGCTATCTCGATCCTTCGCATGGTCGAAGGTGACGTTGCAGCTGCCTCTGGGCAGACCGCTTCGCGTGACGACGCTGCAGCTGAACGGGCCATCCTCGCGGGTGACCCTGACGCTCCGCCGCCTCCGCCTCCACCCCCGCCTATGTCGAAAGACCAGCTGACCAACTTCATTGCGGATCAGCTCGAAGGTGGCGACGAGGTGGTCGACCTCGGTGACGGCGCAGGCCTCACCAAGTTCGGTGTCACGGCCAAGTGGAACCCCGGCGTCGACATCAAGAACCTGACCAAGGCGCAGGCGACGAAAATCCTCAAGGACAAGTATTGGTCCCCGGCGTTCGATGCGGCTGATCCTCTGGTCGCTGCCATCGCGTTCGACGCTTCGATCACTGGCGGCTCCGCTGGCAAGAACATCCTGGCCAAGGCTAACGACGATCCCGAGACGGCTCTCGCGCTCTACCGCGCAAGGCTCAACTGGGTCGCTGACAATGTCCCCGGCAAGGCGCAGTTCAAGCAGGGCTGGAACAACCGCATCAACCGTCTCGCAGCGAAGCTCGGCCTATCCGGCGTGGGCGGCGTTGACGCTGGCATCGTCGACATTCCTATCGTCGAAGGTTCGATCCCTCGGGCTCCCTCTCGCGCCGACATGGCCGAGCAGGCTCCGCTCGATGGTTCCGTTCCGTCACTCTCCGGCCTGACCGCCGCACCTCGGGGCTTCACGCTCTCGCAGGAGCAGCGCAATCGGCTCCGGCAGTACCGCGTCAGTGTCCTCAAGGAAATCCGCGAGGAAGATACGCGCAAGACGAAGGAACGTCAGGACGAAGGCGCTCGCGCTCTACTCGGTCGGTTCATCGGCATCGGCGGGCCCAAGCCTACCGTCGCTGATATTCAGGAAGCCGTGAAGCGCGGCGACATCGATCCCGAGACCGGCTACCAGACCGTTCAGCGGCTGGAGTCCGACGCCCGCGAAGATCGGTCGGAGGAACGGCAAGCACGGGCGGAAGCTCGCGAAGATCGCAACGAGCTGCGTGAGATCAAGCGGGAGCGGATGGAACGACGTTCCAACGACTTCCTCGCTCCGGTCCTCGCAGGCCGCAAGCCAATCTCCGAAGCCACTGCCGAGCTGCTCGCTCGCTCCAACGCGATCTCTGATCCGGAGGAACGCAACGAGTTCCGCGCAAGTGTCTACAAGGAACTGTCGGCCCTCGGCCAGCTCCGCACGGAGAGCGCACCCTATCAGGACTACATGACCCGAATGGACGACCTCGGTCGCGACCTGAAGGGCATGATCGATCCTCGCATCAGGGGCACCGTCCGGAACAAGATCGAAGCTGACATTGACGCTGGCATCAAGCGGGCCGTCGTTCGCGGCGGCAAGATGGGCCAGGATCAAGGCGCTGACCTCTCCAAGTTCGGTGAGGAAATGGAAAAGACCCTCGTCGAGGCCTTCCGCAAGCGCGGCTACAACACGTCCACCCCTAACGTCCGCTAAGGACACCTAAAAGGAACCCTCATGGGAAAGTATCTCGACCAGCTCCGTGCGGAGAGCCGCCCCGGCGCTCGCACTGAAACTCGTCCGCGTCCTACCCGTGAGGGTTCCGTTCGGGCTGCTGTGGACGGCACTGACGACGTCGGTGCGTTTGTCTACGGCGTAGCCGACACGGTGACCTTCGGCTTCCTCGACGAAGCCGGAGCGTTGGCCGACCATATCGTCCTCGGCAAGGACTACCAGAAGGCACTCGCGGAGAACCGTGCGATCGTTGGTGGTGTCTCTGAGGAACACTCGAAGTCCTACCTCGGTGGGCAGCTGGCTGGCGGTCTCGTCGGCGGGCTCGGCGGCGTCAAGGCCCTCGGCACTGGTGTCAAGGGAATGATGACCGTCGGCGGTATTGAAGGCGCGCTCTATGGAGCGGGTAGCGCCGAAGGAAACTTTAAGAGCCGCCTGCAGGGCGCAGCACTCGGTGGCGCTATCGGCGTCGGCGGTGGATGGCTGCTCGGCAAGGTGGTCACTGGTGGAGCCAAGTGGGGCTTCGACCGCGCAGTTGAAGTCGTGCGCTGGGGCAAGTCCCCGACGCTCAAGACCAAGAGGCTCACGACCAAGTTCAAGCCAGCTGATGCCGTCCATGAGGGCGCTGAAGAGCTAGGCGAGCTGGGCAAGGAGCTTCGCACCGGCAAGACGGCAGCGCAGCGCGTTGACGGCACGACCCCTAAGATTAACACGCTCACCGGCCAAGCCGACGACGTGGTGGAGGACGGCGCGCTGTTCTCCATGCGCGAGCTGATGGGTGATCCCGCAGCTGCCCGCAAGGCCCTTGAACAACGCCTCGGCAAGCTCACGGCTGTCGAAGCTGAACACCTCGCAACTCGCATCGAGAACGCGATGGCGAACGGTACGCAGATCGACGATCCGCACTTCCGCTCGATGCTCGGTTTCGACCTCGATAATCCTGACGTCGACACGGACACTGTCCGCAAGGCGATCACGATCATGGAGGACGGCCTCGACTTCCTGAAGGTCAAGACGGAGACCCTACGCAACGCCACGGTGAAGCGTGAGGTGGCCGACCTGATCAAGGAAGGTGATCTCATGGCGAAGCTCGGCGAAGCCGTCGAGCGGTCCAAGAAGGGCATCCCCGATCAGGTACTGTCGCAGCACATGATGCTGTACGGCGGCGTCCAGCTGGTGAAGGCGAAGGAGAAGTATCTCCCGCTGATCCGCAAGGGCGTCGAAGGTTCCCGCGAGGAACTGGCAGAGGCACTGACGAAGGCCGCTCACGTGGTCGCGCAGGCTCGCGCTATCGGCACCAATGCTGGTCGGGCCCTACAGGTCCGTCAGGCGGGCGGCGTGGCTCGCGCTGAGTTCGATGATGTGTTCGAGGCTCCGACCATCGACGGCATCCGCGAGAAGGTGAATGGGGCGCTGAAGGAGCTGGGTGATGAAGAACTCACTGCCCTGATCCAACGCCTCCGCACTGCGGACGACATCGACCAAGTCGCGGACATGATCCAAGACGCTGGCAAGGCGAGAGAGTGGACGGCCTACCGCCGCACCATGAACTCGGTCAGCTCCTGGTTGCGCTCCAACGCGCTCACTCCGGCGACCGGCCTGTTCAACACGATCTCGTTCATCGGACACGACTTCTTCCGCAACGGCATGGCCAAGCGGTGGGCAGCTCGCAAGTTCGAGAAGGGCGGCGCACTGGATGACGCACTCGCACTCCGCTTCGAGCTGGAGGTGGGACGGCGTGTCTACGGCGAAGCTCACTGGCGTGGCATCAAAGCCATGGCCTCTCGGATCGATTGGGAAGGCTGGAAGGCTGTCGAAAGGATCGCCACTGTCGCTACCGGAGCTGAAGGTCGCCTAGCGACTAAGGCGCGGCTGGCACAGGACACGATGCTTGCGAACGGCTTCAAGGCTCCGGACCTCCGCGAGTTCAAGGCCAAGCCCGGGATCGGCGTTGCTGACACCGGCCTATTCGAGCAGCGGCTCGCCAATCGTGCAGCCTCGGGTGGAGCGTTCGCTCGCCTGATCAACGCTGCCGAACGTGCTGCGGCCACCGGCCTCACGACCCTCGACGAAGCAGGCCAAGCATCCATGAAGCTCTTCACGGGCGCAATCGATGACTACGGTCGCCAGTTCGTGACCCTCAAGGAAACCTACGCGCTCTCTGCGCGGTACGCGATCCGCGAGGCCATGGAGATGGGCTTCAACACCAAGGAAGAGATGCTGGCTCACGCGCAGAAGCGCGCTGTCGAGCTGGCTGAGATGCCTCCCTCGGAAATCCTACAGAAGGTGGAGCAGAAGCTCCTGAATGACGGCAATCTCGAAGGAGAGGCTGATCTGCAGTTCCTCGTCGACCGCTCCAAGGCTGTCGATCTGGAAGCCGATCGATCGCTCCTGATGGATGGACCGCAGACCGCCAAGGGCAAGTCCTTCGCGGCCACTGCGAGGCACATCGACAGTTGGGCCGGTCTCGGCCAGGTCGAGGGTGTCCTCATGCCGTACATCAACACGCCTATGCGTATTCTCGAACGCGGCCTTCTGACGAACACCATGTTCGGCCCGAAGGTTGCCGAGACGGCTGCGATCCTCGCCAAGGGCGGGGTGGAAGCGGAGATCGAGATGGCGCGGCTGGAGATCGGAACCTTGGGCATCAAGCTCGGTGCGATCCTCGGCGGCATCGGCGGCATCACGCTCACCAACGGCAACTTCACGAACTCCGCAGGGCTCGACGCGGGACCTCCGAACCGGATTAACTTCCCGGGCGGTGGCTTCGTGGAAATCGGCAGGCTCGATCCGTTCTCCCTGACACTCGCTATGGGTGCCATGTGGGGGCAGGCGATCAATGCTGGTTACCACGCCTACGACGAGTACAAGTCGGTCGACGAGGGCTTCAACGCCTTCTTCCAGACTGCCTTCTTCGCTGCCAAGGACGCTGTCCTTGAGAAGTCCTACCTGACCTCGCTCCAAGACCTCTTGGACATTGTCATGGCGAAGGACGAAGGCGGAGCCCTCCGTAAGGTGGAGAAGTTCCTACAGGGCTCCATCGGACGCCTTGTGCCAATGGCTGGTTCATCCAAGCAGGTCACCGAGAGCATCATGGGGTACTCCCCCGAGGTGATCACGATGGGCGACAGCATCCTCAGGGGTATCCCCGGGGGCTCGCTCTACCTGTCTCCCCGGCGCGACGTCCTCGGTGACGAGGTCAAGGGTCGCACGATGGGCATCTCCTTCGGGGATAGCTCACAGACCGAGGGTGAAGAGATCAGTCCGGTGAAGGCTCGCCTACGCGAGCTGGGCATCGACATCACCAACGTCTCGAAGGTCGACGGCGGCATCGCCCTGTCCTCCGAGCAAGTGTCCGAGCTGCGGCGCATCCGTGGCAAGGAGGCGTTCAACGCCAACGGTGAGACCATGGAGCAAGCTCTGGAGTCTCTGTTCCTCGACCCGACCTTCCTGGCCGGGACCAAGGACGACCGTCACGACATGGTGGTCGACGTGATGAATGACTTCAACGAGGAAGCCAAAGCGATCCTCGAAGAGCGTGACCAGAAGTACCTCTCCAACCGAGAGGCCAATCGTGCCTTCCGTGAGTACCTTCAGGTCAACGGTGGGCTGCAGGATGATGCCAAGGAGAAGGCCCGCAAGGACGTTCTCGACATGGGCCTTCCTGCCTCTGACCTCTAAGGAGAACCCTCATAACGCCATCAGTCGAATACGTGGCCGCGTCGGGCCAGCGGGAGTTTGATGTCCCGTTCGCCTATATCAACGCCGCCCACGTTCGCGTGATGGTCAACGGCAACCTCGTCCTCGCGCTAGAGTGGATCAGTCAATCGCGTTTGCGGTTGGGCTTCCCTCTGCACGGGGGCGAGACTGTCGTGATCGAGCGCGATACTCCTATCGACGATCAGCTCGTCAAGTTTCAAGACGGCGCGGTCCTCACTGAGGCCGACCTCAACACCGCCGTCCAGCAGCTGCTCTACAAGCAGCAGGAAATCACCGGCCTCTACGATGGCAGCTTGCGCCGTGCGCGCATCCGCATCCTCGAAGCCTACGGTGTCCCGGTAACCCCCGACGACATCGCTCACCAAGTCGCAGCCATTGCAGCCGAGGACGCGCTGCTCGACGACTTCCGTTCACGGATCACTGACCTGGACACCGCTGGCGTCATGCTGGCGAACCACTCGCAGACGATCCTCGACCACACCGCTGAGATCATCGCCAACGCGGCGAGCGCATCCACGCTGACTGTCGACCTCTCAGCCCTACGGGCCGAGCATGAGGCACTGGCAGGCGTCGTTGACGCGCTTGGGTCTCTTGAGGACGGCACCGGCATCGCCACCGTCATCCAGCAAGAGCAGGACGCCCGCATCGCGGGTGACACCGCGCTGGCCGCTACGATCTCCCTGATCGGCGCGAAGAACGGCACGAACTCCGCGTTCATCCTCGACCTCAACAAGGTCAAGGTGAGCCCTACGGAGAGCCTCTCGCAGCGCCTGACGGCGATTAAAGCGGCAACTGATGGCAACGCTGCGGCGATCACTACCGAGCAGACCGCTCGCGCCACTGCGGACGCTGCCGAGGCTGCAGCTAGGACTAACCTAGCGACCACCCTCAGGGGTGAGACTGCAGCCGCGATCAGCTCCGAACAGGAAGCTCGATCCGACGCTATCTCCGCCGAGGCTGCATCCCGCACTGCGCTGGCTGCGGCCCTACGCGGTGAGACGTCGGCTGCGATCAACTCCGAGGCTACGGCCAGGGTCGCGCAGGACAATGTGTTCGCTGGCTACTTCACGCTCATGGGCGCGAGGAATGGTCCCGGCAACGCTTGGGTCCTGAACGAGGCCACGGTCCAGCTGTCCAACGGCACCTCACTGGCTACGCGCCTGTCGGGGATCGACGCTGCGCTCGGGTCCAACTCGGCGGCAATCGTCTCTGAGCAGACCGCTCGGGCGACTGCAGACAGCGCGCTGTCCCAGCAGATCACTACGATGAACACGACGCTCGGCGGCAACAGCGCCTCGATCACGTCCCTGCAGTCGACCGTCAACGGCATCAACGCCCGCTACGGTGTGGCTCTCAACGTCAATGGCTACGTGACCGGCTTCGTCCAGAACAACAATGGATCTTCGGGCACCTTCGACATCCTCGCGGACAGGTTCCGCGTGACCATGCCGGGGCTCGCTCCCAAGACCGTGTTCGACGTGGACGCCAACGGCATCGCGATCAATGGCAACGTCCGCATCGCGGGCAACCTAATCGTCAACGGGACCCTCCCGACGACGGCCATGCCCCAGAACGCGATCTCGCTGTCTGCCTTCTTCCAGACGTCCTACGTGGGCGAGCTGCAATACTACTCGACGACCAACTGGACCGACCTCAACTCTGGGGGCGCTGATACGGGCGGCGGCACGGGTGGCGCAGGCGGTGGCGGCGGTGGCGGGTACACTGGCGGCGGTGGCTACACTGGCGGCAACCCCGAACCCTAAGGATCATCAATGGCAGCAGTGGCAGTGATGCTCCCCGTTACGGTGGGGGGCCGCGCCGTCATCACCATGAACTTCTGCGGACGACGCACCGGCTCGAACAACGACCGGCACCAGTTCCGGATCATCAGGCGGGCGTCAGGGCAACCTGACGTCCAGCTTGTCGGTATTCCGGACGTCACCCTGACGAGCAGTCAGGACACCCGCAGTTGGACGTGGGTCGACGACAACATCACCTTCAGCGGAAACGCTTCCTACTACCTGCAGATCAAGCGCGTCGTCGGCCTCGGGGTCATCGACGAGCTGGTTCTGCTCGGACAGTTCTACAAGAGGTAACATGGACACCCAAGCACTACAGACCCAGCAGCTCCAGCTGCTCGCGCAAAAGGCGCTCCTGAACGATCAGCTCAAGAACATCGACACGGCCCTCGGCCAGATCGCTGCGATCCTTCAGTTCGCCGAAGCCAATACCCCCAAGTCGGAGCCTGAAGCGGCTCCTGAATAAGGACCGCTCATGACCGAAGTTACCAACTCGCAACTCGCCTACCAGATCACGACGCTGCTCCAACAGTGGAACGCCCGTGAAGCTGAGATGCGGGATTGGATGGCTGGCGCTCCCGACGGGGGTGCCAACGGGGACGGACAGTTTCCCCTCACTGACGCCTCGGGCCGCTCCTACCTTGCTCCATCGCTTCTCAAGCTGGTGGACTTGGTGGAGGGCCCAGCGTCCCTGTCGGCTACCGCGCAGCTCCTTTCGGAGACCGCTCGGGATGCTGCGGTGGCCGCGCAGGCTGCTGCCCTTACTCAAGCCGATCGATCGGTCGGAGCCCGTGACGCGGCCTATGCCGCCCGGGACCTGACGCTCGGCTACAAGAACACTGTCGAGGCGCTGTGGGCACAGGTTGCCCCGGCGCGCTCCGACGTCCTCTCCGCACAGGCTGCGGTCCTATCGGCCCGTGACGTTGTGCTTCCTGCCCGCGATCAGGCGGTGGCTTCGGCCACGGCTGCGGCGGCATCAGCTGAGACCGCCCAGGATTACGCCGAGGCGATCAATCCGGTGCAGTTCGTCACGTTCCCCGAGCTGGACACGGCGATTGCCTCTGTGGTCGGCGCTGCTCCTACGACGATGAACGCGCTCGATGAGCTTGCGGCGGCGCTGGGGAATGACCCCAACTTCGCCACGACCATCATGGCGCAGATCGGCGGGCGGGCTCCTATGGTTCACACGCACGTCATCGCCGACGTCGGTGGCTTGCAGGCCGCGCTCAATGGGAAGCTGTCGTTCGTCGACAACGCCCATGGCTGGGGATCGGGCTGCATTGGTGTTGAGTACCCCGTCACCATGTTCGGGCAGGCGGGCCGAGGCTTTGTCGCCCTCCTAGACGGCAACACGGCCAGCGATCCCGGCACCCTGTATATGGCCGACAACTCAGAGAGTGTCTGGTTCCAGATCAACAAGGGAGCCGCCGAGCCTGAGTTCAACTTCCGTGGAAGCCACGGCACCAAGTTCCAACGGTACGTCCTCGTCCCCGACGAAGCGTTCGGCGCGGGCTGGGATGGGTCCTCCAAGGTCCCCACGCAGAACGCCGTCTACGACGCGCTGCTGACCAAGGCAGATGCTTCGGCGCTGGCCGCTAAGGCTGACGCTTCGGCTCTGCAGGCAGCTCTGGACGCGAAGGCCAGCCTCAATGGCGCGGTCGGCTTCAACGACATCACCACCAGCCGAGGGGATGGGACGGGCGCGCTCTTCTTCGGCGGCGCGACGCACTACATCTATCTGAACGCAAATGAGTTCTACTTCACCAAGAAGGTGGTGGTGAACGGCGACTTCACCTCCAATACCGGAACGGTGAACCTCGCCACGGCCAACACGCCGACGCTCTGGCTCTACAAGACGGGCAACAACACTTGCTCGATCTTCAACGACGGCAACCTCCACTTGCGCGGGCCGGTCAACTGGTATGATGCCGCAGGGCACAACTGGGGGCCGGAAGCGGGCGGTGGCGGCTGGATGTCGCTGGCACAGAACAGCGGCCCGAACCTCGTCGTCTCCGGCTGGGCCGATCTCAAGGACTGCGCGAACGGCACCACTGGCGCTCTTCGTCTGCGCTCGTCGAGCGCCTCGGCCGACGTCTATATGCAAATCACCAACTCCGCGGCCTCCGCGCAGTGGGGCTACTGGGGCTTCGGCTCCGGCGGCAATGCTAATTGGAATGGCACGGCGGGCCTCAAGGACAACGGCGGGCGCGTCCTGTCGTGGACCGGCTCGCGAGCTGGCGGGAAATGCACCATCTCAACCGCTGCCCCATCAGGCGGCTCCGACGGAGACGTTTGGTTCAAGGTATGACACTTCATGTTAAGAACGGGGGGTCGTGGGCAACTGCGACCCCTCACGTCAAAGACGGCTCCACTTGGAAGCCTGTACTCGAAGTCTGGGTCAAAGACGGTGCGACGTGGAAGCAGTCCTTCACTGCCGCCCAGTTCAGTCCTCCCCCCGGGTCCTACGACGACAGCAAGGTCGACCAAGCTGCCTCGCTCACGATCACCTCGCTCATCGGCGCGGTCTACTGGACGTGGACGCGCACCGGCACCGGCACTGGCTCCCCGACCTCCGGTCTGTCGGGAACGTCGTTCACTGCGACCGTCACCCCGGGCGCTGCCGCAGGTTCGGCGCGCTCCGGCATCTTCACGGTCAACGCCCGCACGGGCAGCGCCGCTGGCCCCATCATCGGTACGTGGACCCTTAGCCTATCTGCCGAGAGCAGTGGCGGGGGTGCTTAACCACACCGGCACACAACCTATCAGGATCAAAAATGAACTATGCTTTCACCAAAGCAGGCCCGTCTGCGCGCCTTGCTAATCGGCAGGGGGCTCCGACGTGAGCGCCTTGAGCGGACTGAAGGATCACCTGATCCAAGCCGCCGCGACAGCCGCTCTCCTAGCGACGGGTGCGACCGTCGTCTCCTCGAAGATCGATAACGCCCGACAGGACGTCCAGCTCGAAGCTGCGATGCGCGCCCTGCCGGAAATCCAGAAGGACGTGAAGGAGACCCGCGAGGTCGTCATCCGTCTCGAAGCCCAGAAGGGAAAGTAAATGAGCCGCGCCAACAGCGACCTCATGGACATGATCCATGGCCTAGTGGCCACTGGTCTGTCCGAAGAGCTGGCCCGAGCAATCGAGCTGGCGGGGCATGAGGACCCCGAGAAGCGCGTCCCGCTCAACCCTCAGTTGATCGACAAGTGCCTGAAGTTCCTCAAGGACAACGGCATCGACGCACCGAAGGCGAACAAGAAGGTCGACCACTTGGCTGGCCAGTTGGCTGACCTCGATCTCGATCAAGAGGCCATGCGCCTGAACTAATGGACTCCCGCACGATACTCCAGGGGAGCTTCTTGAAGTTCCTCTGGTACGTGTGGACGAGGCTGCTGCTCCTGCCGCAGCCCACCCGCGTACAGCTCGACATTGGTAAGTTCCTCGAAGGAGGTCCCAAGCGTCGTTTCATTCAGGCGTTCCGTGGTGTCGGCAAGACCTTCCTCACCGCCGCCTACGTGGTCTGGAGGCTCTGGAAGAACCCCGACCTCAAGATCGTCATCGTCTCCGCCAACCAAGACTTCGCGACGGAAGTCGCGGGGTTCATCAAGCAGATCATCTACCACCCCGAAGGCGACGAGCTGTGGGGCGAGCTGGCTGCACGTCCGGACCAGCGCAACAGCGCCCTAGCGTTCGACGTGGGCCCCGCGAAGCCCGACAAGTCTCCCTCGGTTAAAGCTGTCGGCATCACCGGCCAGCTCACCGGCTCACGCGGTGACATCATCATCTCCGACGACGTCGAGGTGGTGAAGAACTCCGAGACGGAAACCATGCGTGAGAAGCTCTCGGCCAAGACTGCCGAGTACGCCGCGCTGCTCAAGAAGGACGGCGAAGTCGTCTACCTCGGGACCCCTCAGACTGAGCAATCGGTCTACCGTGGGCTCCCCGACAAGGGCTACGAAGTCCGCATCTGGCCAGCTCGGTATCCCCTCGCGGACAAGCTGGCGAACTATCAGGGGCACCTAGCCCCCATGCTCCTGGCCGACATCGAAGCCAATCCTGACCTGTGCAAGCCCCAAGGGTCCACCCTCGGTGGCGCTCCTACGGACCCTGCGCGGTTCAACGACCTCGATCTCATGGAGCGAGAGAACGAGTACAAGGCTGCTGGCTTCCTCCTGCAGTTCATGCTCGACACGACCCTGTCGGACGCCGAGCGGTATCCCCTCAAGACGAGGGATCTGATCGTCACCGACGTCGACAGCAAGATCGCCTCTGCGCGCCTTGTGTGGGGCTCCAGCCCCGAGCTGGCGATCAAGGACATGGAGAACCTTGGGTTCGACGGAGACCGGCTCTTCAGGCCGATGTTCACGTCTCCCGACTTCCTCGCCTTCACTGGCGCTGCGATGCACATCGATCCCTCCGGACGAGGACGCGACAGGACCACCTACGTGGTCACCAAGTTCCTCGCTGGGTACATCTTCGTGGTCGCGTGGGGAGGCTTCCAAGAGGGCTACTCGCCCACGACCCTCTCCGAGCTGGCAGCTATCGCTGCTCGCCATGAGGTGAACATCATCGTCCCCGAGGACAACTTCGGTGACGGTATGTTCGGCAAGCTGCTCGAACCTTACGTCAACGCCATCCGGCCCTGTCGGGTCGAAGGCAAGCGATCGGTCGGACAGAAGGAGCTGCGGATCATTGGTGCCCTAGAGCCCGTCATGAAGCAGCACCGCCTGGTCATGGACACCAACGTCCTCAGGGCTGACCTGAAGCAACCTGCGACCCACTCAGGTATCTTCCAGATCACCCACATGACCTCGGCCCGTGGTGCCCTCAAGCACGACGATATGGCCGACGTGTTGGCGATGGGTGTCGGTCACTGGGTCGAGTACCTGAACGCTGACGCGAAAAAGGCAGAGGCAGATCGCCTAGCCAAGGTTGAAGCCGAGAACGAGGCCCGCTACTTCAGCTGGGCAGTCGGCAAGAGCTTCACCCAATCTCCCCGAGGCATTGCCGCTCACAGGGGACGAGGAAGGCCCACAGGAAGGGGCCGGAGGTGATCCCGAGGTACACAAGCCGGTGTGCCTAAAGGAGTGGGGTGGGGGATGGTATCCTCCGCCTCACCCACCATTCCCTGAAAGGAACTTAATATGACCGTTGCTGCTGTCGTCGGGATTGTCCTGACGGTACTGGCGGTGATCGGCGGGGGCATCCTAGCCCTCGGCGCTCTCGCTGCAATCGTAATCTCCGCTTGGAGCCACTGATGGGGATGGGGTGGGAGGTGTGTACCTTCCACCTCACCCACCATCCTCCTCATATTCTCCTGAAGAAAACTGCAGGGCCACCTTAGGGATACACCTAAGGTATATCCCACCCTCCAAAGGTCGGGGGTAATTGAAGTCGGTTAGTTTTGGGCCAAAAATCCGGAGTGGCATATCGCTCCCCGAGGTTTGGGGTCTCCCCCCTACGGGGTGGCCCTGAGGGGCACTGGCAGGCGCTTCCCCTCTAGCTCTCTAGCCTATGCCTGAGGGGCTCTAGCGTGGCGCGATAGGGTGGCACGATCAAAGGCAATGGCGGAAAACTGCCAATCTATTCCCACAGCTTGCGCCAAGCGCCACGCCAAGCGCACCTAGGGAGACGGGACTACGTACTACGCGCGCTCCAGGCGCGTGATGCGCGTGTGTTCTCCCTTCGCTTCCGTCTTGCCCTGCTTTTGCTTCGTCGCCACTATGGCACCTAGGGCGATCCTGCAGCGCACCTAGGGCGATCCGCTAGGCCATGGCATGGGGTGATCAATCAGCGCACCTAAGGCGATCCGACGGCGATCCTGGGGACGGCATAAGCTACAGCTTATAGGATGCCCGCGCTGGCATAAGCTGTAGCTTATGGCGGCGATCCTATGGGCGATCCCATGGCGATCCTATGGGCGATCCGACGGCGATCCTATGGGCGATCCTATGGGGAAATGGGGCGGAGAGCGCAAAAAGATGCATTTTTATTTGGCGGAAAACTCCCATAAATGCATTTTTATTTCTAAATCTGGAATTATCTTGTTGACGTGAAGATCATCCTTCTGTCTAAAGAGGGCATCGGAGCGGCCAACCAGCCTCTCCGGTACGGCCAACCCTCTCCGGCCAAGCATAGTGAAGAGGGCGGAAAACAATGGCGTGACCCTACGAAGCTAGGGCGCGAACCACAGAGACCGTGATTAGGCAGGGACGAACGCTGGAAGCGTCCATATCCGAGCCTCTGAAAATGCAAGGGCGCGCCGACTGTAGGATCGGAGCGGCGCCCTAGAAAACTAGAAGAGGCAGGGACGGCGGATACGTCGGGCTCTGTCAGCAGGGCACTAGCAATGCCCTGCCAGTTTTCCGAGAGGCAGGGCGCAATGCTCGGCCTCTCCGATAACTGCCAACCGACTGTTCTATTAACGTGAAGGAGTGAGTGCCATGACCAAACTTTTGACCATCGGAAATCCCAAGACTGCCAAGGGCGCCAAGTACGGCTATGCGACTGCGATCCTGCATCTGGCGGGAGAGGCAGAGCCGCCTGCTGATACGCATCGCCTGATCGGCTTTGCCTGTGGGCCTGATCGCCTGACGTTCTCAGCGATGGAAGAGGATCACTTTCCGGCGCCCTGTGATGCCGTCGAGGCGGTCGGGGACGTGTGCCCTGAGACGCCTTTGGATGCCGTCGCCTGTCTCGACTACTTGGGAAGGGAAGGGTGGTGAGCCGCTACAACCGCGAGGCGGTCGACAAGGCTATCCAGTCTGTCCGGAACACGCCCCGAGTGAGGCAGCGCGAAGCGACCCTGATCCATGCTCTCCTGAAAGGTCGCCAGCAAGGCGACGAGTGATGCGCTCTGACGGGCTGGTCGATCCGGCCCGTCTAACCGCACCATCGCGGACACCCTGAAAGGAACACACCATGTTTGACTATCTCGACCTGAACGACGACGCCGCCTGCCTCACTGAGGACGATGCCGCAGAACTTCTCGGCTTGCCGCAGGGACAGGAACTCCTGGAGCAAGACGCATGACCCACGTCCTGTCCAACGTGGCGTCGGTCGTGATGATCTTCGGCGCCTGCATCGTGATCATCAGCACCATCGGCCCGAACCTGCCGAACATCATCCGCGCTCTGAAAGGCTGAACCATGCACCGCTACACAATCATTTCCAGCATCAACGGCGAGACCGATCGCACCGAGGTGGCCGACACCTACGCGGAAGCCAAGGCCAATCTCGCGGACTTCCTAGCCGAACAGTTTGGCGAGGATCACGACCTTGTGTTCGATGCGAAAGACCTTCTCTTCAGCGACCAGCCGTTCGACCTGACTTGGGGGGCAAAGCGCTTCGCCCTGATCGTCAACGCCTGATCAATCCATCGATTAACCTGAAAGGAACATTACCATGACCAATGCCATTTCGCTGACCGCCGCCGACCAAGACCTCCACCGCGTCGAGGGGTGGGGCATCTTCTTTGCTGACGGATCGTCGCAGAATGACGACGGGCATTCGCCCTACCAGCTGCAGCGGTGGGACGAGGCCCAACAGTTCGATGGAGACGACGACGCATGGCGTCACGTCCACCGCGCCGCGCTCGGCGGCAGCGCACTCCACAAGCGGGCGATCCTATTCCTAGCAGCCGAAAGCATAGGCGAGGTCGAAATGATCGAACGCACGATCCCTGCCTTCCGCGCCGCTGCGCTCTAACCCATCGATTAACCTGAAAGGCACTTTACCATGACCAATCGTCCAATCGTGATTTCGTTCTTCGACTACACCGCAATCGCCGTCCGTCCGTGGGCAGAGGCAGGCTTCGACGTCTACTGCTACGATCTGCAGCACGAAGGCCTGCGCCGTGAGCGTGTCGGCTTCGGCTCGATCAGCTACGTTCACGCCGACCTGTCGAGGGGCAGCGGGGATTGGTACCGGATCGTCAGCACCCATGCCCGCAGCAACGTGGCGTTCGTGTTCGGCTTCCCGCCTTGCACCGATCTGGCAGTGAGCGGAGCCCGCCACTTTGCCAGCAAGCGCGCCGCCAACCCCATGTTCCAACATGACGCAGTCGCCATGGCAAAGGAGGTCGAGGTCGCAGCGTTCGCACTGAACGCGCCGTACCTAGTCGAGAACCCTGTGTCGGTACTCGCCACGATGTGGCGCAAGCCTGACCACACGTTCAACCCATGCGACTACGGCGGATACCTGCCGGAGGATCACAGCCACCCGCTGTGGCCCGAGTACATTCCGGCCCGCGATGCCTACACGAAGCGGACGTGCCTCTGGACGGGCAACGGCTTCGTGATGCCTGAGCAGTCTCCGGTCGAGCCCATCATCCTAAGCTACACCCGCAAGGACGGCAGCGTGACCAAGGGATCGCCGCAGTGGGGCAAGCTAGGCGGCAAGTCGCTCAAGACCAAGAACATCAGGAACGCCACGCCCTGTGGCTTCGCCCTCGCGGTGTTCCGTTGGAACTGCCCGCCTCTCACCTTCACCCTCGCAGCCTAAGGGGACACCCGATGAAAGTCGCAGTCTACTTCAATCTCCACCGGAAGCTGTTCAGCGTGAAGGCGCTGGAAGGCCCGCACAAGGGGCGAGTGATCGCCCATCATGACAACGTGTGGCTCAAGGACGCCACCTTCAAGGTGAGCGAGGCAGGGCGCCAGCGTGTCCTGAGGGAGCGCCGGAAGAACGTCCACGCCTACGTCGTCGGCACCTTGAACGACGGGAAGGAAGGGCTCCAGGACTTGGACGCTCCGTGGGCCACTGCCCGCTACAACCCCTACGAAGGGCCGACGTTCACCAGCGACGGCCAGCCCGTCCACACCGCAGACCATGTGGTCGCCGCCTGCAAGGGCGGCAAGGCCGCGATCTTCATCCTGCCAGAAGGAACACAAGCATGACCACCTACAGCGTCCAAGTCCACGCCTTCGGGTTCGACCCCGAGAGCCGCGATCTGACCAACCCCGACATTTGCTACGTCGACCAGTACGAAGAGCCCCACAGGGTGAAAGGCTGGTCGACCTACTGTCGCACTGAGAGCGACGAGGGCGGCACGTTCGAGATTGTCGAGACGCACGACACAGCCACCCGCGACAGCGCGCTGGCCGTGGCCGGAGTATTGGCCCGCAAGTGGGGCACCACAGATATCCAGGAGTACTAAGTCATGAAGCCACCGATCAAGCTGCTCTCCGACGAGAGCGACAACCGCCGCGCCCTGATCCGCGCTCGCAACAACATCAACGCGGTCTACAGCGACCTGCAGTGGTACGTCGAGCAGGGAAGCGAGGGGAAGGAAGAGCGAGCCTTGCAACTGGCCCGCATCCACGCCGACACCACGCGGAACGCCCTGCGTGAGGCGCTGCGTCTGTTCGACAAGTACGTGGCAGAGCCAGCGCCGCGAGTGTGCGACGACTGCGACTACACGACCACCGAGCAGGACGTGACGGTCTGCCCCTTCTTCGGCTGCAAAGGTTCCGTAGGGTGAGCGCCCGCAAGCTGGCCCGCTACGAGATTGTCGACCGCCACACGAAGGCAGTCGTCGGTCGAGCCGCAACCCTCAACAGCGCAAGGCGCTCGGTCGACCGAAGGGACACCGAGTACGGCGCCTGCCGCTTCTTCCACCGAACGGTCAACCCATTGGTAAATTAGGGCTTTACGTAACGACAGGCCTTCGCTAGGGGGCCTGTCACTTACAGAAGCGTGATAGTCTTGAAAACTTACAGAAGGAGAACTATATATAGCAGCACTGAGCGCACAATGTAGGTGCGGGAGGGGAACACCCTAAGGATACCAAGCAAGGTCTCAGCGACACTACGGCGGGTCGACCCACGAAGGGCGGCGTCACTGAGGAACCTAGGATTATGAGCGATTACAGAAATGAGTGCTTAGGGATGCTTATTAGCGTGAACACACAATCAGATAAATATGCCACTTCCAAAACAGGAGGCTACGATGCTAGAGCTTGCGCCGCAGGGGCGGGACAAGAGTATGAAACAGCGTTCGACAATGACTACGACTACGACCAAGCCAGACCCGCTTTTCAAGTCCGTCAGCGACTTCGGAAACTTCTCGGCGGGCATGATGGTGCTAGGGGAACTGGCGCCGGAGCGGCTGACAATGAGCCAAGCGATCTTCTTCGTATTGGCAGCATCGGCTGATCTGGCGGGCAGAGACCCGACCTATACGGACGTGAAAGAGGCAGTGGGGGACAAGATCAACAAGTCCCTCGCTACCACCTACAAAATCTTCCTGCCACCCTCGAGGGTGTATCCCAACGGCCTCGGCTGGTTGGTCCAGGAGGTCAACCCGAACGACACCCGCGTCAAGTTCCTGCGGCTCTCCAAGAAGGGCCGGATGGTGATGCGGGAGGTCTTGGCAGGAATGAAAGGAGAATAGCATGGCACGGCTAGGAACGAAGCCCAACGGCATCCACTACCTCGACGTCCACGTAGCAGGGGAGGGCGGCAAGCTGCAGCGGCAGCGGGTCAGCACCGACACCCGCGACAGGGCAGAGGCCGAGAAGCAGCGCAAGGAGTGGATCGCTGGCGTCCACCCGAAGCACCCGTCCATGGGGGGCTCTGTGGCACCCAAGGGCCGCGTCGGTGCGCTGCTCGCTTCTAGTGACGTGAAGGTCAGGACAACCGGATGGACGGTCGAGCGCCTGCTGGATCGTTGCTACAAAGACCCCAACGTATGGGGCGAGAGCAAGTCGCTCCCGACCCTGCGGAGCAACATCAAGTTCATCGTCGACCTGATCGGGGACGAGCCCATCGCCTCAATCACCCGCAAGCGCCTCAAGGAGCTTGTTGTGGAGCTTTCCGAAGGGCTCAAGCCTGCGACCATCAAGCGCAAGCTGGACACGCTCTCGCGGGCTCTCAGAGAGGCTGTGGAGGAATATGAGGACGAGGACGGCAACCCGCTGCTCGCGGCGAAGCCGACTATGCCGAAGATCACCTTCAAGAACGAGCGCAGCCGCATCCTAGAGCATCACGAAGAGCCCTTGGTGTTCGCTGCGATTGACGCCCGCATCGCCAAAGAGCCTTCGAGGCAGTGGGCGCGGTTCCGGATGCTGATCCGCGTCCTGCTCGACACTGGCTTCCGCAAGAGCGAGGCCACGCTGCTCGGGCCGCACTCGGTGAAGCAGGTTCGCGTGGCAGAGGTCGGCTGGCGCCCATTCCTGGCGTTGCCGCAGTACCTCACGAAGAACGACGAGCCTCGCATGGTGCCCGCCACGCAGGCGATCATCGATCTGATCCCCGCGCTGGACGCGCAAGCGGTCGGCGGGCTGTGGTTCCCGAGCGTGGGGACGGCTTGGTATATGTGGGACACGATCCGCAGCGATGTGAAGGCAGGCGGGGGCGACATTGACGAAATCACCCTGCACACCCTTCGGCACACCTGCATCACACGTCTCGGGCTCGGCGGCATGGAGCTTCAACGCCTGTCGATATGGGCAGGGCACTCGGACGTCTCCATCACTGCCAAAAAATACTCCCACCTTGGGGCAGGGGCGCTCTACGGCGGCGTCGAGACGTTGGCACACAATCCCGCACCACCCGCAAACTCTGTTAGCGATCCCGAACTGTCCGCTAAACCGGATGATCAGGAAGCTAGTGGGAACCGTGCCAACCGTGGCACACCTGACCTCCAATTAGTGGCGTAAAACTGCGGATTGTATGGCGGAGAGAGTGGGATTCGAACCCACGGTGAGCTTGCACCCACGGCGGTTTTCAAGACCGCTGCCTTAAACCACTCGGCCATCTCTCCGCACGAAACCTGACAGCATCATCCATCGCAGTTTCATCTGGGCCGCCTATCGCGCGGCGGTGGTCCGTGCAAGTGGCGAGACGAATAAGGTGGGCAGCTTTGTCCGTCGCGGCTAGCGTGATGCAATGCGGAGTGTGTTGATGAAGTTTAAGGCGATTTTTGTATTTGCAGCGGGTTGGTCTGCGATTGCGTCGGCGCAGGTTGACCCGTTGGCACCGTTGCCGACGGCCGCGCCACCCGCACCGTCGATCGCCATTCATCGGGGAACGAATGCGGGGGTTCAGGTAGCTCCCGTTCAAGCCTCAGCGCCGGCGACATACGCGAGTGTCGGCACCTTCGAATCCTATAAACAGGTTCTCGCCGCGCATGCTGTGGCGGCCGGGGTTCGGCAAGCAACGGTCGACAATGTCGTACCTTATCTTCGGCTCAACAGCACGGTGATGCGGCTCGACCGGGCGCAGCCTGGAAACATCAATAATCCCAATTCCACGCCGCCCTTTGCGCCGTACCGCCGTTCCCACGTAACACCCGACCTGATTTCGCGCGGTCAGGCCAATTATCGATCGCTTTGGCCCCATTTGTCGCGGATCGAACAGCGGACTGGCGTCCCGGCGTCCATCATGCTCGCCATTTGGGGCAAGGAAACCAGCTATGGTCGGGTGAAGGGGACGTTCGATATTTTCGACGCGCTCGCAACGCTCGCCTACGAGGGCCGTCGCCGCGACCTGTTTGAGGGCGAATTTATTGCAGCAATGAAGTTGATTGATCAGGGCGTCCCGCGGTCGAGATTGAAGGGCAGCTGGGCAGGGGCAATGGGCCACCCCCAGTTTATGCCAACCAATATCCTGAAACTGCGGGTTGACGGCGATGGTGACGGCGATGCGGATATCTGGGGCAGCCAGCTCGATGGTCTCGCTTCAATCGGCAATTATCTGCAACAGGCGGGGTGGAAGGCCGGCATGTTGTGGGGCGTGCCAGTGCGCGTCCCGCCGACGCTGGATCGCAACGCCATCCGCAACCCGGTCCCGGCGGCGAAATGCCCCAGGGTTCATGCGCGGCACAGTGTTCCGATGAGTTGGGCACAATGGCGGGCTCGCGGAGTTGTGCCTCTCGACCGCTCGCTGCGTGATACCGATATGGCGACGTTGATCGAACCGGACGGCCCATATGAAACGGCATATCTTGTCACCGACAATTACAGGGCGGTGCTCGATTATAATTGTTCAAATTTCTACGCGTTGTCGGTGACATTGCTGGCGGATGGAATCATCGGCCGCTAACAGGGCTTTTGCCTCAGGCCTCAGGATCAGGAGTCGTCTTAACCGTGTTTCGTGCCACCCTAATTGCCGCCGCATCCATCGCTACACTGGCAGGGGCCGCGCCTGCTGCCGCGCCACCTTATGAAACGCCCGCAAAAGTCGCCTATCTGATCGACCTGTCGTCGGGTGCTGTCCTTTATAACAAGAATGGCGACCAAAAGATGCCGCCAGCCTCTATGGCCAAAATGATGACCACAAACGTAGCGTTCGAACTGATTAAGCGCGGTGATCTTACGCTCGACAAGATTTGCACGGTGCGCCCTGAAACTTGGCAGAAATGGCATGGTCCGCAGGCCGGTTCGACCATGTTCCTTTCACCCAATGAACAGGTCAGCGTCGAAAATATGCTGCATGGCATCGTCACTCTGTCCGGCAATGACGCATCGGTGGTGTTGGCGGAATGTATTGCGGGTACCGAGGAAGCCTTCGTCAACGTGATGAACGAAAATGCGAAGCGTCTCGGCATGACCAATAGCCAGTTTGGCACCGCCAACGGCTGGCCGGATGAAGGCCGCACCTATGTTACGGCTCGCGACCTTGCGACGCTCGCCCGTGCCGAGATTGAGAACTACCCGGATCTCTACAAGAAATTCTACAGCCAGCCGAGCTTCACCTGGGGCAAGACGATGGGCGGCGGTGCGGACATCACGCAAGCCAATCGCAATCCGCTGCTTGGTAAGGTGGCAGGCGCGGACGGCCTGAAGACCGGTCATACCGAAGAGGCGGGCTATGGCTTTACGGGTTCGGCCGAACAGAATGGCCGCCGTCTGATCATGGTAGTTGCCGGGATCGACAGCTTTGGCGGCCGCATCACCGAATCTGTTCGACTGATGCAGTGGGGCTTTAACGCTTGGCAAACCAAACCCTTGTTCAAGGCCAATACCGAGGTTGGATCGGCCAAAGTTCAGATGGGCAGCTCATCCGAAGTGGCACTAGTTGCGCCGCGCGACCTCGCCGTCACGATGCCGGCCGGAATTCTCAATAAGGTTGGCGCGATGAAGATTCGATATCAGGGGCCGGTCATGGCGCCAATCAAGAAGGGCGACCATATCGCCGATCTGGTCGTGCAAATGCCCGAGGGTGAGCAGGTTATGCCGTTGGTCGCGGCTGAGGATGTTGGCTCGGCCGGTTTCTTTGCGCGCGCCTGGATTGGTTTCAAACAATTGATCGGGCTCGCCTGACGTCATGGCGCGAGGGCGCTTCATCAGCCTTGAGGGCGGGGAAGGGGTCGGTAAGTCGACTCAGTTAACCGCCCTCGCACAAGCGCTGGAAGGGCGCGGACTGACGGTCTTGGTCACGCGCGAGCCTGGTGGGAGCCCCGGTGCGGAAGCGATCCGGAAGCTATTGCTGGAAGGCGACGAGCGGCGCTGGAACTCACGCGCGGAAGCATTGCTGTTCGCCGCAGCGCGCTCGGATCATATCGAAAAGACGATCTTGCCAGCACTGGAACGCGGTGAATGGGTGTTGAGTGACCGCTTCCTCGATAGCTCGCTGGCATATCAGGGCGAGGCGGGCGGCCTGGGTGTCGACGCTGTGCGCGACCTCCATCGCTTTGGCAGTCTCGACTATTTGCCCGATCGAACGCTGGTCCTCATTCTCAATGAAAGTGAAGGCGCATCGCGCGCGCGCGCGCGCGACGGTCATGCCGGCGATCGCATCGGTTCGCGCCCACCATCCTATCATGCGGCGGTTGAGGCGGGCTTCCGCGCGATGGCGGCGCAGGAGCCGGGCCGGGTTCGCCTGATTGATGCTGCCGGTAATCAGGCGACGGTTACGGCGCGGCTCCTTTATGCGCTGGGTGATTTGTTGCCGTGATGAAGGGGCAGGAGCGCGCAACGGGCGCCTTTCTGAAGGCCTGGAATTCGGGACGCATCCATCACGCATGGCTGCTCACCGGACCAAAGGGTATTGGCAAAGCCTTGTTTGCGCGTCTCGCCGCCATTCGAGTGTTGGCGGAAGCATCGGGCCCTCCAGTGGGAGGAAGCGATCTGGAAACCCCCGCTGAGCATCCGACATCTCGCCTCGTCGCCGCGGGGTCACACCCAGATTTTCGATGGCTAGAGCGCCTCGAACGGCCGTCGGGTGGTCTGGCTCGAAATATCAGTGTCGATCAGGTCCGCACTCTTGCCGATTTATTCGCGGTGACTCCGTCAATGAGTCCGTGGCGGGCTATCGTCATCGACTCCATCGATGATCTGGAAGCATCAGCGGCCAATGCGCTGCTCAAGATGCTGGAAGAACCCCCGGCACATACATTGTTCCTGCTGATCAGCCACGCGCCGGGGCGCCTGCTTCCGACGATCCGCTCCAGGTGCCGACGTTTGGATCTGGACAAGCTTGATCATGACACCATGACGTCGTTGCTAAACGCATATTTTCCGACGAAAAATGCAAATGAAATAGCGCAGATCGCGGACTTCGCGGACGGTTCCATTGGTAAGGCATCAGCCATTGCCACCTACAATCTGGCCAGCCTGGAGCAGGACGCGCTCACAATCATGCGCGAAGGCGATCCGACCAATGCACGCCGCGCAAAGCTGGCTTCATCGTTGGCATTGAAAGCGGAAAGTGAGCGTTATGCCGCTTTTCTGGACATTGTGCCGGGATTGATTGCCCGTGAAGCGGCAACGCTGAACGGGGCCGCCCGGGCGCGGGCATTGGACGCCTACGACAAAGCCCGCCGGACAGCGGTCGTTGCGCCCCGATTGTCGCTCGACCCCGGCTTTACAGTGTTTCAGCTTGGTTCCATCCTTGCGTCGGTCGCCGCCTTGAAGGAGTAGGGAAGGGCGGCTAGGGCGTTGGCCATGTCTGAGCCCTATTACATCACGACCGCCATCAGCTATCCCAACGGAAAGCCGCACATCGGCCACGCCTATGAAGCCATTGCCGCCGATGCCATGGCCCGATTTCGCCGGAAACAGGGCCGCGACGTAAAGCTGGTCACCGGAACGGACGAGCATGGTTTGAAGATGGTTCAGACCGCACGAAATGCCGGCGTTGAGACGCAAGCTTATGCCGACGAAATGTCGTCTTATTTTCGTAAGATGTGCGACGATCTGAACATTAGCTATGATGCATTTGTCCGCACAACGGAACCGCGCCACGCGGATGCTTCGGTTGCGCTGTGGAAGGCCATGGAGGCCAATGGCGACCTCTATCTTGACCGTTATGAGGGCTGGTACTCGGTCCGCGACGAGGCATTTTACGATGAAAGCGAACTGGCAGAAGGGGAAGGGGGCGTAAAGCTGTCGCCGCAGGGTACGCCCGTCGAGTGGACCACGGAGGAAACCTGGTTTTTCAAGCTGTCGGCGTATCAGGACAGGCTGCTCGCGCTTTACCGCGATAATCCAGATTTCATTCGCCCGGAAAGCCGCCGCAACGAGGTTCTTCGCTTTGTTGAAGGCGGGCTGAAGGATTTGAGCGTCTCGCGCACCAGTTTTGATTGGGGTGTACCGGTTCCCGGTTCGCCGGATCATGTCATGTATGTTTGGGTTGACGCCCTGACCACTTACATGACGGGCGTTGGCTTTCCCGATCGCGGCGGAGAGTTTGCGAAATATTGGCCAGCAGATGTCCATCTGATTGGGAAAGATATTGTTCGCTTCCATACGGTCTATTGGCCAGCGTTCCTCATGTCGGCAGGTTTGCCGCTTCCGCGTCAGGTATTCGGTCACGGATTCCTTCTCGCCAAAGGCGAGAAAATGTCGAAATCGTTGGGAAATGTTGTGGATCCGATGGCGCTCGCAGAGCGGTTTGGCGTCGACCAGCTCCGCTATTTCCTCTTGCGCGAGATCCATTTCGGTCAGGACGGTTCCTATAGCGAAGAAGCCATCGTCAATCGCGTTAATGCGGAACTCGCAAACAGCTTCGGCAATTTGGCACAGCGCAGTTTGTCGATGATTTTCAAGAATTTGGATGGCACCATTCCGGCCGCAGGCGAAGAAGATGCGGATCGGAAGCTATTGTCCGAAGTCGACGCTGCTTGCGAGGAACTGGATAATGAGTTCGACAAATTCAGTTTCTCGACGGGTATGGAAGCGTGGATGCGCGCGGTGTTCGCGTGCAACGCCTATATCGACGAGCAGGCGCCATGGGCGTTGAAGAAAACGGACCCAGCACGCATGACAGCCGTCCTGGGGACGGTCGTTGTCGCCGTTCGAAAGCTTGCTGACGCCATCTCGCCCGTCATTCCTTCATCGGCCGGAAAGCTAATCAGTTTTATCGACAGCGGTAAGGACGGGGTGGCGATCGCCCAACCGACACCCATATTCCCCCGATTGGAGATGAGCGAGGACGCCTAATGACCCTGATCGATAGTCACTGCCACCTGAACTATGAAGGTCTTGCTGAGCGGCAGGACGCAGTGCTGGCGGCGGCGCGTGATCGCGGGGTCGGCGGATTTCTCAACATTTCAACGCGGCAGCGCGAGTGGGATGCGGTCGTTGCCACGGCAGAGCGGAATGACGACGTTTGGGCCAGCATCGGTGTCCATCCTCATGAAGCCGATGCCCATCCAGACCTTGGCGCGGCGGCGTTGATTGAGGCGTCCGATCACCCCAAGGTGATCGCCATCGGCGAGTGCGGACTCGACTATTATTATGACAAGTCAGATCGCGCGGCCCAGCGCGAACGCTTCCAGGCGCATATCGAGGCATCGCGCGCAACGGGCTTGCCCCTGGTGGTCCACACGCGCGACGCGGAGGACGACACCGCCGAAATGTTGGCGCAGGAAGTGGGGAAGGGCGGCGTCACCGGCGTGCTGCATTGTTTCACTGGCAGCCGCGCATTGGCCGAAAAGGCGCTCGACCTGGGCTTTTACATTTCGCTGTCGGGTATTGTGACGTTCAAGAACGCAAAGGATCTGCAGGAAACGGCCAAAATCGTTCCGCAGGACCGGCTGCTGGTCGAAACCGATAGCCCATTTCTGGCCCCCGTTCCGCACCGCGGACAAACATGTGAACCGGCCTTTGTGGCCGACACGGCGGCCTTTCTGTCGGACCTGCGCGACGAACCCTTGCGTGAATTGACATCCGCCACGACCGACAATTTTTTCCGCCTGTTTGGTAAAGCTTCCAGGTGAAGATTCGCGTCCTCGGCTGCGGTACCTCGTCGGGCGTTCCGCGGATCGGGAACGATTGGGGTGCCTGTGATCCTCTGGAGCCAAAGAACCGCCGCACTCGCTCATCCATCATTATCGAAAGCGACAAGCAGCGGATGCTTGTCGACTGCGGACCGGATTTGCGTCAGCAATTGCTGACGGCGAATATATCTCACTTGGACGGAATCATTGTCACGCACGACCATGCCGATCACTGTCATGGTATCGATGAGCTGCGTCAGGTCTATTACCATGTTGGCAAGCAGCGACCGCTTTATTCACGCGGAGAAACGTTGCAGCGGCTTCACAATCGCTTCGGCTATGCCTTTCAAGGGAATAAATATTATCCTGCGGTCCTTGAAGGAATCGCGGTTAAAGAAGGTATTCCGCTTGGGCAAGCGCAGCTCCGGTTTGTGGATCAGCCTCACGGTGGGATAACGTCGCTGGGAATTCGTGCGGACGAGGGTGACCGCTCCTTCGTCTACGCCATCGACTTTCATGAAATGACGGACGACATGGCGTCACTATACAGAGGCGCGGACGTATGGCTGTGCGACTGCCTACGCCGCACGCCGCATCCGACGCACGCCAATCTGTCGGCGGTACTTGGCTGGGCGACGGACCTTAAAGTGGGACAGCTTCTGCTGACTCATCTCGACAAAAGCATGGATTATGCCAGCCTCATGGCCGAATTGCCCGACTGGGCTGCGCCAGCATTTGATGGTCAGGAGATTTTGGTATGACCAACGATACGATGCTGGGCAGTCTCTATATACTGATGGCGGGCATGCTCGTGATCGGGTCGTTGATCGCGCGGCGGGAGCCGATTGCAAAGATGGCCGTTATGGCATTGGCATGGCTAGCTATTTTTGGCGCAGGCTTCATGCTGTTTACGTTTCGCGACGACCTTGGCTACCTGGCGCAGCGCCTCAAGACTGAGGCCACGGGTCAGCCCATCGTTGAAGGCCACGAATTGCGCATTCCGATGGCCATCGACGGTCATTTCTACGTCGATGGTCTAGTTAATAACCAAAAGGTGCGTTTTCTGATTGATAGCGGCGCGACCATGACCACCATAGGTCGCTCCGATGCAGGGCGCGCTCGTGTGGCAATTAGTGCAAATCGCAACCAGATTGTTCAGACCGGCAACGGCATGGTCCGAGTGGCGCAGGGCCGAGCGGAGTCGTTGAACATCGGTCCAATTTATCGGAGCGATGTGGGCCTTCACATTTCCGACGACGAACTGAATGTGCTCGGCATGAACTATCTATCGTCACTGCGGCGATGGAGCGTTGAAGGTCGTTGGCTGGTGATGGTGGGCTGACCCAAGGGTGGCAAGGTTGCCCACTGGCGCACAGTCGCCATTGATTTTACATAATACATATTATCAGACTTGGCGATTTATGGCTGAAACCCTCTGGAAAAGCCCCCTTGGCTGTTCCATAGCCCTTTCATGAACCTGGAACGCCTCGTTTCGATCATGCGCCGCTTGCGCGACCCGAAAACCGGTTGCGAATGGGATCGCGTCCAGACCTTTGAGACAATCGCGCCCTATACAATCGAAGAAGCCTACGAAGTGTCCGATGCTATTCAGCGTGGCGATATGGAGGATTTGGCCGATGAGCTGGGTGATCTTCAACTGCAGGTTGTGTTCCATTCGCGCATTGCCGAGGAAGCTGGCCACTTTACGCTCGACGACGTCATCAATCGCATCAGTGACAAGATGGAGCGCCGACACCCGCATATCTTCGGCGACGCAGAGCGTGGCGGCCACCACCTGTGGGAGCAGATCAAGGCCGAGGAACGCCGGAAACTCGACGATGGCAGCGCACTTGCCGGCGTTGCGCTGGCGCTACCGGCCCTAGAACGCGCCCAAAAGCTGCAGAAACGCGCCGCCCAAACTGGCTTTGACTGGCCGGATATTGAAGGTCCTAAGGCCAAGATTTTTGAGGAGCTGGACGAAATAGCCACCGCGCCGCCGGACAAGCTCGAGGAAGAGGTCGGTGACCTGTTGTTTTCTGTCGTCAACTTCGCACGGGTTCTCAAGATCGACGCCGAAGAGGCGCTGCGAATGGCAAATCGCAAATTTGAAAGGCGTTTCCGAACGATCGAAGAGGCGCCAGGCTTCTCAGCGATGTCGCTTGACGAAATGGAAGCGCAATGGCGATTGGCTAAAGCTGCTGAAAACGAGCCCAATTCTCTGGGCTGAGCTTTACTGTCATAACAGTAAGGTCCCCATCGGTACGCTGATCGACGACGTCGCCCCGCGCATGCAGCCACGCGAGGCGAGTCCCATCGCTAACCGGTAGCTCGATGATATGAGACTGCGACTCAGAATGGAGCAGCTCGGCGATCGAATTCCGCAAATTCTCGACACCTTCTCCGGTCAATGCGGAAACGGCGACGACGTTGTCGCGCCGGGCCGCTTCACCGAGCAATTCGCTTCGATCTTCGGGCGGCAGAAGGTCGAGCTTGTTCCACACCTCGATCCGGGGCGGACTCCCCTCCTCTTCGAGCCCCAACGCCTGCAGCACGGACGCGACGTCTGCGGACTGCGCTTCGGTGTCGGGATGCGAAATGTCACGGACATGGAGAATGACGTCGGCCGATGCCACCTCTTCCAGCGTCGCCCGGAACGCCGCGACCAGCTCGGTCGGCAGATCGGACACAAATCCAACAGTGTCGCTCAGGATTGCCTTGTCGAAGCCCGGTATCTTTACCTGCCGCATGGTGGGATCAAGCGTTGCGAACAGAAGATCCTCCGCCATCACGGATGCCTGGGTCATCCGGTTGAAAAGCGTGGATTTTCCCGCATTTGTATAGCCAACCAAGGCGATGACCGGCCAGGGCGCCTTCTGCCGCCTGTCCCGATGCAGACCGCGGGTTCGCTTAACCTGCTCAAGCTCTTTGCGGATGCGCGCCATACGATCCCGGATCATGCGCCGGTCCGCCTCAATCTGCGTTTCACCGGGGCCGCCGAGAAAGCCGAATCCGCCGCGTTGTCGTTCCAGGTGGGTCCAGCTACGCACGAGGCGGCCAGCTTGATAGTCCAAATGCGCCAACTCTACTTGCAAGCGGCCTTCCGCCGTCGCCGCCCGTTCACCAAAAATCTCTAGAATCAATCCAGTACGGTCTATGACCTTACATTTTGTCTCATCTTCAAGCGTTTTTTGCTGCACGGGCGATAGCGCCGCATCGACAATCAGCAGGTGAGCATCTGCATCTTCGGCCAGCGCGCCGATTTCCTCGACTTGCCCTTTACCAAACAGGCTGGATGGCCGCACCTGACGCAAGCGATAGGTTTTGCGGGCAACCACATCAATTCCAATCGCCATGGCAAGGCCCGCCGCCTCCTCGGCCCGCGCGTCGACAGACCGCAGCCCGCCTTCACCGGCCCGGTCTGGAACGACCAGCAGCGCGCGTTCGCCGCGCGCGATGCCGCCATCCTCGCCTCGGTTGAAAACGCTCAGGCTTCTAACTCCCCGTTCTCGGGGCCACTGAGATCAAGTGGATTGTCGGGCTGCAGGGTCGACATCGCATGTTTATAGACGAGTTGCACCTGGCCGCCCCGTTCCAACATCAATGAGAATTGGTCAAATCCGACCACTGCGCCCTGCAGCATGACCCCATTTACAAGAAAGACGGTCATGGGTTCATGTTCGCGGGCGGCCGCTTCCAGGAATAGATCCTGCAGCGTCGACCGGCGCCCCGACGCCCCCTCCCTCGGCTTAGCATCGGCCAGTTCAGGCGGCATTTGCGCCGGCATGATGGTCGAGATTGCGTGCTTATAGACCAGTTGCGAACTGCCATCTCGGCGCAGCAGGATCGAGAAGGGGTCGAACCACGTCACAATCCCCTGCAGCTTAACTCCCTTCATCAGGAATATAGTGGTCGGGGTCTTATTTTTTCGAATAGCGTTCAGGAATTGATCCTGAAGATTCAGTTGCTTATCGGACATTGTTATATTTATTCCTCGTCCTCACGCTTTTCACCTATACCAAGCGCCTTCAATTTGCGGTGCAAGGCGGATCGCTCCATCCCGATAAACGTCGCGGTGCGGGATATATTTCCCGAGAAACGTCGGATCTGGATCTTGAGATATTCGCGCTCAAAGCTTTCGCGCGCTTCCCGCAGCGGCGATCCCATGATGGTAAGCGATGCCGCCCCCATACCGCTACTACCCTTGTCGTCCAGCACCTCGGACGGAAGCAGGTCGACGTCGATCCGGTCAACACGGTCGCCGGGTGTGAGGATGATCGTTCGCTCGATAATGTTACGAAGCTGACGTACGTTTCCCGGCCAGTCATGAGCTTGTAGCGCCGCTAGCGCATCCTTACTCATTTCGGGCGCCGGAATGCGCCTTTCGGACGCGAAGCGGGCGAGGAAATGGGCGACCAGTTCCGGGATGTCCTCGCGACGATCGCGAAGGGCCGGAATTTTTACGGGTACGACGTTGAGGCGGTAATAAAGATCTTCGCGGAATCGACCTGCGGCAATTTCATCGGCCAGGTTGCGCGACGTTGCCGACAGAACCCGGACGTCAACCTTAATCGGCCGCTGGCCCCCTACCCGCGTATAGCTCTGGTCGGTCAGCACACGCAGGATCTTGGCCTGCGTCGTTGACGGCATATCGGCAATTTCATCTAAAAATAGCGTGCCGCCATGTGCCTGCTCCAGAAGACCGGGACGGCCAATGCCGTCAATCTCGCTTCCGAATAGTTCTTCTTCCACCCGATCCGGGCTCATCATTGCGGCCGACACCACAATGAACGGCGAGCCTGCGCGAGGTGACCAATTGTGGATCATGCGCGCTGCAATCTCCTTGCCCACCCCGGCGGGCCCCGTGATCATTACGCGGCTGCCCGTTGGCGCGACACGCTTTAATGTGGCCCGGACGGTATTGATGGCAACCGACGTGCCGTCTAGCTGATCATCGGGGCCGGCGACCATTTTCAGGTCTGCGTTTTCCCGGCGTAATCGATCAGTTTCCGTCGCTCTTGCTACCAGATGCAGCAGCTTGTCGGCGTTAAAGGGCTTTTCAATGAAATCGACGGCGCCCTCGCGGATAGCGGCGACCGCGGTATCCAAATTCCCATGTCCGGAAATCATGATCACGGGCAATGTCGGGTCTCGGCGTTTCACCTCCTCGAGGATTTGCAGGCCGTCCAACTTTGAGCCTTGCAGCCAAACGTCCAAGAGCACGATGCTGGGTCGACGATCCTCGATAGCATTAAGTGCGGCGGTACTGTCCGACGCGGTGCGCACGGCATAGCCTTCATCTTCGAGAACGCCGGAGACCAATTCGCGAATATCGGCCTCATCGTCTACCACTAACACTTCCAGGGCCATTAGCTTGGCTCCTCCTCATCATATTCCTGGTCGCCGTCCGCAGCGTGACCGCGCGTTGGCGCGCCCGGTCCGGTCGACAGATCGTTCAGCCGATCGAGATCGAAGGCAATTCGGACGCGCGTGCCGCCGCCCGGCCTATCTAGGAACGCGATTTCACCGAAATGTTCCTCAACAATCTTTTTCACAATTGCGAGGCCGAGACCCGTGCCGCGAACGCGAGTGGTCATATAGGGCTCCGTCAATCGTTCGCGATCTTCGGGGAGGCCGATGCCGGTATCGGTGACCTCGATCACCATGGCCTTTCCGTCAGAGCAGATCGACAGGTCGACTTTGTCGCCTTCAAGATGCTGGTCACCTTTATTACGGCGCCCTTCGATTGCCTCGACTGCATTCTTCACAATGTTGGTAAGTGCCTGCCCCAATTGCCCGCGATCACAGACCATGCGGATGTTGCCGGTCGGCGGGTCAAGCTGGAAGCTGATGCCAGGATGCGCCACCTCATGCAGAAACAGCGCGGCCCGGGCAATTTCATGGACATTTTCATCACGGAACACCGGTTTTGGCATCCGCGCAAAATTGGAAAACTCGTCGACCATGCGGCGCAAATCGCCGACCTGTCGGATAATTGTTTCGGTCAACCTGCTGAACGTGTCCGGATCACTCGCCACTTCTGAAGAGTAGCGCCGCTGGAGTCGCTCGGCCGCCAACTGGATCGGCGTCAGCGGATTTTTGATTTCGTGTGCAATCCGGCGCGCAATGTCCGACCAGGCCGCCCGACGCTGATCGCTCAGCTGATCGGTGATGTCATCAAACGTCAAAACCGACCCATCTGCATAGCGCATCCGCTTTACCTGCAGGGTACGCTGACCATCGCCGGAATCGATCATCACTGTGGCATCGCGCGCCTCACCGTTCATGAATTCCAGCAAGTCGGTGGAAACACTGGCCAGATCATGCCCTTCGATACCATCGTCGCCGCGCTGGAGCAGTGTTTCGGCCGATCGATTGGTCAGCAGGATGCGATTCTTGCCGTCCAGCGCGATCACCCCTGCCGTTACGCTCGACAACACGGCTTCGATAAAGGCACGACGCGTTTCGAGTTGCTGATTGGCATTCATCAGCGCGCCCGTTTGTTCCTGAAGGCGCCCGGTCATACGGTTGAAGGCCGTCGCAAGCGTGGCAATTTCGTCGGTTTGCCCGGTAAGCTCGACCCGCGTGCTCAGATCCCCTTCTTCGACCCGCCCCGCCGCATCGACAAGCGTCTCTACCGGGCGAAGCAAGCGGTCCGCAAGCTTCAACGCGGTAAAGATCGCCAAAGCCACAATCACCAGCGACCCGAGCAATAACGCCCCGTTGAACTTCAGTTGATTCGACCGGCTCCGTTCAATCAAGGCACGATAGTCCGTAAGGACATCCGTCGCCTGTTGAACCTGTTTGCGGAAATCGTCGCTGACCTGCCGGGATACGAACAGGTAATAGCCTGGATCGTTGGGAAGCGGCGTCAGTGTCGCAATCCGCCCCTTGGTGACAACTTCGGCCGCGTTGGTTTCGCCGTTGATCTGGCTTCGGGCCTGCACCACCGCCGCGCCGTCTATCAGACCGTCATAATAGTTGATGCCATGAACGACCGTCACCTGACTGTCCGGTTCAATCTTGAGGATCGCCGACTCGTTGAGCTCGCGGTAATAGGTCTGCCGCGCCAAAAGATCGTCCAACTGGCGGAATTGCAACGGTTTCGGGCCACCGATTTTGTAGAGGTCGCCAACCATCGTCACGGCTTCCGCGCCAACGCGATTGACCTCTGCCGTATAAACCGACTGAGCAAGCTGGGCGGTATTCTCAAGCATTCCGCGTGCCTTCGCGGAGAACCAAAACTCAAGCCCCGCCTGGAACAGCAATGACGCAAAAATCGCCACGATGACCGTCGGCACAGCCGCGATGACCGAAAATAATGCAACAAGTCGGGTGTGTAACTGGCCCGTGCCAATCTGCCTGCTGGTCGCCCGGCTTTTCGCCAAACGCCGCGACAGCAACACCATCAACACAATCGACGGGATCATGTTGGAGATGAGCAGCAGCGCAATCTGAAGCGGCGCAAGAAACGAACCTGGCTCGGCGTCGCGGCCCAGCAAAAAGAACGTCGTTGTCACGGTCGCGGCAAGGCAAAGAAGCGCGACGATCGTGGCCCAGATAAAAATGCGCCCGCTTTCGCGTTCTCGCGCAAACCAGCTCTGAGCGGTTAGCGGTTCAAGCGTAGAGTCGGCGGCGTTGGCGTCCATGCGAATGTAGCCCTAGCATGGGTGCGTTGCATAAAAAACACAGTTGTGAAGGTCAGGCGGCGCTTTTCGACAACCAGGGCGAATAAAAGTCGCGCAGCATCTGAACCACCAGCTTGGGATCGTCTTGCTGGTTGACCTTATTGCGGAACTCTGCCGATCCGGTGAGGCCCTTGGTATACCAACCGATATGCTTGCGGGCGAGATTTACACCGGTCTGGGCGCCGTAGAGCGATTGCATGGCGTCATACTGCTCCAAGATGACGTCAAGCTGTTCGTCCAACGACGGGTCAGGCTTTACGCCATCGCTGGCGAGGTCGGCCATTACCTGCCCCAGCAGCCACGGCTTTCCATAAGCGCCCCGCCCGATCATGACGCCATCGGCGCCCGACTGTTCCAGCGCGGTGCGGCTGTCCTCAACCGAGCAAATGTCTCCGTTGACGATCACCGGCAGGCGGGTCGCGTCCTTGACCTTACGAACGAAGGCCCAGTCGGCGCTGCCCTTATACATCTGATTGCGGGTGCGGCCGTGAACGGTGATAAGATGGACGCCCATATCCTCGGCGATCCGCGCCAATTCTGGCGCGTTCAGCGAGCCATGGTCCCAGCCCATGCGCATTTTCAGCGTCACCGGAACCTTAACTGCCTTCACCGTCGCCTCGATGATTGACGCAGCGAGCGGCAGGTCGCGCATCAGCGCACTACCGGCGTCGCCATTGACGACCTTCTTCACCGGGCAGCCCATGTTGATGTCGATGATCGCGGCGCCGCGCTGTTCGTTAAGCTTGGCGGCTTCACCCATTTCATAGGGCGCGCAGCCCGCGAGTTGCAGCGACACCGGTTCCTCGGTGGGATCCCAGGTTGCTTTCTGCAGCGACTGACGGGTTTCGCGGATCATCGCCTGGCTGGCGATCATCTCGCTAACCGTCAGGCCCGCGCCATAGCGCTTGACGATCTTGCGGAATGGCAAATCGGTGACACCCGTCATTGGCGCCAGAATGACTGGCGCGTCAATGGTCACCGGACCGATGGAGATGGGCTTTACAAGGCTCATGGGAAGGCGCGCCTTTACATGAGGCGGCCTGTTGCGGCAAGGCGCGGCGAATATGACCGTCACCGCCCTCATTGTCGCCGCCGGATCTGGCACCCGGTTGGGTGGTGACGTGCCGAAGCAATATCTGCCGATTGGCGGCAAAACGCTGCTCGCCCATGCGGTCGACGCATTGGCGTCACATCCACGTATCACGGCGGTGCGGGTGGTGATTGGTGCGGGACAAGAGCAAATTGCGGCAACCGCTCTCGGCGGGCGTGATGTCGGCGGCGTCATCATCGGCGGCAAGGAACGCTCGGACAGTGTGAAGGCCGGGCTCGGCGCGGTCACGGACGGTATAGTGCTGATCCACGACGCGGCGCGCCCCTTTTGCCCGCCCGAAGTTATCGACCGGCTGCTGGATGCGCTGGAAAACGCTGACGGTGCGGTCCCTGCCCTGCCCGTGGCCGATACATTGGCCCGGGGCCGCGGCCGGATCGACGACATGGTGGATCGCAAGGATATGCTCCGGATTCAGACACCGCAGGCGTTCCATGTTGAAGATCTGCGCTATGCCATTGGCGAGACGCGTGGACGCGGCACCACTGATGAAAGTTCGATTCTGGTTGCAGCTGGCCTGAAAGTCGCGGCGGTCGAGGGATCGACCGACCTTGAGAAGATTACAACGGCGGCCGACTTTGCCCGCGCGGAGGAACGTATGACGTCAGCTTTGGTCAGCCGGACCGGCATGGGGTTCGATGTTCATGCCTTTGCGGGTGACGGGCCGATCATGATGGGTGGGATCGAAATTCCGAGCGTAAAAGGCCTCGCCGGACATAGTGATGCCGATGTCGTGCTCCATTCCATCACCGATGCCCTGCTTGGCGCGGCGGCAATGGGCGATATTGGGCAGCATTTCCCGCCTTCGGACCCGCAATGGAAGGGTGCGGACAGCACTATTTTCCTCGCCCATGCTGCAGCATTGGTCCGCGATGCGGGCGGGATCATCGACTTCGTGGATTGCACCGTCATTTGCGAAGCGCCCAAAGTCTCCCCATATCGCGAGCAAATGCGAAACAGGGTCGCGGAAATTCTAGCACTCCCCGCCTCCGCCGTCAGTATCAAGGCGACGACGACGGAAAAGCTTGGCTTTGCCGGGCGCGGAGAGGGTATTGCGGCACAGGCCGTCGCGACCATCAGAATTGAGCAATGATATGGACCTTCTCCCCAAAATACTCGTCGACAGGGCGCGCCAGGTTGTCGAGGCCAATCGCGCGGCCGGGCGCAAGATTACCGTAGCGGAAAGCTGCACCGGCGGACTCGTCAGTGCGGCGATCACCGAAATTCCGGGCTCCAGCGAGGTGTTTGTCGCGGGCTTCGTCGCCTATTCCAACGAGGCCAAGATGGCGCGCCTCTGCGTCAGTTCCGAGGTGATCGAAACCTTCGGTGCGGTGAGCGTCGCGACGGCCTGGGCGATGGCGCAGGGTGCGCTCCGCGCGCTGGATGTCGATGTCGCCGTATCGATCACCGGGATCGCCGGGCCCGACGGCGGAACCCCGTCAAAACCGGTCGGAACTGTCGTTTTTGCAAAGGCGCTTAAGGGTCAGTCGGAGGATGAAGCCGAATCCGACAGCAAGCTGTTCGACGCGGCGGAGGGCCGGTCGGGTATCCGCCTTCAGGCGGCGCTTTGCGCGCTGGACTTGCTGCTGCCGTAAAGATTGTCCGCGCGGGCTTCAAACGCACCGGTCATACGCCGCAGCGCGCGATCGAACATTTGCCCGGCAAGCGCCTCAAACAAGCGGTTCTTGAAAGCGAAATCGACCGAAAAATGGACATTGGTGCCGCCGCCGGTTGCTGGATCGAACCGCCATTCGTTCTTGAGATATTTCAGCGGCCCGTCGACATATTCGACCTGGATATGGCTGGGCCGTTCCTTGGTCACCTTTGACGTAAATCGTTCCTTGAAGGCGTTGAAGCCGACGATAAGGTCCGCGACCATTTCGGTTTCGCTGTCCGACGTAATGCGCACCGCCGTCACCCACGGCAGGAATTCATGGTAACGGCCAACATCGGCGACCAGCGTAAACAGCTGCTCCGGCGTGTACGGTAGATGCTTGGTCTCGCTATGGCGCGGCATTAGCCGACCAGTGCTCCCGACCGCGCCAGCTGCTTATTGCGGGCGTCCTGCATCTTCTTGAAATCATCGCCGGCATGATAGCTCGACCGGGTCAGCGGGGTCGCCGCGACCAGCAGGAAGCCCTTGGCCCGCGCAATCGAGGCGTAAGCCTTGAACGCGTCAGGCGTCACATACTCCTCGACCGTCGCGTGACGCGGGGTCGGCTGGAGATATTGGCCCATGGTCAGGAAATCGATGCCTGCCGAGCGCATATCGTCCATCACCTGATGCACTTCGAGCCGCTGTTCACCAAGACCAACCATGACACCGGACTTGGTGAAGATCGACGGATCGAGCTTTTTCACCTGCTCGAGCAGGCGCAGCGACGCATAATAGCGCGCGCCCGGACGGATAGTCGGGTACAGCCTCGGCACGGTTTCAAGGTTGTGGTTGTAGACGTCGGGCCGCGCCGCAACGATCGCCTCGACCGCCGCCTCATGCTTGTTGCGGAAGTCGGGGGTGAGGATTTCGATGGTCGTGGTCGGCGTGGTCTTGCGGATCGCCTCGATCACCTTGACGAACTGGCTGGCGCCGCCATCCGGCAGATCGTCGCGGTCAACCGACGTGATAACAATATGTTCCAGGCCCATCGCCGCGACCGCATCTGCGGTATTCTGCGGCTCCATCGGGTCGACCGCGCGCGGCATGCCAGTCTTGACGTTGCAGAAAGCGCAGGCGCGGGTGCAGGTGTCGCCCAGGATCATCACCGTCGCATGTTTCTTGGTCCAGCATTCGCCGATGTTCGGGCAGGCCGCCTCTTCGCAAACGGTGACGAGGCTCTTCGAGCGCATCAGGCGGCGCGTTTCGGCATAGCCCTCGCTGGTCGGGGCTTTGACACGGATCCAGTCCGGCTTGCGTTGCCGGGGCGGCACGGGGAGCGGTGCGTTCATGAGGGGCCAGATAGCGATTGATGTGCACACTTGCCACCCCTCCCCTCACTCGACTAGTCGCGAGGGCCTTAAACCGGGAGTGATCGATGGAAGGCTTCGGCAATCTGTTGGCGGGATACCGCCGTTTTCGTGAGAATCATGGCGAGAGCGAGCGGGAGCGGTGGAAAGAGCTGGCCGAAGGTCAGAGTCCGCGCGCGATCATCATCGCCTGCAGCGACAGCCGATCCGATCCGGCAACGATCTTCGACACCGACCCAGGTGAAATTTTCGTCGTGCGTAACGTCGCCAACCTCGTGCCGCCTTTTGAAGAAGGCGGCGGGCGACACGGTGTGTCCGCAGCCCTAGAATTCGCGGTGACACAGCTCGAAGTGCCGGAAGTGATGGTGATGGGCCATGAACGTTGCGGCGGTATTCATGCCGCGCTGACCGGGCAATTTCATGACGCGCCGAACGGCGAAGGCGGGTTTATTGCCGGCTGGATGAGTCAGATTGATGGACCAGCAACGGAAATCGCGTCTGAACGCGGAACAGGCGCCGAAGCCGCGCAAGTGCTTGGTGAAGTTGCGATCCGGCAGAGCCTTGCCAACCTACGCACGTTCCCGTTCGTTGCCGATCGCGAGAAAGCGGGAGCACTCAAGATCGTCGGCTGCATCTTCTCGATCAGCGAGGGGCAGCTTTATGTGCTCGACGAGGCGGAAGATAGCTTCCGCCCCGTCTGAGCCTTTCAAGAGACGACTAGCAACGACACGCGCCGCTGACGTCGTCCCCCGGACGACTAGCAACGCGTGTTATAATCGTAGATCGGGTTGCCGTACTGGTCGACATAATAGCAATAGCCGCGGGTATCGCGGTAATATTGCTTATTGTTGATCACGGCGGCGGCCACGCCGCCCAAAATGGCACCGGCAATGGCACCGGTTACCGGTTTCACACCAGGCAGCACCGCGCCGGCCACAGCCCCGCCAACAGCGCCAACCGCGGCGCCGGTCGCAACGCGGCCGGTTTGGTTGTTGTTATTGTTGTAGTACGGGTCGTTATAGCCGTATGGATTGTTGGTTGCACAGGCCGACAGGCCAAGACTGGCGGCAACAGTCGTAGCAAGAACAAGGCGTTTCATGGGTCCGTTCCTCCATCACTGTGGGGCAAAACTACAAGCCCCGATGCTGGGTACAGCGTGTCAGCATCATTTTCGTTCCGTTCCCGTTGCGTTAACTCAGCAAAGCGGGAGCTGAAGCGATGCCCGACAGGAACAACTATTCCGAAATAGAGCTGAACATCGCCTTGCTGATCGATGCCGACAACGCCTCTCCGTTGCACCTGGATGACGTCCTACTCGTTCTCGGCGAGTTGGGAACAATCAACATTCGCAGGGCCTATGGCAATTGGGCGAAAACATCGCTCAGGGGTTGGGGTGAACTGACCGGTTCAAATTCAATCGTGCCGATGCAACAATTTGACGTCGTTAAAGGCAAAAGCTCCACGGACATGCGTATGACCATCGACGCGATGGACCTACTTTACCGCGGTCATGTCGACGGGTTTGGAATCATGTCATCCGACAGCGATTTCCTTCCCCTCGCCCAGCGTATCCGCGAAGATGGTCTGCCGGTTTACGGATTTGGCACCGCAAAAACGCCGATGAGCTTTCGTCAGGCATGCACCCGCTTCTTTGATGTCGATGCCCTCGACACCAACGGCGATGGCGCGCTCGAAGCCCCCCCAACCAGCGAAGGTCGCCGTCCGGTTGATTCGGAACTACTGCAAGTATTGGGTGCTGCCTACAAGGCATCCAAGCGTGACGACGAAGGTTATGCAAGCCTTGCCGAAGTGGGCCAGCGAGCCAAGGCGGTAAGCAGCTTTGCCGTACGCAATTACGGCTTCAATCGCCTTAGTGACCTCATCAAGGCCGTTCCCAATTTTGGAACCCGGACGGGCGACGACGGCCGATTGATGGTGAAACGCCTCCGATAGGATGCGCCTTCGATCCCAACCTCGAATTACCCGAATCATTCGGGTCATGGCGCGGCGCGCCCACGTACCGCTTAACGATTGGCGCCGAAGGCTGGCGACCGTTGTCGGCGCGGTGCTTCTGGGGTTGGTCGCGCTTGTATTCGCTAAGGCGGGCGATGTCGCACAACATTTGTTCGCAATGGTCGTTCACCAGATATGGTGGCTCCCGATTATCCTTACGCCTGCCATTTTCGCGGGCGTTGCGTGGGTGACGGTTCGGTTCGTGCCAGAGGCGCGCGGTTCAGGGATCCCGCAAGTCATCGCGGCTAGCCGGTCGCCGACCAGCAAGGCGAGTGCGACGCTAGTCTCGCTGAAAGCGGGCTTCGCAAAGCTCCTACTTACGCTTGCAATTTTGCTTGGCGGCGGTTCGGCGGGTCGCGAAGGACCAACGGTTCAGGTGTCGGCGTCCATCATGGTCGCAGTCCATCGCTGGCTGAAGGTCAAGCTCACCCCGGGCGTGCTCATCGCGGGTGGTGCTGCCGGGGTTGCTGCCGCGTTCAATACACCGCTGGCGGGGATCGCCTTTGCGATTGAGGAACTCGCCGCGAAATATGAGCAGAGGGTTGCGGTAATTGTCATGGGCGCGGTGATGATCGCTGGCATGGTCAGCCTGGGGATCGCGGGCGACTATGTCTATTTCGGGCGAATGGGACAGGTTCTTGGTGTCCGCGATACATTGTTGGTCGCGCCGGTCGCAGGTGTGGTCGGCGGTCTGCTTGGCGGCCTGTTTACCCGAATTGTGCTTGGACATGCCCGGAACAGCCGCCCGCTGTTCCGGGCAATGAAGCAAAAGCCGATAATTGCGGCCGCATCATGCGGGTTGCTCGTTGCCATTATCGGCATCGCCAGCGGCGGCCTTTCCTGGGGCACGGGATATGAGCCTACGCGCGCGCTGCTGGAAGGTCACGACGTTAGTATTTGGTTCGGGCCGGCCAAATTTGGTGCGGCATTGGCCACAACATTGAGCGGAACGCCGGGCGGAATTTTCGCCCCTTCCTTGGCGGTGGGCGCCGGACTTGGGAATTTGCTGGCCGGGGTGTTCAGCAATATTCCAGCTGAACCGGTCGTCCTGCTTGGAATGATCGCTTATTTCGTCGGCGTTGTGCGCGCGCCATTCACCGCTGTAATCATCGTCAGCGAGGCAACCGGGAACCATGGCGCAATCTTGTCGCTGTTTGCCACGGCCCTCATTGCCGACTGGGCAAGTGCGCGGATTAGCCCATCCCGCCTTTATCACGGCCTATCCGAGGCATTTTTGCCTCGATCACCTGCCAAGAGCTGAAGATCGCGCCCAAACAATATTTGACAGCGACATTGGACCACAGCAGCGTGCCGGGCGCGCTCAACAGGGAGAGAAATGCGATGATCGAAGGACGATTTGGGAATCAGGCATTAGGCCTGCTTCGGATTGTGGCCGGCCTATTGTTCATGCTCCATGGCACATCCAAGCTTTTCGGATTTCCGCCATTCCCCATGGGAGATTTGCCGGCGGTTGGAACAATATTCTGGTTTGGAGCGATCATCGAAGCCGTCGGCGGGTTGCTGATCTTACTCGGCCTGTTCACCCGCCCAGCGGCGTTCATTGCATCGGGCCAAATGGCGGTGGCTTATTGGATGTTTCACGCGCCAAAGGATTTGTATCCGTCGAATAACGGTGGGGATGCGGCCATTCTGTTCTGCTTCATTTTCCTGTTGTTTGCAGCAGTCGGGCCGGGCGCGTGGAGCGTAGACGGCGCACGCGGTCGAAAGATTGTCCTAGTCGACGACGAACTGGAATAACCGCACCATCTCATCGATTCGACGAAGGAACGGGTGGGAAAGGTCGCTTTTCCGTCCGTTCTCTCGTATGGGAGTCGATATCGTTTCTTCGCAATTCTGGTCGGAGGGCTCGATGGAAAATCCAATTGTCGACGATGGCGGTCTTGCCGACCGTTTTGCACCGCAAGCGCTCAGCGTTTTGCGTATAGTAACTGCGTTGCTGTTCCTCGCTCATGGCGCGAGTAAGATCTTCGGCTTTCCCATGTCGTCGGCCAGTTTCCCCGCGCCATGGACATTGCTGTGGGTCGCCGGAATGATGGAGCTTATTGGCGGCCTGTTGTTGCTCGTCGGTCTTTTCTCTCGGCCGACGGCTCTCCTTTTGTCGGGCGAAATGGCGGTTGCGTACTGGATGGTCCACGCGCCTGACGGCCCCTTCCCCATCCTTAACGGCGGCGAAGCAGCGGTCCTGTTTTGCTTCATTTTCCTGTATATCGCCTTTGCTGGGCCGGGACCGTGGAGCATTGATGAATGGTGGCGCGGCAAGAAACGCGCGGCCGGTCCCGAAGGCTATTACGCTGGTCTTCATAACCAATCTTAGGAACGCTAGGCGCGATCAGGCGAGCCAGAGGGTGACGACAATGTCGTCACCTGCGGCGATGTTCGCTCTGCGTCGGACGTCGGCTTTTAAGGGAAGGATATAATCGTCGCCGCTAGGGAAGACGGATGTGGTCCATCGTACCCCGTCGACCTCGGCCGTGACTTTCACCGAACCAAATCCGCTGCGCATGCCCATGCTGTCGAGGCGGATTGAGGTCGCGGCATCGCCCGTAATAGTGACGAAATGCCAGCTGCCCTTCTGGGGGTTCCATCGCCAGACGGGGGCGCTGACCAGACAGGTCGCCGCCCCCGCCTTAGTCATTAACGCTCCAGCTTCTTGTAGCTGGTCCGATGCGGGCGATCCGCTTCCGGGCCAAGGCGGCGGCGCTTGTCTTCTTCATAGCTTTCGAAATTGCCTTCGAACCATTCGACATGGCTGTCGCCTTCGAACGCAAGGATGTGCGTGGCAAGACGATCCAGGAAGAAGCGGTCGTGGCTGATGACCACGGCACAACCGGCAAAATTTTCAATCGCCTCTTCAAGTGCACCAAGTGTTTCCACGTCAAGGTCGTTGGTCGGTTCGTCGAGCAAGAGGACGTTGCCGCCCTCTTTCAGCATCTTGGCCATGTGGACGCGGTTGCGCTCACCGCCGGAAAGCTTGCCGACATTCTTCTGCTGGTCCGGGCCCTTGAAGTTGAAGGCGCCGACATAAGCGCGGGTCGACGCGTCCTGCCCGTTGACCTTCATATAATCGAGCCCGTCGGAGATTTCCTCCCACACGTTCTTCTTCGGATCGAGGTGGTCGCGGCTCTGATCGACGAAGCCGAGGCGCACCGTCTCACCAATCGACACGGTGCCGCTGTCCGGCTCTTCCTTGCCGGTCAATATCTTGAACAAGGTCGACTTACCGGCGCCGTTGGGCCCGATGACACCGACGATGCCGCCCGGTGGCAGCGTGAAGCTCAAATCCTCGAACAGGATCTTGTCGCCGTACGCCTTAGACAGATTCTCGACCTCAATCACCTTCCCGCCAAGGCGTTCGGGCACCTGAATGACGATCTGGGCCTTGCCGATGCGCCGGTCATCCTGTGCATCCTGCAGCTGTTCGAACTTGCGGATACGCGCCTTGGACTTAGACTGGCGGGCCGCGGGCGTCTGCCGGATCCATTCCAGTTCGCGGGACAATGCCTTCTGCTTGCCGCTTTCCTCGCGGCTTTCCTGTTCAAGCCGTTTTGCCTTCTTTTCCAGATAGGTGGAGTAATTACCTTCGTACGGATAATAAGTCCCGCGATCGAGTTCCAGGATCCATTCCACCACATTGTCGAGGAAGTAACGGTCGTGGGTGATCATCAGCACCGCACCGGCATATTCCTTCAGATGGTTTTCCAGCCACTGCACGCTTTCGGCATCGAGGTGGTTGGTCGGTTCGTCGAGCAGCAGGATCGACGGCTTTTGGATCAGCAACCGGGTCAGCGCCACGCGGCGCTTTTCACCGCCCGACAGGTCAGTGACCGGCCAATCGCTCGGCGGGCAGCGCAGCGCTTCCATGGCGATTTCCAGCTGGTTGTCGAGCGTCCAGCCATCGACTGCGTCAATCTTTTCCTGAAGCTCGCCCATTTCGGCCATCAGTGCGTCGAAATCGGTGTCGTCCTTGGGATCGCCCATTTCCGCGCTGATTGCGTTGAATCGGTCGACCATGTCGGCGACGTCGCGCGCGCCGTCCTTGACGTTCTCCAGCACCGTCTTG
>NZ_CAMLDL010000010.1 GCF_946478955.1 uncultured Sphingomonas sp. | reverse complement strand
ATGGCGTCCACCTCGCGGATGTTGCCGAGGAACTGGTTGCCGAGCCCTTCGCCCTTCGACGCGCCCTTCACCAGGCCGGCAATGTCGACGAATGCCAGCTGGGTCGGAATGATCTTCTGCGACCCCGCAATCTTGGCGAGCGTATCGAGCCGAGGGTCCGGGACCGACACCTGGCCGACGTTCGGTTCAATCGTGCAGAACGGATAGTTCGCCGCCTGCGCCGCCTGCGTTTCGGTCAGCGCGTTGAAAAGCGTCGACTTGCCCACGTTCGGTAGGCCGACAATGCCGCATTTAAAGCCCATGATTTCTCTCTGGAAAGATTGGTTGGCGACCCCTTAGCGGGGGTTCACGCAAAATTGAAGCTAATGCTCAGGCGTTCACCCTTGCCGACATTCGGCATCACCTCGTGCCGCAGCCAGCTTTCCCACAGCAGGATCAGGCCGGGGCGGGGGGTGACGCTGGCATAAGGGCGCAGGTGCTCTGGCGCGTCCTCGCGGCGAACGGGGGCGGCCATCATCAGGCCGGAACGGGGGTCTTCAAAACGAATGTCGCCGCTGCCCTTCGGCACCTCGACATAGAGCGTGCCGGACAGGATCGAATGGGGGTGGATATGCCCCGTATGATGGCCGCCGCCCTTCAGTAGATTGACCCACAAACTGTCGAGCTTTGGCTTCACGTCCCACGCCAGTTCCTTGGCGAAGGCGGCGGCGTGCTTGGTCAGAATGCGTTTCAGATCGTCGAACGCCGGGTCGCGGCGCGGCAGGTCGTCGAGCGACGCGTAGCTGGTGTAGCCCTTATAGCCCTTGTCGCGGCTCCACCGCCGCCCCGCCGCGTCATCCTCCGCCAGCACGCGGATCGAATGGGCGAGCTCGTCGAGCACCGCATCATCGCCAAGGTCAGCGTCGTAGAGTGGGGTTGTGAAAAGATTGCGGATGGTCATAGGCGTAACCGCATAGCCGCTTGCGTGACGGCAAGCGAGCGGCTTTGGTGGGGCAGGGGGCGATCATGGCATTTAAGCTGGATATGATGGATCATGTGTTTCCGGTGCCGATCATCCGGTTCGAGGTGGCGGATGCGGCGGTGCTCAATCACGCGCTGAGGCAGGAGATTGCGGGCCGCCGGAAGGCCGAGGCCGGTACCAGCCACAGCAACATCGGCGGTTGGCACAGCGACCGGGATTTCTTTGAGCGGCCCGAACCCGCGCATCGGGCGCTGGCCATGGACCTGCTGCGGATGATGGCGGAGGTAACCCGGACGTTCGACCCGGACGCCGACTACACCAAGGTGCGGCTGATCCCTGAGGGCTGGGTCAATGTGAACCCGCCGGGCGCGATGAATGCGCCGCATTCGCATCGCGGCTGGTTCTGGTCGGGCAGCTATTATGTCGATGTGCCGGACGGGTCGGGCGGGATCGAGTTTTTGAAGCCGTTCGCGGCGCTGCCCGGAGCGGGCGTCATCCGTGGGCCGTTGGTGGACGACCGCATCCGCTATCAGCCGAAGCCGGGGCAAGTATTGATCTTCCCCGCGAGCCTCGATCATTGGGTCTATCCAAATGGCGCGACGAAGGGCCGGATCAGCATCGCCTTCAACGGCCGGTTTGAAGCGAAGCCTCAGTCCTGATGCATCCGCATCGCGACGTCGTTCATGAAGCGCACGTCATCGCCCCCGGCGAGCCAGTCGGCCTCCGACGACATCGCGCCGAGCAGATCGCTTAGCGGCTCCATCTCTGCCTTAGCATAATTGCCCAGCACATAGCCGGTCACGCGGTCCTTGTGCCCCGGATGGCCGATGCCGATACGGACACGGCGGAAGTCGGGGCCGAGCGAGGCGTTGATCGAGCGCAAGCCGTTGTGCCCGGCCAATCCGCCGCCGACGCGAACCTTCACCTTCATCGGCGCAAGGTCGAGCTCGTCATGAAAGACGGTGAGACCGTCGACGTCCAACTTGTAGAAATCGAGCGCCGCGCGGACCGATCCGCCGCTCTCGTTCATATAGGTCTGCGGCTTCAGCAGCACGACCTTCTCTCGTCCCAGCCGACCCTCGCTGACCAGGCCGCGGAATTTCTTGGTCCACGGCGAAAATCCATGCACCTCCGCAATCACATCAACGGCCATGAAACCGACGTTGTGGCGGTGGAGCGAATATTGCGCGCCGGGATTTCCAAGGCCTGCCCAGATTTGCATGCGGCGTGTCCTGACAACAAAAACGCCCGCCCTGCAAGCAGGACAGGCGCCTTTGTTCGTTTCCGAAGGGAAGCGGCCTTACGCCTCTTCGCCACCTTCTGAAGTGTCGCCGTCGGCGGCATCGCCTTCGGCTTCTTCCTCGCCGACCGTCGGAACGGCATCGGCCTGGGTGGTATCGCCTTCTTCCGACTTCATCGCCGACGGTGCAACGACCGTGACGATGGTGAAGTCGCGATCTTCGATGGCCGACTTCGAACCCTTCGGCAGATCAATCGCCGAAATGTGAACAGAATCGCCAATGTCGAGACCGGTCAGGTCGATTTCGATCTGATCGGGGATGCTCGCCGCGTCGCAAACCAGTTCGAGGTCGTGGCGCACGATGTTCAGAACACCACCGCGCTTGATGCCCGGGGCCAGCTCTTCATTGATGAAGGAGACCGGAACGTTCACGTTGACCTGGCTGTGCGCACCGATGCGCAGGAAGTCGACGTGGATCGGGCGGCTGGTGACGGGGTGGAACTGCACGTCCTTGGGAAGCGTGCGGTTGGCCTTGCCTTCCACTTCGACCATCACGACCGAATTCATGAAATGGCCCGTGTTCAGCATCTTGGCGAGGAGCTTTTCCTCGACATGGAGCTGTACCGGTTCCTTCTTGTCGCCATAAATCACGCACGGCACCCGGCCTTCACGGCGGAGAGCGCGGGAGGCTCCCTTGCCAGCCCGATCGCGCGATTCGGCGGGCAGCGTTAGCTGTTCGCTCATTTCGCAATTTCCTTCATAGTACCTGCCCCGCCACGCCTCCAGGGATGACCATGGGTGGGCAAGCGCGCGCCAATAGCGGTGAAGTGTGGATTTGGCAAGGGAAGCGGCCGTCGCTGCCTCGCGCGGCGCTTGATATACATTGCGCTCGGCAATCGTGGCATCAGGTCGCGCGTCTGATAATCATCGGCGGACATCTCCGGCTGGCGGCCGTCGTCATGTTGCACCACTACCGCGAACGGTTCCGGTTGCGGTCTGCCTTCTTCAATAGCCCCTTCATCGCGTTTGTCCAAAACCAGTCCGAGGTCGACGAACGTCGGCCCCGGTTGCTCCTGCGAAATTGGCAAGGGGCTGCGCGCGCCTATTTGTTGGGAACGCGCTCGGCATCTATACCTTGCGCTTTCAGCATGTTTTGCACGCTGTCCTTGCCGGCAAGATGCGCGGCGCCGACGGCGACGAAAATGGTGCCTGGCTGTTTCAGCCGGTTGGCGATCCAGTCCGACCAACTCTTGTTGCGGTCGACGAGCAGCATTTTGGTCAATGCTTCACTGTCGTCGTCCATCTTGGCGATGATCTTGCCCAGCCGCTCCGGGTCGCCCTTGCCCCATGCGTCCACCATCGCACTGATTTGCGCTTCGGCATCCTCATCATCTTCCAGCGTCTTTTCAAGCAGGCGGATTTGTTCATCCTCGGGCAGGGCGTCGAACCGGCTCATCTGAAACTCGACCGTTTCAAGTTCGCCCAGCTTTTTGCCAGCGGCTGTCGCGGCGGCCGTCAACGTTTTTTCTGCGCCCGATTCCGGGTTCATCCCCATCTTTTGATACTTTAGCGCCGACAGGCTGATGGATGCAAAGAAGGGTTTGAAATGATCCATTGCTTCAATCGGAATTCCCGCTTCCTTGGCCGCTGAGGCAAGGCGAACCTTTCCTTGGGGGGAGAGTTTGTCGCTCAGCTTCTTGCCGGACATGTCGAGACCATATTTCAGAACCAGCGGAGCTAGTTTGGCCTTGTCCTCTGGAAGGATCACCTCGAGTACGAGCTCGCTTGCCTTGTCGAAACTGGCTTTCACTTCGTCGTTGAACCAGTCACCTTTGCCGTCAAGGATGTGAACGGTACCGAACAGATAGATGGTGGTGTCTGGATCTTTCACCACCCACACCGCCGGATCCAGGTCGGGTTTCGGCGGTGCGACTTCCGCCTGGGCGAGCGCCGGTGAAGAAAGGAGAGCGGCAGGCCCCAGGATTGGCACAAATTTCTTCAGAAACATCACATACTCCCACGTTCACAACATTTATGAGTTCAACGGAATTTCAGTGCGATTAACGAGGCTGCCGTTTCCGCCAGAAAGAGGCGGCGGCACCGATGCACATGATGGCATCCAAGGGTGATCCAATCGCTCGGCGGCTTTCCATACTGACTCCTGCGCTTCCGTATTTCACCGCCGGTCAGGTTGCCGCTCCATCGTCAAAGATTTCTTCGATTTTAAGGTCGAACAGCCGCGCAAGACGAAATGCGAGGGGGAGGGACGGGTCGTGTTTCCCCGTTTCAATCGCATTGACCGCCTGACGTGACACGCCAATTTGTCCCCCAAGCTCCGCCTGGCTCCATCCACGCTCCGCACGCAGCACGCGTAATCGGTTGTCCATCAGCGATTCCGATATCGTTGGATCAGCACCGCGCCGAAGAAGGAGAGTAGCAGGATCGGGATGAAATGGGGGTCGGCCTGGTTGAACTGCGCAGCGCCCGGAATTTTCGGACTCACCGATGACAACGGCTGCAGAATCATCAGTATGATGATCCGAAGCAGGGCATAGCTGGTGACGATAATGAACGCCCAGCTGGTCCCCGCATTCCACATTCTTGTGATGAATTCGTCGGCGTACCGGTCATAGAACATCGATCGGATCGCCCGAAAGGCGAAGGCAAAAGAGAATAACAGCACCAACGCGTAAGCGATGTAGGCCGGCGTTTCCGATGGGGCGCCAATTGTGGGCCCCAAAAGACTGCAAATCGTGAACAGCAGTGCACTTACGGCCCCATAAATTGAGGCTCGCAAAAATCGGTCAGCGGAAGCCTGTAAATCGTCAAGCCTTCGGATCGTGAGCATACCTTTATCCTCGCACAACAACCGACTAGATGTCAGGTTGTATTGACATAAAGTCATGATTTGCTGACTATGTCAATATAACCTTACGAAGTGTCATCATATGTTGACATTTCAGAGGCAATGCCGCGTTTCCATTGACGCCATTTCGCCCTTCCGCCATTGCCGCCCGCATGAGCGAAAAAGCCCCGCTATCCTTTCAGGACCTGATCCTGACCCTGCACCATTATTGGAGTGATCAGGGCTGCGTAATCCTGCAGCCCTATGACATGGAAATGGGTGCAGGCACGTTTCACCCGGCGACCGTGCTTCGCGCACTTGGGCCCGATCCGTGGAAAGCGGCGTTTGTGCAGCCGTCGCGGCGCCCAACTGACGGCCGCTATGGCGAAAACCCCAACCGGCTCGGCCATTATTACCAGTATCAGGTGATCCTGAAGCCCAGCCCGCCGGACCTTCAGCAGCTCTATCTCGGCAGTCTTGACGCCATCGGCATCGACCCGCTGAAACATGACATCCGCTTCGTCGAGGATGACTGGGAAAGCCCGACGCTCGGCGCCTGGGGTCTTGGCTGGGAAGTCTGGTGCGACGGGATGGAGGTGACGCAGTTCACCTATTTCCAGCAAGTCGGCGGCTTTGACTGTAAACCGGTGTCGGGAGAGCTGACCTACGGCCTTGAACGCCTGGCCATGTATATTCAGGGCGTCGACAATGTGTACGACCTGAAATTCAACAATCATGGCGTGACCTACGGCGACGTGTTCCTTGAGAATGAAAAGGAAATGTCGAAGTGGAATTTTGAGGTGGCGAACACCGACCGCCTGTTCGAGGCATTCAAAATGGCCGCGGCAGAGGCGGAAAACAGCCTCGCCCACAATGTCCCGATCGCCGCTTATGAACAGGCGATCAAGGCCAGCCACATCTTCAACACGCTGCAGGCGCGCGGGGTGATCTCGGTCGCCGAACGCCAAGCCTATATCGGCCGCGTCCGCGACTTGGCGAAGGGCGCGTGCGCCGCATGGATGAGCCACATGGGGTACGAGGCATGAGCGATTTCCTTCTCGAGCTTCTGTCCGAAGAAATCCCCGCGCGGATGCAGGCGAAGGCGCGCAATGATCTGGCGCGGATGTTTGCGGAGGGGCTGGCTGCAGCTGGCCTTTCGAACGACGGCATCACCACTTATTCGACCCCGCGCCGCCTCGCGCTGATCGCCAGAGGATTGCCGGATGCCACGCAGGCTGTGAGCGAGGAGTTGAAAGGCCCGCGCACCAGCGCGCCGCCGCAGGCGCTCGACGGTTTCCTGCGCAAGACCGGACTTTTGCAGCATCAGCTGGAGGATCGCGACGGCGTCTGGTTCGCGGTCATCGACAAGCCCGGCCGCCCGACCGCCGAGGTCATTGCCGAGCTGATCCCCCAGATCATCCGCGATTTCCCCTGGCCCAAGTCGATGCGCTGGGGGGCGGAGAGCGCGTCCACCGCCTCGATGCGCTGGGTCCGTCCGCTCCATTCGATCATCGCGCTGCTTGGTGAAGCCATTGTGCCGGTCGAGATCGAAGGCGTCAGCTGCGGCGCGATGACCCTCGGCCACCGCTTCCACCACCCCGGCCCGATCACGATCGGCGGCGCACACGACTATGTCGAGAAGCTGCGCGCCTGCCACGTCATCGTCGACCAGGAAGAGCGCGAAGCAACTATCCGCGATGGTGCGCGCACGCTTGCGGATGACGCCGGTTTCTTCCTTGTCGAGGATGAAGGGCTGGTGATCGAGAATGCCGGCCTGACCGAATGGCCGGTGCCGCTGATGGGCGGGTTCGACCATGAGTATCTCGAGGTGCCGGAAGAAGTCATCCAGCTGACCGCGCGCATCAACCAGAAATATTTCGTGCTGCGCGGCGGCGACGAACGGCTCGCCCCGCACTTCATCTGCACCGCCAACATCGTCGCCAGCGACGGCGGCGCGGCGATTGTTGCGGGCAACGAGCGCGTCCTTGCAGCGCGGCTGAGCGATGCGCGCTTTTTCTGGGAACAGGATCTCAAGGTTCCGCTGGAAGAGCAGGCCAAGAAGCTCGAACAGATCGTCTTCCATGAGAAGCTGGGTACGGTGGCGGATAAGGTTGACCGCGTGGCGAAGCTGGCGCGTTGGCTGGTGGATGAGGACATCGTCGCCCCATCCCGTCATTCCCGCGAAGGCGCGAATCCCGCTTTTCCTTCAGCAACAAGCGGGACCCCCGCTTCCGCGGGGGTGACGAAAGAAGAGTTGGCCAACGCCACCGAACGCGCCGCGCGGCTCGCGAAGGCGGACCTCGTCACCGGCATGGTCGGCGAATTCCCGGAATTGCAGGGCGTCATCGGCGGCTATCTCGCTAAAGCGCAGGGCGAGAGCGACGCCGTAGCGGGTGCCATCCGCGACCACTACAAACCGGTCGGGCAGGGCGACGACGTTCCCACCGAGCCGGTGACGGTTGCCGTGAGTTTGGCGGATAAGTTGGATAGCCTTCGCGAATTCTTCCGGATCGATGAAAAGCCGACGGGCTCAAAAGATCCCTTTGCCCTTCGCCGTTCAGCACTTGGCGTGATCCGCCTAATAAGCGAGAACAATCTGCGGATTGGTGTTGCCGATGGTGAGCTGCTCGACTTCTTCGCCGACCGCCTGAAGATTCAGCAGCGCGAGGCGGGAGTCCGCCACGACTTGATCGACGCGGTGTTCGCGCTTGGCGGGGAGGATGACCTTGTCCGCCTGCTCGCGCGGGTGAAGGCGCTTCAGGCGTTTGTGGAAACGGGCGAGGGGACAAACCTGCTCGCGGGGTACAAGCGCGCGGCGAATATCCTGAAAAAGGAAGACGGCAGCTGGACCCCGGATCAAGTCCGCGGTGACGGTGATCTGGCGCCGGAAGAAGTCGCGCTCGCCGCTGCGCTCGACGCCGCCGAGCCCAAGGCCCAGGCTGCCGTCGAAGCCGAAGACTTCACCGCCGCGATGGCCGCGCTCGCTTCGCTCCGCGCGCCGATCGACGCCTTCTTTGAAGAGGTGACGGTCAACGCCGACGATGCCGGTGTCCGCGCCCGCCGCCTGAACCTCCTCGCCCGCTTCCGCGATGCGGTTCAGCAGGTGGCGGATTTCAGCAAGATCGAGGGCTGAACAGCGCCGGCGCGCCCAGGGGACAGGGCGAGCAGTTCAGCGTCCCCCTGCCTTCGCAGGGGAACTAGTCAGATCGCTCCTGAGCGTTCTTTACTGCTGAAAGCGGTCGTCAATGCGGTCGCCGTTTTCGTCGATGAAGTCGCCCTCTATGCCCTTTTTCTTGAGCGCGGCGCCCATGAGGCTTTCCTTCTCGCGCCATTCCTTGGCGCTTTGCGCATGGGCGGTTTCAATATCTTTGCGCCGCGCGACTTCGGCGTTGTAACGCTGCTTCCACTTGCGGCCGCCGCCTGAAAACAGGAACCCACCGCACAGCAGCCCCAGGACAAATACGAGCAGGACAATGATCCATTGGTCCGTCGAAAAATCGAGCATGTTTGAACCCCTTATTTCTTCTCGTCTGTTCAACAATGCACCGCGCCATTTCGTTCCGGCAATGAAAAACCGCCGCCGTCCCGTTCGGACGGCGGCGGTCTCTCCCCAGCCAGTTAGATGATCGCCGGTTACTTCATCAGATTGTCGCTGATGGAGCAGGCCGCCGGGCCCAAAATGACGATGAACAGGGTCGGCAAAATGAACAGGATCAGCGGAACGGTCATGATCGCGGGAAGGCGGGCGGCCTTTTCTTCCGCGCGCATCATACGCTCATTGCGGAATTCCGCCGACAGCACGCGGAGTGCCGACGCCAGTGGCGTGCCATATTTTTCGGTCTGGATCATGGTGGTGACGACGCCCCGGATCGCGTCAAGGTCGACGCGCGTTGCCAGATTTTCGAATGCCTGGCGACGCTCGGACAGGAAGCCGAGTTCGATAGCGGTTAGACCGAATTCGTCACCCAGCTCCGGATACGCCTTGCCCAATTCCTTCGCCACGCGGTTGAACGCGGCGTCCACAGTGAGGCCGGCTTCGGCGCAAATGACCAGAAGATCGAGCGCGTCTGGCAGGCCCTTCCGGATGAGATCGCTGCGCTTCGTCACCTTATTGGTCAGCCAAATGTCAGGCGCCTTGTAGCCACCGATCAACGAGCCGGCGACAACCGCATATTTTTTGAACCAGCCCCAATCCGGCTGCATATTGAAGACGTAGATATAAAGGACGGCCGCGACACCCAGAACAACCGGCAGAACGAAGCGGGCGAAAATGATGAAGAACGCCAGGTCTTTGGTGCGGATACCGGCCTGCATCAGGCGGATCTGCGTCTTCTTGATCTGGTCGTCCTGCAACATTTTGAAGTTTGACAGGATGCCGCGCACGCGGTCGGCAGCGACATTCTTGTTGGTCAGCTTCTTGCGCTTATTGGTTGACGCGACGATGCCGGCTTTCAACTGTTCGCGGCGCTCATTCAGCGCTTTTACGCGGCGAGCCATCGGATCTTTCACCGTGGTCGCGGCGTAAATGGCCGTCAGGACCGCCATGGTGGCGACCGCAGACAGCAGGGTCGCAACCCAGATAACGTCGACGCCGAGCAGGGTAGGATTGGTGTTCATAATTCTTCCCTAAATCTCGAAGCTGACCATCTTGGCCATGATGAAGACGCCGATACCCATCCACACCAAGCCGCCCAGACCCGCCACGATGAGGCGTTGATCCGAGAAAAAGCCGAGCATGTAGTTGGGGTTGATCATGTAGACGAGCGTGAAGACGATGAATGGCAGGGAGCCGACGATATAGGCCGATGCCTTGGATTCGGAGCTCATTGCCTTGATCTTCAATTTCATCTGCGCGCGTTTGCGCAGCACGTCGGCCAGGTTCGACAGGGTTTCAGCCAAGTTGCCGCCCGTTTCGCGCTGGATCGCGAGCGTAATGACAAAAAACTGGAATTCCGGCGTGCCAAGGCGATCCGCAGTCTCTTGCAGCGCCACTTCCATGGAGCGGCCGATCTTCATTTTGTCGACAACGGCGCGAAATTCATCGCGTACCGGTCCCTGAATTTCCGACGCAACAACGCCAAGTGTTTCGGTGATCGGCAGACCTGAGCGAAGGCCGCGCACCATCAATTCGATGGCATCCGGGAAATTGGAATTGAACTTCTGAACGCGGCGCTTGATCATGAAGCCGACCGCAAGGTGCGGTAAGCCAATACCAATGAACAGGCCGACGAAAAAGGCGAGGAAGAAGGGCGCGCCTTTCAGCATCAGCAACGCCAAAACCATGAACGCCAGGCCGAGCGAAATCATCGCATAGCGTCCAAGCGTAATTTCCTTGCCGGTCTGCTCCAACCGCTTGCGCAGCAAGGCGGGGTTCGGGATCAGAGTCGATGCAAGACTGTCCACCCGGCTGTTGCGGGCGGCGTTGAGCTTGCGGATTTGTGCCTGTGCGTGGGCCGCGAGCGTGCCTTCGGCATGGCGCTCTTTCAATACCTCGATACGGCGTTTTGCCGCCTTACGCGGGTTCGGCCCGCCAAGCGCATTATAGCCCAGGTATAGAGTACCAGCCAATCCGACGACCAGAAGGATGATATACAGCATATTCGGTCCGTCCGTTCTTCAACCGCAGCCTTGTTTTGGGGGAGCGACCTGTGGCCGCTCCGCCCGTCCACTTGCCTTTTTTTAGGCGGCCTTGTCCTTGGGCTTGGCCAACATCGACTTCAGATTGCCGACCAGGCCGGGGCCTTTCGGCGCACCAGCAGTGCTGGCCTTCGGCTCACCCGCAACGCCTTCTTCGCTGGCATGGCTAAGCACCATGTTGGAAAGCTGGCTAAACGGCTGGGCAACCTTGCCAGTGGCGATTTCCGCCATTGGCTTGCCGAGCTTCGCCGCCTGCGCCGCGACCTTCAACTCATAGGAGAAGACGATGTCGACGTTGCGTTCGATCGACTGTTCGAAATCTTTTTTGCTGATTTCCAGTGCACCACCACTGGGAACGCGGTTTGCAGCCACGATCACCTTGGTTTGAGGGGCATTGGATTTGAGCCAGGCCAGAATGCGAATGGTGTCGCGCGTCGCCGCCAGTGTCAGTTCGCTGACCACAACTGCAACATGGGCGTCATGGACCATGTGGGGATATTGGATCAGCATATGGCGCGGCAGGTCTATTACTGTCGCTTCAAATGCATTCTTCATTTCTTCCTGAAGCTGGAAGAACGCCGTCCCGTCGGTCACCAGCGGCTGATTGATCGGCGCTTCTGCCGACAGCACACTGAGGCGTTCGTTGGCGCGGATCATGGCGCGTTCGATGAACAGACCGTCAATACGGCTGGGGTTCTCGATCGCGTCCGTGAGGCCGCGGCCCGGTTCCAGGTCGAGAGCGAGCGCGCCGGTTCCGAAATGAACGTCGAGGTCGAGCAGGGCGGTCGAGCGGTGAGCCTTTTCGCCCATCATCCACGCCAGGCTTGACGCGACCGTCGAGGCACCAACACCGCCGCGCACGCCGATGACAGCGGCCATGATGTGCGGCTTGTCCGACTGTGCTTCGCCGCGCGGGCCAGACAGGATCGCCTGGGCATGTGCGAAGGTGTCGCGCAGTTGGTCAACCGTAAAGGGCTTCAGCAGGTAATCATGGATGCCGCTGGCCACGAGGTCACGGTACAGGCGAACATCGTTCACCTGGCCCGCTGCGATCACGATTGTTCCCGGCTCGCAAACCTCGGCGAGTGCGTTGATATCGTTCAGCGGATCAGCCGATTCCGACAGGTCAACGAACAGGATCGTCGGGCTGGCCGACACCGACAGGGACTGGACCGCATTGCGCAGCCCGCCCTTGTTCACCTTTTCCGGGGACCAGCCATGTTCGACCGCGACTGGCCGCAGCATGTCTGCCGTGGCGTCATCACAAACGAAGGCGGTGAAGGGATCACGAAGACCCGCACGTGCCTGAAACGGAGCGTTCATCTTAGTTGCCCTTCGAGCTAGTTGCCGGGAGTGAACCCGCACCCGACAGCGGCGCGTTGCGATAGCTGTCGATTGCCTTGGAAGACCTGGCGGCGTCGCTTACGCCCGAGCCTTCGCGGCCATGGACGAGATCTTCCGGATTACCGATCATGGCGGCCATATTACCGTTCACCGCGCAGCCAAGGTTGGTCATCGAATGATTGCCAAGGTTGGGCTGAGGCGGTGCGCTCCAGTTCGGACAATTCGGCACCGAGGCGCGGGTACGGCTGACGACGACTCGGACCATTCCCGGCGCAATCGCGCTGCCCGCGACCGGCGCACCGCTGCTGACCAGGATACCGTAACGACCGGCGACCTGTGCAACATCGCGGCGAGCAGCGTCGGAGTAGGTGCCGTCGACGTAGACGTTGTCGCCGTAGCCGAGTTCCATGCCGCGGAACCAGCCGTCGAGACGGGCGGTCTCACCGGACGCCAGCGATCCGTCAGGTGCCGAAACGTCGAGCGTATAATCCGCGCGGGTGACCACGGGCACGTTGACCGGGTCCAAACCACGAAGGGGGTTTCCTGGTGCCTGCTGGCTTGGCGTCGTGCATCCTGCCAGCGCCGAAGCGAGGGTCAGGAGAGCGAGAGTGTAGCGCATCTTGTCTGTTCCTTCTTGCCGGCCGGATTACATCTTGAACCCAGGGGCGGCCGGTGCGGCGCCCCCGCTTCGCGGAGCAACGCCTGAGGATCCGGCGGCACTGGGGGAATATACATTTCCAGTTGCGACAGATTCCGGGGTGGTCGGCGCACGATATCCATCGGTCGGCAACGCGAGGCGGCCCGACGTCGGACGGACAAGATACGGCGTGACAATGATCACCAATTCCGTTTCGGCCCGGCGGAAGTGTGTCGACCGGAACAACGCGCCCAGGATCGGCAGGTCGCCCAGGAAGGGTGCCTTGTCGACGCTGTTATTGTTCGAATTGCGCAGCAATCCCGCGATCATCATGCTTTGACCGGAACCCATCTCGACCGTGGTTTCGGCGCGGCGGGTGGTCAATGCCGGAACTTCATAGCCATTCAGGCTGATCGATCCTTCATTGGACAGCTCGCTCACTTCGGGGCGGACCCGAAGCGAAATGCGACCATCGGCAAGAACGATCGGCGTGAAGGCCAGCCCGACACCATATTGCTTATACTCGATCGACACGGTGCCAAGGCTCTGGGAAATCGGCACCGGGAATTCGCCGCCAGCCAGGAAGCTGGAGGTTTCCCCCGACAGCGCCGTCAAATTCGGTTCGGCGAGCGTCGTGACGAGGCCATCGGTCTCCGCCAACTTCAGGGCACCGAGCAGGTCGACGCCGAACAGTTTGCCGCGACCGAACAGGACCGATCCAGCGGCCTGCGCGATGCTGACCTTGTCCGGTGCGCCATTTTCGCCAGGCGTGACCACAATCGGATTGTTCGAGCCGCCGCTGGACACGCCGAACTGGAACCCGCCGCTGGTATCACCACCGGAAAGGAGGTTCATACCGATGCTCTTCACGAGGCTACGGTTCACCTCGGCAATTTTCACGTGCAAATTGACCTGCAGTGGGGTTGCCGATTTCAGTCGACTGACCACCTGCGTTCCTTCGCCGATATAGGCCTGGACCAGACGCTGGGCCTCCGCCGCATCGTCAGGTGAGGCGACTGTGCCGGTGAGCAGGACGAGATTGTTCATCGGGGTCGCGTTGATGCTTGCTTCGGGCATCGCCAGGCGCAGCATTTCGTCAACCGAACCGATGTTGTTGCCGACGCGAACGTTGGCGGCATACACGACGCGGCCCGACTTGTCGGTGGCATAGACGGTCGTTTCACCGATCCCTTTGCCAAAGACGTAAAGCTGGGTCGACGAGCGGATCTGGACATCGGCAACATTTTCGTTGGCGATGAAGATATCCGACATTGGCGATGACAGGCGAACCAGGCTGCCGGCGCCTTTCGACAGGTTCAGCGTTTCCGACGGGCGGGCCGACGAAGCGGCGTAAGCCGGAGTGGCAACGGCGACCGGGCCGAGGCCGATGGCCAGCGCGGCGAGGGCAATGCCCAGGCGAACGCGGTTGTGTTTCTTGATGCTGGTCATCTTAACGAGCTCCCACCGGAACGTAGGTCACATTATTGCCACGCGAGACACGGACGGACGGTCCAGACGGTACAGTCGATCCGCCACCTGCAGCCGGCGTGCCCGCAGCAGATGCAACGGCCTTGGCGAACTGGCCCATGGCGTCGGCGGCCTTGTCACCGCTCGATGCAGAGCGGGCAGGGACACTGCGGCGCTGGAAGCGCGACACATCACCACCGGTCACATAGGTCGTGTTATTGTCCTGCGGACGATTGGCGATCTGCAGCAGCATCTGCCGTTCCTGTGCCGGATTGGCGCCGGTCGGAACTTTAACCTCACCGGAGGCAACAGCGCGCTCCAGCTCGGCCTGATCATCGGCGATCGAACGCAGAACCAGGCTCAGCGTACCCATTTGCTGGGCAGCCGTGATCTTTTCCGCAATCCGCGGGGTCGCCTCAAGTGTCACCGATGCGGCGGCGCGCGGTTCGACCTTGCCTTCGGCATTCTTGCTGTCGATGCGCTGGTCGGTCGCCAGGATACGAATGTTGCGGATGATCGTTTCGGACACCTTTAGCGGCGGCCCGTCGCCCCCGCCAACGACGTCCTGAGTCAGGACCATGTCGACGCGGTCACCAGGGAAGATGAAGCCACCGACGCCGGACGTCAACGAGACCGGAACAGTCACGGCACGCATGCCCGGACCAAGCGCCGCTGCAAGGAAGCCGCGATCGTTGGGACCGACCAGAGACCCGCGAGTCACCGGCTGGCCGGCCGTCACTTCGTTGCGGACGACGGTGCCAACCAGCTTCTGCAGGTTGGAGTCAGGTGCGCCTTCTTCATAATAGGCGCCCTGAACCAGCTCCTTCGGCCAAGCCTGGAATGTCAGGCTTTCGGCATCGATGATGGTGCCGACCGCAAGCTGCTTGCGCGCAACCAGGATCTTCGGCCCCAGCGGCACAACCGGCGCAGCCTGCGCTTGGTCTGCCGCTGCACCCGAGAACATGCTCTTGGCAGCGAATGCGGTAACCACCGCGATGATCAATGCACCTACGAGCAGTGCGACTTTCTTGACGTCCATGGCGAATACGCCTCCCCAAATGGGTCCCCTTGATGGTCATGCACCATCAGGCAAAATGGTTAAGAAAGCGTTGGGCGAGTAACCATAGTCCGCCAAACGCGATTGCGACGCCGTACGGAATCTCCGGACGACCTTCTTTTTTGCGCAGTTTATGCGCGGCCAGAACGACGGCCGTGAGCAGGCCGCCGGCCAGTGACATGATGACCAGCAACTGTAATGTTCCTGCTGGCGGGAACCACAAGGCGAGTGCGCCGGCGAGTTTCACATCGCCGCCGCCCATTGCGCCGAGATAAAACATTCCCGCAAACAGCAGGAACACCAGCCCGGCGACGCCGATACGAATTGCACCGTCCGGCCAGAAGGCCACGTCCGCCGACCACCAGAACAGCGGCGCCATCAGCGCGATCGCGATGTTGATCCGGTTGGATATGGTAAATGTGCGAACGTCCTGAATGGCGATCCACACCAGCATCAAGGCGAGAATGCCAAGCAGAAAATAGGTGAATTGCGCGTTCATCATGTTGCACCCTCTAGACTCCACCTCTTTCCAAACCGTAACCAGCCGACGAAATGAATGACGTTGATGTTCTGATCGTCGGCGGCGGCATTGCCGGCGCCAGCCTGGGCGTCCGGTTGGCGGCGCAGCGCAAGGTTGCCCTCATTGAGGCAGAATCGATGTGCGGCAGGCACGCAACCGGCCGTTCCGCTGCGTTCTGGCAGGCCAGTCTGGGCGGTGACACGCCCGAACGGCGCCTAAGTCTGCTTTCAAAGCCGATGTTTGACGCGCGTTGGCCGGGAAGCGAGACGCCGTTGCTTCGCCACCGCGGCGCCGTTCATCTGACGGGTCCGTCGGGCGAGCAAATGCCGGATACTGATGATCTGGTTGGCGAATATGCACCGGTACATCTTGACCGGCTGCAGCTTGATTCGCTGATACCCGGGTTGCGCCGACAATGGACGGGCGCGTGGTATGAAGACAGCTGCGCCGACATTGAAGTTGCGGCATTTCATACTGCCTGTCTTGCCGCGATGCGCCGATTGGGCGCCTCAGTGCGAACTGATTCCGCGCTTCAATCCGCTAATCGAACGTCAGTCGGGTGGAATGTCTCTACAACGCAAGGGACAATTCGCGCCAAAGTGCTGGTGAACGCGGCGGGAGCGTGGGGCGATATCGTCGCTGAAAGAGTGGGTGTGGAACCGATAGGCTTGATACCCAAGCGCCGAACGGTCGTTCAAATCCGAGTCGGACAAACCGGACTTCGCGACCTGCCCTTTGTCACGGATTTGCACGAAAGTTTTTACTTCAAGGGGGAGGGCGACAATAGTGTTTGGGTGTGCCCGCTTGACGAAGAGCCGGTAGCGCCGAGTGATGTTGCGCCCGAGGATCTGGATGTCGCAATCGCGATCGATCGGTTTGAAAAAGCCATCGATTGGCCGGTGGAAGCGGTCGAGCGCAAATGGGCGGGCCTTCGGACCTTCGCACCGGACAAAGGCATGAAATTTGGATTTGATCCGGAAAATGACGGATTTTTCTGGTGCGTCGGTCAGGGAGGAATGGGCATTCAAACCGCCCCCGCCGCATCCTTGTTGAGCGCGCGCCTCATCCTTGGCGACGGGCTGGGCCATGATCTGAGTGGCGTTACCGCCGCCGACTTCGCCCCGCGATCACGCCGGGCCTAGCGCCGCGCGTCGGCCTCTGCGCTCGCCAGTTGATCGGCGCGTTCATTCTCCGGATGCCCGGCGTGTCCCTTCACCCAATGCCATTCGATGCGGTGAGGACGGGTGGCCTCCAAAAGCGCCTGCCACAATTCGGCATTCTTCACCGGCTTCTTGTCCGACGTGCGCCAGCCATTCTTCTGCCAGCCATGGATCCATTTGGTAATGCCGTCGCGGACATAATTGCTGTCAGTGGTGAGGCTGACCCGGCACGGTTTTTTAAGCGCATTGAGCGCCTCGATCGCCGCCATCAGTTCCATCCGGTTGTTGGTGGTGGGCGATTCGCCTCCCGACAGCTCCCGTTCCTTGGTGCCGGATCGCAATACAGCGCCCCAGCCGCCCGGCCCGGGATTGCCCTTACAGGCGCCGTCGGTAAAAATTTCGACCATCGGAAGCTCGCTCATGGAAGGCTCAGGCCACCAGCTCGCGCGGCAATTTGAAGGTCATATTTTCCTCAATCGTAGCCGCCTCTTCTTCGCGAACGTCAAACCGCTCGGCCAGCGCATCGACCACTTCGCGGACCAACACCTCTGGCGCCGATGCACCCGCAGTTAGCCCGACCGAATCCGGGGTGCCCAACCAATCCCAATCAATGTCGGTCGCGCGCTGAATCAGGCGCGCGGGTATGTTCATGCGCTCCGCCACCTCGGCCAGGCGGAGTGAATTGCTACTGTTCGGCGCGCCGATGACCAGCATTCGCTCGACCTGTTTAGCAATGACCTTGACGGCGGCCTGGCGATTTGAGGTGGCATAGCAAATGTCTTCGGCCTTGGGTCCCCGAATGTCCGGAAACCGCTTACGAAGCGCCTCGATAATTTCATGCGTATCGTCGACCGACAATGTCGTCTGCGTCAAAAATGCCAACCGCTTTCGCCCGGTTGGATCAAACGCCGCGACATCGTCCAGGGTCTCGATCAGGCTGATGGAACCGGGCTCTACCTGACCCATCGTACCGATCACTTCAGGGTGCCCGGCATGGCCGATAAACAGGATGTGGCGTTCATCCTCAATCAGGCGCTGGGCCTGACGATGAACCTTACTGACGAGCGGGCAGGTCGCATCGAGATAGTCCAAACCCCGAGCCTCCGCGGCCGCCGGAACTACCTTTGGTACGCCATGCGCCGAAAATACAACCGGGCGGCCATTGGGCACTTCGTCCAGTTCCTCGACGAAAACGGCGCCAAGTCCGCGCAGTCTGTCGACCACGAAACGATTGTGAACAATCTCGTGGCGGACATAGACGGGGGGGCCGAACCGTTCGATCGTCAGCTCAACAATCTGAATGGCACGGTCGACGCCGGCGCAGAAGCCGCGCGGCGCTGCGATCAATAGATGCAAGGGGGGCTTTGGGGCGCTCATCGCGGGCCATGTAGGCTATCGCTTGCGGTGCGCCAAGGCGCTTCCTATGAACATGCCCAATTATCGCTTCGAAGGAATTTGCAACCGTGACGTCGCGCCTGACCCTAATCGCCCTGGCCCTCCTCGCCACCACCGCATGCTCGCGCGAGGGCGAACTTGGCTCTGGTGGCGTCTATGTGACCCGTTCAATCTGCCCGCAGGTTGGCGTCCCAGCTGCCACCGGGGACATTACGGTGTTCAACCCGGCGAATCGCACCGATGCCGCCGCCGTCGATGTAACGGCAGCCATCACCAATGTTCGCGCAGCTTGCGATGATACTGGCGCAAACATTATCTCCACTGCGACCTTCGACGTCGTTGCGACGCGGCGTGATGCCAGTGAGGCACGGACCGTTGTTCTTCCCTATTTCGACGTCGCTATGCAGGGCGGCACATCGGTTGTCGCCAAGCGGGTCGGCCAGGTCGCGCTCAACTTTCCGGCAGGTAGCACGCGCGCATCGTCTAGTGGACAGGCAACAATTCAGGTCAGCCGCTCTGTTGTGACTCTGCCTGAGAATATTCGGCAGGAGTTGATCCGCGATCGGAAACCCGGTGATGTTGACGCGGCCGTAGACCCGCTCACCAAGCCGGAAATCCGCGACGCAGTGGCGAAGGCCACATTCGAACATCTGATCGGTTTCCAGCTGACCCAAGAGCAGCTGCGGTACAACGCGACGCGCTAATCATTCATATCGACGTTCGCCTACGTTGACTTGGGCGATCCGCACGGCCAGAGCAGCTTTGTCGACCGGTTCCGGATTCTCTGCCGGAATTGGAGGGCAAACGCGGGAGAGACCTGTTCGCGAGGACGGGCGCCGAAGGAGCAACCGCCCCCGGAATCTCTCAGGCAAAAGGACCGCGTGCGCCGCCGACAGTCTGGAAAGTGTCCCCTGCGCAGGCATGGGACCGCCGAAGGGGCAAAGCTCTCAGGCCACAAGCGACAGACGGGGGCCCGTTATTTGGACCGCAGGGGATGCACCCTTGCGTCACGGGCTTTTGAGAGGTCGGCATTGTGGGCGAAGCTACCGAATTTACCGAAAAACTGCCGCTTGATGCCTGGCATCGTGCGCGCGGCGGCCGCATGGTCGCGTTTGCGGGTTATGACATGCCGGTCCAGTATGAAGGCATTATGGCCGAGCATCTGTGGACCCGCGAAAATGCCGGTCTGTTCGACGTCAGCCATATGGGCCAGTTGCTGTTCCACGGGCCGGAGCTCGACAAGGCGCTGGAAACCCTGCTCCCGGGCGACCTGCTCGCGCTGAAGGATGGCCGCCTTCGTTATTCGATGCTGCTGGCCGAAGACGGCGGGATCATCGACGATCTGATGGCGACCCGCCGGGGTGAACATTTCTACCTCGTCGTCAACGGCGCGACCAAGGCTGGCGACATCGAAGAGTTTGAAAAGCGCCTGCCGCGCACGGTCATCATGGACCATATGAAGGAGCAGGCACTGCTCGCGCTTCAGGGTCCGAAGGCGGTCGATGCGCTAAATGACGTCGTTCCCGGCGTCGCCGACCTTGTGTTCATGCAGGCGGGACTGTTCCATTGGAATGGCAAACCGCTGTGGATCAGCCGGTCCGGTTATACCGGCGAAGATGGGTTCGAAATCTCCGTAGCAGCCCGCGATGCCGAAGCGTTGGCCGATGTATTGCTATCGGATGAGCGGATTAAGCCAATTGGCCTCGGCGCGCGCGACTCGCTGCGATTGGATGCGGGATTGCCGCTCTATGGCCATGACCTAGATCGTGACACCACGCCGATTGCCGCCGATTTGACCTTCGCCATTGGCAAGCGCCGCCGCGCCGAAGGAGGCTTTCCCGGCTATGAGCGTATTCTGGGAGAGCTGGAAAATGGTAGTGTGCTGAAGCGCGTTGGCCTGCTCGTTGATGGGCGTCAGCCGGTCCGAGAAGGCGCAATGGTGCTGGACCGTGAGGCGAACGAAGTTGGCAGAGTGACGTCGGGCGGCTTTTCGCCCTCGCTTCAGGCGCCAATTGCCATGGCCTATGTTCCCGCGGCGATGGCCGAGCCCGGATCGACCATCAAACTTTCGCAGCGCGGAAAGCTGTTCCAGGCGACCGTCGCGCCAATGCCATTTGTTCCGCACAATTATCACCGCAAGCCCAAGGGAGCCTGACCGATGACCAAGCTATACACCAAGGACCATGAATGGGTGCATGTTGAAGGCGTATCCGCAACGGTTGGTATTTCCTATCACGCCCAGGAAGCATTGGGCGATATTGTGTTCGCCGAAGTGCCGGAAAATGGCCGCGTCCTGAACAAGGGCGATGACGCCGCCGTGGTCGAAAGCGTCAAGGCCGCCAGCGACGTCTACGCACCGCTCGCGGGTGTCGTCGTCGAAGGCAACACCGCTGTGGCCGACGACCCTTCACTAATCAACAACGACCCGGAAGGTGCAGGCTGGTTCTTCAAAATGACCATCGACGATCCGGCTCAGCTTGACGGCATGATGGATGAGGCCGCCTACAAGGCCTATTGCGACACGCTTTGATGCGGTGGCTTCCGCTCCTGCTGGTGGTGTTGGCCTCGTCCGCGTCCGCGCGGATGCCGGGCTATACCGTCACGGAGGTGTGGAAGAACCATGTTGCACTGGACGGCAAGGTTATCCGGGTCAGCGGCGTGGTTGGCAGGTGCCGGGGCCTTGATTGCACGCTACTTGAAAACCATTCGAAGGAGGCTCGTCGCCTTGGAATTGGAAGATCTGAAGATTTCGACCGGACTATTCAGTCGCGCCTCGGTCAGATCGTCGTGATCGAGGCAAAGTTTGATGCAACCTGTCTCCACGCCGCTGCGGATATGGCGTTTGGTGATCACGGAAAGTCGGACACTGTCATTTGCCTCGATCGTGCCCCGGTGCTCAGCAATCCCCGGATCGTGTCGTCGCGATGAAGCCCACCCCAACCTCCACGAGCCAATGGGACGCGGCCAATTATGCGAAGGTCGGCGGGTTTGTGCCCGCGCTGGGGCAGGCGGCGCTTGACCTGCTGGCCCCGCAGCCGGGCGAGGATATCCTCGATGTCGGGTGCGGGGACGGTACGCTGACGCTGAAGATCCGGGAGGCCGGTGCAAACGTCGTCGGCATCGACAATAGCGAAAGCATGATTGCCGCGGCCAAAGCCAGGGGCCTCGATGCGCGTCTGATGGACGCGTCGGAGATGAAATTCAGCGAGGCGTTCGACGCCGCCTTCTCCAATGCCACGCTCCACTGGATCCTCGCCAAGGATCGCGCCGCGCGCGCGATCTGGTTCGCGCTTCGCCCCGACGGCCGGTTCGTTGGAGAGATGGGCGGGCAGGGGAACCTTGCCCGGCTGCGCGAGGCACTTGACGATGTGCTGGTGCTGCGCGGTTATGGCCCGCCGACCTATGCCTCCAACTGGTACCCGTCGGTCGACGAATTTGTCGAAACCTACGAAGGCGCGGGGTTCAAGGACATTGACGCCCGCCTGATCGAGCGGCCGACGCCGCTGGACCATGGTGTTGCCCCTTGGGTTCTAACCTTCCGCGCAGGATGGATGGATCGCGCGGGCGTTCCGCAGGACGAACGCCAGTCCATCGCCGACGAAGTCGCCGACCGGGTCGGTACTACCATCGCTGACTATGTGCGCCTCCGCTTTGAAATGAGGAAGCCGAAGTGATCGGCTCCGGACCGCAAACCAATATTCGTCATTTCCGCGAAAGCGGGAATTCCGTTTCACCTTTGACCACCCAAAAAAGCGGGATCCCCGCTTTCGCGGGGGTGACGACCAAGGGCTAAGAATGAGATACCTCCCACTTTCCGACACCGACCGCTCGGACATGCTCTCCACAATTGGCGCCGCATCCGTTGATGATCTGTTTGTTGATGTTCCCGAAGGCGCCCGGCTGAACGGTCCGATCCACGGCCTGCCAATGCACGCATCCGAAATGGCGGTCGAACGCCATCTCGGCGCCCTGGCAAACAAGAACATGGTCGCAGGGCAGGTGCCCTTCTTCCTGGGCTGCGGCGCGTACAAGCATCATGTCCCGGCGAGCGTCGATCATCTGATTCAGCGCGGCGAGTTTCTGACCGCCTATACGCCCTATCAGCCGGAAATCGCGCAGGGGACGCTACAGGTACTGTTCGAATTTCAGACGCAGGTTGCGCGGTTGCTCGGCTGTGAGGTCGCCAACGCCTCGATGTACGACGGCTCGACCGCCTGCTGGGAAGCGATTGGCATGGCCGGACGCATCACCCGCAAGTCGAAGGCGATCCTGTCGGGCGGTCTTCATCCGCATTATGTCAGCGTCTGCCAGACGATGGCGAAATTCACCGGCGACACGCTGGAAACCTCGGACCCCAAGCTGGAGGCCGCGACCGATGCCGATGCGCTGATCGCCGCGATTGACGACAAGACGTCGTGCGTTGTCGTTCAATATCCAGACATCCTCGGCCGCATCACCGATCTCCAGCCCATCGCCGACGCCGCGCACGCGCGTGGCGCGCTGCTGGTCGCGGTGGTAACGGAGCCGGTGGCGCTGGGGGCTATCAAGGCACCGGGCGAAATGGGCGCTGACATTGTCGTGGGCGAAGGCCAGTCGATTGGCGTCGGTCTGCAATTCGGCGGGCCTTATGTCGGCCTGTTCGCGACGCGCGAGAAATATGTCCGGCAAATGCCGGGGCGTCTGGCGGGCGAAACCGTCGATGCGGAAGGCAAGCGAGGGTTCGTCCTCACCCTTTCGACCCGCGAGCAGCATATTCGCCGCGAGAAGGCGACATCGAACATCTGCACCAATTCGGGCCTCTGTGCGCTGGCCTGGTCGATCCATATGACGCTGCTCGGTGAGAAGGGGCTAACCCAACTTGCCAAGGCCAACCATGCCAAGGCCGTGCAGGTTGCGGAGCGATTGCAAGCTATTCCCGGCGTGCGGTTGGTCAACGACAGCTTCTTCAACGAATTTACGCTTGAACTTCCGGTCGAAGCGCGGCCAGCAGTCCATGCGATGGTCGAGAAGGGTGTGCTCGGCGGCGTGTCGCTCGGGCGGCTCTACCCCGGCGTCGACGCGCTCAAGAACGGTTTGGTCGTCGCCGTGACCGAGGTGGTCAGCGATGAAGATATTGACGCGCTGGAAGCGGCGCTGAAGGAGGCGGTCCAATGAGCGGCGTAAATCCCTCGGGCTGGCGTCCCGAAGCACCGCAACCAGGCGGCGCAGAGGTCACTACCACCACCGGCAATCGCGCCCTGATGCTGGAAGAGCCGTTGCTGTTCGAAATCGGCAGCCGCGATCAGACGGGCGTGGATATCGATTCCGTCGATGGGGACAGCCGCCTCGGCGGTCTCGAACGTGCCAGCCTCGACCTCCCCGGACTGTCCGAGCCTGAGGCGGTCCGCCACTATACCCGCCTGTCGCGTCAGAATTACGCCATTGACCTTGGCCTGTTCCCGCTCGGCAGCTGCACGATGAAGCACAACCCGCGCCTCAATGAGAAGCTGGCGCGGCTGCCCGGGTTTGCGGACATTCATCCGTTGCAACCGAAGGAAACGGTCGGCGGCGCGATCGAGCTGATCAATGAGCTCGCCTTCTGGCTGATCGACCTCACCGGCATGGAGGGCGTCGCCATGTCGCCCAAGGCCGGCGCCCATGGTGAATTGTGCGGGATCCTCTGCATTCGCGCGGCCCTGGAAGCGCGGGGTGATCCGCGTTCGGTCGTGCTGGTCCCCGAAAGCGCGCACGGTACGAACCCGGCGACGGCGGCCTTTGCGGGTTACGCGGTCGAAAATATCCCGGCGACGAGGGAAGGCCGTGTCGACCTAGAGGCGCTAAAGGCGCGGCTCGGCCCGGATGTGGCGGCGGTGATGATCACCAACCCCAATACCTGCGGCCTGTTCGAGCCGCAGATGAAAGAAATCAGCGACGCGGTCCACGCCGCGGGCGCCTTCGTCTATTGTGACGGTGCGAACTTCAACGCAGTGGTGGGCAAAGTGCGTCCCGGCGATCTTGGCGTCGACGCGATGCACATCAACTTGCACAAGACGTTCTCCACCCCGCACGGCGGCGGTGGACCGGGTTCGGGTCCAGTCGTCCTGTCGAAGGCGCTGGCTCCCTTCGGACCATTGCCGTTCACGGCGCGCTACGCCGACGGCACAGTCGCGCTGATCGAGGAAGAGGATGCCGGGGAAGCGCATCCTGACAGCTTCGGCCGCATGGTCGCGTTCCACGGCCAAATGGGCATGTTCACCCGCGCATTGAGCTATATTCTGAGCCATGGCGCGGACGGGCTGAAGCAGGTGGCGGAGGACGCCGTCCTCAACGCCAACTATCTGCTCCGCAGCCTTGATGATGTGCTGGACGCGCCGTTCGGCTTCAGCGGGCCGTGCATGCACGAAGCGATCTTCAGCGATAAGGGCTTCGAGGACGGATTCTCGACCATCGACGTCGCCAAGGCGCTGATCGATGAGGGTTTCCACCCCATGACCATGTATTTCCCGTTGGTCGTCCACGGCGCGATGCTGATCGAGCCGACCGAGACGGAATCGAAGGCCAACCTCGACCAGTTCATCACCGCCCTCCGCAGCATCGCAAAGCGAGCCAATGCCGGTGATCCCTCGCTGAAATCCGCGCCGATCTTTGCGCCGCGTCGTCGCCTCGATGAGACGCTTGCTGCACGCAAGCCCATCCTCGCCTATAAAACCCCCGCGCCGGACGGAGCCGAACGCGATGGCGGGGCCGGTAATGTTGGCGGAGGCTAAGCGATGAGTTGGGATTGGGTATTCGGCTTTACCAACATCGTTGCGGCAATTTGCTGGGCGATGCTGATCCTGCTGCCGCGCGCTCCAAAGGTGATGGCGCTCATTCTCTATTTGGGCGTGGGCCTCCTCTGCTTCGTCTATCTATTGCTGATTGTGGGCATGCATTTGCACTGGATCGACGCAGTTCGTCCGGCTGGCGCGCCGCCGCCCAACTTTCTCGATTATAATATCGCCGGCCTCCAGAACCTGTTTGTCAGCAAGGGCGGGTTGGTGATGGGGTGGATCCACTATCTCGCCTTTGATCTTTTTGTTGGCCAATGGGTCGCGCGCGATGCCGACAACAAAGGTTTTCACCGGCTCGTTCAGGCGCCGATTTTGTTGCTCATCATGATTATGGGGCCGGTTGGATTTTTCCTTTGGCTGTTGATCCGAGAGCGACGGGCGCGGTCGATGTATCCAAAGTCGGGCGTGCGTGGCTAAGCCCACACTGCCACCCTACAACGTTGGTGACCTGGGCACGGGAACGAGGCGCAGCGCGCCTGCCGTTCAGCGGAATCGTGAACCCATCGCGGCCGTGTTGCGCGACTGGCTGCCGGTACGCGGTCGGGTGTTGGAAGTAGCCAGCGGGACAGGCGAGCATTCGCGCATCTATTCCGAGCTATTTCCCGACCTGGTCTGGCAGCCGACCGATCCCGACCCGGCGGCGCTGGTATCAATCACGGCATGGGGTGAGGATGGTCCGGGAAATTTGCTTCCGCCGCTCAGCCTTGATGCGGCTGCACCGCAATGGCCCGTTGATGCAGCTGACGCGGTTCTCAACATCAATATGGTTCACATATCACCCGCTGCGGCCGCGCTAGGATTGCTTGATGGTGCGGCGCGGGTCTTGCGCCCCGGCGCGCCGCTGATTCTTTACGGCCCTTGGATAGAGGCGGGTGTGGAGGCTGCGCCGTCCAACCTTGCGTTCGACGCGGACCTTAAAAGCCGCAATCCGTCGTGGGGACTGCGTAAGGTTGAGGATTTTGCTGCCAACGCGGCGGCGCGCGGCCTCGATTTGATCGACCGCCGGGCCATGCCGTCCAACAATATAATGCTATTGTTCCGACGGCGTTAGCCGTCGATGCGCAATCGCGATCCGGTCTCGGCGTTCGATGCGATGGCCGCGACAATGGCATCCGCAACGATTTCCGGGCCCTTGAGGCTTGACGCTTCTTCACCAGGGAAGGCGAGTTGGCGCATTCGGGTTCGCGTGGCGCCCGGATCAATGATCTGGACGCGCAATTTTCCCGCGTGGGCAGTTTCGTCCGCATAGGCGCCGAGCATCGTGTCGAGCGCGGCCTTGGATGCGCCATAGCCGCCCCAAAAGGCGCGCGGATTCTCGCCAACAGAAGAGGTGATGCCGATTACATCGGCCTTTTCCGAACGGCGCAGGAGCGGATCAAAGGCGCTCAGAAGGGCCTGATTGGCGAGGACGTTCAATTTGAAAATCTGCGACAATTCTTTCGCGTCTAGATGCTCGACCGGCGACAGGCTGCCCAACATGGCCGCATTGAGGACCAGAATATCCAATTTGCCCCAGCGCGCCTCGACCGCATCGGCCAATTTGGCGATATGGTCGAATTCGTTGAGGTCCATCGGTGCGATCGTTGCGGTGCCGCCGGTTTCGTGGATGCGGTCTTCGATTGCTTCCAGCGATTTGCCGTTGCGTGCCGTCAGAATGACATGAGCGCCTTGTGCCGCCAACAGCTCGGCCGTTGCCGCGCCAATGCCGCGGCTGGCGCCTGTGACGAGCGCAAGTTTGCCTTCGAGCGGCTTCGAGTCAGTCATTATTGATTCTTCCTAGCGGTTCGCAGCTGCGGCGATGAAACGGTCTTCCATTGCCGTTTCCTGTGCAATGTCGCTGGCGCCGGCCGGATGATCGGTCAGCGTCGTCGGATAGGCGCCGGTGAAACACGCATCGCAGCGTTGCGGGTTCTCTGGATCGCGCTCATCACCTAGCGCGCGGTACAGGCCGTCGATGGTAATGAAGGCAAGGCTGTCCGCGCCGATATAGTCCCGCATCGCCTCAATATCCTTATTTGCGGCGAGCAGATTGGACCGTTCTGGCGTGTCGACGCCGTAGAAGCAGCTGTGAGCCGTTGGCGGCGATGCAATGCGCATATGAACTTCGCTCGCACCGGCATCGCGCATCATTTGCACGATTTTCAAGCTGGTCGTGCCACGGACGATGCTGTCGTCGATCAGAACAATGCGCTTGCCCTTGATAAGCGCCTTGTTGGCGTTGTGTTTCAGCTTGACGCCAAGATGGCGGACTTCCTGGCTCGGCTGAATGAACGTGCGACCGACATAATGGCTGCGGATGATGCCCAGTTCGAAAGGAATGCCGCTTTCCTGTGCAAAGCCGAGGGCAGCGGGGACGCCGCTGTCCGGAACCGGCACGACAAAATCGGCCTCAACCGGGGCTTCGCGTGCAAGCTCTGCACCGATGTTCTTGCGGACTTCATAGACCGACACACCTTCGGCGACGCTGTCGGGGCGGCTGAAATAGACATGTTCGAATATGCATGGACGGGGCTGCGCAGCCTTGAAGGGCCGGTAGGATTTGATGCCGTCTTCGTTGACGACCACCAGTTCGCCTGGCTCTACATCGCGGACATATTTGGCGCCCACGGTGTCGAGGGCGACGGTTTCCGACGCGAAAATGGTCGCGCCATCAAGCTCTCCCATGACCAGCGGCCGGATGCCCAGCGGGTCGCGGCAGGCGATTAAGCCCTGAGGGGTCAGGCAGAGGAGAGAATACGCACCTTCTACCTGCTTCAATGCGTCGACCAAACGGTCGAGCGTCGTGTCGTACAGCGAGGTCGCGACGAGGTGGATGATGACTTCGGTGTCGCTGGTCGATTGAAAAATTGACCCCCGCTTCACCAGGCGATCGCGCTGCGCCATCGCGTTTGACAAGTTTCCATTATGAGCAACTGCAAAACCGCCGGTTGCAAGTTCCGCAAACAACGGCTGGACATTGCGAAGGGCCGTCTCACCGGTTGTCGAATAACGATTATGTCCGATGGCGACGCGGCCCGCCAATTTGCGCATGATATCGTCACGGTCGAAATTGCCGGCGACATGCCCCATGGCGCGGTGGGCGTGATAATGTTGGCCGTCGAAGGTAACGATCCCGGCGGCTTCTTGCCCGCGATGTTGAAGCGCGTGAAGGCCAAGCGCGACATAGCTGGACGCGTCGTCGGCGCCCCAAATGCCGAAGACGCCGCATTCCTCATGCAGCTTGTCATCGTCGAACGGATTGGTGGTCAACATGGCCGAGCGAATCCTTGGGAGGGGTATTTGGCGCCCATATAGTGACGCCTTTCCCATTTGTCGCCCCTTGGCGCGGGCGGATTGGCTGCGCATCACCTCTCCTTTACGAAAACGTCAACTTTTCCATTGACCTTTACGGAAACGTAAAGTAGCGGAAATCCATGCTTGCACCCAAAGACCATTATTCGATCGGCGAGATGTGTGACGAATTTGACGTTACGGCTCGTGCACTCCGCTTCTATGAGGATGAGGCGCTGATTCACCCTGAACGCAGGGGCACCCAGCGCCTATATTCCGAACGCGACCGGGCGCGGCTGGCATGGATCCTTCGCGGGAAGCGCGTTGGTTTCAGCCTGACAGATATCAAGGAATTGCTCGACCTGTACGACCTTGGCGACGGGCGCGAGACGCAGCGCGTCAAGACCCTTGAACGTTGTCAGTCGCAGGTGGAGCGTCTTCAGCGGCAGCGCGTTGATATTGATGCAACTATCGCGGAACTCAACGAATTCATCGCCCTGATCGACGGCAATAAGAAGTAATATTCAGGAGACCATATGCCCAGCTACACCGCCCCTGTCCGTGATACAAAATATGTTCTCGACCATATCGTCGAGCTGCAGAACTACGCCAACCTGCCAGGGTTCGCAGATGCGACGCCAGATATGGTTGAAGCGATCCTGACAGAGGCGGGGCGGTTTAGCGAAGAGGTGCTGGCGCCGCTTAATCGGATTGGCGACCAGGTTGGCTGTAAGCGCAACGACGATGGATCGGTGACGACGCCTCCAGGATTCAAGGACGCATGGGACCAATTTGTCGCGGGCGGTTGGACGACCCTTCATTCGCCAGTTGAATTTGGCGGGCAGGGGCTGCCCAGCGCAGTCGCAACGGCCGTGACCGAATATCTGGGATCGGCCAACCACAGCTTTGAAATGTACAATGGTCTGACCCAGGGCGCGATCTCATCACTGCTCGTTAAGGCGTCGGATGAGCTGAAGGGTAAATATGTGCCGAACATGGTCGCGGGCAACTGGACCGGCACAATGAATTTGACGGAGCCGCATGCCGGCACCGACCTAGGGTTGATCAAGACCAAGGCCGAACCCAATGAGGACGGTAGCTATTCGATTACTGGCACCAAGATTTTCATTTCCGCGGGCGAACATGATCTTAGTGATAATATCATTCACCTCGTCCTCGCCAAGATTGCGGGCGCACCGGACAATGTGAAGGGTATTTCTCTGTTCGTTGTGCCGAAGTTTCTCGTCAACGACAACGGGTCGCTGGGCGAGCGCAATTCGCTGGAATGCGGCAGCTTGGAACATAAGATGGGCATTCACGGGAATGCCACCTGCGTCATGAATTATGACGCGGCCAAGGGGTGGCTCGTCGGCGAGACGGAGAAGGGCCTTGCGGCCATGTTCATCATGATGAATGCCGCGCGCCTTGGCGTCGGCCTCCAAGGCCTGGCGCAAGGGGAGGTCGCCTATCAGAACGCCGTCCAATACGCCAAGGACCGCAAGCAGGGCCGGGCGCTGAAGCCGCAGGACCGTGATGATAGCGCGAAGGCCGATAGCTTGTTCGTCCATCCGGATGTTCGCCGCATGCTGATGGAGGCGCGGGCGTTCAACCAGGCGGCGCGTGCGCTGATTTTGTGGGGAGCGTTGCAAGTCGATCTCTCCCGCAAAAGTCCGAATGAGGAGGATCGCGTCGCTGCCGATGATCTGATCAGCCTGCTGACGCCGGTGATCAAGGGATACCTCACCGACCGCGGATTCGAAACGACGGTCAACATGCAGCAAATCTATGGCGGGCACGGCTACATTGCCGAATGGGGAATGGAGCAGTTCGTTCGCGATGCTCGCATCGCCCAGATTTATGAAGGTGCAAACGGTATTCAGGCGCTTGATCTGGTTGGCCGCAAGCTCGGCGCAAATGGTGGCCGATCGGTTCGCGCCTTCTTTGGATTGCTCGCCGCCGACATTGCCGCTGCCAAGGATGCAGGTGATCCCGCCGGCATTGTCGAGCCGCTGGAAAAGGCGGTTGGCCATCTGCAGGGTGCGACCATGTGGTTGGCGCAAAACGGCATGGCCGATCCAGACAATGCCGGCGCCGGTTCATACGCCTATATGCAGTTGATGGGCCTCGTCGCTCTCGGCTGGATGTGGATGAAGATGGCCGTGGCTTCGGGCAGTCTCAAGGATGAGGCGGGCGAAGACAAGGCATTCCATGAAGCCAAGATCGCGACCGCCCGCTACTTTGCGGAACGGGAATTGGTGGAAGCGTCCGGCCTGCGTCGCAAGGTCGAGGCAGGTGCCGCCGACCTGATGGCGTTGCCGATCGAATCCTTCTGACCGTTTAGCTTGCCAAATCGCGCTGCTGGTTGACGTACCAGGGTGTAAGGACGGCAGGCGACGCCTTTTTCGGTTGCTTGGGTGCCAGTCGGGCGAGGTCGAACAATTCTGTGAATTGAACGCCAAACATTCCCGACTGGGCCCAACGGACAATGCCGTTGACCGGCCCGACGCCGACGATATCGATAGTCATAATGGTACCGGGCGCGACGTTGCGGCCACATTCAATCAGTGCGCCCATAGCAGAAATGTTGCGCAGTCGGATTTCGGTCGCATCACCATTGATCGCCGCGATGGCGCGACGCATCAGGCGGTGGCGCGGTTCGCGCTGATTTGAGAAGCCGTCCGCCTCAACAGTAACCTTGTTGGCCAATTCGCGCGCTTCTTCCGCCGGCGCGGGTTTTCCGAAGATGAACCCTTGAACCTGACTGACACCAAGCTCTCGGATCAATTCGAGATCGTCATGTGTCTCGACACCTTCTGCCGTCGTATCCATACCTAGCGAATCCGCCAGCGTTACGATGGCCCGGATAATGGCCCCGTTCCGTTTGATTGTAGAGGCGGCCCCTCGCACAAAGCTTTGGTCAATCTTGATCTTGTCGAATGGCGCTTTCTTCAAATAGCCAAGCGACGAGTAACCGGTTCCGAAGTCGTCGAGCGCCAGCCGGACACCTAGCGCCTTCAGGCGCGCAAAGGTGGAGTCGGTCGCATCGCTATCCGCCAGAAATACGCCTTCGGTAATTTCCAGCTCTAATCGGTTAGGCTTCAGCCCATAGTCGGTCAGGACCACCCCGACGAGATCAACAATGTTGGGATCATTAAATTGAATGGGCGATAAGTTGACGGCGACGCGCACATGATCTGGCCAGCGCGCAGCCTCGGCCACTGCAGATTCCAGCACGAACCGCCCGATCTTGCTAATCATGCCGCATTCTTCGGCGAGCGGTATGAACTTGTCGGGGCCAATGGGGCCACGCACCGGGTGATTCCAGCGAACCAGCGCCTCAAAGCCCGCGATTTCTTCGCCTGCCGCACGGACGATCGGTTGATAGGCGACCCACAATTCCCCGCGGTCAATTGCCTGCCGAAGGTCATTTTCCAGAACCTGACGATCAGCGGCTTCGCTGTGCATCTCGGTCTGATAGAACATGTGCTTGCCGCGGCCGGCAGCCTTCGCGGCATAGAGCGCGAGATCGGCATTTCGGATCATGCTATCCGCGCATGAACGACCTGGATCACCGATTGCAATGCCGACCGATGCACCGATGACGACACGATGCCCCTCGATCATATAGGGGCGGCTGACCTGTTCGATCAGTGTTCGTGCCAGCGCTTCCAAAAGTCCCGTTTCCACCGTTCCTGGCAGAACCGCCTTAAACTCGTCACCGCCCAGGCGGCCGACCTGACCATGGTCGCCCATGACGAGCTTTAATCGTTCGGCGACCTGGCGTAGCAGGGCGTCACCAACGGGATGCCCCAGTGTGTCATTTACGTTCTTGAACCGATCGAGGTCGATCAGGAAAAGGCTACAGCCCTTGCGGCGGTTGGTTGAGTTACGCAGGGCTTCATCGAGCGTCTGACGCATCAGTGCGCGGTTCGGCAATCCCGTCAGACTATCGAACTTCGCAAGGCGGCTGATTTCCTGTTCACTGCGACGCTGTTCCGTAAGATCGGTGCCAATGCCGCGGAAACCAAGGAAGCGGCCGCGTTCATCAAACACGGGGTTTCCAGACAAGGACCAATGAATATCCTCATCGCTGGCGGCGCGAACAACCACGTCGCTGAACGGGAAACGCGCCGATAGATGAAAGCCGAGGGTCCGTTCTTCGCGAAGTGCGCTGCCGCCGCTGGTATCAACTGACAAGAGGTCGGTGAATTGACGGCCCAACAGCTCTTCGGCCTCAACCTTGAAGTCATCGGCCAATTGTTGAGATACGTAGGACAGGGTCCCCAGGCTGTTTGTTTCCCAGAACCACCCGCGGCCGCTGTTTTCGAACTCATCAACAAAGTGCAGCGATTTGCGCGCCTCCGCTTCGAGCTTTAGCCGCTTGCGCGCATTGGCAAGCACTGTGCGGGTGCAGGCGATGGAATAAATGATATTGATCACCGCGACGAACCCGATGCCCGCAAGGACCTGCGGCGCTCGGCTCACGATCAGCCCGCCGGTCATCGCAACAACCGCGTTGACCAATGTAATCGGCGGCGAGTTGATCGACACGATGGTCGCTGCCGTCATGCCAGCACCAAATGCCAACGCAACGAATGATGACGTTACATCAGGCGCCATTGATCCCAGCATGAGGCCGAAGACCATCCAGATCGCACCTGATGCCGCGATATAGGCGGTCATCAACTTGGCTGCCGCATGGGCCGGAATCTTCAGCCGCTCGCGAAACCACAAGAGGGCGAACGCCAAAGAGTCGAGAAGTAGTGCACTGAACACCGCGACCATTGGGTTCGTCGTAAGGCCATTGAATACGGCGTGGGGGTGCAGGAATATGCAGGCCAACCCCCACACGAGATGCGTCGCACCCAGCAACGCCGGGGCGAGCACAAACATTGCGATGCGCTGTTCCGCAAGACTCTCATCGTCGCCATTATCAGGCGTTTTCAGGTCGAACGTCAGTGCTTCGCCAATGGACGCCTTGTCGCTGATGCCGTCCTCACGACTGACGGCAAACCGGGCCCTACGCATATCTCCCCTACACTCCTTCGAGTGCGGGCATTAGCGTAAAGGGGTTAATGACCCCTCAAACAGGAACAGTTACTCGGCGGTTATCCTTATTCTTCCGGAAGGAAGTCCGGGACCGACAGATAGCGTTCGCCCGTGTCATAGTTGAACCCAAGGATGCGAACGGATTTGCCTGTTTCTTCAAGCTTTTGGCCGATCGCAGCAAGCGTCGCACCGGACGAAATACCAACCAGCATTCCTTCCTCTCGCGCTGCGCGGCGGGCCATTTCCTTTGCATCTTCCGGCGTCACCTGGACGACGCCATCGAGCAGTGAAATATCGAGGTTAGCAGGAATGAAACCAGCACCGATCCCCTGAATAGGGTGAGGGGCGGGTGCACCGCCGGAAATGACCGGCGACAAGGTTGGTTCAACTGCAAAGACCCGTAAGCCAGGCCATGCCTTCTTCAGCACACGGGCGACACCGGTGATATGACCGCCTGTACCGACTCCGGTAACAAGAATGTCGATGGGATTGTCCTTGAAATCGACCAAAATCTCTTCGGCTGTGGTGCGAACATGAACATCGACATTGGCAGGATTCTCAAACTGCTGCGGAACCCATGCGCCGGGCGTTGAGGCCGCGATTTCCTCTGCTCTGGCGATGGATCCCTTCATACCCTTTTCACGCGGCGTTAGGTCAAATTCCGCGCCGTAAGCCAGCATCAGGCGACGGCGTTCGATCGACATGCTGTCGGGCATGACGAGTATAAGACGATAGCCCTTCACAGCGGCCACCATGGCTAGCCCAATGCCGGTATTGCCACTTGTCGGTTCGACAATGACACCGCCGGGTTTCAGCTTGCCCGAGGCTTCCGCATCCTCAACCATCGCCAGGGCAATGCGATCCTTGATCGACCCGCCGGGGTTGGACCGTTCGGATTTGACCCATACTTCCGCGTCCGGCCCGAATAGGCGGTTGATGCGAATTTCCGGCGTGCCGCCGATCGTTTGAAGAATATTGTCTGCTTTCATGACTCAGGACTCCTTCAATTCGGGGTCGATGGGAGCATCGAACGTCTTTGCATTGCGAAGTTCCGGAAAAATCCGGGCCCAGATCAGAACGACAGCGATCGCGCCAATGCCGCCGCCAACGACCGCGATAACCGGCCCAACGAGGGCAGCCAGAAAACCGCTTTCCGCTTCACCTAGTTCATTAGATGCCGAAATGAACAAAGTGGAGACGGCACCGACGCGGCCGCGCATGGCGTCAGGTGTGTGAAGCTGAATCAGCGATTGGCGGACATAAACGCTGAGCATGTCAGCAGCGCCGAGCAGGAAGAGGCAAAAGAGGCTGAGCGGCATCGAGCGGGACAAGCCAAAGACGACCGTTGCCGCACCGAATACGCCAACCGCGACCAGCATCTTCAATCCAACATTGGTTTTCAGCGGCCGAAAGGCGAACCAGGCTGCGGTTAAGGTTGCGCCAAGCGCGGGCGCGGCGCGTAAATGCCCCAGCCCTTCGGGCCCCGTGTGCAAAACATCGCGCGCAAATATCGGGAGCATTGCCGTTGCCCCGCCAAGCAGCACGGCGAACAGGTCAAGGCTGATCGCGCCAAGGACCAGCTTGTTCTGCCTGACATAGCGCAAACCTTCGCCAATTTGGGACCAGGGGCCGCCGGTTCGCGTTACCTCCGGCCGCGCAACCGGTGGAATAAGGAAAAGGCAAAATAGCGACACGCCGAATAACGCCATGCTGACTTCATATGGCGCGGCAGGCGACCAAGCGTAGAGGTAGCCACCGAGCGCAGGGCCGGCAATCGCGCCGGTCTGCCAGGCAATCGAAGATAAGGCGATGGCATTGGGAAGGATCGCTTTGGGGACAAGGTTAGGCGCTAGCGCGCCGAGGCTGGGTCCGGCAAAGGCGCGGGCCACCCCTAACAGTGCGGCTACTACATAAAGGATCGGCAAGCTGGTGCTGCCCGTCCAGGCTGCAATGGCCAGCGTCGCCGCACAAATGAGTTCTAACGCCACGGCGCCGCGGCCAACCCAACGACGATCGACATGATCGGCGGTCCAGCCGGCAACCAGGCTGAGCGCAAACAGGGGCACGAATTGCACGACACCAATCAGGCCGAGGCGCAGCGCCGCCGCCTTTACGTCCATTGTCTCGCGGGCAATGTCATAGACTTGCCAACCGATGACAATGACCATCGCCATTTGAGCGATGGTAGAAGTGAGGCGAGCGACCCAGAATGCACGGAAGGCAGGAAGTCGTAGCGGTTCGGGAAGCATGGCCATGGGCAGGCAGGTAATGCGGCCCGTTGCATCGCGCAACGCGTAGCGGCCCCCGTTCGTAGAGTTCGCATTGCCGCCAGTGGCAATAAGGTGAATATCCCCACGGCGACTCCAATGGGTGTCAATTGTGGGGAGATTGGTTTGATGCGTGCGATCCTGACTGTTGGGGCGGCCGCGCTCGCGCTCGCCATCGCGGGCTGCAAGGTTTCCGAAACCGACGCCAACAATGTTGTCGACCCGCCCGCACCTAAGCCCTCTCGCGAATGGACCGGTTTCGTCCGCAATTTTATTGAGGCGAGCTTCAAAGCTAATCCCGGTTTCGCCGTGCAGCAGGGGCGCCATGAATTTGATGGCCAGATCGCGGATTTGAGTAACGCTGCGTTGAGCAGCGAAGTCGCGCGGCTGAAGAAGACTATTTCCGAAGCGCAGGATTTCGGCTCCGACACGCTCGATGAAAATCAACGGTTCGAGCGCGACTATCTGGTGGCAGTGGCGAAGGGGCAGCTGTTCTGGATGGACCCCGATGGCGCTGACCAGTTTCACAACAACCCCGCCGCCTATCTTGGGGCGTTTGATCCATCGGTTTACGTCACCGTGCCCTACGCTCCGCCCGACGTTCGGATGAGGGCATACACCAAATTTCTGAGCAATATCCCGCTCGCGGCCGAACAGATGCGCGCCAATATCAGGACGCCGATGGCCACAAGTTTCGTCAACTATGCAAGATCGGCGTTTGGCGGCTTCGTGGAGTATTATCCGGGCGATGGAATGGCGGCGTGGAAGGGTGTCGGCACGCCGGACGACCAGAAGGCTTTAAAGGTGGCGACCGACGGCGCCGTCAAAGCGATGAAGGAAACGGTCGCATGGGTCGACGGCCAGGCGGGTGCGTCAAAACCCAACTTCGCGCTGGGCAAGGCGAAATTCCAACGGATGTTGGCCGATACCGAAATGGTAACGACGCCAGTGGAAGAGCTCCAGAAAATTGGGCAGGCCGATCTGGAATCGAACCAGAAATTGCTGACGGAAGCGTGCGGGCGATACGCGCCAGGCGCTGCCATCCCGGTATGCATGGAAAAGATGAACGCAAACAAGCCGCAAGGCGGTGCTGTTGCCGCCGCGCGTGAGCAACTGAAAGAGCTAAAGCAGTTCATTATCGAGAAAGATCTCGTGTCGATTCCGGGGCCGGAAGAAGCCAAGGTCGAAGAGGCACCTCCGTACAATCGACAGAATTTTGCCTACATCAACATTCCCGGACCGTACGAAAAGAATCTTCCGTCCGTGTACTATATTGCGCCGCCCGATCCGAAGTGGCCGAAAGCGGTTCAAGATGGTTTTGTACCTGGGAAAGCTGATTTGCTCTTTACCTCGGTCCATGAAGTTTGGCCGGGGCATTTCCTCAACTTCCTCCATGCGAACCGGTCAAAGAATTTCTTTGGACGGGTGTTCGTCGGTTACGCATTCGCCGAAGGCTGGGCGCATTACACCGAAGAAATGATGCGCGTGTCGGGCGTCGGCGGCGGAACCGATGAGGTCATGATCGGTCAGATCAGCAACGCCTTGCTGCGCGACTGCCGATATTTGTCAGCCATTGGCATGCATACCGGGAGCATGACGCAGGAGCAGAGCTACAAACTATTCCGCGATCAATGCTATCAGGATGAAGGTAATGCCCGACAACAGGCGGCGCGCGGAACCTATGATCCGGCCTACCTCAATTATACCATGGGCAAGTTGATGATCCGCAAGCTGCGCGATGACTGGACCGCGTCGCGTGGCGGGCAAGCGGCGTGGAAAGACTTTCATGATCAGTTTTTGAGCTATGGGGGGCCGCCAATCCCACTGGTGCGTCAGCAGATGACGGGCGGAAAGGCAGATGCCGTCTTTTAACGCCTTGCGGTGATCATGAGGGCAGTCATCGTTGCGGCGATCCGCCCATCCTCGTCGCTTACGCTCGTAAGTTCCGCCTTGGCTGCGGCAAGAGCGACGTTGATCGCATCCGGGCCGAGCTTGTCGATTTCCGCATAGAGAGGCGACCCGGTTATCATGCCAATTGCCGCGCCGTCGGACGGAAGGCGCGGGTGGGGCAGGGTGATACGCTCGACCGAGACCCGCTCAAAGCCGCCGGATCGGGCATCTTCGAGGATATGGTCCGCGTCGTGATAGCTAAAAGGCGTACGCGCGAGGAACCGCGGCGGATCATGCGGAAACGCCTTGTTCATGGCATGCTGTATGGCCTCACTCACCGGGTTTTCATCCAGCCCGCCCCAGACGAGGGCTAGATAGGTGCCTTCGGGCGTCAGTATGCGCGCGGCTTCTGCGAAACCGCGAATACAGTCGGGATAAAACATCATTCCGAACTGGCTGACCGCGACGTCAAAAGTGCCCATGTCGAACGGCAGGTGGCATGCGTCTGCGGCCAGAAAACTGACCTGGCCGCCGGTCGGCGCGGAGCGTCGCGCGATGTCCAGCATGGCAGGATTGAGGTCGGTGGCGACGATTTCGCTGCGCGGACAGGCCTGAATGAGAGCAGCGGTAACAACGCCAGTGCCAGCCGCCAATTCAAGAATGCGTCGCGGCTGAAGCTCGGCCGCGCGATCAGCGATCAGCCGCGCCCATGGCTGAAACAACAGCGGTACGAGATATCGCTGATAAATGTCCGGGATCGACCCGGTAAAGGCGTTGTCGCCAATGGTCATCCGATAGACCGTTTATCACGGATCAATTTGAAAATTAAGCACCCGTAACGAATGCGAGTTTGCTAATATTTCACTTCGTTGAATTCGGTCATTATTGCGACTTGTGTTCCCATTTCGTTCCGCTATTTTCATTGATCATGGCGAAATTGAAAACCCGATATATTTGTCAGGCCTGCGGATCGGAAACGCACCGCTGGCAGGGGCAATGCACCGATTGCGGCGAATGGAACACATTGGTTCAGGAAGCGGCGGCGAACCAGACGGTTTTTGCAGCCAAACATAACTTGCAAGGCGGCGGCAGGGCGATCGAATTGGTCGGCCTTGACGCCGCCGTGGCTCTTCCTGACAGGATGCAAACCGGAATCGCGGAGTTTGATCGCGCCGTCGGCGGCGGCATCGTTCCGGGTAGCGCAACATTGCTGGGCGGCGATCCAGGAATCGGTAAGTCGACGCTACTTTTGCAGGTCGCTGCCAATGTCGCCGATTCGGGGCGCCAGGTGGTTTATGTCTCGGGTGAGGAGGCAGCAGATCAGGTTCGGCTGCGTGCTATACGGTTGGGGCTCGGCGGTGCGCCGGTGCGGCTGGCAGCGGCAACCAGCGTCAGGGATATTCTTACGACAATCGGCAGTGGTGACGCACCGGCGCTGCTTGTTATTGATTCCATTCAGACGATGCATTCCGACCTGATTGAAGGTGCACCTGGGACGGTCAGCCAAGTGCGGGCCTCGGCGCAGGAACTTGTGCGCTTTGCAAAGGAGCGCGGCACCGCGCTGATGTTGGTCGGACATGTTACAAAGGACGGCACCATCGCTGGCCCGCGCGTTCTCGAACATATGGTCGATACGGTCCTGGGGTTCGAGGGTGAACGCAGCCATCAATACCGCATCCTTCGCGCCGCCAAGAACCGCTTTGGCGGTACCGACGAAATTGGCGTGTTTGCGATGGAAGGGGCGGGGCTTGCAGAAGTGCCCAATCCGTCCGTCCTGTTCCTGACCCAGCGAGGTGAAGCCGTCAGCGGGACCAGCGTGTTCCCAGCGCTGGAGGGGACGCGCCCGGTTCTGGTGGAGATCCAGGCCCTCGTCGTGCGACTGGCCAGCGGCGCGACGCCAAGACGGGCGGCGGTTGGGTGGGACAGCGGACGGCTGGCGATGATCCTCGCGGTACTGGAGGCACGATGCGGTTTGAGCTTTGCAACGTGCGAAGTCTATTTGAACGTCGCCGGCGGCTACCGCCTGACAGATCCCGCCGCCGACCTCGCCGTGGCGGCGGCCCTAATCTCCGCGCTCAGCGAACAGGCGGTGCCGCAGGAAGCGGTCGTCATGGGCGAAATCGCATTGTCTGGAGAGGTAAGGCCGGTGGCGCATGCCGCGTTGCGGTTGAAAGAGGCGTCAAAACTGGGATTTGGGAAAAGTTGGGTGCCCAAGGGCACCGACGGCCCGGACGGCATTTCATTGGCTCGGTTCGGGAAGCTGAAAGAATTGGTCGACCAGATTTTGGGGCGGTGACGAGCTACCGCAATTGTCTTCCCCAGACCACGCTGCCAACTGCGCGAGGCAGGACCGACAGCGACCGCGAAGGCGATAAACAAGCTTGAACCCACTTCCCCCGCTGCCCGCCTTTCGCTAGCGCGACGTCAACATGACCGCGCTTGATATCTTTGTCCTGCTTCTGCTCGGCGGTACCACCGTGGTGGGATTCGTGCGAGGTTTTACGCACGAGGTTTTGTCGCTGCTTGCCTGGGTGGCAGGGATCGCGATGTTAAAGCTGTTTCACGCGCCCTTGTCGGAACGGCTTGTCGACAGCGTCGGCACCCCGGCGGGCGCGGCGGCGCTGGCATTTGCCATCATCTTCCTTCCAACCTTTATTGCCGTAAAGTTGTTTGCTCGGGCCGTCGGCGGAGAAGCGAGGCGATCCATTATCGGTCCGTTTGATCGATTGCTTGGAGGGGGTTTTGGTATGCTGAAGGGGCTGCTCGGGGCGTCTCTCTTCTTCCTGCTCGCGAACCTGGCGACCGATATGGTTTATGGCGGCAATGCCGATCGGCCGGAATGGATGACGAGCAGCCGAACCTATCCTCTATTAAACGCAAGCGGCCGCGCCATCGTTGATTGGGTCGAACGCAGCCAGCACCCTGGAGTGAATTTGTGACCATCCGCCTTCATGACACCATGGCCCGCAAGAAGCGGACATTCGTTCCTCAGAACGCCAAGCGGATTACCATGTATGTGTGTGGTCCGACGGTCTATGGACGGGCGCATATCGGCAATGCTCGGCCGGCGGTCGTGTTTGACACGCTCGCACGGCTCCTCCGCCACACATATGGCGACGATGCGCTGGTCTATGCCCGCAATGTCACAGATGTAGACGACAAAATCATGGCCGCAGCCGCCGACGAGGGTGTCGACGTGTCGGTTATCACCGACCGGTTTGAACAGCATTACCTCGCCGACATGGGCGCGCTAGGCGTTCAGCCGCCCAATATCGCTCCCCACGCGACGCGCGAAATCCCAGCAATGATCGCGATGATCGAGGAACTCATTTTCAAGGGGCACGCCTATGAGGCGGAGGGACATGTCCTTTTCTCGGTCCCAAGCGACCCAACCTATGGCGCACTATCGCGCCGCGATCGGGAGCAGATGATCGCCGGCGCCCGGGTTGAAGTGGCCCCGTATAAGAAAGATCCATCCGACTTTGTGTTGTGGAAGCCGTCGAGTGATGAGCAGGTAGGTTGGGACAGCCCCTGGGGTCGCGGGCGGCCAGGCTGGCATATCGAATGCAGTGCCATGATCCGTGCGCATCTTGGCGAAACCATCGACATTCATGGTGGCGGTCTGGACCTTATCTTCCCCCATCATGAGAATGAAATCGCCCAGAGCCGCTGCGCACATGAGGGCAAGCCGCTCGCGCAATATTGGGTCCATAATGGCTTCGTCGACATGGGCGCGGAAAAGATGAGCAAGAGTCTTGGCAATGTCGTGACGCCAGAGGCACTGCTGCAAAATCATAAGGGTGAGACCCTGCGCCTGGCGCTCCTTTCGGCGCATTATCGTCAGCCGCTGCCATGGACTGAAACATTGATCGCCCAGGCCAAGGCGACACTGGATGGCCTGTACCGCAAAGTCGGTGATGCGGCGGCCGGGACCGTCGATCCCGGCGTGGTCGACGCGCTCAATGACGATCTTAATACCCCACTGGCCCTGTCCCGATTGGGGCAAATTCACGACGCGGCCGTACTCAAGGCGTCAGCGAATCTGCTGGGTCTATTGACTGAAAATGCCGATGCCTGGTTTCGCGGGGAGGGTGACGCCCGCATCGATGACCTGATATCCGAGCGCGATGCCGCCAAAAAGGCCCGCGACTTTGCCACCGCTGATCGCATTCGCGATGAGCTGAAAGTGGAGGGAATTTTGCTGGAAGACGGGCCGACAGGCACAATCTGGCGGCGGGGGTGACGAGCAATAGCTGACATGGCCGACCCACTTTATACCCATGAGATACTTCGTCTCGCTGCATCCATACCTGGGCAGGTGTCGTTTCGCGATCTTGGGTCGGCGCCTGAGCTTCGATCGCCGACGTGTGGCAGTCGACTCGCGATGGAAGTGACGCTCGATGATGCGGGCCGCGTTATCGCGCTCAAACAGGCGGTCGAGGCCTGTGCATTTGGTCAAGCGTCGGCTGCGCTGGTAGGGTGGGGCGCACCTGCGACCGACGCAGAGGCTGCCTCTGCCGCGCTACTCGCGATGGAAGCGTGGTTAGCCGATGAAACGGCGCCGCTACCATCGTGGCCTGGCATTTCGGTCCTCGATCCAGCGCGCGGTAAACGGGGTAGGCACGGCGCCATAATTCTGCCCTTCCGCGCATTGGTGGAGGCGATTAGGGTCGCTAGCGCATGACCGTTTCCAGCCTACTTCTCGCCGCCCTTCCGGCCGCGCAACAGACACAGGATACCGCACATGCCACCGGCATGATGCTGGAGGCGCTGGCCATCATGCTCGGCGCATCTTTGTTCTTTGTTGTGCTGTTCCGGCGCCTGGGGTTGGGTGCCACCCTCGGTTATATCGTCGGCGGCATTTTGATCGGCCCTGACGGCCTCGGCCTGATCGAAGACCCGCAGCGCATGGCAAGCATTAGCGAAATCGGGATCGCGTTGCTGCTTTTCATTGTCGGTCTGGAACTCAATCCCAGTCGCCTGTGGCGGTTACGCAAGGACATTTTCGGTCTCGGCCTGACTCAGGTTGTTGTATGCGGATTGGCCCTGTCTGCCCTTATTCATTTCGCCGTTGGCGTAACATGGGAAGCCAGCCTTGCGCTTGGTCTACCGTTGGCGCTGTCCTCGACTGCACAGGTGTTGCCGATGCTGCGAAGCGACGGCATTCTTAACACGCCGCGCGGTGAACGGGCGTTTTCGATTCTGCTGTTTCAGGATCTCAGCATTGTCCCGCTTATTACCATTGTCGCCGCGATGAGCCGCGTGCCGCCAGACCCCCGCGACCCCAGCGGGTGGACGCTCGCCGTCTACACCGTGTTGGCCATTGTCGGGCTGGTCTTGGTTGGTCGGTATGTCCTCAATCCCATGTTCCGTCTCATTGGGCGGCTAGGCGAACGAGAGTTGTTCATTGTCGCAGGATTATTCACGGTTATCGCGGCAGCGGCGCTGATGCATTTTCTCGGCCTATCGGTCGCGCTGGGCGCCTTCGTGGCGGGGGTGATGCTCGCCGAGAGTCCCTACAGACATGAGCTCGAGGCCGACGTCGAGCCATTTCGCTCGATTCTGCTCGGTCTGTTCTTCTTGTCAGTCGGCATGTTGCTTGACCTGACGGTCATTGCCCAGCGCCCCTGGTTCGTCATCGGCATTGCACTCGCCGTGGTCGTGGTGAAGTGCATCTTGATTGCGATTATCGCCCGAATGTTCGGTTCGCCAAATCGCCGCGCCATCCGGCTCGGCCTGCTGCTGAGCCAGGCGGGCGAATTTGGGTTCGTCCTGTTTGCACAGGCGACGGTGGCGCAGCTCATCACGCCGGAGGCAGCCAGCCTGTTCGGCGCCGTTGTCACCTTCTCGATGGTGACAACGCCGTTTCTGATGAAGCTGACCGACTGGATGGATCGACGCGCGCCGGCGGATAGCTCCAATCTCGACGGCCCGGAATTGTCACCCGACGGTAGCGCGATTGTGGTCGGCTATGGCCGGTTTGGGCAAACCGTCGCGCAGATGATGATGGCCAAGGGTATTGGTGTCACCTTAATCGACAAGGAACCCGGCATGATTGAGCGAGCCGGCGATTTTGGGGTTAAAGTTTATTATGGCGATGGAATGCGGCCGGACCTGCTTCGGACGGCGGGGGCCGATACGGCCAAGGTCATCGCTTTTTGTAACGACAATCGGGACGGCGGATTGAACAAACAGGCGCTGAAGGAAGTGCTGGAGGCGTTTCCGCAGGCGGCGGTGATGGTCCGCGCCTATGACCGCGTTCATGTCATGGGGCTGGACCGACTGGATTTGACGCTGGTGCAGCGGGAGTTGTTCGAAAGTGCTGTGAAGATGGGACGCTACGCGCTGAAAGCACTAGGCGTTTCCCCGCATGAAGTGGATCGCGTCGACAGCGAATATAGACTTCGCGATCGCGAACGGCTCGAGCGGCAGAGTGAAACCGGCGACCTTCGCGCCGGCAACGACCGAGCGTTCGCGCCCGAACGTCCACTTCCGGATGAGGCGGAAGAAACGACCGGTTAAAGGCCCACCAGAAACGCTGCCAATGCATCGCGCGGCGCGGCCGGTTCGAAATAGGCGTTACCGATTCCGCGCGCGAGGATGAGGCCAATGCCGCTTGCGCTGTTCTTCTTGTCCTTCGCAATCCAGTTCAGCAGGGCATCGCCGCGAACGCCGACGTCAGCAAGGCGCGTCGGCAGGCCGGCCGAGGCAAAATGCGCGGTAATCCGATCCGCATCATTGCTGCTCGCGAGGCCCAGACTGGCTGAGAAGCGGAACGCGAGAATTGTCCCTAGCGCGACGGCCTCCCCATGAAGTACGCGGCCGAGACCGGCCTCGCTTTCTATCGCATGGCCAAAACTGTGACCAAGGTTCAGCAGAGCGCGCTTGCCACTCTTGTCCTCGACGTCATCGCCTACGATCCGTGCCTTGGCGCGAAGAGCATGGGTAATGGCCGTTTCGATCGCGTGCTGGTGGCCGGCAACAACACCGGCGCCGTTAGCCTCGCACCAGTGGAAAAATGCGGGGTCGTCGATCAGGCCATATTTGACAATTTCGGCGTAGCCCGCGCGCATTTGCCGGCTGTCGAGCGTCGATAGAAAAGCGGGATCGGCGATGACCAAAGCCGGCTGGTGGAAGGTGCCGATCAGATTCTTTTCACCCGCGAAATCGATCGCCGTCTTGCCGCCAACGGCGCTGTCCGCCTGGGATAGCAGGGTAGTGGGGACGTGAATGACCGGGCAGCCGCGCTTGAACAAGGACGCAGCTAGCCCCGTAACATCTCCGACCGTTCCTCCGCCCAGCGCGATCAGCGGCGTATCGCGGCTAATGTTCCGGCGCGACAGCTCGACGAGGAGCCGTTCCAAAACGGTCCAATCCTTGGCGGTCTCTCCTTCAGGTAGCAGGATCGGTTCGCCTCCGCCGACCTGATCAGCGAGCGCGGAGCCATGGAGCCCAAATACCTTCGGTTCGCTAACCAGGACGGGTGTTGCGCCTTTGGCAGTGTCGCCAATGTGGCCAAGCGCCGCCGAAAGCGGACCGACGAGGATGTCATAGCCCTGAGCTTTGATGCGCGTCATTTCCCCAGACGGTCCTCAATCGCCCGGACAATCGCCTCAACAACCTCACCGTGAGTGCCGTTCCCGCGGCTTTGAATGCGGATTTGCGCTTCGGCGTAGAAGCTCCGTCGCTCTTCCATCAGCTTGGTGAGTTTCACTTCCCGGTCGCCGCCTTGCAGTAGTGGGCGGTTATCGCGGCGTCCGGTGCGCTCGGCCAACACGCCCACCGGCGCGTCCAGCCAAACGGTAATAGCGCGCTCGTTCAAAAGCGTCCGGGTTCGCGAATCATTGAACGCACCGCCGCCCGTCGCAATGACACGTATCTTGCCATCGATGAGACGTGCAACCAGCCGGCGCTCGCCGTCACGAAAGTCCGCTTCGCCGTACCGAGCAAAAATTTCGGCCGTGGTCGCGCCCGCCGCATCCTGTATGGCCACATCGCTATCAATGAAATCCAGACCCAACCGTTTCGCCAGCCGCCGACCAACAGTCGACTTGCCTGCGCCCATCAGACCGACGAGCACGATAGGACGATCCAGAAGGCGGGTCAGCTTTTCCACGATGCGGGGCTATACATAAGGGACCAAGGTCGGGCAAAAGATGTCTGACGAATTGCCAAAAGCGGAGAAATCATGCCTCGCGGAATCTTGTTCCTGATCGTTCTGATCCTTTTGCTGGTGGGTGGCACCTGGTTCTTGTCACGCCATGCCAGCGAGCAACCCAAGCAGGCGATTGAAAGTGAAGTCACCGCGAATGCAGCGACGAAATAAACTCATCCTGGCAGGCGTTGCGTCCGGCGCGCTGGCGCTTGGCATACCGGCAATTGCACAGGACAAGCCCGAATCAATTCTTCCGCCCGGCTTTGGGGAATCTGCGGCGCCAACGGCTGCGCCGGCCCCGACCAGCAGCTCGCCAGCCAATACATCGCCGTCGGCGCCCGCTCCGGCAATTGCCGCAGGTCCGGCGGAATCGGGCGGTGTCGAAGAGGTCAGCTCGCTCGATCCCGCCGTCGCGGAAGCCGCCGACGAGGTTGCAAAGCAGCCGGACATTCCCGATTCGGCGCGGCAGGACCCGCAGGTCGCGGGCCTTTATTCGCCGCAATCACAGGGCCTACCGGGCCATCCCTGGGGGACGATGAGCGGCGAATCGCTGGGGATTTTAATCCGCAGAATGGAAGCGCCGATTTCGTCGCGTTGGGCGCATATTGGTCTGCGTGGCGCATTAACCGTTGCTGCACCTGCGCCGGGCGGTATCGACCCGGTTGATTGGACGGCCGAACGGGCATGGCTGCTGCTGCGCATGGGTGAAGCCGACGCGTCGCGCCTGTTAATCGCGAAGGTCGACAGCGATCGTTTCACGCCGAAGATGCAGCAAATTTCAGTTCAGTCTGCACTGGCCGGTAGCGACCCGGCGGCGATGTGCCTGTCGACCGGTAACATCGACAAGGTGGAGCCAAAGGTGGCCATGCTGATTAGCGCCATCTGTGCATCCCTGTCCGGTCAACCGGAGCGGGCAGCGGCCGATATTCAAACGGCGCGCCGCCGCGGAAAGCTCGCCCCGATTGATGTGGCGCTGGCCGACAAGGTGGTCGGCGCGGCCGCGGAATCTTCCCGGGCCGTGACCGTCGAATGGGAGCCGGTCGATGCCCTTAACAGCTGGCGCTATGGCCTATCGACCGCAACGGCCATGATGCCGCCGGAACGATTGGTCAATGACGCCTCGTTGCAAACCCGGGCATGGTTGGCCAGGGCACCGATGTTCAATGCGGAGGCTCGGCTGCCGTCCGCGCGCATCGCCGCAGGTCTGGGTGTTTTTTCAAACCAGGCGCTGGTTGATCTTTACTCGCAAATCTATGACGCAACTGATCCGGACGCGTTGGGCGGTAGCGACGCGTGGCAATTGCGGCTCGCCTATATTGGCAAGGACCGCGAGGCGCGGCTCGACGCAATGCGGCGCCTATGGGCGTCGAAGAACGACGGCACCGACGGCGTGGCAGGACGAGTGCTCCTCGCCCGCGCCGCGCGCTATATTGCGCCTGGCAGCGACGTTGAAAGCGATGCGACCAATCTGGTCGCGTCCCTATTCGCCGGAGGGTTTGACCGGGAAGCGGCACGATGGATTCCCGTTGTAAATGACATGGGCTCTGAAAACGCCAGCCCGGTTTGGGGTATGCTCGCAGTGGGTGCCCCCCGCACCGAAGGCCTCGAGGTTACGACGGGCATGGTCAGCGATTATTATGATGCGGACAAAAGCGAGGATAAGTTCCGTACCGGTATGCTGGTAGCAAGCCTTGCTGGGCTCGGCCGAATTGATACCGACACGATCAACTCTCTCAGTGGCAGTTATAAGCTCGGCCTTGGTCAGCAGACCGGGTGGACGCGGATGATCGACGGGGCTGCTGACCGCGGCCAGGCAGGAACCGTGATTGTTCTGGCTGCGCTGGCACTACAGGGACGAGAGCTTTCTACCGTCAAGCCGTTTTACGTTTATCATCTGACAAATGCACTGCGGCGGACTGGTCAGGAATATCTGGCGCGCATGATTGCGGCCGAGGCGGTGGCCCAGACGTGAACCAGCCGATGAGCGGCGAGAGTAATCGCGCCCTGGTCGATCGTTTCTGTGACATGATGGCCGCGGAAGCCGGCGCATCTCGGAATACGTTGCTTGCCTATCGTGCGGATCTTGCGGCCGCAGCGGAGGTGCTTGGCGCGCTGGAGACGGCGGGGCCATTGGAAATCGGTAAGTTGGGTGAGGCGTGGTCAGACCTGGCCGCATCAACCGTCGCGCGACGTTCCTCTTCGCTGCGGCGGTTTTTCGGTTTCCTGTTCGACGAGGGCATTCGCGCAGATGATCCAAGTGCGGCGCTGCCCCGGCCGACGCTGAAACGTCCGCTGCCGAAAATTCTCGACACGGGTGAGGTCGACGCGATGTTCGTCGCGGTAGAGGCGCGGGCGTCGAGCGGGGAACCTTTGGCGTTGCGAAATCTTGCGCTGCTGGAATTGCTGTACGGATCGGGCTTGCGCGCGACCGAATTAGTCAGCCTGCCTAGGCGCGCTGTCCGCGCGGGACAGCCATATTTAATGCTGCGCGGAAAAGGCGCCAAAGAGCGCCTGGTGCCTGTTAGTGAACGCGCGGCGGCGGCGGTCGCAGCATGGCTGGAGCATGTGCCCGAGGCGAGTGCCTGGCTTTTCCCATCCGGGAAATCGCATCTGTCACGCGTCCGCTTGTTCCAACTTGTCCGCTTCATGGCAGCGGAAACGGGCATCGCGCCTGAACGTGTCAGTCCGCACGTGCTGCGCCATGCCTTTGCGACGCATTTGTTGGCCGGTGGCGCCGATCTTCGCGTTTTGCAGTCGCTGCTGGGCCACGCCGACATCGCGACAACGCAAATTTATACCCATGTCGACAGTGCCAGACTGATCGAGTTGGTCAACTCACGACACCCGCTCGCGGCCGGCCAAGGTGACGGTGCGCGTTGACGTTGCCGCAAAGCACGCTTACCTCCCGCGGCGAAATGCTGACCTACCTAGAATTTGAGAAGCCGATTGCAGAGCTGGAAAGCCGCATCGAGGAACTGCGCGATACGGCGAGTGCCGGCGAGTTGGATCTGGAGTCCGATATCAACAAGCTGGAGGCGAAAGCCGACAAACTGCTTCGCGATACCTATTCTAAGCTCACTCCATGGCAAAAGGCGATGGTCGCGCGCCATCCGCAGCGGCCACATTTCAAAGACTATGTCGCCGGAATTTGCGATGAGTTCATCCCGCTCGCAGGCGACCGCGCCTTTGCCGACGATCCCGCAATCATGGGCGGCCTTGCGACCATTGATGGCCGTAAGGTGATGATCATCGGCCATGAAAAGGGTGACGACACGGCAACCCGTCTGAAGCATAATTTCGGGATGGCCAAACCGGAAGGCTATCGCAAGGCGATCCGGCTGATGCAACTGGCCGATAAATTCGGCCTCCCGGTGGTCAGTCTCGTTGACACGATGGGTGCTTTTCCGGGCGTTCAGGCCGAAGAGCGCGGTCAGGCAGAAGCAATCGCCCGGTCAACCGAACAATGCCTGGCGCTGAAAGTGCCGATGGTCGCCGCCATCGTCGGTGAAGGCGGGTCCGGCGGCGCCATTGCGATCGCCGCCGCGAACCGCGTCCTGATGTTCGAGCATGCCATTTATTCGGTGATTTCACCCGAAGGCTGCGCTTCCATCCTATGGCGAACTGCCGATAAGGCCGCCGACGCTGCGGAGGCTATGCGGGTAGCAGCGGCTGATCTTAAGGCACTTGGCGTTGTTGACGTGGTGGTCGAAGAACCACTTGGCGGCGCGCAGCGTGAACCGGCGGAAGCCATTTCCAATTTGAAGGCAGCCATTGTCGCTGAATTGGACGGCCTGTCAAAACTTTCGCCCGACAAAGTGCTGGAACAGCGCCGCGCAAAGTTCCTGGCAATCGGCTAGTTACGCCGCGGAACAAATCCTCGTCATCCTCCGTTCATCGCCCCAATCCATAATCGCGGGCACGGAGGGAAACGGATGCGATTTTCAATGGCTTTTGTGGCGACCAGCACATTGGCGCTGGCACCTGCCGTGGCGCAGGCGCCCGCAACGCGATTGCAACAAACCTATCTTGATCAACGCGATGTTCAGGAATCCGCAAAGGAACATGCTGCCCTGATTCAGGAATTTGGCGGCGCCGAAACCGGAGCGCGCGCGTCCTACGTCGATGGTATTGGCCGCCGCGTTTCCGCCTATTCAGGTGTCGCCAATCCCGGACAGACGCTTCATTACACTACCTTGAACAGCCCGGTCGAAAATGCGTTCGCGACGCCCGGAGGCTACGTCTACATTACGCGTCAGCTGATGGGCATTATGAACGATGAATCCAATCTTGCGTTCGTTCTAGGCCATGAGACGGGTCATATCGCGGCCCGCCACGGACAAACCCGTAAGTCGGCGGCAAACCAGAATAATATCCTCGGCGTGTTGGGCGCAATTTTGGGCGGCGTAGTCGGCGACAATATTTTCGGCAGCCTGATTTCGCAGAGCGCACAGCAATTTTCGAAATATCGCACACTAAGTTTCAGCCGGAACCAGGAATATCAGGCTGATGTGCTGGGTATCCGATATATGACGCAGGCGGGATATAACCCTGCGGGCGCCGGCACAATGCTGAGCCAGCTTGGCCGCTCGTCGGCCCTCGAGGCGCGGGTTCAGGGGAATGCCAGCCGTTCGGCGCCCGAATGGACACAGACACACCCTCTCACCCAAAATCGCGTGACGCAGGCGGATCAAGCTGCGCGGCAAACAGGGCGAATGGGCAGCGGCATGGTCAACCGTGACCAGTTCCTCGCGCAACTGGACGGCATGATGGTCGATGATGATCCCGCGCAAGGCATCGTCGACGGTCGGACCTTCACCCACCCCGACCTGCGGATGCAGTTTACGGTGCCCACTGGCTATCTGATGCAGAACAGCGCCAGCTCGGTCGATATTCAAGGATCCGCCGGTCAGGCGCAATTTGGCGGCGGCCGCTACGACGGCAATATGCAGGCGCACATCGGTAAAATCCTTTACGGGCTAACCGAAGGCAAGGCGCAAGTTGCAATGGGCCCGGTGCAGCGCACCACCGTTAACGGGATCCCGACTTACGTCACGACCGGTCGTGCGAACACGCAATCGGGACAGGTAGACGTCAGCATCATTGCCTACGAGTGGGATCGTAATACCGCTTACCATTTCATCATGATTACGCAGGGCGGGGCAGGCGTCGGGCCGTTCAGCCAAATGATCAATTCGCTGCGCCGGATCACGACGCAGGAAGCGGCAGCAATTCGCCCGCGTGTTATCAATGTCGTGATGGTGCGGCAGGGTGACACCGCCCAGTCGCTCGCCCGTCGAATGGCCTACCGTAACTTTCAGCTGGACCGATTCCTTGCCCTTAACGGTCTGAACGGCAACAGCCGCCTGACGCCGGGCCAGAAGGTGAAGTTGGTAGTTTATGGATCGCGTCGACAATAGCGACCCGTCAACGCTGGTGCCTAAAGCGTATTGTTCGCAATGTTCGACAAATTGCTCCACATTCCGCCGGAGCCACCGCCAAGCTTTGACAAGGCGCCGATCATGGCAACGACAATTAGCGAGGCAATTAGCCCATATTCAATAGCGGTCGCGCCGCGGTTGTCCGACCGCAGCTTTCGACCGATCATTCGGATAGCTTTCACGCCACCCTCCTCTGGTCCTGGTCCACGCGGTCATTGGTACGGGCAAATGCTTAAGATAAGTTTGAATGTTCAGGGTTAATTCCGCGCTTGCCGTTCTGCGGAGGTCCATCCCAGAAAGTGGAGAATTTCTACGTTTTCTGTTGTTTTTTCTCCGTCCCCCATGGCGACGAAAGCTGCTCGAGCGGCAGCAAGCTCCGATTTTCCAAATGGGGGAGGGCGACGCGTCAACAGGCTGTTGGCACCCATGGCACGGAGGTCATTCACCAACCGGTCCAAGTTGGGATAGCGCAATGTCACCCGATCAACGTCAATCACCGGCGTGACAAATCCGGCTGCAGTCAGCAGTCCAGCCAAGGTCGGACCGTCGATACGCGGGTGAACGCGCGCGGCGGCAAACCCGCCTGCACGATCGACCTCCATCATCGCGGCTCGAAGCGCAGGTAGTGTATCACCCCCGGCGATAGCCCCGATCAAACAGGCATCAACCACCATGGCGCGACGTATCAGCTGTAGCGCAAGGGGAAGCTCGTTGACCGTGTCCAACGTGCCTACGGCTACGACGAGATCATATTGATTCTCGCCAAAATCGAACCGATCTTCGTCTCCTGGTCGACCCCCAGACGCCTCGGCGAACAGCGTGCCAGGGTCGACGACATCGACTGCATCGACCAAATCCGACAGTCGCTGCGGCCACACTGGATCGGGGCTTCCAATCAGAAGCGCACGGGTAAACCGTCGACGGATTGCCGCAATCCGTCCCAGGCAATCATCAAATGCCCGGCCCAGGAGGAACAGCTCAGGACCAATCCTCGCGGCGCGGTTCCGTGCCAGTCGGCGGCGGTTTCGGTCGAACAGTTCATCGCTCATCGTGGCCGCTTGTGCGTCGGGACAAGGCTTGCGACAAGGGGGTGATGACACGCTGGCCAATTGAAAATTTGAAAGGTCTGGCCGCTATCATCGTCGATTTCGCGCTGCCGCCGCGATGCGCGGGCTGCGGCGAGGTCGTCGAGGAGCAGGGAAGTTTTTGCGCCGACTGTTGGCCAAAGTTGCAATGGCTGGGAAATGGCGGGTGCAAAATTTGTGGTGTGCCGCTCGCTGCGACCGAGGTGGAATCATGTGGGCGCTGTTTGACCGAGCCACCAGTTATCGACCGGATTCGCGCAGCACTAGCTTATGATGATATGGCGCGCGGGGTCGTGTTAAAGCTGAAATACGGCCGCAAAGTCGGATTGGCACGAGTTATGGCGCGTTACATGGCGCCTCTTCGGGGGAACTGGGACGCTGAGCCATTGATCGTACCAGTGCCCTTGCATCGATGGCGGCTATGGAATCGCGGGTTCAATCAGTCGAGCGAGGTTGCGCGTGCGCTGGCGAAGCACTGGGGCGTAAGTGTTTCCCACGATTCGTTGACCCGAACGCGCCAAACCCGTCCCTTAAAAGGCATGAACCCGCGCCAAAGGCGCGACATGGTGCGCGGCGCGTTCACGGCCGGTCCGAAAGTGAAGGGCCGCCACATTGTTTTGATTGATGATGTTATGACCAGCGGATCCACCGCCGAAGCCTGCGCCCGAACGCTGCGAAAAGCCGGCGCTGTCCGCGTCGAGCTGATTTGTTGGGCGCGCGTGGTTCGCACTGGCCCAATGATGCGTTAAGGCATCGTTGAAACAAGGAGCGCCGCGTGGCCAAGGTTGAGATTTATCTTCGGAATAGCTGTCCCTATTGCGTGCGGGCGATGCGCCTGCTGGATATGAAGAAGGTCGCCCTGACGGTGGTCGATGTTGAAAGCCAACCGGGCAAGCGCGCAGAGATGGTGCAGCGCGCTGGTGGGCGAACGACAGTCCCTCAGATTTTCATTGGTGGGCAGCATATCGGTGGCTGCGATGATCTGATGGATCTTGAATATGATGGCAAACTAGACGGCCTGCTGGCAGCATGAGCAACGTTCGGATCGCGCTGTATCAGGCCCAAAGCGGTATTGACCCGGCGGCCAATGCCGAAATGCTGGTCACGGCGATCGAGCAGGCAGCAGCCGGCGGCGCATCAATGCTATTCACACCGGAAATGTCGGGCATGCTCGACCGCGACCGTGAGCGGGCTTGGGCCAAGGCGACTTCAGAGGCGGAGGATGGAGTGTTGGCCGCAGTCCGTAATGCTGCTCGGGTCGCCGGTATTTGGGTGCATTTGGGATCTCTCGCCGTGCGAGCGGATAGCAACAAGTTGGCCAACCGCGGCTTTGTCATCGATGACAAAGGAGAGATTCGTGCGCGATACGACAAAATCCATCTTTTCGATGTCGACCTTCCGACCGGCGAGAGCTGGCGAGAGTCGGCGATGTATCGGTCCGGCGACGACGCCGTATTGGTTCCCGGGACACCCGTAGGCACTCTTGGTCTGACCATTTGCTATGATCTGCGCTTCCCAGAGCTGTTTCAACGGTTGAGCGACGCGGGGGCGGACGCGATAGCGGTTCCGGCCGCCTTTACGGTGCCAACAGGAAGGGCGCACTGGCAGGTTCTGTTGCGCGCGCGCGCAATCGAGGATGAGGTATTTGTGATCGCGGCTGCCCAGGCGGGACATCATGAAGACGGGCGTGATACATACGGTCATTCTTTGGTCGCAGATCCGTGGGGAGATGTTATCCTGGACATGGCCAGTGATCCCGGTCTGGAATACGCAGAGCTTAATCTCGGTCGGATCGCCGATGTACGGTCGCGCATTCCGGTTCACCAGCACCGCCGACCTATCGCGCCGCTCTAACGATTGACCGGGCCATGGGGGCACCGTAACGGTTCTGCCGCTGGCGCGGCCCCGTAGCTCAGCAGGATAGAGCATCAGATTCCTAATCTGAGGGCCACTGGTTCGAATCCAGTCGGGGTCACCAGCGATGATGATGCGAAGGGAGAAGGTGAATGTTCGACCGCCTGTTTCAAGACCATCCCCGATCGCTCGGCATGAGCTGGAGCGAGCACGGCGCTGGCGCGGCGGAAATTGGCACCACGATGATCGTTGGCGGCATCGCCTGCCTGGTACATGCTATCATTCCCGGTCTGTTCAAGGATACGGCAAGCAGGGTGCTCGAAAAACTCCATGCGACGACCCGAAGACGAAGTGCCCTTCATTATCCCGATTTCGAGATTTGAGTAACGTTATGACGAGCCCCAACGCCAAGATCCCGGTGCCCGACGATGTCGCGGATGCGGTGAAGACCCTGATCAAATGGGCCGGCGACGATCCCGATCGCGAAGGCCTGCTCGACACTCCGGCGCGTGTGGCGCGGGCGTGGAAGGAATATGCGAGGGGTTACGATGAAGATCCGGCGGTGCATTTGTCGCGGACTTTTGAAGAAGTCGGGGGGTACGATGAGATAGTATTGTTGAAGGATATCCCGTTCCAATCGCATTGCGAGCATCATATGGCGCCGATCATTGGTAAGGCGGCGATTGCCTATTTGCCGAAAGATAAAGTGGTTGGAATCAGTAAGTTAGTACGTGTCTTGCACGGTTTTGCGCGGCGCTTGCAGGTGCAGGAGCGGCTGACCGCCCAGGTTGCCGACTGCATATGGGAGAATCTGGAGCCGCGCGGCGTTGCAGTGGTGATTGAGGCAAGTCACGCCTGCATGACGGCGCGGGGTGTCAACACGCCGGGCGTGATGATGACGACCAGCCGGATGATGGGTGTGTTCCGTGAAGATGAGCGCAGTCGCAAGGAAGTGCTCGCGCTGATGGGCTACTAAGCCGGAAACTGGTGAAAATCGGCGTTTTATTGACGTCGGCGCGATGAAGTTAGACTTTGCCAAATTACCTTGCAAACGATACCAGAAGGCATGGGGCCCAGTAAAACAACGTTCCCGAAACACGAGCCGGCCGCCGCATCTGGCCTGACCGATGCCGAGCGGGTGCGGCTCAACATCATGGCGTCGCATGGACCCGACAGCCTGATCGACGATCCCGAGTTAAAGGCCATTACCGATTTCGCCGCCCAGCTATGCGATACCGAAATCGCGCTGGTGGGAATGGTCGAGCGGGAGCGACAGTGGTTCCTGGCCCGCGAAGGGCTGGACATGACCGAGACCCCCCGATCGGTCAGCTTTTGCCAGTTCACCATGGTCAACGGCGGCATCATGGAAGTGACCGATGCCACGACCGATCCGCGATTTGCGGATAATGTGCTGGTGACCGGGCCGCCGTTTGTGCGCTTTTACGCCGGGGCGCCGCTGCTGTCCGAAGAAGGCGCGACATTGGGCGCGCTATGCGTGATTTCCTCCACCCCCCGACCCAGCGGATTGACCGATCTTCAGCGTCATGGCCTGGCCGTATTGGCCCGCGCCGTGATGCGGCGCATGAAAGACAAACGTGCGCAACTTGCACTGGAAACGAGCGAGCGCCGGTTTGAGGCGCTGTCCGATGCCATTCCGCAGTTGGCATGGTCGACCACCGCCGATGGCGAGGTCGATTATTTCAACGCGCGTTGGTACAGCTTCACCGGCGCCGACGACGGGCAGCACAACGGTAGCAACTGGGTCGACGTCCTGCACCCAGATGACCGCGACATGGCGGTACGGACATGGCGGGCAGCAGTACGCAGCGGCGATCCATATGAGATCGAATATCGGATGCGCCGTCAGGACGGGCTATACCGTTGGACTCTGGCACGCGGCCTGCCGATGCGCGACGCAGACGGTGAGGTAATCCGCTGGTTTGGAACGAACACAGATGTTCACGAACAGCGCGAACTGTCGGAATCCCGCGATGTATTGAGCCGCGAGCTAAGTCACCGCATCAAGAACATCTTTTCGGTGATCAGCGGCCTCATCGGTTTGGAAAGTCGTGCCCATCCGGGGATGGAGGTTATCGCGGAGAATCTTCGCGACCGCATCGTCGCTTTGGGCCGTGCGCATGACTATGTGCGGCCGCACGGCGCCGACGAAGAACCAACCAGCCTGCACGGCCTGCTGGATGAATTGTTCGAGCCTTATGGTGATGGCAAGGGCCACCGCGTCAATGTCGAGGGTTCGGATTTATCACTGGGCGAACGCGCCGTGACGCCGATCGCATTGCTGTTCCACGAAATGGCAACCAACGCGGCTAAATATGGTGCGCTGTCGAAAGAGGGTGGGCAGGTCACGCTCAACATCCGCCGTGACGGCGACGACGTTCGCTTTGACTGGACCGAAACCGGCGGCCCGCGCGTCGATGGTCCGCGAGACCTGAGCGGTTTCGGATCGCAGCTGGTCGATATGAGCGTCAAGCGCCAGCTTGGCGGCAACCATGAGGTCATCTGGGCCCCCGAAGGATTGAAGGCGACCATCACGGTACCGGTGGCGGCGTTGATCTGACCCGAAAGTGGGCGGGCGGCTTCCGCCTGGCGCGGGCGGAACAGGATTCGTCGCGGACGCGCTGGCAAATCCCGGAAAACTGCGAAATCCCCGCAGTGATGATCAGGGGTACATCGACACAGCGCATCGCCATTATTGGCGGCGGCTTTTCCGGCACGGTGCTAGCGATCCAGCTGGCGCGGCGCGGCATCGCGTCGACCATCGTGGAATCGCGCCCGCAATTTGCACGCGGCGCGGCCTATTCCACGCGCGAAGAGGAGCATTTGCTGAATGTTCCGGCGGGTAAAATGAGTCCATGGCCGGACGCGCCTTCCCATTTCGCAGAGCGGATGGCGGCCAAGGGAGGGCGACCAACCGATTTCGTCAGCCGCCGCGAATATGGCGACTATCTGGAAGAGCAGTTGCAGCTGGCGTCGCTGGACGGCGCGATTGAAAAGATCAGCGGTCGGGCGGTGGCGGCGAAGCCCGATGGCGTCCAATGGGTGATAACATTGGACGACGGGCGGCAGATCGCGGCGTCCGCATTGGTGCTGGCCAATGGCAACCAGCCGCCCGCACCGGTGCCGGTCCCCGGATTGCCTGACGCACGGCGGATCGACGATCCGTGGAGCGAGGATGGCCGTAGGGCGGTAGCCGACATCGTGCGGAGCGACGCGCCGGTAGTGCTGATAGGTACCGGCCTAACGATGGTCGACGTGGCGCTGACCCTGGATGCCGACGGTTATAAGGGGCCGATTGTCGCCGTGTCGCGGCGCGGCCAAATCCCGCAGGCGCATTTGGCGTCGCTGCCCCCGCCTGCCGCGACGCCGGACCTTGCGGATCTGCCGCTGGACCTGTCGCGCGTTACGCGGTGGCTGCGCGCGCAATCGGCGGCAGGCGGTGAATGGCGGAGCGCAGTCGATAGCCTGCGCCCGGTGACACAGGCCCTGTGGCAGCGGATGGGCGAAGCGGAGCGGGCACGGTTCCTGCGCCATGCGCGGCCGTGGTGGGACGTGCATCGCCACCGCATCGCGCCAAGCGCAGCGCAACGGATTGCGGCGATGATGGCGCGCGGGCAGCTGCGCATCACGGCGGGCAGAATATTGGACGCGCAGGACGCAGGTGTGCTGACGGGCCTGCGCATTGCAAAGCGCGGCGGCGGCGAAACCGTTGTGGAGGCCGCCAAGGTCATTAATTGCACCGGGCCATTGAGCGCCATTGATCAGACAGGCGATCCATTGATCCGCCAGATGCTGACGGATGGCCTGGCGCGGGCCGATGAATTGGCGCTCGGCCTTGCGGTCGACGAGCATGATCGCATCAACGGAAGCACCCACGCATGGGCTATCGGGCCGATGACCAAGGGGCGGTATTGGGAAATTACGGCGGCGCCGGACATCCGCGTTCAGGCAGAGCGAATTGCGGAAGATATTGCGGGCGCCGATACGATTTTCTGCCAGCGGGCAGTGCAGTAGGTGTAACGCTCCCTATGATCCGGCGCGCGTGATCATGATCGACTAATAACCAAATAGGTAAAAAATACTTGACATCGTCACGGTCATTTGGCACATGAAGTGAACGGTGAGAAATTGTGATTCGGCGGTGAGGGGCGGTTGAAGTGCCCCCTCCGCCCCTTTGGGGCACCTCCCCCGGAAATCCGGGGGAGGAGATTATAGGCTGGTGGCGCATGTGCGTCGCCGGCCTTTTTGTTTGGGTTGGAGGTGCTGGTGACGGGGAAGCTGGTGTTGCGGGGTGGGAAGCGGCCGAAGCTGGTGACGGGGCGGCCGTCGACCTGGACCAAGGCGATGGCGCAGCAATTTATCGAAGTGTTGTCGGAAACTTGCAATGTCGGGATTGCGGCCAGGGCGATCGGACGGTCGATTAGCAATGTCTATAAGCAGCGCACCAAGGATGCGGCGTTCCGTGCGGCGTGGGATCAGGCGATCGTGGTCGCGTTCGGCAAGCTGGAGATGATGATGCTGGAGCGGGCGCTCCACGGTAGCGAGAAGCTGGTCGTGGCGCGTGATGGCACCAGCACCATCATGCGCGAATATAATGACCGGGTCGCGCTGGCGCTGTTGCGGATGCACCGCGACACGGCGCGGGAAGCGGACACACCGATTGACCATGAGGATTATAACGAAGCGTGCGAGCGGATCATGGCGCGTTTGGAGCGGATCAAGCCGGGGGACGAGGGCGCGGCGAGCGAGCCGGCGATGCCAGAAACCAAGTCGATGATGCGCGGCGCCGATCTGGTGCTCGCAATCTGGCGGCACCGGCAATGAGGATCGACATCAGGCGGTCGGCGATGGAGCGGCTGGCCAACCTGAGCCTCGAAGAGAAGCTGACGTGGCTCAAACGTTGCTCAGCCGCCGACCTGTTGTTGATTGATGCGGCGTTTGAGGCGTGGGCGCAGCCGGGGCAGCTGCAGCCGGGCGGTGCGGGCTGGCGCGTGTGGCTGATGATGGCAGGACGCGGCTTTGGCAAAACCCGCGCCGGGGCGGAATGGATCCATACGCTGGCGCAACAGCGGCACAAGCGGATTGCGCTGGTCGGGGCGACAATCGACGAGGCGCGCAGCATCATGGTCGAGGGGTCGAGCGGATTGTTGGCGATTGCGCGGCGGCGGCGGGCGCGGGTCAAATGGGAACCGAGCAAAGGCCGGTTGACCTATGTACCGAGCGGGAGCGTGGCGCAGTTATATTCCGGGGAGAGCCCGGACGGGCTGCGCGGACCCGATCATGATTATGCCTGGTGCGACGAGCTGGCCAAGTGGCGGCAGGCCGAGGCGGCGTGGATCAATTTGGAGATGGGCCTTCGTCGCGGGGCGAACCCGCGCGCGCTGGTGACGACGACGCCAAAGGGCGGGACGTTATTGAACCGGCTTCAGGCGCAAAAACTGACGGTGACGACGTCTGGGCGGACGGCGGACAATATCAACCTGCCACCAGCGTTTGTGGACGCAATGATCGACCATTTTGGAGGGACGAGATTGGGACGGCAGGAGTTGGACGGCGAATTGCTGGCCGATACCGAAGGGTCATTGTTTCCGCTGGCGATGATCGACGGGGCGCGGGCGTCGCCGCCGGTCGGTTTTGACCGGGTCGTGGTTGGGGTTGACCCATCGACCTCTGCCGATGGCAGCGGCGATGCATGCGGGATTGTCGTGGTCGGCCGGCGCGACGACGTAATCTGGGTGCTGGACGACCGCAGCGTCAGCGGCATGTCGCCTAACGGATGGGCGCGCAAAGTAGCGGCGGCGGCAGACGCATGGGGCGCAAGCCATGTGGTGGCGGAAGCAAACCAGGGCGGGGCGATGGTAACTAGCGTGCTGACGGCGGCGGATGCTGGCCTGAAGGTCAAGCTGGTCCACGCCAGCAGAGGCAAGATGGCGCGCGCCGAGCCGGTCGCGGTGCGGTTTGAACGCGGGCGGGCAATGCTGGGTGGACGGTTCCCGGCGCTGGAGGCGGAGATGAACGGGCTGACGGCAACTGGCTACGAAGGGCCAGGGCGCTCGCCCGACCGGGCCGATGCAATGGTGTGGGCGGTGACGGAATTGAGCGAAACGCGGAGCGGCGTGCCGCGGGTGCGGATGCTTTAGCGACCTTTGCGTCATTGCGAGTGAAACGACGCGGTCCAGTCTGGATCGCCACGCCGCTGCGCGGCTTGCGATGACGGCTATTCGGGAGACACGGATGTTTAATTTCTTTGGCCGCAAGTCCGCGGTGGCAGAGGTGCGGCCGCATGTGCCGGGCTTTTTGCTTGGCGAGGCGCAAGCGGGTTTTCCTCGCGGGTTTGAAGCTCAGTTTGAGCAGGTGTTTCGCCGCAACCCGGTGGGGCAGCGGGTGGTTCGCCTGTTGTCGACCGCGCTTGCGGGGCTGCCGATATATGACGCGGGCGGCGTCGACGCGGCGGCGCGCCTGGTCAAGGCGCCAGGGCTCTTGGAAGCCGTCACGGCGGGGTTGCTGCTCGAAGGCAATGCTTATGTGAAATTGCTGGCGGGCGGGGATGATGTGCCCGCCGAGCTGTACGCGATGCGGCCGGAGCGGGTGCGAGTGGCGTGCGATGCGTCGGGCGTTGCGTCGGCTTATCTGCTGCGTGCCGGTGGGCAGGTACAGCGGCATGCACGATTGGATGGGCGCGGACGGATGCAGGTGGTGCATCTCAAGGCGTTGAACCCGGTCGATGACCTATACGGCGCGGGGTGTATGGACGCGGCGATTGCGGCGGCGAGCATCCACAACCAGGCGAGCCAGTGGAACAAGGGCCTGCTCGACAATGCGGCACGGCCGAGCGGGGCGCTGACCTATGAACCGGCGGACGGGGCGGAATTGTCGCCCAAGCAATTTGAGCGATTGAAGGATGAATTGTCGGAGCAGTTTGCAGGGGCAGCGAATGCCGGGCGGCCCTTGCTGCTGGATGGCGGATTGAAGTGGCAGGCGCTGGCGCTGTCGCCCGCCGACATGGATTTTGTCGCGCTGAAAGAGGGGGCGGCGCGGGATATTGCGCTGGCGTTTGGGGTGCCGCCGGTGCTGGTCGGGCTTCCCGGCGATGCGACTTATGCCAATGCGCGGGAAGCGGGGCGGGCGCTGTACCGGCAGACGGTGTTGCCCATGGCGGGGCACGTTCTCGAGAGGCTGAGCGCGATGCTGTCCGACTGGCTGGGGCCGGTCGCGCTTCGGATTGATGAGGATCGGATCAGCGAGCTGGCCGAGGACCGGGCGCGGATGTGGGAGGTGGTCAGCAAGGCCGATTTCCTGAGCCGCGACGAGAAGCGGGCGCAGTTGGGATTCAATGCAACGGAGGGGCAATGACGGGCGAGCAATTGCTGGCGCGGTTGATGGCGCAGGCGGAATTGAAGGGCGCGGATTTGGTGACGATGCGTGCGCTGGTCGAGGAGGCGAGCGAGAGCGGGGCGACGCGGGCGCTGGGCGCGCTCGGCCTCGACGATGCGCGGGCGCGGCGCGACATGGATGAACTGCGCGAACTTCTGTCGGCGTGGCGCGATGCCAAGCGGAGTGCGCGGCAGGCGGTGGTGGCGTGGGCGGTGCGTTTGTGCCTGGCGGCGTTGCTGATCGGGATCGCGGTGAAGTTGCGGTTGACCGAACTGGTGATGCGTTGAGGTTCGCGGGCTATGCGGCGCTGTTTGATCGGCCGGACAAGGGCGGCGATGTAATCCGGCGCGGGGCGTTTGCGGGGTGCGTCGGAAAGGCGGTGCCGCTGCTGTGGCAGCATAAGCCGGGCGCGGTGATCGGGCGGGTCGAGCATCTGAGCGAGGATAGCCGGGGGCTTCGGGTGATTGCGGAGCTTGGCGAAGGAGCGGAGGCGCGGCGGGCGGCGAGGTTGCTGTCGGGGGGCAAGGTCGACGGGCTGAGCTTCGGCTACCGCGTCCGCGCGGCGGCGGGGAGCGGGCCGTATCGGGAATTGCGCGAGGTGGAGCTGGTTGAGGTGAGTTTGGTGGCGGACCCGATGCAGCCGAAAGCGCGGGTGCATGCGGTTGAGTAGTTCGTTTGGCTAGGTTCCCGCTGTCGCGGGAATGACGAGTGAAATGGGGTCGCGGTTTCCGCGGCCTTTTTTTGTGCGCGGAAGGAATGAGCATGATTGAAGTGAAGGCGGATACGCTTGAGGCGTCGTTTGAGGCGGTGGAGCGTGGTGAGGATGTGGCGGCGCTGAAGTCGGAGCTGGCGCTGCTGAAGCGGCGGATTGATGAGGGGGTTATTGCGGCGCAGAAGCCAGTGGTTGACGAGGTGAAGTCGTCCAGCGCATCAATCTTTTCCGAGCAATATTTGCGGCAGGGCAATATTGCCGGACTGGAACAGAAGGCCATTGGCAGTTCGACCGACGCGATTGGCGGTTATGCGGTGCCGCGCGAGATTGATGAAGAGATTGCCAGGACGCTGCTCGCCATTTCGCCGATCCGTGCGATTGCCAATGTGGTGAAGGTCGGCAGCGCCAATTATCGCAAGCTGGTCAGTACCGGCGGCACGCCGTCGGGCTGGGTAGGATATGAAGGCGCGCGCCCCGAAACGGCGACCGAGACGTTCAGCGAAATCGTGCCGGCGGCGGGCGAGCTTTATGCCAATCCGGCGGTGTCGCAGCAGCTGCTCGACGATGCGGCGTTTGATGTCGAGAAGTTCCTGGCCGACGAGATCGCGTCGGAATTTGCGCGCGCCGAGGGGATGGCGTTTGTGAAGGGCAGCGGCGTGTCGCAGCCGCTTGGCTTCCTGTCGTCGCCCAATGCGACGACGCTGGACGGGGTGCGTGCGATGGGCACGCTGCAGACGATTGGAACCGGCGCGGCGGGTGCATTTCCGGCGGCCAATCCGTCGGACAAGCTGATGGACCTGGTCGCCTCGCTTCGTCAGCCGTATCGTCAGGGTGCCTGCTTTGTCATGAATTCGACGACGGCGATGGCGGTGCGCAAGTTCAAGACGGCGGACGGTGCCTATATCTGGCAGCCGGGCCTGATCAGCGGTAGCCCGGCGACGCTGCTCGGCTATCCGGTGGTTGAGGCGGAAGACATGCCGGACGTGGCGGCCAATTCGCTGTCGATCGCGTTCGGCAACTTCAAGGCCGGTTATACGATTACCGAGCGTAATGCGACGACGATCCTGCGCGACCCCTACACGAAGAAGCCGTACGTCCTGTTCTATGCGACCAAGCGCGTTGGCGGGCAGGTGACGAATTCGGAAAGCATCAAGCTGCTGAAGTTCGCGTAAGCGCGGGTGGGGCGCGGGTTCGGCGGTTCGTCGAGCCCGCGTCCCCTACGAACGTCGACCCACACCTGGCCCCTCCCTCCATCGGGGAGGGAATGACCGGTGATGCCCTATCCCCGCGCGGGAGGGGAGGAGATTTTGCATGGCTTTCACGCCGAAATTCATTGATCTTGTGAAGAATATCACCCGGGTTCAGGGAGCCGCCCCGGCGACGCTCGATCAGGAGGTGACGGGCTTCGCCAGCTTTGTCAGCGCCTGCGCAGCCGGCGACCAGTTTTATTATTCCATCCAGGGTATCGACAAACCCGCCGAAACGGAGGTTGGGCGCGGAACACTGCTTGCCGACGGGACCATCATGCGCGACCCGATCGACGGCGCGGCATTTGATTTTTCCAAAGGTCGGAAGAGCATTGCGCTCGTCACCGCCGCCGAATGGCTGACGCAGGTTGATGCGGCGATCAAGGTGCCGCCGTCAGCAGGCGGAGTGCCCGACCGGCTATTTGCTCAATGCAGCGGCGCCGCCGTGCCGACCAGCCGGACGCGAATTGACTCCGCTGGTCATGGCGCAATTGGAATTGGCGCTGCCCGTTATTGCCATGATGCAGCGGTGGATGAAGCCTATGTTGCGGCCAATCCGCTGACCGCGTTTGTCGCCGCAGACGGGCGCGGGTTCCGGCTCGACCCTGAGCAGCGGCTGACCATTGAGATGTTCGGCGGGCGCGGCGATTATGTCGATGCGGGCAATGTTGGCACCGATAATTATGCCGCGATCATGGCCGCCGCCCAGTTCGCCGTCACTGCCGCGTCAAAATATACGCTGCCGGTCCATTTTGGCCTGGGCAAATATTACGCAAGTCAGACGCCAGTCCCAGCGGCGGTCTTCCATTTCAAGGGCGCGTCGGTCGGTCTGATCAATGGCGGGGCACCCGGCACGGCAGCGACATGGCTGGTGACGCCGACCAATACGACATGCATTCAATTGGGCGGCGGAGCGGTTAATGCCGCCGGGTCCATCATTGAGGGGTTTCATTTCCATCAGGTGACGCAGGGCAATGACCTGTCGGCACATGGCGTCGATGCCATTCAGACGCCAATCCTGATCAACTGTTCGGCGTCGAATATCGCGGGCAATGCCTTCAACATCGCGGCCTGGACCGATGGCGGCGGGCGGACCGGCAATTGCAACAATTGGCGAATGACCAATTGCATGGCGCACAGCTGCGGCGGGCACGGATTGCGCGTTGCCGGGTCGGATGCCAACGGCGGCGTCAATATTGGCTTTATCACCCACGCGGGCGTCACGCGGTGCGGCATTTATGACAGCGCCTATTTCGTCAACACGCACATCGGGGTGCAAATTACCGGCTATGGCGGCGGCGGGGTGCAATATGGCGGCCGTGCGTGGCAGGCGCTGGCCAGCGGCAATGCCGATATCGCACCGGGAACGCACACATCCTACTGGGTCGATCGTGGGCCGCTTACGGCGCCAAACGCCAAATTCCCGGCGTGGGCGGCGGGCACCGACTATCCGTTGCAGGCCCCGATCATTGCCGGGGTGGCGACATTTGTGGGCCCGTATATTGAGGGCGGCGGCCCGACCTACGGCTATGCCCATAGCAGCGGCGGCATGGTGTACGGCGCCAATATGGGGTGGACCCCCAATACGCCGATTGTCAGCAACGGGACCAACGCCTCCGTCACCGCGCCGCGCGGCATGGGGCAACAGCGCGGAACCGGCGGCGACGTCAATCACCCCGCCTATGCCGCGATTGGTGAGGGTGAATCGACGATCATCGGCGCCCGCCCGTCAAGCGGCGGCGACTGGGATAAACGGTCGCTGATCTTCGCCCACCAGGTGGGCGGCCAGAGTTGGACGTGGGGTTATGAGAATATAAACGGCGGCGTCGAGCGCGACATCATGTCACGCTATGACGGCAAGCCGCTTTGGATGATCAGCGGCGCCGGGACGGTCCTCAACTATGGCCGATCAGCGCCGGAACAGGGCATCTTTACGCTGTTCGATTTTGCAATTCAGGATGCAACAAACGGCAATAACCGCAAGATCATGGGCGTGCGAGGAGCCGCGCCAGACAGCGGTAGCCATGCGCAGGGCGAATTTTTCTGGAACGCCAATCCCTATTCGGGCGGCGCGGGTAATATTCTGGGCTGGTCCTGTACCGGCAGCGGCGAACCTGGGACATGGACCCCGCTGCACCTGTTCCAGAAAATGCCGGCGCGGGCAGACAGCGCCGCGGTCGATGTGGCGGGGCTGCGCAATGACCTGAACATGCTGATCGCCGACCTTCGCACCGCCGGAATGATCGCCAGCTGATGCGGTACAGAATCAACGACGAGGTGCGGGACCGACCGCGCGCCGTGTCAGGTCGCGGCCGTGTCTGCCTTTGGCAGAGAGAACATAAAGTTGGACCGGTTGAGGTCTGTGCGGTCAAACCCCGCCATGGCGTTGAGCGTCTGCTGATACGCGTCATTGGGCGCGCCGTTTGGCAGCTGCGGCGCCGTTTCAATGATCCATGTGACCGAGCGCCTCAGCGTTTCAGGCGCGCCGGCGAGGACCAGAGCCTCTGCGCCTTCAACGTCAATCTTGATGACCAGTCTGCGGCCCGGCCAGCGATCACGAAGGAGACCATCAAGAGTGGCGGTTTGGACCGTCTGACGGAACATTCTGCCTGCACCGCTCCATTCACGTCGAAACGAGGCGTAGTCGCCGTCCCCGAACAGCGTTGCGGTGCCGGGCCGGTCGGACAGTGCGCCAGCAAAAATCTCTCCACGATCCCCAAGATTGGCCCGAAGGATGACAAGGTTCACTTCGTCGGGTTCGATCGCCAGAACGTCTTTGCCCATCTCCGCAGCCATTACAGCATAATAGCCATCGTTTGCGCCGACATCGATCAGTGCGTCAGCGTCGGCAAGCGCCGACCGTATGGTGGCGCGTTCCAACGGTTCCCACTCGGCCTGATAGACATAATCATGGCCCGCAAGCATGAAGCCATCAGGCGTCAGCCGCTTAACCGATGCAATTTCCCGGGCACGCTTGAAGCGATACCAACGCATCATCGGCAGACCGTAAATCCAGCGTTTCCATTTCATTGCCGCGGCCTAGCAGGGGCCCGCTGGCCATTCCACCTGCTTCGTCAAGCCGGAAGGAGGGTGAGTGTATGAGCCTGTCCCAAGGAGCCGTGGGTGAGCGCGCTCTTGCCGACGGAAATTCGCAGCCGCCCGATAAAAAGCCGTTGCCGAGGCGGACAATCGTCGCACTGAAAGAAAATAGTCCGGTGCCGGAGCGGCGCTGACCAACAGCAATGAGGAATGGAAATATATGAGTTTGCTGCTCAAGGATCCCTTGGCGGCGCTGGATTATGGCGTCGACTGGGCAAGCGATTATCTGGACGGGGAAGGTCTGACCGAGAGCGGTTGGACCGTCGACCCCGACGAGCCTGGCGGGATTGCCGTCGATAGTCATCGCTTTGACGATTTCGGGACAAGCGTGTCGGTGTCGGGCGGGCATCCGGGCCATGTTTACCGCCTGATCAACCGGGTCGTGACGAGCAGCGGACGGACCGATGCCCGGTCCATCGTACTGCGGGTGGAGGCGCGATGATGGGGCAAGATTTGATGGTGCGGCCGGCGGTGACGATGGCCGAGGCGCAAGCCTACGCCCGCGTAGAGACCGGCGAGGAAGAGGCACTGCTTGCCGGACTTGTACGGACGGCAACGGCGCTGTGCGAGGGGTTTGTTGGCCAGGTATTGGTGGCGCGGGGGTTCGTCGAGACGGTGCCGGCATGTGTGAACTGGCAGCGGTTGGCGCAGGGGCCGGTTCGGGCAATTGACGCGGTTGAGGCTGTCGCGGCGGATGGCAGTGTCGGTGTGCTGATGCCCGGGCAATATGAGGTCGATATCGATAGTCGCGGCGATGGCTGGGTGCGGTCGAGCGTTGGCGGCCGATTGCGGGTGAGCGGCACGGTCGGAATGGCGCAGGACGAGAATGATGTGCCGGAGCCAATCCGGCAGGGCATCCTGCGGCTGGTCGCGCATCTGTTTGCGACGCGCGATGGAACGGGCGGCGAGCCTCCTGCGGCGGTGACGGCGTTGTGGCGGCCCTATCGCAAAATGCGGCTGGTATGAGCGAGTTTGCCGGAACGCTGCGCGAGCGGATCGCGATTGAGCAGCTGGCGGCGGTACGCACGCCGAGCGGATTGCAGCAGGAACAATGGGAGCCAGTGGCGCGGTGCCTGGCGGCGATTGTCGCGGAGACACCTGCGGGTGAGGCGGAGGCGATGGCGCTGTCGTCGGCGCCGCGATTTCGGGTGACGATACGGGCGCGGGACAGTGTGGCCGTGGGCCAGCGGGTTGTGTGGCGCGGGCGACGGATGCTGGTGAAGCAGCGCATCGACGACCCGCGCACGCCTGACCGGATTGCCCTGCGGTGTGAGGAGATGCGGTGATGGCGGTGCTGGATAAGGTAAAGGCGCAGGTTGAAGCGGCCGCGCGGGCGGCGGCAGCGAAGGCGGTCGACGGGATTGCGGCGGCGGTGGCGGAATTTCCGGACATCGAGATTGCTCGTGCGGGCGATACGTTGGTTCTGCGTGGGCGCGGGCTGATGCGGCGGTGGCTGGGCGATGTGCGGCTGCGCTTTGCGCTGAGGTTTTGGCGATGAGCGCGGGGACGGTGGTGCAGGCGGCGTTGGCAAGCGCGCTGAGCCAGGAGGCGGCGTTGAGCGGGGTCTATGACGGGCCGCCGGCGCGGGCGGCCTTTCCTTACGTGACGGTCGACGCCGGGGCAGAGAGCGACTGGGGGCACAAGAGCGGGGCGGGGCGCGAAGTGCTGGTCGCGCTGACGGTTTGGGATGAGCAGCCGGCGCGGCTGGCGGAACTGGCCGACCGCGTTGAGGCACTGGCGGGCGGCGTTGGCGACGTTGCCGGGTGGCAGCTGGTCAGCATGCGGCTGGTACGGCGGCGGACGGTTCGGGATGTGGCCGGGCCCTGGGCGACGGCGATCGATTTTCGGGCGCGGCTGCTGGCCGACTGATTTCACAACATATTGCGAGAGGAGAATCCGATGGCTGCGGAGCGTGGGAGTGCGTTTTTGTTGAAACTTGGGAGCGGGGGCGCGGCCCCGAGCTATGCGACGGTGGCGGGGCTGAAGACGACCCAGTTGACGGTCAACGGCGATGCGGTGGCGATCACCAACAAGGACAGCGGCGGGTGGCGCGAGCTGCTGTCGGGCGCGGGGGTGCGATCCGTCAGCGTGGCGGCGAGCGGTATTTTTACCGGCAGCTCGGCGGAGCAGGAGGTGCGGAGCCTGGCGCTGTCGGGTGTGTTGGCGCCGTTCCAGTTGAGCTTCGAGAGCGGAGAGAAGATGGAAGGCGACTTCCTGGTGTCCCGTCTTGAATATGCCGGGGACTTCAACGGCGAGCGCAACTACACGCTGGCCTTGGAATCGAGCGGCGAGGTGGCGAGCCTGTGACGAGCTGCCCCACCCCAACCCCTCCCCCCAAGGGGAGGGGCTTTGAGAGCGCCAATCCGCATCGCGGCGAAGCGAGCCTGATGGTTGGCGGCGAGGTAGTGGTTATTCGGCCGAGCTTTGCGGCGCTCGTCGCTGCGGAGGAGGAGTTGGGGCCGCTGTTTGCGCTGGTTGAGCGGGCGGCAGAGGGCAAGCTGAGCGTGGGCGAGATAGCGGCGCTGTTCGACCATTTGTCGCGTGCCGGGCGAGCTAAAGGCATTGACCGGGTGAGGATTGGTGAGGCGATTGTCGAGCAGGGGCTGGCGGGCGTGACCCCGCAGCTCCGCCAAGTGCTTGGGCAGATCTTGCAAGGGCGCTGACAATGTTCGGTGAGCGGGCGGTGCTGCTGGCGGGGTTGTCGGCGCGGGTGCTGGGGTGGCGGCCGGGCGAGTTCTGGGATGCGACGCCGGCGGAGATGGCGGTGGCGGTGGGCGGCGGCGAAGTCGTGGAACCGGTCGCGGGTGATGAGCTGGCGGCGCTGCTGATGCGCTTTCCCGACGAGGGGTAATCATGGATAGTATCGAAGAAATGGTGGTCAGCGTTCGCGCGGACACGAACGGCTTTGCGCGCGACGTGGCGGCAATGCGCGGCGAATTGGAAGGGCCATTGGCGAGTGGCGTTGGACGGGCAGGGCGGCTCATCGAAGCATCCTTGGCCAAGGCGCTGACCAGCGGGAAGCTGGGGTTTGATGACCTGAAGCGCGTGGCACTGGGGGCGATGAGCCAGCTTGCGCAGGCGTCGTTGCGGGGTCTGTTTAGTGGCGGTGGGAGTGCCGGTGGTGGCCTGGGTGCGCTGCTGAATAGCGGGATTTCGAGCCTGCTCGGGATGCCTGGGCGTGCGCATGGCGGGCCGGTGAGTGGCGGCCGGCCGTACATGGTCGGCGAGCGGGGGCCGGAGCTGTTCGTGCCGTCGGGAAGCGGGCGCGTTGTTGCGGCGGGCGAGGGCGCCGGACGCGATGTGCGCGTGGCCATTTCGGTGAATACGCCGACGCCGGAAGACCCCGGCGTGCTGCGGCAATCGTCGCGGCAACTGGCGCGGGCGGTGCGGTCGGCGCTGCGGGCGGCGCGGTGATGGGGCTTTGGTTCACGCGGCCCGATGCGCCGGTTGAGATGGGCTGGGTCAAGCGGTTCCGGGCGCGGGATTGGACGGTCGATTTCCCGCGCGGCGCTATGGCGAGCGCGGTGGTGTTGCCCGGTGAGAGGAGCTTACGGGTTGAGGCGCGGTTCCTTCGCAAGGGCGATTTGGTCGGGCTGATCTATGAGAGCGAGGATCGGCATTCGCACCCAGCGCGAACGCGGGAAACGAAGCGCGATTATTCAGCGATGACGTTGTCGTTTCGGTGGGTGTCGAGTGGGTTGGTGCCGCTGGATGCGGTCAATGGCCCAGTGCTGACGATTGAGGGGCGCGACGCGGCGGGGGTACCGACGAGCTGGTATGTGCGGTTGTGGAACTATGCCCAAGGCTCGTCGAACGATGCGGTGGTTAGTCTGGATTTCGACGCGTTGGATGCGGGGTTTGGGCTGCCCGCCGATGCGGTTCGAGTATGGCCGAAGGACATCGACCGGATGTTCATCAGCCTGGTCGCGCCGGGCTTTGTCGACAAGAGCGCCGAGATGCTTGCGGCTCCCGTTGAAGCATGGGTCGAGCTTCGCGACATTGTTTGCGACAAATCGGGTAGCGTCGTCGCGCAGCGGTGCGCCTGGGCGCCGGAGCATGGGTTTGGCGCCTGCACCAGCTATGACGACCAATATAATCTGACGCCGTCACGGGTGGTTGAGGCGGTCGAGGCAGCGGGGTTTCGCGGGACCATCAACCATTATGTCGGGATGAGCCATTATCCGACGCTGGGCGCGGATGGGCTGGTCGATGCGGGCGCGGGGATGTGCGGGGCGGCGCTGGCCTGGCACCGGGCGTTTGCGGCAGAGGCCAAGGCGCGCGGGTTTGAGCTGATCTGGTCGCTGTCTTACGAATTGCTCGACATGTTTTGCCCGACGGCGTGGAAGCAGCGGGCTTGGGACGGCGTTGCTGCGGCGACGGGATATGATCCGCCGTCTGCGCTGTTGTCGCCCGCCAATGCGGCGGCGACCGATTATCTGGGGCGGATCGCGGCGGAACTGATCGGGATTTCGGTTGAGGCCGGGCTGGTGCCGCGGTTTCAGGTTGGCGAGCCGTGGTGGTGGGTGCGGAGCGACGGGGCGATCTGTTGCTATGACGATGCGGCCAGGGCGGCGATGGGCGGCGCACCTGCGGAAATTCACAATGCGCGGACGGGGTTGAGCGCGGTCGAGACGGAAGTGCTTGATCAGGCCGGGGCGTTGCTGGCCTCCTCGACGGCAGCGGTGGTTGCGGCGGCGAAAGCGGTGGCGCCTGATGCAGTGACGCATTTGCTTCCTTATGTGCCGGGGGTGCTGGACCCGGATGCGCCGGAATTGAAGCGGGCGAACTTGCCTATTGGCTGGGCGAAGCCGGCGTTCGATGTGTTGCAGGTCGAGGATTATGAGTGGGTTACGGGCGGACGCCGGGCCCTGCGCGAGGCGGGCTATGCGCTGGTCGAACAACGGCTCGGCTATGCGCCGTCGGAGCAGCATTATTTTGCAGGATTTGTGGCGAGTGCGGACCGGCGCGGCGAGTGGCACGCGGTGGTGGATGCGGCGCGGGAGGCCGAAGCACGCGGGGTGGCCAAAACCTTCATCTGGGCGATGCCGCAATGGGTTCGCGACGGGGTGACGCTGATGGTTGGGGAGGATGATTTGACGCCGTTCGAGGATGTGCAGTTCCCGATTGCGATCGGGCAGGAAGCGAGCGTTGCGCCGGGCTTTTCGACCAATGTCGTGACCAGCGCGAGCGGGCATGAATATCGCAATGCCAACTGGCAGCAGGCGAAGCTGCGGTTCGATGCCGGGCCGGGTGTGCGGGGTGAAGCGGAGCTGGGGGAACTGCTCAGCTTCTTCCGGGCCAGGCGCGGGTCGGCGGTGGCGTTCCGGTTTCGCGATCCGTTTGATTTTAGCTCGACCGTGATCACGGGTTCGCCGGGTGCCGATGACGTCGAGATTGGTGTTGGTGATGGGAGTGAGACGCGGTTCGCGCTGGCGAAGGCTTATGGACCGGGTGAGAGGCGGCGGATTACGCGGCCCGTCGCGGGCAGCGTGCGGGTCGCGGTTGATGGGGTTGAGGTCAGCAGCGGGTGGACACTGGAGCCGCTGGGTGTGGTCAGTTTTGATGCGCCGCCGGGTGCGGGCGTGGTGGTGACGGCGGGCTATCTGTTCGATGTGCCGGTGCGCTTCGGAGAGGATCGGCTTGAGATTAATCGCGCGAGCTTCCTGGCTGGGGAAGCGCCGTCGGTGCCGTTGGTTGAGGTACGCGAAGGATGAGCGTGCTTGGAAACGGGTCGCTGACCAGCATTGCGCTGTGCTGGCGGATTGAGCGGAAGGACGGCGCGGGGTTGGCACTAACCAGCCATGATGAGGCGGTCGAGGTGCGCGGCGTGCGGCATGATCCGGCGCCGGGCATGACGCCAGCGGCGGTGCGGCATGGTGGCGGGCTGGACGCAGCGAAGAGCGAGGTTGCGGGCGCGCTGTCGAGCGCGGCGATTAGCGAGGCTGACTTGCTGGCCGGGCGCTGGGATGGGGCAGCGGTTCGGCTGTCGGCAGTTGATTGGGAGCGGCCCGCCGGATCGACCGAACTGGCGAGCGGCGCGCTTGGGCGGATTTCGCAGAAGGACCGGGAGTTTCATGCGGAGATGCTCGGGCCAGCGGCAAAACTGGATTCACCGGTGTGCCCGCTGACATCGCCCGAATGCCGGGCGGAATTGGGCGACAAGGCGTGCCGGGTGGATATGGCGGGGCGGTCGGTTCGGGCGCGGGTGGTGTCAGTCGACGGGCTGGTGGTGACGGTTGATCGGATGCTGGACGACCGATTCCTGATGGGGTCGCTGCGGTTCCTGGGCGGCGATGCGAACGGGCTTCGAAGCATGCTTCTGAAGGTCGACGCGAGCACAGTCACGCTGCGGTCGATGCCGCCGGTTACGGTGATCGCGGGTGATGCGGTTGAGGTAATCGAGGGATGCGACAAGAGCCTGGAGACTTGTTCGGCGCGGTTCGGCAACGCTGCGAACTTTCGCGGGGAGCCGCATCTTCCGGGCAATGATCTGCTGACCCGGTATCCCGGCGCATGAGCGTGGTGGTCGCGCGGGCGCGCGAGCTGATCGGGACGCGGTTCCGGCCGCAGGGGCGGAGCGCGAGCGAGGGCGTCGATTGTGTGGGGCTGGCGCTGCTGGCGTTTGGCCTTCCGCGCGACCTTGGGCGGCGGGATTACCGGATGCGGGGTGGCGACAAGGCTGAGTTGTTTGCGGCGCTGGGCGGGGGATTTCGGCGCGTTGCGCGGACGCGGGTGCGGGTCGGCGATTTGATCGTGATGCGGACGGGGCCGGGGCAATTGCATCTCGGCATTCGCAGTGAAGCGGGGATGATCCATGCTGACGCGGTGCTTCGCAAGGTGGTGGAGCGGCCGGGTGATTTGCCCTGGGCGGTGGTGGCGGTGTTTCGGCGGCGGGTGAGGGTGTAGGCGATGGCGACGTTGGTGTTTACGGCCGTTGGGCAGGCGCTCGGCGGGCCGTTTGGTGCGGCGCTGGGTAGCCTGCTGGGCCGAACGGTCGACGAGCAATTTTTCGGTTCGGGACCGCGTAAAGGTCCGCGGCTGGGCGACCTGTCGGTGCAGACGTCGAGCTATGGCAGCATGGTTCCGCGGATTTACGGGTCGATGCGGGTGGCGGGAACGGTGATCTGGGCCACCGACCTGGTCGAGGAAGAAAGCTATGAGGCGACCGGCAAATGGGCGCCGGGGGTGGTGCGCTATCGCTATTCGGCGAACCTTGCGGTGGCGCTGTCGTCGCGGCCGGTTCGGAATGTGGGGCGGATCTGGGCGGACGGGAAGCTGATCCGGGGCGTCGCAGGTGACTGGAAGGTCGATTGCACGTTCCGGTTGATGACCGGCGGGGAGGATCAGGCGGTCGATCCGCTGGTCGCTTCGGAAGAGGGGATGGCATTGGCGCCCGCATTTCGCGGGATGGCGGTAGCGGTATTCGAGCGGTTGGACCTGAGCAGCTTTGGCAATCGGATACCGATGTTGACCTTCGAAGTGGTGGCAGATGATGGCGCGGTTGAGGTGGTCGACCTGCTGGACGATGCGAGCGGCGGGGTGATTGGCGGGGCATCGAGCGGGCAGGCGGTGGCGGGCTATGCGGCGCATGGTGGCGGCATTGGTGATGCCGTGGCGCCGTTGATTGAGGCATTTGGGTTGGCGCTCCGTGATGAGGGGGATCGGATAATCGTTGGGGGAGCGGATTCGGTTGTTCCGCTTTATACGGATGAACTGGGCTGTTCGGCGGACGGGAAATCCTATCCGGCGATAGAATGGGATCGCGACGGGGAAAACGAATTACCGTCGGGCATTAGCGTCCAGTTTTATGACGCGGCGCGAGAGTGGCAGGCGGGACAGGTGCGGGTCGCGGCTGGCGGGGACGGACGCCGTTCGGAGCAGGTGGAATTGCCGGCGGTGCTGACGCCGGATGGGGCCAAGACATTGGGCGCGGCGATGTTGGCCCGGCGATGGGGGCGGGGGGAGCAGATGACGTTACGCCTGCCGCCGTCGCGGATTGGATTAGGACCGGGTGATGTCGTCGAAGTGCCGGGACGTGGACGTTGGGCAGTTGAGGCGAGCGAGGTCGATGGACTGGCGCTAGTGGTCGAGGCGCGGCGGGCGGATGCCGCCGTGCCGGTGCTGACGGCGGATGGCGGGCGAGCTGTTCGCTCGGTGGATGAGGTTGTGACGCGGACGGTACTCGGCCTGTTTGAAGTACCTCAAGCTGATGGACGCAGCGCCCTATCGGTCGCGGCGAGTAGCCCGGGCGGGTTTGGCGCGGTGTCAGTGGAAATGCGGGTTGGTGGCGGACTGATTGCCAGTGCCGCGGTGTCGCGCAAGGCGCGGTTGGGCGTGTTGGCGGCGCCGATGGCGGCGGACGCGACGAGCTTAGATGTGTTGCTGGTCGACGCGGATCAGTGGCTGCTAGGTGCCGATGCGGCGGCGATTGCAGCGGGCGCCAACCGGGCGATGATCGGTCATGAAATGATCCAGTTTGCGAGCGCAGAGGCGCTTGGCGGCGGGGCGTGGCGGCTGGGCGGGCTGGTGCGCGGGGTTCGCGCGACCGGTTGGGCGGTCGGCGATCATCTGGCGGGCACCGGATTCTGCCTGGTTGATGGGGCGGCGATGGTGCCGGTGCCGGTCGACGAGGCGCTGGTCGGCCAGACGATTGTCGCGACCGCGTTCGGGCTGGCCGATGCGGAGCCTTTGCCGAGCGCCAGCCTGACCTATGTCGGGCAGAGCATGAGCGGGATGGCGCCGGTGGAAGTGACGGCGCCCAGCGGCGGTAACGTGGTCGATGGCGAGGCGCGTTCGACGATCGATGCGATCTTGGCGGTGCTGAATGCCAATGGGATGACGACCTGACGCGATTGCGATAAGCGGGACGAATGAACGTTCGTCTGTTCGCGCTGGTTGCGCTTTCGCTCTCTGTTTCGGCTGTCGCGCAGCAGGTGCCCGCGCCGCATTTTGTCTTCTTCGATTGGGGAAAGAATGAGCTGTCACGCGATGCGATGGCCGAGCTCGACAAGGTCGCGGCGAACTATGCGGCGAAGGGCGGGCAGGTGGTGCTGGCGGCCTATTCGGATCGGTCGGGCGATGCGCGGGTGAACTTGGTTATGTCGCGGAGGCGGGGAGAGTTGGTGCGCGACTATCTTGCCGGCAAGGGCGTGCCGGCCGGTGCGGTCCGGGTTCAGGCATACGGCGAGGCCAATGAATTCGTGCCCACCGCGGACGGCGTGCGCGAGGTTCAGAACCGGCGCGTTGATATTTGGATCGTGAATTAGGACCCGGTCAGTTCGAGCGCGGGCGCTTCTGCCTTCTTCGATTTTTTCAGCAGCGGCGCGAGATAGTGACCGGTGAAGCTGGCCGGGTTGGCGGCGACGTCCTCCGGCGTTCCCTGAGCGACGATTTCACCACCGTTGACGCCGCCTTCGGGGCCTAGGTCGAGGATGAAGTCGGCGGTCTTGATGACGTCGAGGTTGTGCTCGATCACGACGACCGTGTTGCCCTGTTCGACGAGGGCGTGGAGTACCTCCAGTAGCTTGCGGACGTCCTCGAAGTGGAGGCCAGTGGTCGGCTCATCGAGAATGTAGAGCGTGTTGCCGGTGGCGCGGCGGGATAGTTCCTTCGACAGTTTGACGCGCTGCGCCTCGCCGCCGGAAAGGGTCGTCGCCTGTTGCCCGACCTTGATATAGCCGAGGCCGACTTCTTGCAGCATCGCCATCTTGTCACGGATGCCGGGGACCGCCTTGAAGAATTCCACCGCGTCCTCGACCGTCATGTCGAGCACGTCGGCGATGCTTTTCCCCTTGAACTTCACCTCAAGCGTCTCGCGATTGTAGCGCTGGCCGTGGCAGACGTCGCAGGTGACGTAGACGTCGGGCAGGAAGTGCATTTCGATCTTCAGTACGCCATCGCCCTGACAGGCTTCGCAGCGGCCGCCCTTGACGTTGAAGCTGAACCGGCCTGGCTTGTAGCCGCGCGCCTGGCTTTCCGGCAGGCCCGCGAACCAGTCCCGGATCTGCGTGAAAGCGCCGGTATAGGTCGCGGGGTTGGAGCGCGGGGTACGGCCGATCGGCGACTGGTCGATGTCGATGACTTTGTCGAGATGTTCGAGGCCGCTGATCTTGTCATATTTGCCGGCGAGCATCCGGGCGCCGTTGAGTTGCCGAGCCGCCGCGGCATATAGCGTGTCGATGGTAAAGCTCGACTTGCCCGAGCCGCTGACCCCGGTAATGGCCGTGAAGGTGCCGAGCGGGATGGATGCCGTGATGTCCTTGAGATTATTCTCGCGCGCACCCGTGACCGTCAATTTCTTCCCGGTGCCTTTGCGGCGCTTTGCGGGCAGGGGGATGGAGCGGCGCCCCGAGAGATAGTCGCCGGTCAGGCTGTCCTTGGCGGTCAAAATATCGTCGAGCGTGCCCTGCGCGACGACCTCGCCGCCATGAACACCCGCTCCCGGTCCCATGTCGATGATATGGTCGGCGGTGCGGATCGCATCTTCGTCATGTTCGACGACGAGTACAGTATTGCCGAGCGATTTCAGCCGCTTCAGCGTTTCGAGGAGGCGGTCATTGTCCTTCTGGTGAAGGCCAATCGACGGTTCGTCGAGGACATAGAGGACGCCGGACAGGCCGCTACCAATTTGTGAGGCAAGCCGGATGCGCTGGCTTTCGCCGCCCGATAAGGTGCCGCTGGTGCGGTCGAGGTTGAGGTAATCGAGCCCGACATTGTGGAGGAAGCCCAGCCGCTCGTTGATTTCCTTGAGGATCGCCTTGGCGATTTCACTCTGGGTCGATGTCAGCTTTTCATGGAGCCCCGCGAACCACTCATATGCGTCGGCGACCGAACGGCGGGCGGACATGCTGATGTCCTCGCCCGCGATTTTTACAGCCAACGCTTCGGGGCGGAGGCGTGCGCCGTGGCAGACTTCGCAGGCATGGCTGGCCTGATATTTCGACAGTTCCTCGCGCATCCAGGCGCTTTCGGTCGACATCAGTCGGCGGTCGAGGTTGCCGATCACGCCTTCGAACGGCTTCTTCACTTCATAGCTTTTCTTGCCGTCAACGAAGCGCAGCGTCACCGGCTGGCCCTTGGTGCCGCGGAGGATGACGTCCTGCGCCTGCGCGGGTAGATCCTTCCACTTGGTGTCGAGCGAAAAATCATAAGCGCGGGCGAGGCTGCCAAGCACCTGCATATAATAAGGCGAGGGTGGCTGGCTTTTCGCCCAAGGCACAACGGCGCCTTTTGCGATGCTAAGATCATGGTTGGGAACGACGAGGTCTTCGTCGAATATGAGCTTTTCGCCCAAGCCGTCGCACGCCGGGCACGCGCCCTGCGGCGAGTTGAAGCTGAACAGGCGCGGTTCAATCTCGGCAATGGTGAAGCCGCTGATCGGGCAGGCGAATTTTTCGCTAAAGACGATGCGTCCGGGTGCTCCGAAATCGAGCTTCATGCCCGATTGCTGCTCCGCGTCCGAAGGCGGATCGGCCGGATCGAGATATGCGAGTCCTTCCGAGAGTTTGAGGGCGGTCTCGAAGCTGTCCGCAAGACGTGCCTCGATCCCTTCCTTCACGACGATGCGGTCGACAACGATTTCGATGTCGTGCTTATATTTCTTGTCGAGCGCAGGTGCCTCTTCAATGGCGTAAAATTCGCCGTCGATCCGGACGCGGGTGAAGCCCGCCTTCTGCCATTCTGCCAATTCCTTGCGATATTCGCCCTTCCGCCCGCGCACGACTGGCGCGAGCAGATAGTGGCGCGAGCCGTCGGGCAGCGCCATCGTCCGGTCGACCATCTGGCTGACCTGCTGCGCCTCGATCGGAAGGCCGGTGGCCGGGGAATAGGGGATGCCCACCCGCGCCCACAGAAGGCGCATATAATCGTAAATCTCGGTAACGGTGGCGACGGTCGAACGCGGATTGCGCGACGTCGTCTTTTGCTCGATCGAGATGGCGGGCGATAGGCCGTCGATATGCTCTACGTCCGGCTTCTGCATCATCTCCAGAAATTGCCGCGCATAGGCGCTGAGGCTCTCGACATAGCGCCGCTGCCCCTCGGCATAGATGGTGTCGAACGCGAGGGACGACTTGCCGCTACCCGACAGGCCGGTGATGACCGTCAGGCGTTCGCGCGGAATGTCGATATCCACGCCTTTAAGATTATGCTCGCGCGCACCACGAACCGAGATATGGGTCAGCATAGCTTGTTGTTTGTTCCAGATTTGTTCACGCACCGCAAGGGGTGATTTCGGGGCGTTCAAACAGCCTAAATGGGGCTGACGCTCGCTGGATCAAGCGGATAGCGGGCAATCGCCTCATAAGTCGGTCCATGTTTGCCAAGATGGCTTTCGAACAAGGTAAGATGGCCGACCGACAGCGGCCCACTCGCCAGCCCAGCCCTCGCCTCGATCCACAGGTCGGCATGGTCGGTCGCACCGCGCTTTCGGGCCAGTGTGATGTGGGGAAGGTAGGCACGGCGTTCGGACACCAGTCCAGTGCGGACGAGCAGGCGGTCGATCTTGTCATGAAGCGCCTGCAGTGGGGCGCGTGGACCGACGCGGGCGAACAGGACTGAGCGGGGGCCATGGTCGAAATGGCCGACCCCTTCGAGCTGGATCGTTGGCGCTGGCGCATGTAGCGAGCCGAGTGCGGTCGCGATATCTTCGGCCATCGGCCGGTCGACCTCACCGATGAAGCGCAGGGTCAGGTGCAATTGATCCTCATCCTGCCAAGCCCAGCCATCCGGGCCCCCGTCCATCGCGTCGAGACAGGCTTGGCGGATCGGCGCGGGAAGGCGCAGGGCTACGAACAACCGGTGCATGGCGCTCGATGCGTTAACCCAACGCCTACCGATTTTCGACCGGTTTTCCTTGAACAAGGGGCGAACATTCATGATATATGGTCGGCGAGGGCTTATTTTTCCTTCGCATAGGAGTGGAAATGCAGAACCAGTTTGACGAACGCACCAACCAGAGCTGGCAGCAAGCGCAGCCCGGCTCGGTCAGCGTTCCCCGCGCCGCACGCGATGCGGGCCTTCGGTCCTATATGCTGAAGGTATATAATTATATGGCGTCGGGCGTTTTGCTGACCGGCGTTGTTGCAATGCTGTTCGCCAACAGCAGTCTGTTTGCGCCGGTGATGGGTTCGGCCCTTCGCTGGGTTGTGATTTTCGCCCCGCTCGCCGTCGTCTTTGCGATGAGCTTTGGCGTCAATCGCATGAAGGAATCGACGCTTCAGATGCTGTTCTGGGGCTTCGCCTTCCTAATGGGCCTGTCGATGTCGACAGTATTTGTCGTCTTCACCGGAACCTCGATTGCGCAGACATTCTTCGCGGTGGCCGCATCGTTCTTGGGCCTCAGCCTGTGGGGCTATACGACCAAGCGTGACCTGTCGGGCATGGGGACATTCCTTATCATGGGTGTCGTCGGCCTATTGGTCGCGATGCTGATCAATATGTTCCTTCAGTCGACCGGCCTGCAACTGGCGATCAGCGCGATCGGCGTCCTGCTGTTCGCGGGCCTGACCGCTTATGACACGCAGAAAATTAAGTCGATGTACGCCTATGTTGCGGGCACCGACATGATGGGCAAGACGGTCATCATGGGCGCGCTGACGCTGTATCTGGACTTCATCAACATGTTCCAGTTCCTGCTCAGCTTCATGGGCGACCGCCGCTAAGCGGAGCCGCAGTGGCGGCACGTTTCATGCGTGTCGGCACGGGGTTGGAAAACAACGAAGGCCCGGTGGAGCGATCCGCCGGGCTTTCTTATTTTGGGGATTCACGACCTTAAAAGGCGGAAAGGGGACGATAGGTGCCCCGGCGGAGGCCGGGATCCAGGGCGGTGCGAAGCAGCGCCTTTCGGCGCTCCTGGGCCCCGGCCTGCGCCGGGGAGCATTGGTGAACTATCGTCCGCAATGGGTTGATTACCAACGCCCCCAATTTCGTCATCCTCGCGAAAGCGGGGATCCCGCTTCCCTTGATGGGTTTCGACCGGTGAAGGTTTAGCGGGATTCCCGCTTGCGCGGGAATGATGGGTGCGGATCGATTTCCGACGTCATATCCACGCTTCTGAACCGCGAAGTGCCTGGAAAACGTGCCGCCGTTTCTATCGGTTAACGTGCGCGGCGATAGTGCATTGCCACAGCGCCGTTACGGAAGGGGTGGGCCGATATAAGGTCAAGCCGCCGCGTGTCGGGCAATCCGCTTTGATACAGCGTTGGGCCGTGGCCAGCGATCATGGGTTGTATGACGAAGCGATACTCGTCGATTAGATCGAGGCGATCCAGCTCGGCTGCAAGCTTCCCGCTGCCCAGGAGGACGCCAGCCGGTGTTGCATCCTTGAGGCGCTCTACACCCGTGCGCAAATTGCCAATGTGGTGGCTATTCACCCAAGGAAAGTCACTTCGCGTCGACGAGGCTACATATTTTGGCTTTGCGTCGAGCTTGACCGCCCATTCGCGCATTGACGGATCGGCCTCAATGTCGCCGCGGGCAACCAAAGGCCAATAGCTCTCCATCATCTCATAGGTGACGCGGCCCCACAGCATTGCGCCTGATTCGTCCAAAAGGTTGGTGAAAAAGGCGTGGGTTTCGTCGTCGACGATCCCTACCTCATGGTCGATACAACCGTCCAAAGTGACGTTTATGATGAAGGTCAATAATCCCATGTGGTTTGGCTAAGTCCTCCGGTCGGCAGGCGCTACCGCAATTGAACGCGCTTGCGGGCCAACGTTCAGATTAAGCTGGCCGCCGTACCAACCTTCCCTGCCATCTTCGTGACCGCGGGAAATGACGGGCGCCCCGCTACCTCTAGTCCCACGGCCTTTGCCGGCGCACCCAAAGCAAGCGCGGACGAATCCCTACTTCGCCTGCATCTCCGCGATCAGCTTGCCGTCGATCTCCTTGCCGCGCTTGTACGCGTCGCGCTCGCTCAGCCGCGCAGCGTAGGCGGTGAATTCCGGCCGCTCGGGCAGGGTGCCGAATTGGGTGCCCCAAAGCACCTGGCTGCCGACATAGACGTCCGCCGCCGTGAACCGGGGCCCACAGACATAATCATGGTCCGCGAAATGCGCCGCCAGCGTGTCGACCATTCGGTCGTAGCTGCCATAGCCGAACATCCGTTCGCGTTCCGGCGACGGATCCCATCCGTTGGCGTGATTGCTGACCGCCGCCTCGACCGGTCCCGCGCCGAAGAACAGCCAGCGGTAATAATCCGCCTTCTCCTCATCCCGCGGTCCTAAACCCGCATCGGGAAACACGTCCGCCAGATAGGCGATGATACCGGCGCATTCGGTGACGGTATTGCCGTCATGGACGATCGCCGGGACCTTCTTCATCGGATTGACCGCCGCATAGGCGTCATCCTTCATCGACACGGTGCCATCGCCCTTCTCGTCATAGTGGACGATATGCTGAGCGTAGGGCGCGCCCACTTCCTCCAGCATCCAGCGGACGATCTGCCCGCGGCTCATCGGGTTGGTGTAAAAGTCGATGGTCATGGCACGACTCTCCCTTCCCGACGAGCTTTAGCATCGGAACATAAACGGAACAAACTTATTATCGGCGTTCACCCGATGTCTTGTCGCGCTCGGCCCGGAATTCGCTGTCGCTGCTCCAGTTTGGCCATTCGCGACTGTTGGCGAGGCGAACGCCAAGCGCGTGTAGCAGGTTGGCATCGGCAACAATGCCGGTGAAGTCCCAGTCTGGCGCCCATTCGTCGTCCTGCTGGTGATACCGCTTGGACGTATACTCCTTGCCGATGGCTTCACCGCGCGCGAGGCCGCCGTTCACCAGGTCGCCGCCCGATTTGAACGAGATTGCGGGAATGCCGACCTTAGCCATGGTGAAATGGTCGCTGCGGTAGAATCCGCCGCTTTCGGGATGCCGGTCTGGCGTGAAGGTGCGCCCGGCCTTTGCGCCTTCCTCAACCAAATCATCCAACAGGCCGAGTTTCGCCGTCCCGGAAATGGAGAAATCCTTTGCCGGACCAAAGACGCCCATCGAATCGGTGTTGATCACCGCCACCGTCTTACCGGCCGGATAGATGGGGTTGGCGGCATAATATTCGCTGCCCAGCAGGCCCTTTTCTTCTGCCGTCACGGCAAGGAAAACAATCGACCGTTCGGGGCGAGGACCGGCGGCGAAGGCGCGCGCCTGTTCGATGATGTGAGCAATGCCGGTCGCGTTATCGAGCGCACCATTATAGATGCGATCACCGTTCGCGTCGGGCTGCCCAACGCCAAGATGGTCCCAATGCCCGCTGTAGATAATCGTCTCATCGGGATATTTGCTGCCCGGAAGCAGGCCGACGACGTTCTGCGACGTGATCACTTCTGTATTGGCCTGACCATGGGCGGTGAGGCCGGCCTTTAGCGCGACCGGCTTGAAGTCTTTTCTGCGGGCCGCCGCCTTCATCGCGTCAAGATCAAGGCCGGATGCGGCAAAAATCTGCTGCGCCAGATCGCGCTGAATCCACCCTTCAAGCGCCGGATGGTCGGCCTTCGGGTTCTTGCGGACGATGTCGAACATGGTGTTCGTGTTGCTGTTTTTGACTGTGTTCCAGCCATAGCTGGCGGGCGCAGTCTCATGGATCACCAACACACCCGCTGCACCCTGCCGCGCGCCTTCCTCATATTTATATGTCCAGCGGCCGTAGTAGGTCATCGCCTTGCCGCCGAAATCGCCTTCAAGCGGTTCTCCCCTGGCCTCAAAGTCTGGGTCGTTGACCAGCATGACCAGCACTTTGCCCTTCAGGTCCTGACCTTTGTAGTCGTCCCACCCGCGTTCCGGGGCGTTGACGCCGTAGCCGACAAAGACGAGCGGAACATTGTTGAGGTCGACGCCCTTGTCGCCGTTGGTCGGGCTACGCGCGGCAATCTGTTCGCCCTGAGTCAGCTCAACCGACTTGCCGCCGATGGTCATGGCGAGATGCGGCGTGGCCGCCCATTCGGATTTCAGCAGGGGGACAGGCTGTGTCCAGGTCCGCTGACCATTGACGATGACCCCGCCGGGCTGAACACCCGCCTTTTCAAATGCATCGGCGATATAGGCGACGGTCTTGGCTTCACCCGGCGTCGCGGGTGCGCGGCCCTCATAGCTGTCGTCGCTGATGGTGCGGACGGTGTCGGACAGGCGATCGGCGCTGAACGCAAATGGCTGTGCCGGCGCCGGGGCCGACCGGGCCGGTTCAACGGGGGCGGTGGCGCAGGCGGCAAGCGCGATTGTCAGGGAAACAGTCAGGGGCAGCGCGAAATGGCGCATAATGGCTTCTCCTATTTTGGTTTGGCCCCACTCTAACGAGCAGGGCCGGTTTGGCTAGCGCGTCCGATATTTGTCGAACCACGCGATGATCGCGGATGCCTTGGCGGCGGATTGACTGGGCCGGGCGGCGATGCCGCCATGACTTGCCCCCGGCACCTTCACCAGCATGGTCGGGACGCCTTTCAGCTTTAAGGCCGAATAGAGTTGTTCGGACTCGCTGACCGGGGTGCGATAATCTTCGGCGCCAACGACCACGAGGGTCGGCGTGGACATTTTTCCGACCAGGCTAAGCGGCGAACGGGCCCAATAGCTTTGGTAATTTTCCCACGGCATGGAGCCCATCCAATATTTGCCGAAGAAGGGGACACCGTCGCTGGTCAGCGCCTGGGTTGTCCAGTTAATGACGGGCTTCTGCGCCGCTGCGGCCTTGAACCGGTTGGTGCTGCCGACGATCCAGGCGGTAAGAATGCCGCCGCCCGATCCGCCGGTGACGAACAGATTGTCGGGATCTGCGACACCCGCTGCTACCGCAGCATCGACCGCCGCCATCAGGTCGTCGAAGTTGCTTGCCGGGTAGGTTTTCTCGATCCCGTCGGCGAATGCCTGACCATAGCCGGTCGATCCGCGCGGGTTGGTATAGAGCACTGCGTAGCCCGCCGCCGCGTATAGCTGATAATCGGTTGAGAAGTGGGGACCGTAGGCCGCATAGGGGCCGCCGTGGATTTCCAGGATTGTCGGCACCTTTTGTCCGTCCTGATATCCCGGTGGCAGGATAAGCCAGCTTGGGACATTGCCGCCATCGGGCGCGCGGACCGCCAGCGTCCGGACTGGACCAAGCGATTTTGCGGAGAGCGAAAGCTGATTAAGATCGGTCAGCGTACGCGATTTGCCGCCGCTATAGACGGCCACCTCCGCCGGGCGGCTGGCGCTATCGCGGGTATAGGCAATTGCCCCGCCGCGCGACACGCTGAAATCACCGCCGGCATATGGGCGATCCAGGCCGCCGCCGCCAACATCACGCACAAGTGGGGAAACCGAACCGTTGAGATTGATGCGCGAAACGGTGACCGAACCATCCTGCTCATAGCCAGCATAGACCGAGCGGCTGTCCGGCGCCCAGTTGAATTGCCGGATGTCACGATCAAGATTGCCGAGCATTCGCTGACCAGAGCCGTCGCTATTCATGACGTAGAGGCGCGATTGTTCATAACCTTTGCCCTGATCGTCGAAGCCGGTGAACAGGATCAGGCGGCCATCCGGGGACATTTGCGGATTATTGTCGGGGCCCTTGCGGCTGGTGAGCGCAACCGGTTCCCCGCCCGACAGGCTGACGCGATAAACTTCGCTGTCATTGGCGTTGATTTGCCAATCTTCCTTGCGGACCGCGCTGAACAGAACGGCATTACCGTCGCTGGTCCAATGGGGCGCGCCGTCATTATACGGGCCAAACGTCACTTGGCGCGGCGCGCCGCCGTCCGCATCAACAACGAAGATGTGATCATAGCCGGCCTTCAGGAAGCCCGCGCCGTCTGCCTTGTAGGTAACCTTGTCGATCACCTCGAGCGGTTTCGCCCAATTGGCGCCCTCCGGCTTTGGCGGCGCGGAGCCAAGCTTCGCCTCATCATCGGGAACGGTCATCAGATAGGCGATACGGCGACCATCGGGCGACCATTCGATTGCCTGCGGGCTGTCCGGAAGGCCGGTGATCTTTGCCGACTGGCCGCTGTCCATCCAGCGGATAAAAAGCTGCGGCGCGCCGCCTTCGGTGGTCGATGCATAGGCGAGCCGCTTGCCGTCTGGCGACCAGCTTGGTCCGAAATGGTCGCCGGGTCCGGTTACGAGCGGTCGCTGCGCCCCCGTCGCTGCATCAACCAGCCAGATGGACGACCGCGCCTTGTCGGTCATGATATCGTTAGACCGGCGAACATAGGCGATCTGCCGCCCATCCGGGCTGATCTGCGTGTCGCTGGCAATACTCAGGTTGAACAGATCGCTTCCCGTAAAGCGCGGGTTGGGTGCCGTTTGCGGTGCCGCCATGGCGATTGACGATGTTCCGATTGCAAGCGCCGTCACCGCTGCCCGAAGAGCCTTCATGCCCACCTCCCTGTTTGATCTAGGGGCGGAGCAAAGCAGATTGGGTTGCGGCGCGCAATTTAACGTTCGACGAACGGCCAAGTGGCGCTGGCAGAAGAATGTCCGCGGGTCAGGCCGGTTGGCGTTCTGCCTTCGACATCAGCACGCCCAGCACCAATGCGACCAGCAGCAGGGCAGGAACGTCGCCAAGCAAATGACCGCCCATCATTGGATTGCGGACCGCCTCATAGGCCATGATCAGGGCGTGGACGACGCTTGACCAGACGGTGAACCAGATTAGCGACGTATTCGCGGATGGATTGGCTGCCGCGCGGATCAGGAAAACACCGAGAGTCGCATACACGCCGACGATCATTAGATAATAGTCGCTGGATGCGGGTGAGCCCTCGTGCCAGGCCCAACCGGAAGGCCAGATCATCGCCAGCGGATAAATCAGCAGGAAAATGAAGCCGAACAACCGCAAGGCGAGTGGCAAAAGCTTGTCATTGGACATGAAAACCCTCCCGTGTTGGCCGTTCGTTACGTTACCGGAGCGATAAGGCTCGCCTACGCTATTTTAATGACGCTGTCATCGACCGGCGGCCGTCATGGAATGATTTTTTCAGAACATCGCGAAAACGCTGCGCGTCAGCCAGGCTCCTCCAATTGGGGCGACGGTGAGCAGGATACCCAATCCTACCCACCGAAGAGGCAGCGATAGGCGCTGCAAGTTGACTTTTCGGTTAAGGCACCAGGTTCCAGCAAGCAAACCGGTAAATAGTGGAAATGCGAGAGTCCGAAATTCCGGTTCGGGGATCGAGCGATTATTGTCAGCCACCAGGCTGTCCATTCCAGGCACAAGGTCCGGCCCGCCGGCATTTGCCAGTTGGTAAGCAGTAAATGCTGCGATCGCCGCGGTGACCATGGCGATGAAATAGGCCAATAGCGCATCTACGAATATGCGCGCGCTGGCTTTCTCGCCCAATAGCTTGGTGGCGATCAGCAGGACCAAGCCGACGATAAGAACCGCCCCGGCAAGCGACAGGAAATAGAAACGCATGGCCCAGAGCAGGATACCGGCCAACAGCACGACGACGAACATGCCGCCTCCCGCACCATCATTGGTATGTGACGGTCCGTTGCCCCATGAGGGTAGCTTACCGCGATTTCGGTCAGCATCCTCTTCCGCTTGGCGTCGATCTATGCCGGCCTGACGGCCAGCCCAGTTGGTATTGTTGCCCGGACCGGTGCCGTAATAGCCGTCGTGTTGACCCTTATTAAAATCATCCATGGCGCGCCCCCACTAGAGGGGGGGCATTTCGCCAATCTTTCATAGGTTCGTCAACCCGCCGCTTTGTTAGGGCGGCGGGTTGGAAAGGGTTCAACTTTCTGTTTTCTTAGCTTTTCTGGACTTGGTTCCCGCTACGACTTCGGGCTTCGGCTTTGCTGCTTTGCCCCTGGCTGGCTTTGGCGGTGCCGGGATGATCTCGAACGACGGCTGACCGTCTTTCAGATGCACCTTGACCTCGCCGCCATCGACAAGCTTGCCGAACAATAGCTCTTCGGCCAGCGGCTGCTTGATCTTTTCCTGAACCAGACGGGCCATCGGGCGGGCGCCGTAGAGCTTGTCATAGCCCTTCGATACCAGCCATTCGCGCGCCGTGTCATCGAGTTCGATTTCCACGCCGCGATCTGCAAGCTGCAATTCGAGTTGCAGGATGAACTTGTCGACGACCCGCGCCACGACTGCCGGGGGCAGGTAAGCGAAGGGCACCACCGCATCCAGGCGGTTGCGGAATTCCGGCGTGAACATCTTTTTGACCGCATCCTCCTGCGCGTCCTCGCGGCTCATGGCGCCAAAGCCGATGCTTTCGCGGGCCATGTCTGACGCACCGGCATTGGTGGTCATGATCAGGATGGTGTTGCGGAAATCGACGGTCTTGCCGTGGTGGTCGGTCAGCTTCCCATTGTCCATCACCTGCAGCAGGATGTTGAACAGGTCCGGGTGGGCCTTCTCGATTTCGTCGAGCAGCAACACGCTATGCGGCTGCTGATCCACGGCATCAGTGAGAAGGCCGCCCTGATCATAGCCGACATAGCCCGGAGGGGCGCCAATCAGTCGGCTGACCGAATGGCGTTCCATATATTCGGACATGTCAAACCGCTGCAGCGGAATGCCGAGGATTGAGGCGAGCTGGCGTGCCACCTCGGTCTTGCCAACGCCGGTCGGGCCGCTGAACAGATAGTTGCCGATCGGCTTGTCGGGATCGCGAAGGCCCGCACGGGACAGCTTGATCGCTGACGCCAATTTCTCGATCGCCAGATCCTGCCCGAAGACAACCCGCTTCAGATCGGCTTCCAGCGTTTCGAGCACCCGCTTGTCGTCATTGCTAACCGACTTCGGCGGGATCCGCGCCATCGTTGCCACCACGGCCTCGATTTCCTTGGTGGTGATGGTCTTCTTGCGGCGCGACGGCGGAACCAGCATCTGCATCGCGCCAACTTCGTCGATCACGTCGATTGCCTTGTCGGGCAACTTGCGATCATGGATGTAGCGCGACGACAGCTCGACCGCGCTCTTGATCGCGTCGGGCGTGTAGCGGACGTGATGATGCTGCTCGAACGAGCTGCGAAGCCCGGCGATGATCTTGATCGTATCCTCGATGGTCGGTTCGTTGACGTCGATCTTCTGGAACCGGCGCAGCAGCGCGCGGTCCTTTTCGAAGTGGTTGCGGAACTCCTTGTAGGTCGTCGACCCGATGCAGCGGATCGCGCCGGAGGAGAGAGCAGGTTTCAGAAGGTTCGAGGCATCCATCGCCCCGCCGCTGGTCGCGCCAGCGCCGATGACGGTGTGGATTTCGTCGATGAACAGGATTGCTTCCGGCATCTTCTCAAGCTCGGTGACCACCGCTTTCAGCCGCTCTTCGAAGTCGCCGCGATAACGCGTGCCGGCGAGCAGGGCGCCCATATCGAGCGAATAGATGACCGCGTCTTTCAGGACATCGGGCACATCGCCTTCGATGATTTTCCGCGCGAGGCCTTCCGCAATAGCGGTTTTGCCGACGCCGGGATCCCCGACATAGAGCGGGTTATTCTTTGATCGGCGGCACAGGATCTGGACCGTGCGGTCAACCTCACTGCCGCGACCGATCAGTGGATCGACTTTGCCGGATTTGGCTTTTTCGTTGAGGTCGACCGTGAATTGCTGCAGCGCGCTTTCCTTCTTGTCGCCCTGCTTGGCTTCGGTCTTTTCCTCAGTGCTCTGGGGCGGTGTCGGCTGCTCGCTCGATACCTCGCCCTTGCCGACACCATGACTAATAAAGGTCACGGCATCGAGGCGGCTCATATCCTGTTGCTGCAGGAAATAGACGGCGTAGCTCTCCCGCTCGCTGAACAGGGCGACAAGCACGTTGCCCCCGGTCACTTCGTCACGGCCGGACGACTGAACATGCAGGATCGCGCGCTGGACGACGCGCTGAAAACCGCTCGTCGGTGTGGGTTCGGTGGCACTGTCGGCGACAAGGGCGCCAAGTTCATTGTCGAGATAGTTTTTGACAGCGGCCTTCAACTCATCGCGGTTGACGCCGCAGGCGGTCATCACCTGGCTGGCATGGGCATCGTCGACAAGGGCGAACAGCAAATGTTCAAGGGTCGCATATTCGTGACGGCGCTTGGACGCTTCGCCGAGCGCGTTGTGCAATGTGGTCTCTAGATCACGCGCAATACTGGGCATTCGGGTCTCCTTACCCGTCTAATGTCGGCATGGGGCACACCCCGATCAAGGGCGCTGCGGCGAGTGGTGGGGGTAGATAGCCGTGCTCGACCGTCCCCCGGTCGGTCTGCGCGCGCCTATTTTTTGAACAGCGCATCGGCGGCGCTCATATGGGCGGAGCTCTTGGCCTTATGGGCTTCAACGCGCGCAATCTCGGCCTTCAACCGCACCACGCGCTGATCCAGTTCCTCGAGTGACAACGGGTCGAGGTCTTCCTTGCCGAGGTCGACAATCGGCTGGCCAGGCTTGAAATCGTCTTCCTCGTCCATGTGCCCACGCTCGGACGAGCGGATGGCGAAGTCAACAGGGAATGGAGTGAACGGGCGTCCCGGACACGGGCACAAAGTCAGGCGCGCAGATTTGTGCTTGAGCGGCCTGCCGGAGAATAGTAAGCGTCGTTTCCGGCATTGCGCTATGGTAACTTGGCAGAACTTGATCGCCGCGAACCGGCATTGGGCTGACAACCTTTTCCCAAGGGTAAGTGGACGGCGATGCAGACGGCCGCAGAATTAGAATCTGATGCGGTTGATCGGCATCCTCCCATCCCAACAGAGGTGGTGGGGGCGGCGGCGGCACACCGGGTGCTGGCGCTTGCAGACGGGGCTGCGGGTCGCGCATATGAAAACGGATCGTTGCGCCCTTTGTGGGCGAGCGTTTGATGGGTTCGGCGACACGATATACGATGTCCGTTGATCCATCTGGCAACTCTTCCATCCCGACCAGGTCGACGGCGGCAATCATTGGCGCGACGGTCACCAGATCGGCCCCTCCTTGTCCGCGCCCGACCACTGACGCAGCGGCTTCCACCATGCGCCGTGGAGTAGCAGGTTCGGAAAATTGGGCGGCCCCATAGCCATTTCGTACGAGGAAGTTTGTGATCGAATCGACCCGTATCGCTCGTAACGTGACAGCGTTGGCTCCAGTTGCTCGGATCGTGTAATCGCCCGCCGGCAAATATGCGTCGACGTAGCGGCGAACCAGATCAAAGTCTGCGCCGCGTCCGATAGTGCGAAGATCCTCAGTTTCCCGGTCGACGCTACCGCGATAGGTCGCGATAAAACTATCCGGATGATCGCGCGTGAACTCCTCCCATGTCTGCTGCTTCTGCACCGGCTTGGCCGTCTGACAAGCGGCGAGTATGGCAAGCATTGGCACCGCGAAGATACGCATTGGGGGTTCCCCTTTACTGACCGACGCGCCATGAAGCGCGCGGCTCGGTAAGGAATTTAAAGTATGAGCGACATTTCAGTTCCCCAAACCATGCGCGCGATCGAGATTTCGAAGCCGGGCGGGCCGGAGGTGCTTCAGTTGACCGAGCGGCCGGTGCCGACGCCGGGCAAGGGAGAGGTGCTGATTAAAGTCGCGGCGGCCGGGGTCAACCGCCCTGATGTACTTCAGCGTTTGGGCGTCTATCCGCCGCCGCCGGGCGCTAGCGATATTCCGGGGCTGGAGATTAGCGGAACGGTTGTTGCCGCCGGACCGGGCGGTGCCGATCTGATCGGGCAAAAGATATGCGCGCTGGTCGCTGGCGGTGGGTATGCGGAGTATTGCCTTGCGCCGACCGGAAGCTGCCTGATCGTCCCCGAAGTGCTGCCGATGACCGAAGCGGCGGCAATGCCGGAAACGCTGTTCACCGTATGGAGCAATCTGTTCGAGCGGGGCTTTGCCGCCGACGGTGATATCGTCCTCGTCCATGGCGGAACCAGCGGGATCGGGACCATGGCGATCAAACTGGGCCGTTTATTCGGCCTCACCGTCATCGTCACCTGCGGCAGCGACGACAAATGCGCCGATGCGGTCGCGCTCGGCGCTGACCTCGCCATTAACTACAAGACCGAGGACTTTGTCGAAGCGGTCAAGGACATGACTGAGGGACGCGGCGTTGCCGTCGTGCTCGACATGGTCGGCGGCGATTATGTGCCGCGCAACCTCGCCTGCCTTGCCGATGACGGTCGCCATGTCTCCATCGCGTTCCAGCGCGGAATGACCACCGAGGTGTCGATCCCCGACATCATGCGGCGGCGCCTGACGCTCACCGGCTCGACCCTCCGCGCCCGCGATGCCGCTTTCAAGGCATTGGTCGCAAATGAGCTAAAGGAAACGGTCTGGCCGTTGGTTGAGGCAAATCGCCTGCACCCGGCGATGGACAAAGTCTTTCCATTGGCGCAAGCGGCCGAGGCCCAGGCGCGTATGGAAGCGGGCGACCATGTCGGGAAAATCGTATTGGAGATGTAGCGATGGCGACGTCGATGATCCTTCACGAGTATGCGGCGTCAGGTAATTGTTACAAAATTCGCCTGACGGCCTCCCATCTTGGGGTGCCACTGGAACGGCGCGAATATGACATCATGAAGGGGGAAACCCGGACACCGGATTTTCTGCGCGCCATCAACCCCAACGGCCGGATTCCGGTTCTGCAGGACGGCGACCGCCTGATCGCTGAAAGCAACGCTGCCTGCTTTTACCTGGCGGACGGCAGCGATCTTGTGCCCGATGACCGCTTCAACCGGGCCGACATGCTCCATTGGATGTTCTGGGAACAATATAATCACGAACCGAACATTGCGACGCTTCGGTTCTGGAAGGGCTGGGTTGGTCTTGATGCGCTCGGTGATGCTCAGCGCATGCAAATATCGACCAAGCGGGAAAACGGCCTGGCCGCGCTGGACCTTATGGACAAGCATCTAGACCAGCATGATTGGCTCGCAGGAAGCCGTTTCACCATCGCGGATATCTGCCTTTTTGCCTACACCCATTTGGCCGACGAGGCAGACTTCGACCTGGAGGCTTATCCGGCCATTGTCCGTTGGATGGAGCGGATAATGACACGCCCGGGACATATTGCCCTCAACGCCTAGACTCTTCGACGCGACGCGACTAAATCGCCGATCATAGTCGGCCGCTCCGGGAAGGGGCGGCCTCATCTGTTTTTAGGGAGCACCCTTATGGCCCAGCCACTCATGCCGCACGCGACCGCCGCCTGGCTGGTCGAAAACACCTCGCTGACCTTTTCGCAGATCGCCGATTTCTGCGGTCTTCACGTCCTTGAGGTTCAGGCAATTGCCGACGACACAGCGGCCACCAAGCTGACCGGGCGTGACCCGATCCGTTCGGGCGAGCTGACCCATGACGAAATCGAAAAAGGGCAGGCCGATCCCGATTATGTCCTGAAGATGCACAAGGCGCCGGAAGCGATCACCCGCACCAAGGGGCCGCGCTACACGCCAGTGTCGAAGCGTCAGGACAAGCCCGATGGCATCGCATGGATCATCCGCAATCATCCGGAAGTGTCGGATGGCCAAATTTCGAAGCTGATTGGTACGACCCGCACGACGATCGCTGCGATCCGTGATCGCACCCACTGGAACATGGCGAATATTCAGCCGAAGGATCCGGTGACGCTCGGCCTCACCAGTCAGCGCGAGCTGGATGCCGCCGTCGCAAAGGCCCAAAAGGCCGCCGGGATGGAAGCGCAAGGCGACACGCGCCTCGATAGCGATCGCGAAAACCTGATCGAAGAGTTGCGGGCCGAACGCGAAGCGCATGCCCGTGAGGCGGAAGCAGCGTTGGCCGCCGAATCGGGTGAGGATCGGTCGGACGAGATCGTTCCGGGCATCAAGGACCCGTTCAAGCATTGATTCAGGGTCATTGAACGGCCAAAAGTCGAGATATGAGCGACACCGACATTGATGGATTTAGCTTCGAGGCGGCTTTGGCCGAGCTTGAGCAGATCGTTCGTACGCTGGAACAAGGGCAGGCACCGCTTGATGAATCGATCGCGCTGTATCAGCGCGGCGACCTGCTCAAGCGGCATTGTGAGGCCCGTCTGAAGGACGCTCAGGCGCGTATCGAGAAGATCGCGTTGGGCTCGGATGGCAAGCCGGCCGGAACTGCACCGTTCGATGCTGGCTGACCCGCCGGTGGCGCCAATCAATCTGGGCGCCGAGGCGGCTCGTGTCGCGGCCGACGTCGATGCTGTCTTCGCATCTCACCTGACGAATCCGGGCGACGACCGGGATCAGCTGTTCGCGGCGATGCGTCATGCCGGTATCGGCGGCGGAAAACGTATCCGCCCGCTGTTGACGGTTGCGGCGGCGCGATTGTTCGGCATTGGCGAGGAACGCGCCGTCCGTGCCGGCGCGGCAATTGAGGCGATCCACGTATATTCCCTGATCCATGATGATCTGCCGTGCATGGATGATGATGATATTCGTCGGGGCAAGCCGACCGTCCACAAGCTGTTTGACGAAGCCACAGCGGTCCTTGCGGGGGATTGCTTCCACGATCTCGCGTTCGAGATACTGTCAGACCCGCAAACCCATGAGGATCCCTTTGTCCGCGCCGACCTTGTACTGCAATTGGCGCGCTCGTCCGGGCCGAATGGCATGGCGGGCGGGCAAATGCTCGACCTGGCGGCGGAGGGGAAGCAACTCAATATGGGTTCGGTGACTCACCTGCAGCGACTCAAAACGGGCGCGCTCATCGAATATGCGGTCGAGGCGGCCTGCATCATGGGCAAGTTACCGCCCGAGGCGCGAACACCCTATCGCGGCTATGCGCGCGACATTGGCCTTGCGTTTCAGATCGCCGACGACCTGCTGGACCATAGCGGCGACGAGGATGCGGCAGGCAAGAGACTGCAAAAGGATGCGGTGGCCGGGAAGGCGACGTTCGTTTCGTTGCTGGGTGAAGACCGTGCGCGCCAGCAAGCCCGGATTTTGGAAGATCAAGCCATCCAGCATCTGCAGGACCACGGAGCGGAGGCGGACCTGCTGCGCGCGATCGCCCATTATATCAACGAAAGGGATCGGTGATGACGAACCGAATCGGCGTGTATCCCGGAACTTTTGATCCCATTACGCTGGGGCATCTGGATATCATCCGGCGCGGCGCGCACCTTGTTGATCAGCTGGTTATCGGTGTCACGACCAATCCGTCCAAATCGCCGATGTTCACCATTGCCGAGCGGATGGTGATGGTGAAGCGCGAGGTGGCCGACCTTTCCAATGTCACCGTCGTAGAATTTGACAGCCTGTTGATGGACTTCGCGGAACGTGAGGGTGCCACCCTTATCTTGCGCGGTCTGCGCGCAGTGGCCGATTTTGAATATGAGTATCAAATGGCTGGCATGAACCAGCAGCTCAATGACGACATCGAAACCGTCTTTTTGATGGCGGACGTCTCATTGCAGCCGATTGCGTCAAGGCTGGTGAAAGAAATCGCGCGCTATGGCGGCAAGATCGACAAATTTGTGACACCGGCGGTCGCACAGGATGTTGCCCGCCATCTCGCAAAAACGAAATAGGCTGGCGTGCGCGCGATAGCTGGGCTAGTCGGCGCACGACGGGGATCGGAAGGGTTTTTGATGACCAAGCGACTGTTTATTATGCCTTTTCTTGGCGCCGCTGCCGCGCTGTCGATGGCAGGCGGAGCGAATGCCAAGGATAAGGCATTGCCGGAAACTGTAGCGCCGGCAGCAGTATCTCCGCTCGTGACCCCGGCGGCCGTCGCGGCCGATCCGGCGAACCGCTGGACACTGAACCTTTCCACGGGTGAAACGGTTGTGATCCAATTGCGTCCCGACATGGCGCCCAATCATGTTTACCGCATTCAGCAGCTGACGACGCAGGGCTTCTATAACGGTCTGGCGTTCCACCGCGTGATTCCGGGGTTCATGGCGCAGGGCGGCGATCCGAAGGGGACGGGGGAAGGGGGCTCTACCCTTCCGGATATCAAGGCGGAATTCAACGACCTGCCACATATGCGCGGCGTGGCAGCGATGGCCCGCTCGGAAAGCCCGGACAGCGCAAACAGTCAGTTTTACATCATGTTCGCACCGGTCTTTAAGCTCGATCATAAATATACGGCGTTCGGCCGCGTGATCGAAGGGATGGCCAGCGTCGATCATATTGCACCAGGTGAACCGCCGGCCGCCCCGACCCGCATTGTGTCGGCGACGATTGGCGGTCCCTTGCCGCCGCCGCCCGCTGGCTATGAGGCTGGGCTGGTCATTGCAGCGGCGCCTGCACCTGCGCCGACGCCGACCCCAGCGCCGGCCCCCACTGAGCCCGCGGCGGACGCGCCCGCGCCGCAATAATGCGCGTCGATCTATTCGATTTTGACCTGCCCAATGACCGTATCGCGTTAAGGCCCGCACGGCCGCGCGATGCGGCGCGAATGCTATTGGTTGACGACGGCGGCCTGGCCGACCGGACGGTCCTCGACCTGCCGAACCTGCTAAACCCCGGCGACGTTCTCATCTTCAACGATACCAAGGTTATTCCGGCGCAGCTTGAGGGGCGGCGCGGCGACGCCAAGATTGGTGCAACATTGCACAAGCGTGCTGGTCCGCGCGACTGGTGGGCCTTCGTCCGCAACGCCAAGCGTATCCGCGATGGCGACCGCATCGATTTCGGAGCAGGTGTCAGCGCGGCGGCGGTGGCGCGCGACGAAAGCGGCGCGATCCTGCTGTCGTTCGATGGCGATGAGCCCGTCGAACTGTTGCTAGCCCGCGCGGGTCAGATGCCGCTGCCGCCCTACATCGCGTCGAAGCGCGGGACGGATGCCGCCGACCGCGATGATTATCAGACCATGTTCGCACGTGAAGCCGGGGCCGTTGCGGCGCCGACGGCCGCGCTCCATTTTACCGACCGCTTGATTGCTGCACTCAGCGAGCGCGGGGTGAAGCGGGAAACATTGACGCTCCATGTCGGGGCGGGGACGTTCCTGCCGGTCAAGGTCGATGATACCGCCGATCACCGAATGCATGCCGAATGGGGGCGCATTGATCAGGCGCTGGCCGACCGACTGAATGCGGCAAAGGCGGCGGGCGGACGGCTGATCGCCGTTGGAACAACATCACTGCGCCTGCTGGAAAGTGCCGCGTCGCCATCCGGTGAGATACAGCCGTTTGAAGGCGACACCGCCATTTTTATCTCCCCCGGCTACCGATTCCGCGCGGTCGATGGGCTGATGACCAATTTTCACCTGCCGAAATCGACGCTGTTCATGCTGGTTTCGGCGCTGATGGGGCTGGACCGGATGCAGTCGGCCTATGCTCATGCGATCGGCGAGGGCTACCGCTTCTATAGCTATGGGGACAGCTCTTTGCTGTTACCCTAACCGGCCTTCGCGTACCTGCAGCCAATCTGACAGGTCGCGGTCCAACAAGACCTCCAGGGTGCGAATATCAGCCGATAGACGATCATGAATTTCCTGTTGGACGCGCAGCGGCACCGGCTGTTTTTTCAGCGGCACCTTGTTCCAATCAAGCAGCCGCTTGCGAAGCGAGAATATGCGGCTGGTCACACCATTGCCGTTGTCGTCGCTCATATCGTCTTTCAGCGCCTTGTTGCGCTGGGCAAAATGCTTGCCGGCCAGATAGTCACGGGCAAAGGCCGGTGGCCGTTTCAGCAACCGCTGAAGCCAGGCCGACCGATACCCCATGCTCACCCGGCGCGCGGCCAACTTCACATCATCCTGCGGCGGCAGATGAAGAAACGCCATCAACGCGCGATATTGCGCCGCGGGATCCGCCGCCAAATCGTCAAAAATCGACACGAAGCAGCGTTCGCGCCCGATCAGGTCGAAGAATTGTCCGACATAGGTTCCGAACCGGCCGGCCTCGTCATACCGCAACCACCGCGATTCCAGCGCCGTACGGGGAACGCGGCGACCGGCCGTGCGATCAGGGATCGCGTCCCATGCATCCTCGAACCGTTCGATATTTTCGTCGCCCGTCACCTTCAGGCGCTGATGGAGCGACGGGATCATCGTCATCGGGTCGCGTAGGGCGATCACGAATTTCGCGTTCGGCCACATCGCCAGCGCGGGTACCAGATGGTCGGGGATATAAAGATAGCTAACCGACCCATCGACACCGGCGGCCTTGTGCTGACCCTCACAATGGCTGAAGAAACGGTCGAGAAATTCGCGCTCGGTCAAAGACCGGGCCTCTGCCTCGCTCATTCCGTTCAGGTCATATTGGGCAAAGAAATGCGGCTCCTTCACAAAAGGGAAGCAGATCGCCGGATGTTGTTTCAGCCATGAGGCAATCGTCGTCGTGCCGCACCGCGGCGCGCCGACAATGAAGATCATGTTGGGAAGGTCATCGATGCGCATGCAATTTGCGCCTTATTCTAGGTCGTGAAATATTGCCACACCAGCTTGGCGGTCAGGCCGAGCGACAGGATGACCAGCAACGGCCGGATCACCTTCGCGCCGAACTTCATCGCCGTATGACTTCCCAGATATCCGCCGACCATCGCCCCGACCGCAATCGACAGGCCGAGCAGCCACACAATCTTCCCGCCAATCGCGAAGAAGATCACGCTGGCGACATTGCTGGTCAGGTTCAGCAGCTTAGTCAGCGCCACCGCCCGGGTCAGCCCCATGCCGCGAAGGCCCACCAGCGACGCGGTGAAGAAACTGCCCGTCCCCGGCCCGAAAAAGCCATCATAAAAGCCGATGCCCGCGCCAACCGGGCCGTATCCCTTGGCCGACAGGCGCACATGCGCATCCTCATCGGTCATGCGCGGCGACAGCAGGACATAAGCCGCGACCAGCACCAGCAGGAACGGAATGATCAGCGCCAGCACGCCGGGTTTGATCATCTGCACGACAATCACCCCGGCACTCGCGCCGAGGAACACCAGCACCACCTTGCCCAGGTTGGGCCGCACCTCGATGAGCCCCTTGCGCCCATAATTCCACGTCGCGATTGCGGTGCCGAACATCGACTGCAACTTGTTGGTCCCAAGCGCCTGGATCGGACTAATCCCGGTCATGAGGAGCGCCGGCATCATGATCAGCCCCCCACCGCCCGCAATGGCATCGATAAAGCCGGTCAGCATACCGACAGCGGCCATGATGGCGTAGGTGGAGGGGTCGATCATGGGCAACCACATTGCCGATCGCGATGATGGTGTCGAGGTTGCCCGAAATGCGTAGGCCAAGCCATCCATCATCGGTCAAACGATGCTGCTAGCTCGTATTCCTATGTATTCAATGGGGTTCTCACCTTGGTTGATCCAAAATTCAGGAACCAGATTTGCTGCAAATTCTTGGTTCTTGCCTCACTTCATACCCTCGTTGAACTAAATCCATCGATAACCTGTCGAGCAGGCCTTGTGCTCGTTCCTTGTTCGAATTTTTGTCCGGAATCGACACGGATACAAAGTACTGGCCGGGATCGGGATAGGGTTCAGCGTGCAAACCGCATTCGCGAGGATCCTCTTGTCCACTGAGGTGTACATTCTCGCTTCGCAAATGAATGCTAGGAATTTTGGCGTCCAAAACATTCAATGTATTTCCAGCATCGTCGGTAGCTGAACCTGAATGTGTCACCATGCCATACCCTCGCAACATGGCGGCCAATTCCGGCGTAAAGGAATGATGCGCAGGAACGAGAACATAGATTTTCCCTGACAGCTTCCATTCGGATCCAATCCAGCCATCACATCCCAGCAGCAAGATGAACGCAGAGAGCACCGCTGCAATTCGAATCACGCGCGTCATTCACTAAGGCCATCTAGACTGCTGCGGAGATAGGTTGCAGAGATCACGACGATATCGCTCCGAACTCGCCAAACTTTTCCTTTGGGTGGAACAGTCGGCGGATCGCACAGTCGCATGTTCGTTTCGGAACCGCCGTAAGCGGTCGACGCTCGGTCAGCGTCTCCGGCGTTTGGATATCCCACGCGAAGCCAACCCGCTCAAGCATCCGGATGAACACAAAACCCCAATCGCTCTGGCCCCGATAAAGCCCAATCCTTGCCGAGCCGGGGAAGGCGTGGTGGTTGTTGTGCCAGGCTTCGCCCATGGTCGGAATGGCGGCCCAAGGGACATCGTGCGCTTGAACGCCTGCACCATCGACCAGCCAGCTTTGCGGTCCGCGTCGGTGGGCGAGGTGGCCGATGAACCAATGTCCATGAACCGATATCGCGACCCGCGCGCAAACGCCCCAGACCACGAAACCCCAACCGCCTGCCCAGAACAATATGGCGGCGACCGGTAACTGCTGAAGCATCCAGGTTCGCTCCATGAAACGATGGAACGGATCGGCTCCAATCCGGCCTAGGTCGAAGGCGGGCGGTCGGTCGAGCTCAAGTCGGCAATGGATTTGCCACCATGCATCGATCATCATCGGCCGGCGATGCGCGAGATAGTCGTGGCACGCCGGCTGACGCTGCGCCCAGTCACGGACGTCGTGCGTGCGAATCATCCATAGCGGCCCCGACATCCCTACCGTCGTGCCCCACCAACAGAGAACCCGCTCCAGCCATAAGGGGCATTGGAAACTGCCATGGATCATGCGGCGGTGGAATCCGACCGAATGCCCGAGCAGTAACCCTACGCCCGTCATCCCAAGGAAAACGCCAAACGCTGGCAAGGAGAAGGTGAGGGGACCGGCGACCAGCACCGTCAGCAGCATGGCGCCGTTCCAGATCGAATGGACCGGGTCCCACCGGACGGTGCCAGCAACAGGATCAGCATCATTGGCGCGGATGCTGTTGACGGCGTGCGGATCGGGGCCTTCCATCGACTCACCTCCTGAAGCAATTAAGTGATTGCTTAACTAAGGCGATATCTGCTTGCAAGTGATTAAGTAAATACTTAATTGAAACGGATGCAGAAAGTGTTTGAAGCGCTATCGTCGACGGTGCGCCGCAAAATCCTCGCCTATCTCGCCCATGCCGACCTCACGGCAGGTGAAATCGCGTCACGGTTCGACATGTCGAAATCAGCGGTGTCGCAGCACCTCGGCGTTCTTGAAAATGCGGGCCTTGTGACCAGCGAGAAGAAGGGCCAGTTCGTCCATTATGCCCTCGCGCCCGACAGCCTTGCCAACACGCTGAATGGGTATCTACAGGAAGTCTGTCCGGTCTCGGGTCCTCTGAAAAAGGAAAGTGCCGAAATCGCCAAATCCCGACCGAAATCCAGTTAAGGCCCAATGACCCGCTTTTCCTTCACTATCGCCGCGACCGACGGCAAGGCGCGCGCTGGCACCATCGCGATGCAGCGCGGGGATATCCGCACGCCGGCCTTCATGCCCGTCGGCACCGCCGCGACGGTGAAGGCGATGAAGCCGCAAGACGTCCGCGCGACCGGGGCCGACATCATCCTTGGCAACACCTATCACCTGATGCTGCGCCCCGGCGCGGAGCGGGTGGCGAAGCTGGGCGGGCTTCACCAGTTCATGAACTGGCCCCGGCCGATCCTGACCGACAGCGGCGGCTATCAGGTGATGAGCCTGTCCGACCTCACCAAAGTCACCGACGAGGGCGTGGCGTTCCGCAGCCACCTCGACGGGTCGAAGCAAATGCTCTCGCCCGAACGCTCGATTGAGGTGCAGCGCCTGCTCGGCAGCGACATCATCATGCAGTTCGACGAGCTGGTCCGCCCCGACGTCGATGAAAAGAAACAGCGGATCGCGATGGAACGCTCGATCCTCTGGGCCAAACGCAGCCGCGATGAATTCGACCGCGGCGGTGATCATGCGGCGCGCGCCGCGATCTTCGGCATTCAGCAGGGCGTGCTCGACGAAGCCTTGCGCAAACAATCGGCCGACGCGCTGATCGACATCGGCTTTGACGGCTATGCAGTCGGCGGCCTCGCGGTGGGGGAGGGGCAGGAGGCGATGCTCGGCTGCCTCGACTTCGCGCCGGGGCAGCTACCCGCCGACAAGCCCCGCTACCTGATGGGCGTCGGCAAGCCCGACGACATTGTCGAGGCGGTACGGCGCG
>NZ_CAMLDL010000009.1 GCF_946478955.1 uncultured Sphingomonas sp. | reverse complement strand
GGAGTCGAGCGTGAACGAGGCGATCGACCGGATGCGCCATTCCGCCACCCGCGCGTTGCTGGAACGGGACGATGTCATCATCGTCGCTTCGGTCAGTTGCCTGTATGGTATCGGGTCGGTCGAAACCTATTCGGCCATGATCTTCGATTTGAAGAAGGGACAGACGGCCGATCAGTCGGAAATTATCCGCAAGCTGGTCGCGCTGCAGTATAAGCGTAACGACGCCGCCTTCACGCGAGGCACCTTTCGTGTGCGCGGTGACAACCTCGAAATTTTTCCGTCTCACTATGAGGATCGCGCCTGGCGAATCAGTTTCTTTGGCGATGATGTCGAGGAAATTGTCGAATTTGATCCGCTGACCGGCAAGAAATCGGGAACGCTCGACGCCGTCCGTGTCTACGCCAATTCCCACTATGTGACGCCCGGCCCAACGATGAAGCAGGCCGCCGAGGCGATTAAGCATGAGCTGGCGGAACGGCTGAAGGAATTGGTGGGCGAAGGACGGTTGCTAGAGGCGCAGCGGCTGGAGCAACGGACCAACTTTGACCTTGAAATGATTGGCGCGACTGGAAGCTGTGCCGGGATCGAAAATTACAGCCGCTTTCTCACTGGTCGCCTGCCCGGCGAACCACCGCCAACCTTGTTCGAATATCTACCCGACAACGCGCTCCTGTTTGTCGATGAAAGTCACCAGACGGTCCCGCAAATCGGCGCGATGTCAAAGGGCGACCATCGGCGCAAGATCACACTCGCCGAATATGGTTTCCGCCTGCCGAGCTGCATCGACAACCGCCCGCTTCGCTTCAACGAATGGGATGCGATGCGTCCGCAGTCGGTGTTTGTGTCCGCAACACCCGGCGGATGGGAAATGAATGAAACCGGCGGCGTTTTCAGCGAGCAGGTGATCCGCCCCACGGGCCTCATCGACCCGCCAGTCGAGATCAAGCCGGTCGAGGACCAGGTCGACGACTTGGTTCATGAAGCGAAAAAGACGGCAGAGCGGGGTTACCGCACGCTCGTTACAACGCTGACCAAGCGAATGGCAGAGGATCTTACCGAATATCTCCACGAGGCAGGACTGAAAGTCCGGTACATGCACAGCGATGTCGAAACGCTGGAACGTATCGAACTCATCCGTGATCTTCGGCTTGGGGTGTATGATGTGCTGGTCGGGATCAACCTGCTGCGTGAGGGCCTGGATATTCCCGAATGCGGGCTCGTTGCGATTCTCGACGCCGACAAGGAAGGATTCCTCCGATCCGAGACGTCGCTGATCCAGACGATCGGTCGCGCGGCGCGTAACGTCGACGGACGGGTGATCCTTTACGCCGACACTGTAACCGGTAGCATGGAGCGCGCACTCGCCGAAACGGGCCGCCGCCGCGAAAAGCAGGAAGCCTATAACCTCGAACATGGGATCACGCCGGAAAGCGTGCGCCGAGGCGTTGCCGATATTCTTGCCCATGTATCGACCAAGGACGGAGTGCTGGTGGATACGGGTGAAGAAGATGTGCCGCACATGGTGGGGCATAACCTGCGCCACTACATCGGCGAGCTGGAAGAAAAGATGAGAAAAGCTGCGGCGGACCTCGAATTTGAAGAGGCCGCCCGCCTCCGCGACCAGATCCGGCGGCTGGAAGAAGATGAGCTTGGTATCCCTGACACAGACCGGGTGGCGCCGCGACCGGTGGGCAATGCAACCCAAGGTAAACCTGGCACCCGCCGAACCGGCTATGGCAAAACGCAGAAGAAATGGGGCGGTAAGCGGTGATCCTCGTCGGGCTGGCCTTGCTGTTGATGCAAAGAGCGCCCGACCTGTCCGCCGAGGCCACGCGCGCTGTTGAGGAGCAGGAGTGCCGAACGCGTAATTCAAAGGACATCGTCGTTTGCGGCCAGCGCAAGCGGAATGAAAAATACCGGATGCCCGGCCGTGATGCGCCGTTCGATCCCGATGCGGAGACAAGCGAAAGTGTCATGCGGGAACGAATGAAATGGACCGAAGGCGGAGAAGCAGGGCCGGGTTCTTGCTCCGCCATCGGGCCCGGCGGCTGGACGGGATGCTTGCTGAAGACGTGGCGCGAAAAGGACCAGCAATCGGCCAACGGCCTCAATCGCCCGAAACGCAAATGGTGACATCGACCAACGTATGTGCACCTTCTACCGGCGACATTGCTGTCTGGGGGGGGCAGGCTTAGCGTTTCTGTCATTCGAAAAAGGGGGATGGGGTATGCGGAATTGGATGCTGTTGGCGGCGGTCGCAATATTGCCAATGGGCGCAATGGCGCAGGACAAGCCCGCCGCGAAACCTGATGCCAAGGCCGTGCCACAGGTTGAGCAGGTCGTTCCCCAATCGCATACGACGCGCTTTTCGGGCACCTTTGGCGGCCAGCGCATGAACTATAGCGCCACGATTGGCGAAACGATCATTCGCAATAAGGATGACGTGCCCGAAGTCGCTGTCGTCACCACCGCCTATGTAAAGGAACCGCGCGATACAAACCGGCCCGTGACCTTCCTGTTCAACGGCGGACCGGGGTCGGGTTCTGTATGGCTGATGATGGGCGCGTTCGGCCCCAAACGGGTCGCTATTCCTTCCGACGGACGCGATGATGGCGCACCGCCCTACCCAATTGTCGACAATCCGGACTCAATTCTTGATGCCACCGACATCGTCTTCATCGATCCGCCCGGCACCGGCTTTTCCCATCTGATCGGTAAAGCTGACCCCAAGGATTATTACGGAGTGACGCAAGACGCGAAGCTGGTGGCGGAGGTCATTCGGCGCTGGCTGAATGACAACGGCCGCTGGAACAGTCCGAAGTATCTTGGCGGTGAAAGCTATGGCACCACGCGTAGCGCGGCGGTCGCCAACCAGCTGATGAATGTCACGTTCAACGACGTTGGCCTGAACGGCATTATGCTGATTTCGACCGTGCTCGACTTTGCAGCCGGATCGGACGCGCAGGGAAATGAGCTTGGTTATATCACCAACCTGCCGTCCTTCGCCGCGACGGCCCTATATCATGGCAAGGCCCAGGCCGCGTCAGTCGAAGCGTTCACCGACGAGGCTCGGCAATGGGCGCTTGGGCCGTACGCCAGCTTCTTGCTGAAAGGGCAGAAGGCGAGCCCGGAAGAGCGCGCAACCATCCGTCAGCAATTGTCGCGGTTCACCGGCCTGTCGGAAGATTATCTGGAGCAGGCGGACCTTCGCGTGACGCCGGACCGTTTTTACAAACAACTGCTCCGGGATCGCGGTTTGACGGTCGGGCGGCTCGATAGCCGGTACACCGGCAAGGATTATGATAACGCCGGGGAAAGCCCGGACAATGACCCCAGTTTTTATGGCATTGATGCCGGCTACACGGCGGCGGTCAATGCGTGGGAACGGGGCGCCCTGGGCTTCAAGACCGACCGAGAATATCAATCGATCAGCGGCATTGGCCGGGATTGGGATTGGCGGATCGGCGGCCGCGACAGCAATGCCTATATGAATGTGGCGCCGTACATCGGCCAGGCGCTGCGGGAAAATTCCGGCCTACGTGTGCTCGTGGCGCAAGGCTATTATGATTTCGCAACGCCGTTCTTCGCCGCCGAATATTCGCTCAGCCGCACCGGCATTCCGCAGGATCGGATCGAGTATCATTATTATCATGCCGGACACATGATGTACGTGCGCGACGAAGACCGGCGGAAGCTTAGCACGGACATCCGCCGGTTCATTCGCGGCCGCTAGCGCAGGACAGTTCTGGTGCGCATGGCGCGCGCATATATGAACAGGCCCAGGGCGAACAGGATGATGACATAGGGCATTACGCCATTGGCGCCCTCATGCATCTCGGCGATGTCGGCGGGGTGGGTGATCTGATAGCCGAGGCCAACCACTGCGCCGAGCAGCGACAGCGCAAAAGCCGGCACCGCAAAGCGATTGCGCAGCACCAGCAGAATGGATCCCGCGAGCCCGCACCAGACGCCAAGGCCCCAGCCGGCGGCGGCCCAAATCGGGAAACCGTTGATATAGGCCATCATCGCGTCGGCATCGGCCGTCGGCAACATCGACTTGATATAGGCCGCGCCTTGCGTGCGCGTCATGAAATAGTCGTAGCAGCCAAAGGCGTTCCAGATTGTCGCAATCGCGCCGACAATCCATAGGTGAATCGGCGTTTTTACCGGCCCCAAAATTGCGTCTTCTGTCATGTTGATCCCCCCTCCAGTGAGAGGGGCACTGGTGCCCCTCTGGCATTGAAGGAGGCTCCATCTGCGCCGACATGTCAACGTCCATGAAACCTGTCCGGCCGATGAACGTTAGACGCATTGATGCTTAGACTTTTGCCGATCCTGCCGTTCGTGGCATTTTTGACGCTGCTGTCGTGCGCGGGCGGTAATGATCCGGTCGATGCGTCAGTCGCACCGCGCAACGTCAGCGCCGGTCGCTGATTGAATTATTGCGCGGGCGGCTGGGGCGTGACCCACCGGGTTGTTACCGTCGTCCCGCGTCCCGCGCTGGTCTGCACATCATTGGCGCCGGCTTCGGTCAGGGCTTTCTCGCAAACCGCAACGTCATTGCTCCGGCCGCTCAATTGCACCGCCAGATCGGATCGACTAGCCGCCCACGCCAGCAGCGATAACTGCGCTTCGTCGGGTTTGCCGCTCTGGTCAAAGCTAATATTGGGCAGCGGTAGCGGGGGCGGGCGCAGTTCGATGGTCCAGCCCGGCGCTGCTGCTGCGACCCGCGCCTCCAACGCGCGATAGGTGGCAAGCGATGCGCCCGGAATGGGCTTTGCCCGCGCCACTGCATGGCGATGTTCGCGATCGACCAGCACCTGGTCGGGCGGGATGTTGGCCATCATCGCCAGCGTTCCGGTTAATTCCTCAATCTGGCGGTCACGGGTTTCCGCTTGCGCCTTTTGCCGCGCCGCCGTCAGTTCCGCTGCCTGCGCCGCATTGGGGTCGGTGCCGACGCGATATTGATCAATCTGAACGCTGACCGGAACGCCTAGCGTCTCGCTGAGCTTGGCCTGCGCATCCTTTTCCGCCGACGCGTTGAATGCCGGGGTAAGGACGGACGCAGTAATCGCAACCGGTTTGGCGTCATAATCCAGATCGACTTGGCTGATCCGCGCCTTGGGACCAAATTCTTCCTGAATGGTGCTGTTGGCGAGGCGCGACGCGTTTGCTTCCCACGCGATCTGGCGCAGTGACCAGCCGAGCGGAATGGCAAGGATGACCAGCGCACCCAAAATGCCATAAGCCTGCAGCCGGGTTTGATCAGGGGTCAGGTTGGTTCGGAACCCGTACAGGCGCGCCATGACCGCCGCCGACAAACCGATGGTCATGAAGTTCGTGAAGAACAGCATCAGCGCGCCTGCGAACACTGTCCCGTTGAAGGTGGCGAGGCCGAAGCCGACGACGGCGAGTGGCGGCATCAACGCAGTGGCAATGGCGACACCAACGATCGTTCCCTCACGCCCCCGGATCATCGCATAGGCACCGGCCAGCGCAGAAAACAACGCAATGAACAGATCAAATAAATTGGGCCGGGTGCGAGCGGCAATTTCCGACGTAACCGTTTTAATCGGGGACAGGAACACGATCAGCGCGGCGAAGAAGATGGCAACAGCTGTGCCGATCGCGAGTGTGATCAGGCAACGCTTCAATTCCTTTACGTCGCCGACGGCCAGCGCAAATCCGCCGCCGATAATCGGGCTCATCAGCGGCGACATAAGCATCGCGCCAATGACGACTGCTGGGGATGACTGCAGAAGCCCCAGGATGGCAATGCCCGCCGACATTAGGATCATGAAGACATAGCGGCCGGACAGGCCGGCTTCGCCATCAATGCGTTTCAGGATGCTTTCCTGGTCCACGTTGTCGATCACCCGGCGCCACTTTCGCCGCAGACCGGCGATTATGCGTGTTCGGCTGCGGCGTGCACGTTCGGCGGTGCCGTCAACGGCTGCAGAGATGCTGCTGTCACCCATCAATCGCCCTCATGACGTAAGCTTGAGCCAAAGGGAATATGGGTTCTGCATATAAAAGGGCGGCGCAGCCGAAAGCTGCGCCGCCCCATATGTTTGCGGACTTCTCGTTAGAAAGCGAGCTTGAGCCCGGCGCGCGCCGAGGTTTCGTTGCCCTGCTTCTTGGCCAGCGTAGTTGACGCATCGGCCACCGCGCTCAGGCCGCCGGTGATTTCCGCGCTGAACCCAGCACTGAAGCGGCCATAGGCCTTCTTCGATGCCTTATCGAAGTCGAAGCTGTTGACGATGGTTGGCGATGCCGTCTGCGAGAAGAGGATTGCGCGGCCGTCACCGGTGAAATCCTTTTCAACCACGACCGAGCCATAGGGACGGAATTTCACGCCATTGTCGCCCATGTCGCCGCGTACTTCGAGGCCTGCGCTGCCGCGAAGTGTCTTATAGTTCACGTTCGACACATTGAGGGTCAGCGCCTGGTCACCGGTTTCGGTGTAGCCGTCGACCTTGGCCTTGGCATAATCGAGGCCAATGACCGGACCGACGCGCATTTCGGCAACGGTCATCAGATAACCGGCCTTGCCGCCGATGACCAAATGATTGCCCTTTGGATTGGCCCGCATATCTTCAACCACGCCGAGACGGGTGATCTTGGCCTTATCCCAACCATAACCGGCATAAGCCTGCGCAAACAGCGGGCCAAAACCGAACGAGCCATAACCGCCTACCTGGATCGACCGGCCCTTCACATTGCCGGCATCATTTTCAAAATTGGCCTTCGGACGGCTGTAGTTGACGGCCAGGCCGGCGCTGCCGGTACCGAAACCAAATTCAACGCCGGCCGTGGCGCCGACGCTGCTGGCGCGGAACTGGTCATTGTGCGCACCGGCTTTCAAGGTGCGGGCGGCCGTATCACCAAGCAGGTAGAAGCTCATTCCAGTCGCTTCGTTGCCGTCGCGCGGCGCACTGCCGTCCATGCGGCTGGTCAGCGTCTTGCCCCACTGGGTCGCGGTCAGAAGGCCCATATCGCTCGACGCCTGAAGCGTCAGCGGTGCCCGCAGCTGGGCAGCAACGTAGCGGGCCACAATCGCAAACCCGTCCGACGTCAAGTGAAGGCCGTCGACGTAAAACATATAGCCCGACGAGTTGAGCAGGCAGCCCGGCGCCGTCGGCGTAGGTGTTGGGCAGGTATAGGCTGAAGCGGCGGTTCCATTGGTAATGCCATAGGCGGCCGGATTGGCCAGGACATTGTCGAGGACCTTGTTGAGGTCGAGGTAATGAACCATCACGCCATTGGCGGCGTATGCCGACAGCTTGCTCTGCATCGCTGCGTTGAACTGTGTCGAATAGGTTGTGCGAAGCGCCGCCGCCGCGGGATCGGCCAATACTTCCGGAAGTCTGCCGGTATCGCCGGCAAGGAAGCTGATGTTCTGCGCGCCGGCCGAGACCAGGCGATCGAGATTTGCGCCGGCCGCCGTGATCGAACCGGCGACAAATGGGGCCATCGGGTAAGCCGAATAGTTCTGCTGATAATAGCGGGCGTCATTACCGCCAATCGAGACCGTCACAAGGTCATTGGGCCCAAGCGCAGAAGACCCGGTCGGGAAAATCGGATTTTGTGTCCCGACATTGAGGAATTGATCAACCTCATACGTAAAGCCCATCGGACAGATGTCGGGCGATCCAGCGACCACGCCGGGGCCGCAGCTCACATTGTTCGATGCACCGCTACCAAATGGAACCGGGAATGTGCCGGCCATGCCGCCGCCAACCGCGTAATTGTCGATCGGTGCGCCCAGGATTTGACCCAGCGTATCAATATAGTTGGTGCCACCGGAAAAGCGGCCCGTTGGGTAGACTTGCTGGAGCTGAGCTTTGGTCCCGGCTGGGACGAGCGGATCGTTCATGATCACCTTGAAGGCGTTACCCGTGTCGGCATAGCTGTCACCGAAGGAGACGACCCGGTCGATGCGCTGCGCCGTGGCGGGCGTCGTAAAGGCGAGCATGCTGGCACCGACAAGCGCCGCGCCGATAAATGTCTTGGTCATGTGGTCAGGCGTCCTTCCCCAATTTCCCGCCGCGTTTGATGGGCGAGTTCCGTGGTCGCAAATCTACTCTGCTGCCCGGTGGTCAGACAAGTGACGGCAAAGCCACAGCGGTTTGGAAAATGCGTGGGCCGTCACGCATTCCGTAGGGTCAATCCGTTAGTCGCCGTTTAGCGCGGCTGGGCGGCGAGGCGGCTCATGAGAATGGCGGCCCGTTTCGCCTGGCGCCAGACGGACGGAATATCGACGGTCTCGGCATCGCTATGATCGCCGCCGCTGGCCGGTCCTAGGCCGACGAGCCCGTCGACATCGGCGGCGACAAAGCTAATGTCGCCAGCGCCGCGTTTCAGCGGATCAAGTTCCCCTTGCGCGTCCAGCCCCATATCGGCGTTGACCTTGTTCAGCGCGGTTAGAAGCGCACGGTTTCCGGCGGTTGGCGCCATCGGCGGGTATCCGCCCGCTTCAAACTCGATCACCGATTTTGTCCCGCGCAGCGGCGCCGCGACGATCGCCGCCATCTTCGCCTTGGTGCGGTCCAGCTGCTCCGGCGTCAGGGCACGAATGTCGCCGCGAACGACGGCTTTTCCGGCAATGATGTTGGTTTTGCCGGTCGCACTCAGGCGAATCTCGTCATGGTCGAGGTCCACGGTCTGGCCGCCGCCGATCAGGCCGACATTGTAGGTCAGTTTGTCGTCGCGGACCTGGGTGCGAAAAGTGTCGATGATGCGCGCCATTTCATAGATGGCACCATAGCCTGCATCGTCGGAGAAAACGCCGCTGCTATGTGCAGGCGTTGCGGTGACGGTGACTTTCCAGTTGGACGAACCGCGCCGCGCGACAACGCCCATATCCTTGCCACCGTCGACGCTCAGGCCTTCGAAATCGAGCGCAACGTCGGCCCGCTTTCCGGCAGCGACCAGATCCTGCCGGGCAACGTCAAGGGGCGAGCCGCTGTCTTCTTCATCGCCGGTCAGCACAATTTCAATATTGGCACGGTCCAGCGTCCCCGCCGCTTTCATCGCCTGAAGAGCGGCCAGGATGACGATGATACCGCCCTTGTCGTCGCCAGCGCCCGGACCGTGCGCCGTGTCGCCAATGATCTGCATCTTCTGAAATTTCGAATCGGGTTCAAACACCGTATCGAGGTGTCCAATCAGCAGCAGACGCTTCCCGGTCCCGCTTCCCTTATGGGTGGCGATGAGATGGCCCGAACGCCCGGTCAATTTCATGTCGCGCCACTCGGTGGTGAAACCTAGCTTCTTGAACTCTATGGCCACCATGTCCCCGACAGTCTTCACACCGTCGAGATTCATTGAGCCGCTGTTCTGGTTTACCAGCTGCGTCCACAGGTCAATCGTTTGGGTGTGATGCTTGTCCACGGTGCTGATCATCGTTCGTTCGGGTGCGCTCAGCTGAGCGGACGCGGGGGGCGCCAACACAGTCGCTGCCGCAAGACATAGAGGGGAGGCGAGGAGCATCAACGAATTGAACCGCATCGGACGGGAACCTTTCCATCGGGCCGGTATCAAACCGGGCAGATTGCGGGGACGGTAGTGGACCGGCCCGGCAGCACCGGAAAGGAATGACATGACCATCACCCTTCGTCTACTCGCCGTAGCGGCGGCCACCTCGATAATGGCGGCGGCCGCAACCGCCGCCGCTGATGGCGGTCCGAGTGACGCAGTGATCGCCCACATCGCCTACACCGCAGGCGCGCTCGATGTTGATGCGGCAAAGCAGGCGCTTGCCAAGTCGCACAACAAGGAGGTGCGGTCCTTCGCGTCGGTCATGCTGCGGGATCATCAGGCGGTGAACGATCAGGCGCTGGCGCTTGTCCGGAAATTGGGCGTTACGCCGGTCGACAATGACACCAGCAAGGCATTGGCGACGCAGGCTGCGACAAACCGGGATCGGCTGGCCCATCTGAGCGGTGCGGCCTTCGACCGCGCTTATGTGGATAATGAAATCGCCTTTCACCAAACGGTGAACGGCGCGCTCAAAAATACACTGATTCCCGCAGCAGATAACGGCGAACTGAAATCGTTGCTGGAAAGCGGCCTCACTCTTTTCAGTGAGCATCAGGTCCACGCCGAACATCTGAAGACCGAGCTTTGACGGCCAAATGAGAACCTCCTTCATGCTGGCCGTCGCCGCGATGCTGCAGATGCCTTCGCCCCCGGCTTCCGCAGCATCGCGAACCTATACCGTCGTGATCGACAAGATGGCGTTCGGCACGGTGCCCGCTGGATTGCGTGTCGGCGACCGGATATTCTGGGTAAACCGCGATATGTTTCGCCATACGGCCACGGCAAAGGACGGTAGCTTTGATGTTGATCTGCAGCCCGGAAAATCGGCGACGGTCACCATCCGCGAGGCGGGACCATTGTCGGTTAGCTGCCGGTATCACCCAGCGATGCGAACGATGATGGGGGTTGCAAAATGACGGCATTGCAGCAGGTTTCGCCAGTCGCGGCGGACGACCTGGAGTTAGCGCGGCGATGTGCCCGGCGCGATCCGGTTGCGCTACGCCTCGTGATTACGACCAACAACCAGCGTTTGTTTCGCGCGGCATGGAGCATTGTGAAGGACCGGACGGAAGCGGAGGACGTCGTTCAGGCGGCCTATCTCAAGGCCTTTGACCGCATCGACGAATTTGAAGGAAGGTCGGCCCTGTCAACCTGGCTGACCCGGATCGTCATTAATGAGTCCCTTGGTCGCATTCGCGCCAATCGTCGTCGCAAAGGGCATCTTGATGCGGAAGGAGTTGCCGTGCTGGAAACCTATCGCGAGATGTTAATGCGGGGATCGGATCCGCCGGCGCCGGATGTCGGCTTGGCCCGCGAACAGCTCCGGAAATTGTTGGAGCGGGCCGTGGCTAGTCTTCCCGATGCATTTCGGTCGGTGTTCGTGCTGCGTGATATTGAGGGACTGAGCGTTGAGGAAACGGCCGAGGTCTTGGGACTGGTTCCGGCCACCGTTAAGACGCGCTTGATGCGTGCCCGCCGTAAAATGCGGGACGCGTTGGCGCCCGAAGTGGGATCAGCGATGATCGGCACTTTCCCCTTCGCCGGGGCGAACTGTGAGGCGCTGACGCAGAAGGTGCTATCCGCGCTCCAGTCTCGAGAATAATTCTTTCCTACATTTATCCTATATGGTTCAACGTAACAACTCAATCTAACCATGAGGTGTTGCGATGGACGAAGTGGGATTAATCGACGAATTGATCGACCGGGAAGGCGGCTATGTACATCACCCCGCCGATCGTGGCGGTCCGACAATGTTCGGAATTACCGAAGCGGTCGCACGGGCGCACGGATATGGCGGTGCGATGCGCGCACTTCCTCGCGCCGAAGCGGCTGCCATTTACCGCCGTCTCTTCTGGCTCCGGCCCCGCTTTGACCAGGTGGCCAGGCGCTTGCCGCGGGTCGCTGCGGAATTGTTTGACACAGGGGTCAATATGGGGCCGTCTGTCGCGACGACCTTCCTGCAGCGCGCGCTGACCGCGCTTAACCGAAACGGCAAGGATTATCCCGACCTGACGCCCGATGGGCGGATAGGCGCATTGACGCTCGCCGCCCTGGAGGCTTTCCTTGCAGCGCGGGGCCTGCGCGGCGGCGAGACGGTACTCCTCCGCGCGTTGGAGGCCTTGCAGGGTGAACGGTACCTTCGCCTCGCGGAGAAGCGCCCAGCCAATGAGGCATTTCTCTACGGTTGGCTTGCCAACCGAATTGGTACATTTTGACGCTCAAAAATCACACATTCGGTCTGAAAAGGCGCCGCCGTCCACGAATTTGTGAACTTAGCGAAGCGCCAACTGCCGTTCATAAGGACTAGTATCATGGGATTTCTCGACGCCATCATTGGCCCCGTTTCAAAACTCCTCGACAAGATCATCCCTGACCCGCAGGCGCGCGACAAAGCCAAGCTCGAGCTGATCAAATTGCAGGGTGATCAGGAACTAGCGACCATCGGCGCGCAGATGCAGGCAATCGTCGCAGAGGCGCAATCCAACGACCCCTGGACGAGCCGGGCCCGCCCCAGCTTTCTCTACATGATGTATGCGCTCATTCTGTGGGCGATCCCGATGGGCCTGATCGCCGCGGCCGACCCCAAAATGGCGCAAAGTATCGTCACCGGAATGGCGGCCTATCTGCGCGGGATCCCGGAGGAGCTCTACGCGCTATTCGGCACCGGGTACCTCGGGTACACAGCGGCGAGGACTTGGGGCAAGGTGAAGGGTGTTGAGAAATAGGCCATGAAACTGTCGAGCGCGTATCCGACCCAGCGACCACGCAAGCCGGGACCATTTGGCCGTCGCATCGTTTCCATGGCCCGGGGCGCGCTCGACCGGCTTCCGCGGATTGGCCTCAGTTTAGCCGCGATGCTCGATTGGGCCAGTCGCCGGGTGTGGGGCGGAGATCGGGCCATACTTGCCGCCTCGGCCGCTTACGGACCCGATCCGCGCCAAATGCTGGATGTTTGGGTTCCGGCAAATGGGGCGAGCGGTCCGCTTCCCATTATCATTTTCTTCTATGGCGGCGGCTGGGAAAGCGGGGAGCGGCGCGACTTTGGCTTTGTGGGTCGGGCGTTGGCGGCGAAGGGCTTTATCGCGGTGCTTCCCGATTATCGCCGTTTGCCGGACCATGTCTTCCCATCATTTGTAGAGGACGGCGCGGCGGCGGTGAGATGGGCGACCCGTCATGCCGGGGATTTCGGCGGCGATCCATCGCGCATCGCCGTTAGCGGCCACAGCGCGGGCGCGCATCTGGCAGCTCTCATCGCTTACGATCCGCGCTACGGTGTCGTCGATCACATTCGGGCGACGGCGCTGCTGTCGGGTCCGTTCGATTTCGATCCGATGGCTTATCGTGAAACCCGGCTGGCGATGGGCGACTGGCCTGATCCGGCGGCGGTGATGCCAGTTCACTTCGCGCGCGCGGATGCACCGCCTACGTTGCTTATCACCGGAACCGGCGACGTTGTGGTCCGCGCCCGCAATAGCCAGTCGATGGCCCGCACGCTGGCGGCGTCAGGCGCAGAGGTGGAAGTTAAGCTTTATCGCGGCCAAACACACAGCGATCTCATTAAAAGCTTCTCTCCGCTGTTCCGACATCTCAATCCGGTGCGTGACGACGTTGTGGCCTTCCTGCACCGTGTGCTTGAAGTCCGCGCGGGCCCGGCGCAGTGAAGCGGCTCAGCGGGGGAGCAGTCAGTCCATGAGAACCGAGCGGATCAACGCGTTCACCGATGGCGTAATTGCCATCGTCATCACCATCATGGTGCTGGAATTACCAACGCCAAAGGACTCGACCTGGGACGCGTTGCGGCCCGACGTCCCATTGTTCGTTGCCTACGCACTCAGCTTCGTCAACGTGGGCATCTTCTGGAACAACCACCATCATATGATGAGCCTTGTCCGCCACGTGAACGGCAGGATTCTATGGTCCAATCTGTTCCTATTATTCTGGCTCAGCCTGTTTCCATTTGTCATCCGATGGATCGGCGAGGACGGGCTCCATGCCTTGCCGGTTGCGGCCTATGGTGTGGTGCGGCTGATGTCCTCCCTCGCCTATATTTTGTTGGAGCGGACGGTGATTGTGTCGGAAGGTGAGAATGGCGCCCTCCATGCGGCGCTGGGCCATGGCACCAAGGAGTGGATAAGCTTGGCGATTCAATTTGCGGGGATCGCACTGTCGTTCGTCAACGTCTATGCGGCGGTGGTCTGTTACATCGCCATTGCCATTATATGGTTCATCCCTGACCTGCGCGTGGAACGGGCGCTGCACGAAACGGACGGGGCCTAGCCCCACTTGAACTGCGACGCCCACACACCCCACATGGCCGGACATGGAACAATATCATGGAACAACCATCCTTGGGGTGAAGAAGGGCGGGCGGACCGTCATCGCCGGCGACGGACAAGTCAGCCTTGGTAATACGGTCATCAAGCCCAACGCAAAGAAGGTACGGCGCCTCGGTGATGGCAGCGTTATCGGCGGGTTCGCGGGCGCAACGGCAGACGCATTCACGCTATTCGAACGGCTGGAAAAAAAGCTGGAGCAGCATCGCGGGCAATTGCTTCGGGCTGCGGTAGAACTGGCCAAGGATTGGCGCACCGATAAATATTTGCGCAACCTGGAAGCGATGATGATCGTCGCGGACAAGGACAGCCTGCTGGTGATTACCGGCAATGGCGACGTGCTGGAGCCCGAGACGACCGAGGGCGACGGTGTCGTCGCCATTGGCAGCGGCGGCAATTATGCACTCGCCGCAGCTCGCGCGCTCGTCGATTATGAAGGTGATCCCGAAAAGCTCGCTCGCCGTGCGATGGCTATTGCGGCGGAGGTGTGTGTCTTCACCAATGACCGTTTGACCATTGAGGTGGTTGAAGCCTGATCAAAGCGGGTTAGGGTAGGGCGGTGATGTTTGATCGCCGCCACTTTCTTGGAACGGTCGGTGCGGGCCTGGTGGCGGGCTGCGCGACGGTGGGGCCAACCCGATTGGCTCGAACAGATTGCACGCCGCTTACACCAGTCGACGTCGATCCGGCGCGCGTTATCCGCTCGGTGGTCGGCCTTCGGCCGTTTCGGCGCCAGGGATTTGTCGTTCGGGCGGAACCGCTGGGCGGCAAAAAGCTGGTTCACAATTATGGTCATGGCGGCGGCGGCATTACCCTGAGCTGGGGCACGTCGAAGCTTGCGGCCGACATTGGCCTGCCTGGTCATACCGGTCCGGTGGCCGTCATCGGCAGCGGCATTGTCGGCCTGTCGATGGCCAGGCTGGTGCAGGACGCAGGGTTTCCGGTCACTATCTATTCCGCTGCCCTGCCACCCGAAACCACGTCGAATATTGCGGGCGGTCAATTCCATCCATTTTCTGTCTTTCGCGGCAGCGATGTCACGCCGGAATTTCGTGCCCAGTTTTCGCGTGCGCTGGAGTATAGCTGGCGACGATTTCAGATCATGGTGGGCGACGATTACGGCATTCGATGGCTGCCAACCTATGTCGAAGACGGGACGCCCGAAGTTCCCGTTATTGCCAATTTCCCGCCCATCAATCGAATGATCGAACCGGCGGCGCATCCGTTTCCGGTTGAAAAGGTCTTTCGATACGACACCATGTATGTCGAGGTCGGACGATACCTACGGCAGATGATGCGCGACGTCATGATCGCCGGCGGCCGGGTCGAGGTTCGCAAATTCACCAGCCCGGCCGAGCTGATGGGCCTTTCAGAAAATCTCATCTTCAATTGCACCGGGCTGGGCAGCCGCGACCTTTTCAGCGACACCGACCTCCATCCCATTCGTGGACAACTGGCGATCCTGGAGCCGCAATCGGCGGTCCGTTACGCCTTTCTGGGTAATGCCGGCTATATGTTCCCGCGCGGTGACGGCATCCTGCTTGGCGGTACGTTCGAGCATGATCAATGGGACACGACGCCCGACCCGGCGATCACGGCCCGGATTGTAGACTCACACCGCAAACTGTTTAGCGCATTTCGCTGCACGGCTTGAAGCGGCCCGGCCCGCATCCAATCTATCCGGGCATGAACGAAAATATCACCATTGACCGTCCCGCCGCTGCGCCCACGTCCGACAAAGGGCTGACCCCGAAGGCGATCGTCGCCGCACTGGACGAACATATCGTTGGCCAGACGGATGCAAAAAAAGCGGTGGCGGTGGCGCTACGCAATCGCTGGCGTCGGCAGAAACTGTCTCCGGAGTTGCGCGCCGAGGTGACGCCGAAGAATATATTGATGATCGGGCCGACCGGCTGCGGCAAGACCGAGATATCGCGGCGCCTGGCGAAGCTTGCCGATGCGCCTTTTGTGAAAGTCGAGGCAACCAAATTCACCGAAGTCGGCTATGTTGGCCGCGACGTTGAACAAATCGCCCGCGATCTGGTCGAGGAAGCGGTCAGGCTGGAGCGCGAACGCCGCCGTGAACGGGTCCGCGAAGCAGCAGAAGGCGCGGCGATGGACCGGCTTCTAGATGCTTTGACCGGCAAGGGCTCATCCGAAGCGACCCGCGAAAGTTTCCGCCAGCGGTTCCGCGATGGCGCACTCGATTCCGCAGAAGTGGAAATTGAGGTCGCTGAAGCGCCATCAATGCCATTCGATGTGCCGGGGCAGGGCGGCATGGGCGTCATCAACCTTACCGAAATGATGTCGAAAATGACCGGCGGACCGCCCAAGAAGAAGCGCAAGCTGAAGGTGCCGGCCGCGTTCACCAAATTGGTCGAGGAAGAGGCCGACAAGCGCGTCGATCAGGACGATGTGACGCGCGTGGCGTTGGCCGACGCAGAGGAAAACGGCATCGTTTTCCTGGACGAAATCGACAAGATCGCGGTTAGCGATGTGCGCGGCGGCTCCGTCAGCCGCGAGGGCGTGCAGCGCGACCTGTTGCCGCTCATCGAAGGGACGACAGTTGCGACCAAATATGGACCGATCAAAACCGACCATATCCTGTTCATCGCGTCTGGCGCCTTCCATGTCGCAAAGCCCGCTGACCTGCTGCCAGAGCTTCAGGGGCGCTTGCCGATCCGGGTTGAGCTGGCCGCTCTAACAGAGGCGGATTTCGTTCGGATCCTGAGCGACACCCGGGCCAGCCTCACCGAACAATATCGGGCGCTGTTGAAAACCGAGGATGTGGATATAAGCTTCGACGACAGCGGAATTGCCGCGCTGGCGCGGATCGCGGCAGAGGTGAATGACGCGGTTGAGAATATCGGCGCCCGCCGCCTATCGACGGTGATGGAAAGGCTGCTGGAAGACGTCAGCTTTACCGCAGAGGATCGCAAGGGCGAGACGCTGACCATTGACGGCGCCTTCGTTGACCAGCAGCTGAGCGGAATTGCGAAGAACGCGGACCTGAGCCGCTACGTCCTTTAGGGCGCGCCGCGATATCGCCAGGTAATGCCCGGCGTGAAGGGCGCCCACAACGGCGCCTTGACGCCTGCGAGCCTGATCCGGCTGGCGACCCATTGGTTACAGGTTTGAATGGCGCTGGTCTTTCCGACTCCGTCGTAAAAGGCGTCACGCTTCCAATAGCCTGGATGGTCGATGTGCACCGGCCTGCCATCTGCGTCGAGAACGAAGCTGGCGCGGACGGCGACCCACAAGCGGCGATATTGTTCCGGCGTCAGCCTGATCTGACGCACGGCATAATCGGGCGCGGAAATCCATTCGACGTGCATCACCCGGTCCCCGCCCGTTGTCGCAGCCCAGATGGTGCCGGGCGTTATGTCGGTCCAGGCCGGGGTTTCCAGATAGACGCGCCGCTCCCCAGCGCCAATCGCGATCCATTGCGGATCGGACGGCTTTTCCTGAAAGTCATGTGCCGGGAACATCCGCTCCCAATCCAACCCTTCGGCGCGCATCGGGAGAATCAGGTCTGCATGGATACCATTGTCGGCGAGGTAGATGGTGATGCCTTCATCAGGCTCCTTCCAACTCGCGTTGACAGGAATGAGCGCCCCCAAAATTGCAGCCGCCACATAGGCGAGCGGGAGAGCGAGAATCGCAAGCGCGATTCGCTTGGGCCAGGACCAGCGGGATTTGCGGCGACGGGGCATGTCGCGAATCTTGGCACAGTTAGTCTGCGCGTGTCTCGTCTCGACATCCGTCGGCGACCTTTTTCTGATCAATCCCCCGAATTGAACAGAAAATGGTCGGGGAGACAGGATTCGAACCTGCGACCCCCACACCCCCAGTGTGATGCGCTACCAGGCTGCGCTACTCCCCGACCTTTTCGACGCGGCGCCTCTTGCAAGGACGCTGCGAGCGGCCATCTAGTCGGACGGGCATCGCTTGGCAAGGCGGGCAAAGCCATGATAGGCGGCCCGCCAATCTATTTATTGGCGCCGGAGTCCTTCCCAAGCGCCGTTCGACCGGAAGATCAATTCGAACCATGACCATGATCACTTCTATCGCCGCCGCCGCCGCAACTGGGGCCGGCCCCAATCCGCTGATCACCATCATCCCCTGGATCCTGATTTTCGTGATCTTCTGGATGTTCATGATCCGCCCTCAGCAAAAGCGGGCGAAGGAACATCAGGCGTCAATCATGGCGGTTAAGAAGGGCGACCGCGTCGTTACCGGCGGCGGCCTGATCGGCAAGGTTACTAAGGTCAGCGACACTGAAGTCGAAGTAGACCTTGGTGGCGGCCTCAAGGTGATGGCCGTCAAATCGACGCTCAGTCAGGTTGGCGATGGCACGGCCGCAGCGAAGCCGGCGAACGACTGATGCTCGACTTCCCCCGTTGGAAGGTCTGGTCGATTTGGGCCATTATCGCGGTTGGCATCATTCTCGCGATTCCCAGCCTGCTACCCCAATCGACCGTCGACAAATTTCCTGCATGGGCACCCAAGGCGCGAATCAGCTTGGGTCTCGATCTTGCCGGAGGCAGCCACCTGCTTCTGGAAGCCGATGCGCAGGATGCAGCCAAACAGCGGCTTCAGTCCAAGGAAGATGAGGTAACGTCCGAACTTCGGCGCGGCGACCCGCGGATTGATATCGGTGATGTTTCAACCTCCGGTGGCCGCCTGAGCTTTATGGTTCGCGATCCGGCCCAACTGGACGCCGCCGTCGAGAAAATGCGCGCGCTGACGCAGCCGCAGGGACTCACTGGCCGCCGTGATTGGGATGTCAGCGTGGTGGATTCGACCCGAATCGTCCTGACTCCTAGCGAAAGCGGGGCCAAGGCGGCGCTGAAGGAAGCGTTGGTCGTGGCGCGCGATGTTGTTCGTCGCCGCATCGACCCGTCGGGCACCAAGGAAATCACCGTCATCAATCAGGGCGATAACCGCATCCTGGTCCAGGTTCCGGGGGTCGAAGATCCCGAGGCGCTGAAGGATTTGATTGGCCAGACGGCGCGCCTTGAATTCAAACTGGTTGCCGATGCCGATGCGCAGCAAGTCGCGTCGGGCGTAGCGCCCCCGGGCGCGCAGATTCTGCCAATGGCCGACGGAACGGGGGCTATCGCCGTTCAGCGCCGGACGATTGTGTCGGGTGAGCAGTTGGTCAAGGCGACCCAGGCCTATGACGAAAATGGCCGCCCGGCGATCGACTTCACCTTCAACACGACCGGCGCCAAGCGGTTCGGTCGGGTGACGCAGGAAAATATCGGCAAACCGTTCGCCATCATCCTTGATAACAAGGTGCTGTCGGCCCCGACCATCCAGTCGCCTATTCTCGGCGGCAAAGGCCAGATCACAGGCAGCTTCACCGTCGAGGAAGCCAGCCAACTCGCCGTTAGCCTGTCGTCCGGCAAGCTGCCGGTGAAGCTCAACGTAATCGAAGAGCGCACCGTTGGCCCTGACCTTGGCAAGGATTCGATCAAGGCTGGCGCCATCGCCGCAACCGCCGCCATCGTCGCGGTTATCGCGCTCATGCTCGTTACCTATGGTCGTTTTGGTGTGTATGCGTCGTTGGCGCTTATCATCAACGCGTTCATGATCCTTGGGATCATGGCATTGTTCAAGGCGACGCTGACCCTGCCGGGCATCGCCGGCTTCGTTCTCACGATCGGTGCCGCAGTTGACGCCAACGTGCTGATCAATGAGCGCATTCGCGAAGAATTACGGCGTGGCCGGCGCGTTATGGACGCGCTGGAAACGGGCTATAAGGAAGCCTCAACCGCCATTTTCGATGCGAATATCACCAATACCATCGCCGCCGGCCTGATGATGTATTTCGGTTCCGGCCCAATCCGCGGCTTCGCGGTTGTGCTGCTGATCGGTATCATCACCTCGGTCTACACGGCGGTGAACTTCACCCGGATGCTGGTTGCCCAATGGGCCCATCGCACCCGGCCGAAGACGCTGAATATCTGACGGGGACGAAAAATCATGAAACTTCTCAAACTCGTTCCCGACAACACCAACATCAACTTCATGGGGGTGCGGAATATCGCCCTCATCCTGTCCATCATCGCGACGGTGGCCAGCCTGGTGCTGGTCGGTGTCCGGGGGCTTAACCTTGGCGTCGATTTTGTCGGTGGTCAGGTGATCCGCACGACCTTCAGCCAGCCCGTGGATGTCGAGCAGCTTCGCGGCCGCGTCGACAATCTGAACCTTGGCGAATCGTCGATTCAGGAATTTGGTGGGCCCAAGAGCTATCAGATCCGCCTTCCCAAGCCGGAGGGCGGCGAATCGGAAGCTAATGCAGCGGCAACCAAAGTCCGCACGATGCTGGAATCCCAATATCCCGGCTCGCGCATTGATTCGGTAGACACGGTGTCGGGCAAAGTCTCGCAAGAGCTGGCCAAGGACGGCGCATTGGCGCTCGGCTTATCGATGCTCGGCATCGCGCTCTACATCTGGTTCCGGTTCGAGTGGCAATTCGGGGTCGGCGCGCTGCTTACGCTGTTCCACGACGTATCGATGGTGCTGGGCTTTTTTGCACTGACCCAATTATCCTTCGACCTGAACGTGGTCGCCGCCTTCCTTACGATCGTCGGCTATTCGCTAAACGATACGGTCGTTATCTATGACCGAATTCGCGAAAATCTGCGCAAATATCGCAAGATGGAGATCGTATCTCTGCTCAATTTCTCGCTTAACGAGACGTTGAGCCGGACGATTGTTACCTCGCTGTCGATCATGATTGCGCTGGCCGTTCTGCTCATTCTCGGGCCAACCGTGCTGTTCGGGATGACCGTTGCGATCCTCCTCGGCACGTTTATCGGCACCTATTCATCGATCTACATCTCGTCGCCCGCACTGGTCTGGCTGGGTCTTAACCCGGACAGTTTCCTGCGTTCCGACGAGGAAGAGGACAAAACGGTGGCCAAGCCGGCCTGATTTTCCTTTGCTGACCCTTTGGCGAAGTGGGCGCTCGCCTTGGCGAAACCCCGCTTGGCGTCGCCGCAACCCCGCGCTAGGACTGGTGCCATGGTGAATAAGATCCGTATTGCGGCCGTGGTGCTGCTTCCGACCCTCCTGCTGACTGCAGGCGGCTGTGCGCGTAACAAGGTGAAGGGTGACACGGCCTATGTGGCCCGTGACGTCAACACCCTCTATGCGATGGCCAAGGAGCGGGCGGACCATGGCAGCTATGAGCAGGCTGCAAAGATGTTCGACGAGGTCGAGCGTCAGCACCCCTATTCGGTATGGGCCCGCCGGGCTCAGCTGATGAGCGCCTTTTCCTATTACATGGCGCAGAAATATCCTGATGCCGTCAGCTCAGCGCAGCGCTTCCTCACGATCCACCCGGGCAACAAGGATGCGGCCTACGCCAATTATCTGATCGCCATGTCCTATTATCAGCAGATTGAGGACGTCACCCGCGACCAGAAGCTGACGCAGCAGGCGTCGGACAGTTTCAACGAACTGATGCGCCGCTATCCGCAGAGCCGATATGCCACAGATGCGCGGCTGAAACTGGATCTCATCAATGATCACCTCGCCGGCAAGGAAATGGAAGTAGGGCGCTTTTATCAGCGGTCGGGCCAGTGGCTCGCAGCCTCCTTCCGCTTCCGTAGTGTGGTCGACAAATATCAAACCACCACCCACACGCCCGAAGCACTGGAACGCCTGGTCGAGACCTATCTGAACCTTGGCATGCGCCAGGAAGCGGAGAAAGCCGCAGCGGTGCTTGGCGCCAATTACCCCGGCAGCAAGTGGTACAAGCGCAGCTATGAGCTGATGCAGCGCTACCCGGCCACCGCGCCGCAGAGCTGAGTGGCAGAGGCGGCGGCGTGCTGAGGCAGCTGTCGATCCGCGATGTCGTCCTGATTGACCGGCTTGAACTTGCGTTCGAGCCGGGGCTGGGCGTTTTGACCGGCGAGACCGGGGCCGGCAAATCCATCTTGCTGGACAGTCTTGGCCTGGCGCTTGGGATGCGAGCTGACACAGGTCTGGTCCGCGCAGGCGAGACGCAGGCGGCGGTCAGCGCGGAATTTGACCTGCCGCACGGCCATTCGGCCCTTAGCGATCTCGCCGATCAAGGCATCGAGCTCGACGCCGGTGAGCCGCTCATCCTGCGCCGAACGCTGAAGGCGGACGGCGGCAGCCGTGCGTTCGCAAGCGGGACTAGTGTTAACGCGGCGCTGCTTCGCGATCTCGCGGCGGGGCTGGTCGAAATTCACGGTCAACATGATGATCGCGGGCTTCTTAATCCAAAGGGACACCGCGCCCTGCTCGACGCCTTCGGGCGAATTGACGGAGAGACGGTACGGAACGCGTGGGCACAGCTGACCCGCATTGACGCAGAACTGGGCGAGGCCAGGGACGCGGCCGCGTTGGCCGAGCGCGACCGTGAATGGCTGGCATTTTCAAGCGCGGAGATTGATGCGCTGGCGCCGCAGCCCGGCGAAGAAACGGATCTCGCAGAGCAGCGCGCGGCGATGCAGGCGGGCGAGAAGGCGGGCGAGGCGCTGACCGGGCTTGACGAATTACTCGGCGGATCGGACGGTGCCTTGGCACAGCTTCGTGCCGCCGCACGCCGCATCGAACGGGGTGCAGCGGACCATCCGCTCCTCGCCGATGCGCTCGCCAGTCTTGATCGCGCCGTGATTGAGGCGGCGGAGGCGGACGACAAAATTGCGCGGGCGGCCGACGCGCTGGCGTTCGACCCGTCAAAGCTGGAAGCCGTGGAAGCGCGCTTGTTCGACATTCGCGCGCTGGCCCGCAAGCACCGAGTGGATGCGGACTCGCTGGCCGCGCTCGGCAAGGAATTGTCAGCAAAGCTGAATTTGATCGAGGCGGGTAGCGAACGAATCGCGGCGCTGGACGCCGAGCTGTCGCTAGCTCGGCGCCGCTATGATGAGGAGGCGGCGATCCTGTGCGCCGACCGTGCGGCGGCTGCAGCGCGGCTCGATCTTGCGGTGGCCGGTGAATTGGCGCCGCTCAAGCTGGACGCGGCGAGGTTCCGGACGGCGATGCTCGAGGCGGAACCGGGGCCATCTGGCAAGGATCGGATTGAATTTGAGGTGTCGACAAATCCTGGTGCGCCATTTGGCCCGCTGACACGGATCGCGTCGGGCGGTGAATTGTCCCGTTTCATCCTGGCGCTGAAGGTCGCGCTGGCGGAGGCCGGCGATACGTCAACGATGATCTTCGACGAAATTGATCGCGGGGTCGGCGGCGCGGTGGCGAGCGCCATTGGTGAGCGCCTGGCCCGGCTGGCAGAAAAATCGCAGCTTCTGGTCGTGACACATTCGCCGCAGGTCGCGGCTCGCGCCGCGCACCATTACCGCATCGAAAAGGCGCATGGGGAAGGCGGTACCCGTACTACGGTTCGCAAACTGACCCATGAGGAACGGCGGGAAGAGATCGCCCGGATGCTGTCCGGCGCGGATATTACGGAGGAGGCTCGCGCCCAGGCCGCACGGCTGTTGGAGACGGCTTAGTGGCCGATCGTTTCTTCATTGGCGTGGACGACGCGCCGCCGATCCTGTTGCAAGGCAGCGGCCAGTTCGATTTTCCGGTTGTGGGTGAGGCAAATTACCAACAAGCGTTAAGCAACATTGCGGGTGGACGATCAGAGGATAGTGCGGCGCATCTTTGCGCCGCGATTTTCGCCCACGATAACGCCAATCCCCATGACGATAATGCCGTTGCCGTGGTCATTGAAGGCAAACTTATCGGCTACCTTCCGCGTGATGAAGCCCGCCAATTTCGAACCGAAATAGGCCGATTGAATCCGGACCGGGGGGCAGTTGGCTGTGCCGCCCTGATCACGGGCGGATGGGATCGCGGTGACGGCGATGTTGGGCATTTCGGCGTCTTTTTGGATGTAGCCAGACCTTTTCGGCCTATGACGGGCCCATCTGAGCAGATCCTGGAGCAATGATATGACAACCCACCGCGACGTTCCGCAGAATTTCAATAATGAGCTGCTCGGCCATGTCCTGATTAGCGATGGCAGCGATGATCCGAAGGCAACCGTCATTCTCATCCCGACGGTTATGGGGGTCAGCGATCTGGAGCTGCAATTTGCCGATGTTTTGGCCCGCGGCGGCTATACGGCGATGGTCGCAGACTTGTTTGGGACCAAATTTCGCGGACACCCCCGCGATGAAATGTTCGGTGAAATGAACCGGCTTCTGTCCGACCGGGCGTCGCTGCGGGATCGTATGCTCGCGGTTCTGCAGATCGCGCAGGATCAGCCGGAGGTTGACCCAGGCAAGGTAGCCGTCATCGGCTTTTGCTTCGGCGGGCTATGCACCCTCGACCTGGCACGATCCGGCGCCGATTTCCGAGGTGCGGCCAGTTTTCATGGCCTGTTCAAATCGCCCGACCTGCCGCCACAGAAGATCAAGGCGAAGGTCGCCGCTTATCACGGATGGGACGACCCGATGGTCCCCCCGGAGGACGTCGTCGCACTGGGCAATGAACTAACGGCGGGCGGTGCCGACTGGCAAATACATGCCTACGGCCACGTTGCCCATGGCTTCACAAACCCCAACGCGGCCGACCTGCAAATCGACGGCGTCCGCTACAATGAACAGGCGAAGCTCCGTAGTTGGGCGAGTCTCGAGCGTTTCCTTGATGAGAGTTTTGCGTGAGCAATTCTGATGCTGTGACCGAGCCGGAAGCTGCCAATCGTCTGATGCGGCTGGCGAAGGAGATTGCGCGGCACGACAGGCTCTATCACGATCAGGACGAACCGGAGATTTCGGACGCGGATTATGATGCGCTGGTGCGTGAGAACCGCGAGCTGGAGTTGGCGTTCCCGCACCTCGTTCGCCCGGATTCGCCATCGCGGCGGCTCGGTGCGACGCCGGTGGCGACCGGGCTCGCCAAGGTCAGCCATGCCCGGCCGATGCTCAGCCTCGATAATGCGTTTGCCGCCGTCGAGGTCGAGGAGTTTGTCGGGCGGGTGCGGCGGTTCCTGTCACTTCCCGCCGACGAGCCGGTCGCGCTGACCGCGGAACCGAAAATTGACGGGCTCAGCTGTTCGCTGCGGTATGAGAGCGGGACCCTTACGCTTGCTGCGACGCGGGGAGACGGGACCATCGGCGAGGACGTTACCGCCAATGTGCGGACCATCGCCGATATTCCGCAGCATATTGTCGGCGGTGTGCCAGCGATCCTGGAAGTGCGCGGTGAGATCTACATGGCTAAGAGCGATTTCGCGGCGCTCAATGAACGGCAGGACGCATTGGGCGGAAAAATCTTCGCCAACCCGCGCAACGCAGCGGCGGGATCATTACGGCAAAAGGATGCCAGTGTGACGGCATCGCGTCAGCTGCGATTCCTTGCCCATGGATGGGGTGAATTGAGCGAGCCGCTCGGCACCAGCCAGTATGAGGCGATGATGCGGATTGCCAGCTATGGTATTCCGGTCAGCAAGCTGTTGGTTCGCGTGGACAGCGTCGGCGGCGCGCTGAAACATTATGCCACCATTGAACAGGAACGCGCCGACCTGCCGTTCGACATCGACGGCGTGGTCTACAAGGTTGACCGGCTCGATTGGCAGGAACGGTTGGGACAGGTCGCCCGCGCGCCGCGCTGGGGGCTGGCCCACAAATTCCCCGCGGAAAAGGCGGAAACGACATTGGAGGCCATCGACATTCAGGTTGGGCGAACCGGCAAGCTAACGCCGGTAGGCCGCCTGAAGCCGGTTGGCGTCGGCGGCGTAATCGTCAGCAATGTAACCCTTCACAATCGCGACGAGATCGCCCGCCTTGGCCTTCGCGTAGGCGACCGCGTCCGCATCCAGCGCGCGGGCGACGTGATTCCGCAGGTTGTGGAGAATTTGACGCGTGATGTCGCGCGCGAGCCCTACATATTTCCCGATCATTGTCCGGAATGCGGTTCGGAAGCGGTGGCGGAAGACGGGGAGGTGGACGTTCGCTGCCAGGGCGGCCTCATCTGTCCGGCGCAGCGCATCGAGCGACTGAAGCATTTTGTCTCACGCGGCGCGATGGACATCGATGGGCTGGGCGAGAAAAGCATCGTGGAGTTTGTTCAGCTCGGCTGGCTGACCGGCCCCGCCGACATCTGGAAGTTGAAGACGCATCGTGACGAATTGATCGGTCGCGAAGGATGGCAGGCGGTGAGCGTCGACAAATTGCTCGCGGCGATACGGGCGCGTGTTGGCTTTGATCCCGCCCGCTTTCTGTTCGGCCTCGGCATCCGCCACGTCGGCGCAGTGACGGCCAAGGATTTGATGAGGGCCTTTGGGACGATCAACGAATTGGAGCGGGTCGCCCGCAGTGACATCGCGATAGGGGAACTGTCCAATGTAGAGGGGGTCGGCGGCGTCGTGGCGGAATCGCTCGTCGACTTTTTCCACGAGCCGCATAATCGGGAAGAGCTGGCCGAACTGATGGCACTCGCCCGGCCCGCCGCCTTTGTCTCAACGGCCCGCGCGACCGAATGGAGCGGTATGACGATCGTCTTCACCGGCAGCCTTGAAACGATGAGCCGCGACGAGGCCAAGGCACAGGCCGAACGGCTCGGCGCTCGTGCCGCCGGAAGCGTCAGCGCCAAGACGGACCTAGTCGTTGCCGGGCCGGGAGCTGGCTCAAAGCTGAAGAAGGCCGAGGAACTCGGCATTCGCGTCATCAATGAAGCGGATTGGCAAAAGATCGTCGCGGACAGCTGACCGCAAGGGATCGGCACCGAGTCGTCGCACGGCAGCGTGGCGGTAAAGTCACGTTTGTTACACCGTCATGACAGTATCAATATTTTTTTGTGAATCGCGGTTGTCGGGCGCGACCACGCGAATGTTGAAAATGTCTTTTAACGATATGAAATCAGGCGATTAAAATAGAATTCGTCGGCCGTCGCTGCGAGTCGAACGGGGTGCGTTCAGACTTGTTTGACAGGGTGATGACAACGCGGGATATTTTTCATCGACACCGACAACTGGGAGACAGGCGATGAACAAAACAATCCTTCCCGCGCTGATGATTGCAGCCGTCTCTATTGGCATGCCCGCGCAGGCCGCTTTGACGCCGGGCGCCAATGAATTGCTGGTCCAGGGGCATCGCAACCTTGACGATAATCAGCGTCTCGTCAGCTATGCCGACCTCAATCTTCGAAATGAAGCGGGGCAGCAGGCGCTGCAACAACGCGTCGGGATGGCGATTGCTGATCTTTGCGATGCATCGCGCTTTTCTGCAGCCGATCCGGCTGGTTCGCTCAAATGCGCCAAGGCGGCATGGGCCGAGATGCAGCCACAACTGGCGCAGCTTTCAAACCGCTAATATTCACATCGCCATCATACGGGCGGGCCTGCATTGCGGGCCCGCTTTTTTGTATCCGTACTTCAGGCGGTGGTCATCAGACGGCCTCAAGCACCAGCACGCACCATTCGCCGTCGCCGCGCTCAATCACCTTGCAACCTTGCGCTTCATATGCGGCAATGACGGCATCGGCCTGGGTGTCGAGAAGGCCCGCCAGCACCACGCTCGCACCGGGCGTGCAGGCAGCGGCAAAGGCTGGCGCCAATTCGATCAACGGACCGGCCAATATATTGGCGATGAGGAGATCGAACGGCCCGCGGGCGGTGATAAGCGGATGGTCCATGCCATCGGCAACGGCCAGCAGCACCTCGCCAGCCCCGTGACCAAGCTTCACGCCGTTGATGACGGCATTGTCCTCGGTCACGTCGATGGAAATAGGGTCAATGTCGGTAGCGATGGCCTTTGCCTGCGGCCATAGCGCCAACGCAGCGAAGGCGAGAAGACCCGTCCCGGTCCCAATATCGGCGATATTGTCAAAACGCTTGCCCGCCACCAGCAACCGATCGAGCGCGGCGAGGCACCCCGCAGTCGTATCATGCTGCCCGGTACCGAAGGCGAGGCCAGCATCGATTTCGAAATTGATGGTGTCGCTTGGCCGGTCCGTAAAATGCATCGGTGTATGCACAAAAAAACGCCCCGCGCGGATTGGCTCCAGGCCCTGCTGGCTTTTCGTTACCCAATCGGTCGTGTCTTCCAGATGCTCGACCTCAGGCTCGCCATTCGCGGCGAGGCGGCGAAGCAGGATCAGATCCTGCGTCGAAGGCTGTTCCGCAAAATAGGCGTGTATGCGCCAGTCGTCCGGGGCGTGCGGATCGGGCTCATCCGCGACGATAACGGGCGGTTCCTCCGCAAAGGGAAAAAGATCCTCGCTTTCCGGCAGGGCCTCGGCCTCGGCTCGGGTGCAACGCAGGGTGACGCGCCAGCTCATTTGCCAGTCTCCGCGGGATCGGCTTCCTTGGCCAATCGTTCATCAAGTTTCTTGGAAACGGCATCGGCATAGGCCTTGCAGCCATCGTCGTCGCGCCACGGCTTTTCACCCAGCATTCGGGCGCGCATGTCGCTCGCTGACGGGTGAGGGGTGATGAGAATGTCGCACGGGCTGGAAGCAACCTTCGCAATTGCTGCCCGGTAGGCGGCGAGATAGTCGGGATGGTCCGAAAAGCGATATCCGTTGCGGCTGACCGGGCTCATGCTGTCGGCATAAACGATCGTGGGGCAGACGCCGCCGTCGCATGCGACCCAGCGATAGCTCATCGCGCCCGGTGTGTGGCCGGGGGTGGCGATGGCCTTCACCATCAAATTGCCCAGCCGGATTTCTTCGCCGTCCTTGATGATCCGGTCGACCCGGGCCGCACGGATCGCGGGATGCTCCCCGGCCTGGGGATCGTCAGGTGTCGCCGCGCCTGTTTCGAACACCTTTGCCGCCGTGGGCGAGGCATAGAGGCGCGCACCGCTTGCCTGCTGCAAAACTGAAATGCCGCCGACATGATCAATATGCTCATGGCTGGCCAGGATGATGCGAATATCCTTGGGCTTGAACCCAAGCGCGCGAATATTGGCCAGAACAACGTCTGACCCTTTCTCGGTCCCGCTGTCGATCAATATGTCGCCCTCATCACCGACGATCAGGATCGCCGAAATGCCGCAGGTTCCGACAAGATAGCTATTGCCGTGAATGCGAACGGGCGGGGCGGGCGTGTCCCACTCGTCCCAGTCCTTGCACGCCGCCGCCCACTGCGGGCCGGATTCCTCAATCGGCGCCTTCGGCTTTTCATGCACGACCGGCTTGGGCCCTAAAGGTATGCTGATTTGTTGCCCGGCAAGGGCGATGGCAATCAGGCTAGCGAACATAGCTGGCTCCGTTGGCGTCGATAATAGCGCCCGTGGCGCTTTGCGGGGCGTCGATAGCAAGCCAGCGGATGACCTCGGCAATCTCGTCCGCCGTTGCCGGGCGGCCAAGCGGGATGTCGGCGAGCAGACCGGGACCGCCGCGACTTGCCAGATATTCCTCGACCATCTCGCTGCTCGTAAAACCGGGGCAAACGGCAAAGGCATAGATATGTTCGGGTGCATAGCCGCGCGCGATGGTCTTGGTCATCGCGATCATGCCCGCCTTTGACGCCGCGTAATGCCAGTGCTGGGGGCTATCGCCGCGATACCCGGCGCGGCTGGCGACATTGACGATGCGCCCGCCGGTTTCGTGTGCCCGCCAATGGGCGATGGCGTGACGACTAAGGTCGGCGGCGGCCTGCAGGTTGATCTGCATGGTTCGGGCCCATGACCCCTGCCAATCCTCATCGCTGGCGTTGTCGGCCACCGCTTCAAACACACCGGCATTGTTGATCAGCACATCGATGCGGCCATCCAGGGCATCGAACGCCTGTTCCCATAAGTGGCGCGGGGCGGCGGGATCCGCCAGGTCGGCGGCGAGCAGCTGATCGCTGCCCTTACTGCTATGGCCGACGACGTGGTGACCAGCTTGTTGGAGCGCCTTCAGCGTGGCTGCGCCAATGCCGCGACTGGCGCCAGTCAGGAGGATGTTCATCCGCCACGACTAGCGCCCTTGGGTCGCTCGCGAAAGGAGCGTCAGCGGATCAGGCGGCGAATTTCGAAACGAAATCGTCGGTGGTCGCCCGGAACTCGTCGATTTGTTTTGCAAAACGACCGAAGCCCTGTTCGACCTGATCAATATCCTTGGCGACATTTTCGGTGTCGCTGCGGATCGCGGCAATCGTTGAACTCATCGAGTCGGCCGCGAGCGCGGTTTCGTCGACGGCGGCGGTGATCATGGTCACCGTCTGCGCCTGAAGCTCCATCGCCTGGCGAATACGGTCCGCAGTCGACTGCACTTCCTCGACGGTCGACTGGATCGACGCGTTGCTGTCCACGGTCTGCTTGGTGGCGCTGATAATGGCGCTGATCTTTGCGGCAATGTCGTCGGTCGCGCGGGCGGTCTGGCTGGCCAGGCTCTTCACCTCCTGCGCGACGACCGCAAAGCCGCGGCCGGCGTCACCGGCGCGCGCCGCCTCAATGGTCGCGTTGAGGGCGAGGAGGTTGGTTTGGCCTGCAATGTCGCGGATCAGGCCGAGAATCGACTCAATCGCTGAGACATGGCCGCTTAGCGCCTGACTGACCTGCACGGCCTCACCGGCTTGTGCACCGGCGCGGGTTGCGACGTCTGCGGCAATTTCAACCTCACCCCGGGCATCCTCAATCGCGCGGATCAGGCCAGCGGCAGTCTGCGCGGCCTCGCGCATTGCGGTCGCAGATTGTTCGGCCGCGGCAGCGACTTCGCTGGTTTTGCCGAGCATGCCGCGCGCCGAAGCTGCGGTGTGGCTGGCATGACCGCGCAATTCCTCACTGCCCTTGGAACAATCGCGGACGACGCCCAGGACTTTGTTGTTGAATTCGCTGGCCTGGCGGGCCTGCGCATGTTCGCTCTGGTACCGGGTGTAGGTCAGCGCGTAATGGATGAAGCAATCATTCTCGAGCGACTGCACCTCCGAGAGGGTGCGCGCATGCTCGACGATCTGGGCGTCGTCACTCGCGCGTTCGCGCAGTGACTTGAAACAGGCCTCGGTCTCGGAGGCGACACTTGCAAGCAGTGTGGAGATACTGACGTTTTCGGCCAGTGCGCGTTCAACGAACGACTTAGCGGTGTCGGTCCACCCGCTGAGCGCGATATTCTCGAACCGGTCGGCAATCATTGGCGTGATGATGCGGACATGGGCCTCCATTCGGTCATGCTCGAATTTGTCGCGGACTTCGGGCGATCTGGCGTAGCGGGCCCAATATTCGCGGGCGATGGCGCTTCGGTCTTCGCCGATGATGCTCCACAGTTCGCGGGCCCGCTGCGGCAAATCGCCGTCGAGATCGTATAGCGCAAGGCTCCGAGCCAGATCGTAGGTTGCTGCGTTGCCATTAGCCATTAGTCGGTCACCCATTGTCCAAACTGATGCGATCACCAGCGATCGCGATTACCCCGCTATGACCTCATAATGGTTAAGAGCCGGTTAGTGGGCGCGCCCAAGCTTGCCAGCACGCCTGTCGCCGCCTAGGTGGCAATGCGAACCTTCCATTGGGACTCTTGGAACCATGAGCTCGACCAAATCGCGGCCCCTTTCGCCGCACCTCGGCATCTATCATTGGGGACCGGCGATGATCGTGTCGATCCTCCACCGGGCGACCGGCATTGCACTGACCGTCGGCGGACTTGCCGCGCTGGTATGGTGGCTTGCCGCCCTTGCAGGCGGTGAGGCAGATTATGCCGCCTTTCAAAAGGCCGCGGCCCACCCGCTCGGCATGATCGTACTGGTCGGTCTGACCTGGTCTTTCTTCCAGCATTTGTTGTCGGGCCTGCGGCACCTCATCCTTGATATCGGCGCGGGATATGAGCTGAAGGTCAATCGTTTCTGGTCGATCATGACGTTGTTCGGGTCGCTGTTCCTCACCGCCCTTAGCTGGGCCTGGTTCACTGGCATGCTTCAGCACGCGATGGGAGGTGCGGCATGAGCATCGGCAAAAGCGCCACCCCACTCGGCAAGGTCGAGGGCCTTGGGTCCGCGCACCACGGCGGCGGCCATTGGCTTGAGGAACGCTTCACCAGCGTCGCCTTGATCCTGCTGACCATGTGGTTCCTGTTTTCACTCGCGATGTTGCCAGCTTTTGATTTCAAGACGGTGCGTGAATGGCTGTCCCATGGCTGGGCTGCGGTGCCGATGGCCTTGTTCGTCATCACGGCCTTCCGCCACGGCATCGACGGGATGAAGGTTTTTGTGGACGACTATGTCCATAATGACGGCAACCGGGTCGCCATCCATTTTGTCCTTTCAATGGTGGGTATCGCCGGAACTGCGGCGTCGCTGTTCGCCCTCGCCAAAATCTGTTTCGGAGCTGCCTGAGCCATGACTGCCTACAAGATCATCGACCATGTCTATGATGTCGTCGTCGTCGGCGCTGGCGGCTCGGGCCTTCGCGCCACCATGGGCGCCGCTGAAAAGGGCCTGAAGACCGCCTGTGTCACCAAGGTTTTCCCGACCCGCAGCCACACGGTCGCGGCGCAGGGCGGTATCGCCGCCAGCCTCGGCAACATGGGGCCGGACCATTGGACCTGGCACATGTACGATACCGTCAAAGGTTCCGACTGGCTCGGCGACCAGGACGCGATCGAATATATGACGCGTGAGGCCCCGGCGGCGGTCTATGAGCTGGAACATGCCGGCATGCCCTTCTCGCGCACCGAAGAAGGCAAGATCTACCAACGCCCGTTCGGCGGGATGATGCAGAATATGGGCGAAGGCCCGGCGGCCCAGCGCACCTGCGCCGCCGCCGACCGTACCGGCCACGCCATGCTCCACACGCTCTATCAGCAGAGCCTGAAGTATGATGCCGACTTCTTCATCGAATATTTCGCCATCGACCTGATCATGGAAGATGGGCCCGACGGCGAGAAGGTGTGTCGCGGCCTGGTCGCTCTATGCATGGATGATGGCTCGATCCACCGCTTCCGCGCGCAGGCGGTTGTGCTGGCGACCGGCGGATATGGCCGCACTTATTTCAGCGCGACCAGCGCCCATACCTGCACCGGCGATGGTGGCGGCATGGTGCTACGCGCTGGCCTGCCGCTGCAGGACATGGAGTTCGTCCAGTTCCACCCGACAGGTATTTACGGCGCGGGCGTGCTGATTACCGAAGGCGCGCGCGGCGAGGGCGGCTACCTGACCAACTCCGAAGGCGAGCGGTTCATGGAACGCTATGCGCCGTCCGCAAAGGATCTGGCCAGCCGCGACGTTGTGTCGCGCTCAATGGCGATGGAAATCCGCGAAGGGCGCGGTGTGGGTGAGCACAAGGACCATATCTTCCTTCACCTCGACCATATCCCGGCGAACATCCTTGCCGAGCGCCTGCCCGGAATCACCGAAACCGCGAAGATTTTCGCTGGCGTCGATCTGACGCGTCAGCCAATCCCGGTGGTCCCGACCGTCCATTACAACATGGGCGGTATCCCGACCAATTATCATGGCGAAGTCGTGACGCTGAAGGACGGCAACCCGGACAGCGTCGTCCCCGGCCTGTTCGCGGTCGGCGAAGCGGCCTGCGTGTCGGTCCACGGCGCCAACCGGCTCGGCTCCAACAGCCTGATCGATCTGGTCGTGTTCGGCCGTGCGGCGGGGCTTCGCCTTGCAGAAGTGATCAAGCCGGGCGCGCCGCAGCCACCGTTGCCGAAGGATGGCGACAAACTTGCACTCACCCGCCTCGACTATTTCCGAAACGCGGACGGCGGCAAATCAACGGCGGAAATCCGCGACCAGATGCAGCGTACGATGCAGGCCGACTGCGCCGTGTTCCGCACTGAGCGGACGCTGGCCGAAGGTGTAACCAAGATGGACGGCATCTACCATGAGATGACCGACGTGAAGGTCAGTGATCGCAGCCTGATCTGGAACAGCGATCTCATCGAAACGCTGGAATTGGACAATCTTCTGGCGCAGGCAGAAGTCACCATCCATTGCGCCGCGAACCGCAAGGAAAGCCGCGGCGCACACATGCATGAGGACTATCCGGATCGCGACGACAAGAACTGGATGAAGCACACGATTGCCTGGTTCGACGGCTGGGGCGGCAAGGACGGCAAGGTCAAAATCGACTACCGCCCGGTCCACACCTACACGCTGACCGACGATATCGAGTACATCAAGCCAAAGGCACGGGTCTATTAAGCAGCGGCGGTTGCTTCGGCGGCCGCCAGTCGCTGCATCATTGCCGAAGGCTTGGGGACGATGTCCGTCAGCCTGTAGCCATCAAGATGCGTGAGAAATGCACTTAACGCGCCGCTGAGTGCGGGCTTCAATCCGCAGGCGCCGTTGATCGCGCAGCCGGTGCCGCCGGGCATGCAGGACACGAACGCGCTGAGATTTTCGAACCGCCGGACGACGTCGCCGACGTTGATGTCTGTGGCCTCGCACGCCAGGCGCATTCCGCCGCCGCGGCCGCGATAGGTGGTGACGAACCCTTCCGCCTGTAGCCCTTGCGCGACCTTCGCGAGGTGGTTGCGGGAGATGCCATAATGACGCGCGATCCAGTCGACGGAGAGCTGTTCCTCGCTTGCGGCGAGCGCCATCAGGATGCGCAGGGCATAGTCGGTCTGAAGGCTAAGCTGCATTTAATTGGTATATGAGATATTGATTTAAGCTGCAAGTCAGCATAATCGGTATATCAAATACTGATTAAGCGAGTCGACCAATGCATGATGCCGATGATCCCGTTCACCGCCACGCACTCCGGGCGCGCGCGGCAAAGCGCGAGGCGGCGCATGATACCGGCGTCGATGATGCCTATATCGCCAGCTTCGTTGACCGCTTCTACGGCAAGATACGTGAAGACGCGCTGCTCGGCCCCATTTTCAACGAGCGAATCGAGGACTGGCCGACTCACCTTGCGACGATGAAACGCTTCTGGCGTTCGGTCCTCCACAACAGCGGCGAATATAGTGGGAACCCGATGCGCAAGCATGTCACGATTGAGGGCGTTGGTGAGGCGCATTTCGCCCATTGGTTGACGCTGTTCTACGCGACGCTTCGAGAGGAGGAGCCGAGCATCGACGCGACCCGCAACGTCGGGGGCACTGCGCGCAATATTGCCGATAGTCTGCTGACCGGAATCGCCATGCATCGCGACGGCCTGCTGGGATCGCGGGCGGGAAAGGACCTTCCTCATGTTTGACCTCGATCATGAAGCCATGGACCTTGGCTATGCCATAGAGCCGAGGACCGAGCCCGTGCGGGATGATGAGCCCGAGACGCCCCTCGTCCAGCCGGGCTTTCAACTGCCAGCAGCGGTGTGGGTGTTGATGATTGGGTGTTACGCCATCTTTTTCGCATCAATGTTCATGCTGGCCAGTGGGAGCGGCTTCGCCCTGATGATGGTCACAATTGCCGCGCTGTATGGTTTGATGTTTTTTGGGACCGCAGGACTTCTTGCCGCGCTTCCGGGACGGTCCGCGCCATCGCCGCTTGATCAGGGGAGACCGCTGCAAACATGGTGCGGACCGATGTCCGTGGGCGCGGTCTATTCGCAAGTGCTGATCGTCCCGGTTGGGATTGCGATCTTCGCGGTTTCAATTCTGCTGATTGCGACCTTCGCCTGATGGCGCCACCCTATCCGAGCACGCTTCCAGAGGGCCTGGTGCCCTACAAGCTGATCGGACCTTTCCAGCAATCAGAAATTCCCGCAGGCCTACTTCGCGAGCATCGATTGAAAGACGGCGTTTGGGGCGAGCTAACGCTGCACGAAGGCCAAGTTCAATTTGTTTGGGACGACGGGAGCGGGGATATCAATGACATGAGCGCCCCCGCGCGCCTATTGGTGCCCCCAACGGTGCCGCACCACCTCGGCCGGTTAGCGGGCGCTGTTATCAGCATACAGTTTTTTCGCTGCGAATAATTCACCGAAAACCCCCAATGTTGGCTTCACTGCCCGCGCTGCTGGCGCTGATGGATGCTCTTGGCGGGGAGCTTCTTCTGCGTAGAATGTGGGCTGAACGGATCGGTGGTGCAGGTCTTTGCCCGAGTGGAAACTTCCCAAGGCGCGGCCCCTTCAACTACGACGCGGCCGCTGCCGTGATCAACGAGTGAGTCTGCTTCCAATCTCGGTCTTATGTTGAACGAAGCGCAAAACGCTTCCCCCATTCGCGTTCAGTGATTAAGCCTTTCCAACTTATGACTGACAAAAAACCCCCAAAACGCATCTTCCCGACGTCAAAGGTTGATGCCAAGGCGGCCAAGCATGTGCCGTCCAGCCCGCAAACCGAAAGCGAAGCTTATAAGCTGGCCTTTCAGGATACCGATTTTCTCCTGCGTGAAGATCTTCGCGCCGTCCGCTTTCAGCTGGAACTGCTTAAGCCGGAGCTGTTTCTGGAAGAGGCCAATATTGCTTCTACCTTCGTTTTCTACGGCTCTGCGCGTGTTCCGGAACCGGCCAAGGCGAAAGCATTGCTGGAGCACGCCAAGACCGACTGGGACAAAAAGGTCGCGGAGCGGCTGGTTGCCAAGTCGCATTATTACGATGTCGCGATGGAGCTGTCCGAAATGGTCAGCCGCTATTCGCTGAGCCAACCGGGCGAACGTCAGTTTGTGGTGTGTTCGGGCGGCGGCCCCTCATTCATGGAGGCGGCGAACCGGGGTGCCCAGAATGTTGGCGCGGAATCGATAGGGCTTAACATCGTGCTACCGCACGAACAGTTGCCAAACAGCTATGTGACCCCAGACCTTAGCTTCCAATTCCACTATTTCGCGCTCCGCAAAATGCATTTTCTGCTGCGCGCGCGTGCGGTCGCGGTTTTCCCAGGCGGCTTCGGCACCTTTGACGAAATGTTTGAGTTATTGACCCTGATCCAGACCGGAAAGGTGCGCCCGCTTCCGATCCTCCTGTATGGCAAGGACTTCTGGAGTCGGGTCGTCGATTTCGAAGCGTTGGCCGAGGAAGGCGTTATCAGCCGCCACGACCTCGACCTCATCAGCTGGTGCGAAACCGCCGAAGAAGGCTGGGATCTGGTGCGCAAGCATTACAATCTCGACTGACGGTTGGCCGTCAGCATCCGGCAACAAAAAAGGCGGCCCGCGAAGGCCGCCTTTTTCATGAATAGTGATGCCGGGCTTAGTGAGCGGCCGGTGCAGCCGGGGCGGCAGCATTGGCATCGGCAGGCGCTGCGGCATTGGCATCCGCAGGAGCCGCGGCATTGTCACCAGCGGCCGGCGCGGCGTCTTCCTTAGGTGCCGCCGGAAGCGCCTCGGGCGAATCGCTGTGCTGGTTCAGGAACGCCATCAGATCGGCACGATCCTGCGGATTCGACAGACCCGCAAAGGTCATCTTCGTGCCCGGCGCAAATTTCTTCGGATTGGCCAGCCAGTCGCTCAGCGACTGCCAATCCCAGGTTCCGCCATGATCAGCGAGCGCGGGGGAGAAGGCAAAGCCCTTGCCCTTGCCGATCGGCTCACCCAGCACGTCCCACAGATTCGGGCCGAGCGCGTTGGCGCCGCCCTTGTCGGCGTTGTGACAGGCCGTGCATTTCTTGAAGACATTTTCGCCCTTCGCAGCGTCTGCCGACGCGAGATAGAAGGCAATCGGCTTTTCAGCCTCTGCCGCCGCGCCGTCGCCTTCCGCAGCGCCCTCGACCGGGAAACCGCCATGTTCGGGCGAATGGCTCTTCATCATCTGCCCGGCGACAATCGACGATCCCAACGCGATGATGCCTGCGAACAGCACCCAGCCAGCAATGGTATTGTTACGGTCTTGCATGAAAGCCCCTGCCGGCTGTGCCGGAATAACGATTGGAATTGGCGTTGCCCTTTAAGGGGCTGCGTGCCTTACATCAAGCCATCTGCCCATGCTTCAAGCAAGGTTCGCGCAATGGCCCAGCGCGGTGGCGGCAAGAAGGGTGGATTTTCGCCTCCCCGCAGCGCCTGTTCAACCTCTTCGCGGCTGAACCAGCGGGCGTCATCAAGCTCTTGATAATCGATGGTCAGCGATTCGCTGTCGGCGCGTGCCCATGCGCCGATCATCAGGCTGGATGGGAACGGCCATGGTTGGCTAGCGACATAGCGAACGTCGCGCACGGTGATCCCCGCCTCTTCATGTAACTCGCGGGCCACCGCCGCTTCAATTGTTTCGCCAGGTTCGACAAAACCGGCCAGCGCCGAATAGCGGCCAGGTGGATATTGGGGTTGGCGCCCAAGCAGCAATCGCCCATCACATTCGGCCAGCATGATTACGACCGGATCAACCCTTGGGTAATGTTCGGCCGCGCAGGCGCCGCAGCGCCGCGACCAGCCGGCCCGATTGGGCTGCGTAGGCGACCCACAGCTTGAGCAGAAAAGATGACGCCGATGCCAATTTGCCAGGCTCAACGCCGCTGCAAAAAGTGGTGCCTCGTCGGCTCCCAATTGGGCAAGCAATGCGAAGTGGCCAGTCGCCGTGAGAGGAACGTCTCCATCGGGAAGCACGGAAAAGCGGGCCGCGCCATCGTCGAACCCGAGGAATAGCGACGGCTCGCCCGTCACCGGCACCCAGCGAAGTCGGCCGTTTTGATCGAGCAAAGGTGCGCCATCCTGCCATTCCAGCATCCGCGCAGCCGGATCGCGGGCCAATGCATCTAGTTCTGCGGCCGGGCGCGCGCGCAATGGGTCTGCGCGGTCGAGACCGGGACCAGCGAAGAAGGGCTCAATCATGGGATTCCTTTTGGGCCAGCACGGCTTCAACCGCGCGAACATATAGAGTTGGTAGACCGGCAGTGCCAATCTGCTCCAGCGGGTGCCACCAACCATCCCCCGTCGGGAGGCTTGGTATTTCGACGACGGCAAGGTTCAACGTGAAATGTGTGAAATGATGGGCGACAGAGGCGGCCGCATTCCCGACAGGGTCAGCCCGATGCCAATCGTCGCCGGGAAGCGCGGCCATCCCGCCGAGCATGCCCTTCGCAGGCCGCCGAACCAGCCAGATCGCCCCATTGCGCTCAAACCACCAGGCAGTGCCATGGCGCAGCGGCCGCGCTTTCCGAGCCTTTGATGCGGGATAATTGCCCGGTCTGCCGCTTTGATAGGCCAGACAGTCTGAGGCTAGAGGGCAGGCTTCGCAGACCGGTATGGCGGCGCGGCAAATGGTCGAGCCCAAATCCATCATCGCCTGAGCAACGTCGCCAGGCCGATCGCGTGTCACGATCGATTGCGCCAGGTCGCGTATCTGCGGTCTGACATCGGCAATCGGCCGATCGATCGCTGCAAGCCGGCAAATCACTCGCTCTACATTTGTATCGACCGCTGCAACCGGCTCATCAAATGCAATCGCGGCAATTGCAGCGGCCGTATAGGGACCAAGACCGGGCAGTCGCTGCAACGCCGCGGCACTTGTCGGAAAGGCGCCGAGATCGCGCACCTGCCGAGCGCAGGCGATCAGGTTTCGTGCTCGGGCGTAATAGCCAAGGCCCGCCCATTCGTTCAACACATCATAGTCGTCGGCAGCGGCGAGGTCTTGGACCGTTGGCCACCGATCGAGAAAACGGCGGAACCGTGGTTTCACGGTTGCTACGGTCGTTTGCTGAAGCATGACCTCACTCAGCCAGACGTGATATGGTGCCGGCGGTCTTTCTCCCGGCGGACTTCGCCACGGCAAGCTGCGCGCGTTTGCATCATACCAACTGAGCAGCCGGTTACGAATGGTAGTAGGGTCGGTGAGCTGCCAAGCAGCACTGGCGGGCATGACGCTGCTATGCCATGGTCCGTCGCTATGGCGAAGTCCAAAGGCGATTCCACGATCAATGAACGACAAGGGCGCGTCCGATCAGCGGGCGAGCTTGCTGTCAATATCGCCGGCACCAGCTTCAAGAAATTCGGTTTCGTTCAAAGTGCAGTGATCAGCCGCTGGGCAGAGATTGTCGGGGAGCGATATGCCAAAGTATCGGTCCCGGAATCGATCCGCTTTCCATCGGGCAAGAAATCAGATGGCACCCTGACCTTGATGGTGGAGGGGGCTCACGCACCCTTGATGCAGCATCTTGCGCCGATGGTGATGGAACGGGTCAACCGATTCTTCGGCTATGAAGCCGTTACCAAGGTGGCCTTTCGGCAAGGTCGAATTGCGCGGCCGGCGGCGCGCGCGCCGCGCCCGCAGCCCGCGCCGGTTCCTAAGGACATTGGTGAAAACCTGCGCGAAGTTGCCGATCCGGAGCTTCGCGCCGTGCTCGAATCGCTTGCGTCGAAGCTGAGCGGCTCGACCGGCGCCCCCGGCGTCGATAACAGTAAAGACAGAATCATCCCATTCCTCGTTCGGAGCGACAAGAAATGAAAGCATCACACATCCTCATCGCCACGGCCGCGCTGTTTGCGGCGGGCTGTAACAAGGACAAGGCTGCGCCGGTTGACGGCGGGGGTGATGCGCCGGCTGTTACGGCTGCGCCGGTTCCGGCCCCAAATAATGGCGATTGGGCAACCGTCGTGAAGGCTACCCCGGAAGGTGGCTATGTGATGGGCAACCCGAATGCCAAGGTGAAGCTGGTCGAATATGGTTCGATGACCTGCCCCCACTGCCGCGAATTCGATGAAACCGGCGTGAAGCCGCTGATCGACAATTATGTGAAGAAGGGCTTGGTCAGCTGGGAATTCCGCAACTTCGTGCGTGACCCGATCGATATGACCGCGTCGATCCTGGCCCAATGCGGCGGCGAAGCGAGCTTCTTCGGCCTGACCCGCAGCCTTTATGCCGATCAGCCTGAATGGTTCGCGAAGATCCAGGCTGGAGATCAATCGCGCCTGCAGGCGATCCAGAATGCGGCACCGGCGGTTCAGTTCACCACCGTAGCCGACATGGCCGGTTTCCTGCCGTGGGCGGCGCAGCGCGGTCTTCCCCGCGACCAGGCGCAAAAGTGCCTCGCGGATCCCGCGCTCACCGACAAGCTGGTGAAGGTCAATGCCGATGCAATCTCGCAATATAACCTGCCCGGAACGCCTACCTTCCTGATCAACGGCAATGTTGTTCAAGACACCGCGACCTGGGAGAAGCTGGAACCCGCGATCAAGCGGGCTCTGGCCGACTAGGCCTCGGGCGCTTCGGGGGGCGGCGGGCCTTGCGGTTCCGACGACTGAAACTCAGCGGGTTCAAAAGCTTTGTTGAACCCGCAGAGCTCAGGATTGAACCTGGGCTGACGGGCGTCGTCGGCCCCAACGGCTGCGGCAAGTCCAACCTCCTCGAAGCCATCCGTTGGGTGATGGGTGAGGCCAGCCCCAAATCGCTCCGCGGCGGGGGCATGGAAGACGTTATTTTTGCCGGCACGGCCACTCGCCCAGCCCGCGATTTCGCAGAAGTATCGCTGCTCATCGAGCGGGCGGTGGGCGAAGGTGACGTTGATCACGGTGGGGAAAGTGAAGTCACCCGCCGGATTGAGCGGGGTGCCGGTAGCGCCTACCGCCTCGACGGGCGCGATGTGCGCCAGAAGGACGTGTCGTTATTATTCGCTGATGCCGCCACCGGGGCCCATTCTCCGGCGCTGGTAAGTCAGGGGCGTATCGGCGCCGTCATCGCTGCGAAGCCGGTTGAGCGGCGGCAAATGCTGGAAGAGGCGGCCGGGATCTCCGGGCTCCACGCACGCCGCAAGGACGCCGAGCAGAAGTTGCGCGCGACCGAGGCGAATCTTCAGCGTCTTGATGAATTGCTCAGCGATCAGGAGGCGCGGGCGTCGGCGCTGCGGAGGCAGGCCCGTGCGGCTGAAAGATACCGCGCTCTGACCGTCAAGATTTTGCTGGCTGAGGGCAAACTCATCTTCGCCCGCTGGGTCGAGGCGGATCGCGCGGCTGAAGCGGCAGCGGCCGAAGCCAAGGCGGCGGAGGGCGACGTCACCCGGCTTGGCGAGGCGATGGCGGTTGCCCAGCGCCTTCAGGAAACGGCGGCCGCTGCGCTCGCCGAGCGCCGCGATGCGTCGGTCGCGGCGCGTGATGCCGGGCGCAACCTTGCGCACGCCCTGGCAACGGCGCGGGCAAAGCGCGACACGGTGATCCGTCGCTTGTCAGAGCTGGAGCGACTGGCGCAATCACTCGCCACCGAAACGGCGCGCGAACAGGCGCTGAAGGCGGATGCCGCCAAGGCATTGGACGCCCTCGATCTGGAACGGGACGAACTGGAAACCCGTCTTGCCGACGCGGAAACGATCGCCGTGCGAATTGCGCAGGAGCTGACCGCAGCGGAAGCAGAATCGCGCGAAGCCGAAGCGGCGCTTGCTGCTCTGTTGGCCAAGGAAGCCGCAATGCGGGCCGAACGGCGCGTGGCGGACGCCGCCTTGGATGCGTCGCGGTCGCAATCGGCGCGGGTTGTCGCGGACGCCGACCGATTGGCACAGCAACTTGCTGGTCTTGGCGACGGTGCGACCGAACGTGCCGCCATCAACGACGCCGGTAGGCAAGGTGAAGCCGCCGCCACGGCGCTGGCCAAGGCAGAGGCGGCGCTGAAATCGGCGGAGGAGGGGCGCAATCATGCGGTCAACACGCGCGATGAGGCGGAAAGCAGGCTCGCCGCCGCGCGGGCCGCTTTGGCGGCGGCGCGGGCGGAACGCGACGCGCTGGCCAAGGCTCTGTCTCACGGCGGCGGCGCAGCGATCGCAGAATTGCGCGCCGATCGCGGCTTTGAACATGCGCTGGCTGCGGCGCTTGGTGAGGATATCGAGGCGGAGATGGGCGGCGAGGGGCCGCGGCGCTGGATGGGCAGTGAGGTGGATGCAGGCGATCCGGCCCTTCCGCCCGGTCTGACGTCGCTATTGACGCACGTGACGGCGCCATCCGCACTCCATCGGCGTTTGGCGCAAATTGGCGTGGCGGATCGTGATGATGGGCAGCCGCTCGCGGCGGGCCAGCGTCTGGTAACGCGCGCTGGTATGATGCGCCGCTGGGATGGCTTTGTCAGCGAAGGGGCCGGCGCCGCGGCGGCGGAGCGCCTGCTGCGCGCCAACCGCCTGGCGGAGATAGACGGGCAACTGCCCGCACTTGATACGGCCGTTGCCAGTGCGGCGCTGGCCCGCGACGATGCGGCCGCTGCCGTTGAAACGCACCGTCGCGCCGCCGAACAGGCCCGCATGGACGCGGCGAATGCGGAACGGTCGGCGCGAGAGGCTGCGCGGGCGGGGGACAGCGCCGCTGCGGCGCTGGAACGGCTGGACGGCCAGCGCGCGGGGCTGGAGGAGCGCAGGGCCGACCTGATCCCGCTGCTGACGGCAGCTGAAGAAGCGGTCGAAGTAGCGATGCGCAACCTTGCCGCGCTGCCCGATCCAGATGCGATGGGCCAGGAGGTGGCGGCCGCTCGCGACATTGCATCACAGGCGGGAGAGAAGGTCGCCGATTGCCGCGCGCGTTCGGCAACGCGCGCCCGGGAAACCGCCGCCGACCGCGAGCGGCACGCCGCCGCCGGTCGGGAGAAAGGCGAATGGCGCGCGCGCGCACTTCAGGCCGAACAACGTCTTGCCGAAACGGCGGGCCGTGCAATGGCATTGGAAGAGGAACAGGAAGAGCTAATCGGCGAACCGGAACGTCACGCGGCCGAGATCATCAGCCTGGAAGATGAAATTGCCGCCAGCGAGGCGGAGATTGCGAAAACGCTTGAAGCGGAGCGTGGGGCGCAGGAAGCAGTTTTGGTCTCGCAGCGCGCGCTGGCCGAGGCAGGCGAGGCATTCGCCGCCGCCCGCGAATCCCGCGCCGGTGCGGCGGCGCGGGCCGAAGCGCAAGTTGCCCGAAGGCTCGAATATGGGCGCATTTGCGGAGAGAAATTTGAATGTCCGCCGCCACTTCTGCCTGAAAAGCTTGGCTTTGACAGAGACGCGCTCGGTGATCCTGATGTGGAGAAGGAAACGCTGGAGCGATTGACGGCAGACCGCGAGCGAATTGGCCCGGTCAACCTGGTCGCGGAACAGGAACTCGCCGAACTTGATAGCAGCCGCGAATTGAATGTCGCGGAGAAGGATGAACTTGCGCAGGCGATTCTGCGGCTTCGCGGTTCAATCGGCAGCCTGAATCGTGAAGGGCGCATCCGGCTTCTGGATGCCTTTGAGAAGGTCGATGCCCATTTTCGGAGCCTGTTTACTACTCTTTTCGGCGGCGGAGAGGCGCACCTCGAGTTGGTGGAAAGCGATGATCCACTGGAAGCCGGCCTGGAAATTCTGGCGCAGCCTCCGGGTAAGCGACTGCAATCGTTGACGCTTCTGTCGGGCGGCGAACAGGCGCTCACCGCTGTCGCGCTTATATTTGCGCTGTTTCTCACCAATCCGGCGCCGATTTGCGTCCTGGACGAAGTCGATGCACCGCTCGACGATGCCAATGTCGAACGTTTTTGCGACCTGCTGCAGCGGATGAGCGGGGAAACGGATACACGCTATCTGATCGTGACCCACAACGCCGTAACGATGAGCCGGATGGACCGGCTGTACGGCGTGACCATGATCGAAAAAGGGGTCAGCCGCCTTGTCTCAGTGGACCTTGGCGGCGCGGAACAACTACTAGCGGCGGAATAGAAAGATTCGCTATTGCGAATGACTATCAATAATACTAGAGGCTCCCCGACACCGTTGCCGGGAAAAGGGGAATCCAATCGTGCTTCGCGCCTCGTTCGCATCCGCCATGCTGGCGACCACCGTCTTGTCATCGCCCGCACAGGCGCAGGCTGATGGGGAGGGCGATAGCGCGGTAAAGCTGGCGATGGCCGACCCGATTATCGTGACCGGCCAGCGCGATGGCTATGATACCCGGAATCTGTCGACTGCGACCAAGACCGACACGCCGCTCAAGGATGTGCCGCAGGCGGTGACCGTTGTGACCGCCGAGCAGATTGCCGATCAGGGCATGAAGTCGATCACCGACGTCTTGCGCGCGGTGCCGGGTGCAACGGTGGCATCGGGCGAGGGGCACCGCGATCAGATTCTGCTACGTGGACAGAATACGACCGCCGACTTCTACGTCGACGGCATCCGCGACGACGTACAATATTATCGCGGCCTCTATAATGTAGAGCGGGTTGAAGTGCTTAAAGGCCCCAATGCCATGATCTTCGGTCGCGGCGGCGGCGGCGGCATCGTCAATCGCGTGACCAAAAAGGCAACCGACACCAATTTTGTGCGCGGCGCCACATCGATCGACAGTCACGGTAGCTGGGTCGCGGCGACCGACCTCGGCATCAGGCTGGGTGAGGGCGTCGGCGGCCGGCTCAATGCAGCCTACGAAACCTTCGACAGCTACCGCGACCATGTCGACGGCGACCGTTTCGCTATCAATCCGACACTGGGCTGGGACGTTGGCGCCGACACCCGCATCGACCTGTCCTACGAATATAACCGTGACCGCAGGACTGTGGATCGCGGTATCCCGTCCCTCGATGGTCGGCCATTGAAGGGCAATCGCGATACGTTCTTCGGATCACCGCAGGCTAATAAACTGTCGCTCGACGCGCATGTCGTTGACCTTTCCGCCTCGCACCGCTTCACCGATACGCTGCGCTGGTCGGGTAAAGCCCGTTATGGCCATTATGACAAAAGCTATGCCAATGCGCTCGCTGCTACGGCGGTTCAGGCGAACGGCATGGTCGGCATGGAGGCGTATCGGTCAACGTCGACCCGCGAATCTGTGTTTGTGCAGAATGACTTCATTGCGGACCTGACGACCGGCCCTGTGCGCCACACGCTGCTGATGGGCGTTGATTATGGCTGGCAGGACGGCAATTCGGCACGTCAGCAAGGCTATTTCGATGGCACGGCGGGCGCGGTGAATAACGGCCAGCGCCTGTTCGTTCCAATCGGCATGGCGTACCAACTTCCGGCGATCACCTTCCGCGACGGCGTGCGCGCCGCGACCGACGGTGACACCACAGCAACCGCATGGGGCATTTATGTTCAGGATCAGGCGAAAATCGGCGATCATGTCGAGATTGTCGCTGGTCTTCGCCACGACTGGTTTGACCTCGATTATCGCAACAACATCAATGGCGAAAAGCTGTCGCGCAAGGATTCGCTCTGGTCGCCGCGGCTTGGTCTGGTCCTCAAGCCGACCGAGAAAATTTCGGTCTATGGAAGCTGGTCCAAAAGCTTTTTGCCGCAATCGGGCGACCAGTTTTCAAGTTTGACTGCCACTACCGCCGCCCTCGAGCCAGAGAAGTTTCTGAACCGGGAAGTCGGTGTGAAATGGAGCGTGGCCCAGCGGCTCGATCTCGCGCTCGCCGCCTACATCCTCGACCGCAGCAACACCCGTGCCATCGACAATGGCGGCAACACGGTTCTTGCCGGGAAACAGCGGTCGAAGGGGATCGAGGCTAGTCTCAACGGCAAGATCAATGACCAGTTGTCGGTTGCGGCGTCGGCGGCGCTGCAACGCGCCCGCTACCGCACGACCAGCACGGCCGGCGCCGCTGGCAATGACGTTGCCAGCGTCCCGCATTTCACTGGGTCCCTCTGGGGCCGTTATGACATCAACAAGCGCATCGGCCTGGGCGCCGGCATTTATCATCAGTCGAGCTATTATGCCTCGTCCAGCAACACCGTGAAGGTGTCTGGGTATACGCGCGTCGACGCGGCGGCCTATGTCGGGGTCGCCCGCAATGTCGAATTGCAGGTCAATGTCGAGAATCTGTTCGACAAGGATTATATCGGCATGACCCATACCGACAATAATCTGACGCCGGGCGCACCGCGCACGGTTCGGGGAACGGTTCGCTTCAGCCTGTAGGAAGGCGAGCGTGGTAGCGGTCTTGCCGCTACGGAAACAGGGGCCTAGCGTTTCTGCCATGACTCGCACCACGCTCTTCATCGCGGCCGCCTCTATCGCTCTGATTGCGGCCGCACCGCCGCCGCCCGTCACGCCTATGACGCCCGACGTGGTTGCCAGCTACGACGCCGTTCGTCCCGACGCCGATTTCATCCGCCGGGAGGCGATGGTGCCGATGCGTGACGGGACGAAGCTTTACACCGTAATTGTGATGAAGAAGGGGACCAAAGGCGGCCCGATTCTCCTGTCTCGTACTCCCTATGACGCCTTTGGCAGCGTCCACAGGACGGCCAGCCAGAAGATCGTCGACATCCTGCCGGTCATGGACGCGGATTTCGTCAACGACGGCTACGTCCGGGTTTATCAGGACATTCGCGGTATGCATCGGTCGGAAGGGCAATTCGTAATGAACCGCCCGATTGTCGGCCCGCTGAATAACACGGGCATCGACGAAAGTACCGACGCGTATGACACCATTGACTGGCTGGTGAAGAATGTCCCGGAAGGCAATGGCAAGGTTGGGGTCATTGGCTCATCCTACCTCGGTTTCCTGACGCTGGCGGCGGAAATCAATCCTCACCCGGCGTTGAAGGCGGCCGTTCCAGAAAGTCCCATGGTCGATGGCTGGCGCGGCGACGATTGGTTTCACAATGGCGCGTTCCGTCCCAGCAGCATCGACTTCGCCGTCAGCCAGAGCACGGCCAAGGGCGATGACGGCGGCATCGCGACTGGGGGCGGCGACCTTTACACCAAATTGCTCAAGGCCGGTTCAATGGCTGATTACGCCGAGAGCCTGGGTGCTAGCCACTACCCCTTCGTACAGAAGCTGTTTCAGAATCCGGCCTACACCGAATTCTGGTCAGAACAGGCGGTCGATCAATGGATGGCGGCGCACCCGCTCACCGTTCCGACGATGCTGGAACTGGGCCAGTGGGATCAGGAGGACAGTTATGGCGCCCCGGCGGTCTACAAGGCGCTGAAGGATAAATATGAAGGGACCGGCCTGCTCCACCTCGTGATCGGACCATGGCGGCATAGCGGCGCCAACCATTATGGATATGAGCTGGGAGATCTGACCTTCGCAGGCGATACCGCGCTCCAGTGGCGGCAACGGTGGATGAAACCCTTTCTTGACCACCATCTGAAGGGCGCGCCAGATCCGTCTACGCCCGCCGCGCTGACCTATGCGACCGGAATTGATCAGTGGCAGGAAAGCCCGGCGTGGCCGATGGGCAAGCCCACGCCGCTATATCTGACCGCCGGCGCGTCGGTCAGCTTCGCTCCATCCAGCAGCAACGGCTCGGTTGCCTATGTCTCCGATCCGGCGAAGCCAATTCCCTACACCGCCAGGCCCGTGACGGGGGACGGCGACCAATGGAAGGCGTGGCTCGTTCGTGACCAGCGGTTTGTGACGGATAGACCCGATGTCATTTCCTTCACCGGCGATGTGCTGACCAAACCCGTTCACATCATGGGTGCCCCGGCCGTCGACCTGTTCGCCTCAACCAGCGGCACCGACAGCGATTGGGTGGTAAAACTCATCGACGTCTATCCCGACGACGCAAATGAAGGTCAGGGCCAGGGCGCAAAGCCAGCGATGGAAGGTTTTGAGCTACCCATCGGCATTGAAATTTTTCGCGGCCGCTATGTCGACAGCTTTGCCAAACCACGGGCCCTGAAGCCCGGCAAGGCCGAACGCTATCGCTTCGACCTGCCCAATGTGAACCATGTCTTCCTTCCGGGACATCGCATCATGGTGCAAGTGCAGTCGAGCCTCTTCCCGGTCTATGATCGCAATCCGCAAACCTTTGTCCCCAACATCTTCTATGCGAAGAAGGGGGATTATCGGGTGGCGACGCAAAAGGTCTATTATGGCGGCGCGACGCCGAGCGCGATTTACCTGCCCGTCGTCAACTAACAGTCCGCCACCTCAGGCGGGGTCTAGTCCGACGTCCTTTGCCACCATCCTGTTCGCAACCAGCATTTTGAACAGGATGAAGGCGAGAAGCCCAACGCATGCGCTGGCCACATGGATTAGCCAGAACGTTGTGGTGGGCATGGTGCTGAACCATTCGCCGACGTGGCCGACAATCTTGTTGGCCATGAAGAAGGCGAGGTAATAAATGCCTACCACGGTCGAATTGAGCGCCTTGGGCGCGACCTTGGTGAACAGCGCCAGGCTGACCGGCAGGATGTTGGCGAAACCGATCGAATTCATCAGGTGAAACATCACCGGCCAGAACAAACCGATCTTGCCGGGCCCTTGCGTCAACGCGGCGATGTAGAGGCACAGGCCGCCGGCAATGGTGAAAAAGCTACCGATGATCATCTTGCCAAGTTCGTCAGGCTCCTTGCGGCGCTTTCCCCACCAGGCCCAGAACGCCGCGACGGCGACCAGCATGGAAAATGACAGCGTCGCGTCGATGGTGATCATCCAGGTCGTCGGCACGGTGACGCCAAAGAAGGTCAACTGAAAGCTCTGGTCCGCCCACACCAGATAGGCGTTGAAGATTTCCTGGTTGGTGAGCAGCGCCACGGCCATTGCGGGGACCAGTAGACACAGCGCGATCACGCGGCCCCAATCACCCTGGCTCATCTTCTCGCGCGGCCCATCGCTTGCCTTGTGCGGGATATTGTCTGGCAGATATTTCTGGCCCTTGAGGAACAACAGCAGGCCGACAACCATCACTACGCCGGCACAACCAAATCCCCAGTGCCAGCCCACCTTTTCACCGAGCGTACCACTGATCAGGGGCGCGGCGATGACGCTAACGTTGATGGCGATATAAAAGATCTGGAACGCCATGGCGCGGCGCAGGTCATTATCCTTGTAAAGCGCGCCGACCTGGCTGGCGATATTGCCCTTGAACAGGCCAACACCAACGATCAGCGACAGAAGGGCAAAAATAAACAGGCCCTCAAATGCCATCAGGAAGTGGCCGATCGCCATGATGACGCCGCCGGCAATCAAGGCGGCCCTGCGGCCAATAAAACGGTCCGCGACAATCCCGCCCAGGATGGGCGTTAGATAAACAAGTGAGGTATAATCGCCGAAAATCGCGCTGCTAAGCGGCTGGCCAGTCAACCCGTCCCAATGATGGTTGCGCAGCCATTCGAGGCCGACCACATGCTCCATTTTGCCGGGCAGCAGCAGATAATTGACCATGTAGAGCGTCAGCAGCGTCTGCATGGAATAATAGGAAAAGCGTTCGCATCCTTCGACGATGGATAGGTAGCCGAGCCCTTTCGGGTGGCCCAGGAAGGCGCGGTCGTTCTTGTCGTCGACTTTGAAATCTTCTTCAAAGTCGGGCGTGGCGTCGGCAATACTCATGGGCGCGGAGCCTAGCGTTACGGGGAGCGAAGGGAAGCAGGAAAATCATAGCTGGCGCGTCGCCTTGATGCGGTTGGCACCAGTCCTTCGCAATGGCGCGCTGCGGTGATCCCTTTGGCACCAGTCCCCAGGACTGGCGCGCTGCGGTGATCCCTTTGGCACCAGTCCCCAGGACTGGCGCGTCGGGATCACTCTTCCGGCGCCGTATCGGTCTCGGACTGTTCCTTACGCTCGTCGAACGCCTGCTTGATCAGCTGCTGTGTGCAGCCGGTCCAACCACCCGGCCCAACCGGCGAGCAGCTGTTAACGCCGGTGCGGCCATAGGTTTCGAACGCCTTGGCGCGATTGGCCCAACTCTGCCGTTCCTGATAGGTGCCGCTGGGACGGAGCTTTTCGGGGATCCGATAGCGTTCCCGTTCGCTCTTGCGCGAACAGACGAAAATGTCGCTGTCGGTCGACCGCGGGCAGGGGTCATTTCCGAATACGACAATTTCGTTGACCCGCTGGGCGACGGCCGGGGTTGCGGGGATCAGCGTTGGCACCACTACCGCTACGGACAGGGCCAGAAGCTTCAGCGTCGACATTGTCTCTCAAATCCTTCCAATTCGCCGGTACAGCGGTTGAGCCGCCCTTTGAGTTCCGTTCAAATACGCTTCGAAAGTTCGATTGCCGCCCGGCAGCCGATGCGGATGGCCGCCGTCAGAACCGGATAGCCTATCGCTTCCTGTGATCCATGTTCACGCGCTGTGGCCCGATGCTCCAATTCTTCGGCCTGGAACCGGGCAATATCGGCGCTCAATTCCGGATCAGTCTCGCCAAGCTCGGCCAGCTGCTCCGCATAATGTTTATCAATCTCGGTCTCAATGGCGTCGGTACACGCCATCGCTGCCTTTTCACTGATCAGGGCGGTCGCAGCGCCAAGGGCAAAGCCGGCGACGTTCCAGAAGGGCTGGAGCGCAGTCGGCCGGACCCGCCGTTCGCCCATCAACTGGTTGAAGCGGTCGAGATGCTCCTGTTCCTGGGCGGCCATTCGCGCGACCTCGTGAGCGGCGGCCGACCCTCGACCCAGCACCGCAAGCTGGCCCTCGTAGATGCGCTTGGCACCAAATTCGCCCGCCTGGTCGACCCGGATCATCGAATCCACGTCGGCCTTGTGCTGACCCGGTCGCCAATCGGTCATGCGCTTTTCCGGCGAAGCGCGAGCCAGAAGATTAGCGCGGCCCCACTCAGCGAAAACAGCGCGTTCCATCCGGCCAGCGACACACCCAACAAGTCCCACTGGACCTGATCGCATTGGATCATCGGCGTGTTCAAAATGTCCTGTAGGCTCTTCTGCCCGCCGGCGGTGCAGGTGGTAAGGCCAGGCAGTATCTTCCATTCCACGCCCGCATGATAAGCGCCGATAAGGCCCGAAACCGCAATTGCCAGCGCCGCTAGCAGGGTCAGCGGCCTGGTCTGAGGCGCATTCAGCGGCGACACCAAGGCGGCAATAGCAAAGGGTAGCGCCGCGAAATGGGCATAGCGTTGCCACCAGCACATTTCACAGGGCCAAAGCCCTCCGAAAATCTGCGACCCGTAGGCGCCGGCCAGCAGCGTCACGGGAATCGCAAAGGCCAATAGCCGGGCGGTCGCAAGTGACTCCGTCGATTGCTGTTGCGGCGGCGCCAGCATCAACGACCCGCCTTTTTGGCGGGGGCTGCCACCGGTGCCGGGGCAAGGCGCCCAAGCGTTTTCAGCGCATAATCGAGCTGGAAGTCCTTAACGCCCTTCTTCTCCAGTTCTTCCGCAGTTGCGGTGAAGCGGGGATCGGGCTGATCATCATCTTCCAGCACTTCGTCCTTCACCTTTGCCTGGCTGACAAGGTGGCGGCGCAGGTCGGCCTCACGCAACAGCGGCCGGGTCTTCCAATCAGGATCGCTCAGCTGCGGCACGGCGATATCTGGGTCGATCCCACCGGCCTGAACCGACCGGCCCGACGGCGTGTAATAGCGGGCGGTCGTAAGGCGCAACGCGGCCTGCGGGCCCATCTGCATGACGCTTTGGACCGATCCCTTGCCGAAGCTGCGTTCGCCCATCACGATGGCGCGGCGGTGATCCTGCAATGCTCCGGCGACAATTTCGGCCGCCGATGCCGATCCGGCGTCGACCAGAACAATAACCGGCTTGCCGTGGGCAAGGTCGCCTGGCTTGGCATAGAAACGTTCAATGTCGCTCGCCTCGCGTCCGCGTTCTGAAACAACTTCGCCCTGGTCAAGGAACGCATCGCTAACCTCAACCGCCTGATCGAGCAGCCCGCCGGGGTTGGAACGCAGGTCGACGATATAGCCCAGCGCCTGGCCACCAGTTGCCTTGTCGATTCCGATGAGCGCTTCGCGCGTCAGGGCACCAGTATTGGCGGAAAATCCATTGATATTGACGATGCCGATGCGATTCTTGACCTCCCATTTCACCGGCTTCAGCTCAATTTTCTCACGGACGACGGTGACGTCGAAGGGTTTGTCGCGGCCCGGCCGCACGATGGTCAGCTTGATGGCGGTACCGGGCTTGCCTCGCATCTTCTCCACCGCTTCGTCGAGGGAGTAGCCATACAGAAATTCACCGTTGATATGGGTGATGAAATCGCCGGCCTTGATCCCTGCGCGGTCGGCGGGACTGTCTTCGGTCGGCGCGATGACTTTCACCGCACCATCTTCGGACGACACGCTAAGGCCGAGGCCGCCGTAATTGCCATCAGTTGTCGTCTTCAACTGGGTAAAGTCCGATGCTTCGGCATAGCTGCTGTGGGGGTCCAGCGCAGACAACATGCCGTCGATTGCACCCTTGATCAGCGTATGGTCATCGACCTTGTCGACATAATTGGCGCGGACCCGTTCAAACACGTCGAAGAAGGTTTCAAGCTCCTTCTGCGTATCGGATTCGGCGGCGGCCATTGCGGTTGTCGCGATTGGCACCATCGACAATGCGCCGACGAGTGCGAGGGGCGGGAGAAATTTGGCGATGCGGCTCATCGTATGACTTCCTGGACTAATTCGCCGGGCAGATTAGCGGGTTCTGACGGCATTGGACAGCGGGGGAGATGAAGCTGCGATGAAGGCAGGCGACAAAATGCGCCCATTGTCCCGAAATTCGACATCAACATCGCCCGTGGCAATTCCAATTTTCTGACCAATGGCGACCTTCTCCCCCTTCTTTAGGGTTGATGCGACTCCAAGCAGCAGGCTGGTTCGGCCCTTGCCATGGTCGATAATGATAACGCCTCCCGTGCTGCGGAACGGCCCCGCGAACCGAATGGTGCCCGATGCCGGCGCAACAAGGGGGGCTCCCCGCTGCGCGTTGAATCGGGTTCCGCGGGCGACAATTCCCGCCCTGCTGATCGACCCGACGCCATCGATCACCGGCGCATCAACCGGGATCATATAGGCAAAGTCGCTGGTGGGCAGGGCGGCATCGCCCGCCACCGGCCTTGGCGGTGACAGACCAAGTGCGGCAAGCGTGCGGGCCTGTACCAAGGCGCTTCCCTGCGACCGAGCGGCGGCTTCTGCGCCTTGTAACATTTCCTGATCGGCAAGGACGCGGTCGCCCGCCGAAACCGATTGGTTGGTAAGGCTTGCTGCCCGACCGGCGGCAGCAGCCTCCAACGCGGCGAATTTCACCTGCCGCTGCGTCAGGAGGGTGCGATTCTCCGCGAGGCGCCTGCGCGCCGTCTGCGCCGTTGCCGCCAGCCTTTGCTGAGCCTCATATTGTGCTGCCAGCTGCGCCGTCCGCTGCCGAATGATCGGGTCAATCACATCGACCAATGCTTTCAGTCGGACCAGCTCTTCGGGTGACGTGCCATCGAAAAGGGCCAGCAGCGGCGGCTCGCGTCCAATCGCCACAAGGCCGCCAATCAATCCGGCGATGGGTGCGCGCTCACGATCCAGCCGCGCCTTTCCATAGGCCGCTCGGGCGTCGGCGAGGCGCGCTTCAGCATCGGCCTCCCCTATCCGCGCCTCGGCGTCGGTAATGGCCGCCGCCGCTACGGCCTGCTCCGCCTTGCGCCGCGCCACTTCGTCGTTGGCGTTCTGCACCGCTGCCTCCAGCCGACCCAGTTCGCGTGCGGAATTGGCAGCATCCCTGCGGGCATCGACCAGTTGCTGGTCGGCGCTTGGCCCCCGCGGCAAGACCGGCGCCGCTGCCGCAACCAGGGGCAGGGTGGCCGCGACAAGAAAGGGAAGGGCGCGCATCATCCCTCCCGATGATAGGGGTGGCCGGCGAGGATGCTAGTCGCGCGAAACAATTGTTCGGCCAGCATCGCGCGGGCCATCATGTGCGGCCATGTCGCCGGTCCAAAACTCAACAACAGATCGGCGCCGTTTCGCAGATCGCCGTCATGGCCGTCTGCGGCGCCAATCAGGAATCGCGCCTCGCGGCGCCCAGTATCGCGCCACCCTTCCAGTTTACGGGCGAAATCGGCCGATCCCATGGCCTTGCCGCGTTCATCAAGCACGATCGTCACTGCATTGGCGGCGCCCGCCGGCATAGTCCCGCCCCGGTCAGGCAATTCGGTAACTTTTGTCGGCCAGGCAATGCGCTTCAAATAGCGCTCGACGAGCTCCGCCTCTGGCGACCGACCGATCTTGCCGCGGGCAATGATATGGAGAAGCATCGGCTTCCCGTGTGGCGCTCAGGCGCCGGCGCTGGCGGGCTTGGCGGGCTTATCGTCATCCCCGAACGCCCACATCCGTTCCAGATTATAGAAGGTGCGGACTTCAGGCCGGAACAGATGGACGATAACATCGTCGGCATCGAGCAGGACCCAATCCGCCGTCGGCAGGCCTTCGACGCGAACAATTCGGCCGAACTGCTGCTTGATCTTGTCGGCCAATTTTGTGGCCATCGATGCAACTTGGCGCGTCGAGCGACCCGACGCGATCACCATATGATCGGCGATCGACGACTTGCCGGCAAGCGGGATCGTCACGACTTCGACCGCCTGGTCGTCATCGAGGCTTTTCATGACAAGCGCATGCAGCGCCTCGACGTCGACCGGATCGGTCGCAGCGGCGGGCGCAGGGGCAGTATCGGACAAAGTCACTCCTTCGAAACGGTCGGCGCGGCACCATCGTTCAGGTAACGACGGTGCCAGTCGGGGTTGAGCGCGCGAATGCGTGTTGCGGAAGTCCGGTCGGGTGGCAGGCGAAGGAAGATAATCGCCGGTGCACTCCAGTCCGTCCATTGTCTCGCGGTGGATGCAGGGTGGACGAACCGCCGCAACCAGCCCGAAACGCGCGCCGTTCGGGCGTCGTCATCATAGCCGGGACGGCTTAGCACCGCAATCGGCACCATTCGCGCCAGCTTTCGCCAGTCTTTCCACTGATGGAATTGGGCCACAGTATCTTCGCCCATCAACCAGACGAAGCGGTCGTTCGGCCATTTTTTCAACAGCGCCTCGATGGTGTCCACCGTGTATCGCGTACCGGCCGCGGCTTCAAAATCGCTGACCTTGATGCGGCTTCGGCGGGCCATTTCCCGGGCCGATGCCAGGCGCGCTTCGAACGGTGCCATTCCCGCCTTGGGCTTCAACGGGTTGCCGGGGGAAACCAGCCACCACAATTCATCCAGCCCAAGCGCATCCATTGCGGCCAGGCTCATGCGCCGGTGGCCGAGGTGCGCCGGGTTAAAACTGCCGCCTAGAAGGCCGATGCGCTTCGTCATTCTTGTAATTGGCTAGCATTGCCCCTTGGCCGACGCCACTCCTTCGACGTATGGAGACGCGATAAACCGGGGGCGATTGATGAGCGAATTGGGCGGAATCGGCGATGCGGTAACCGGCATGATGGTTGGGCGCACGGTAGAGCCCAAAGCCGGTGAGATTTCAGGCGACGGGCATACGGCGGAATCCAATTGTCTCAATTGCGGCACGGCGCTGCGTGGCAATTTCTGTGTCCAATGCGGCCAACATGCCCATGTCCATCGGACCCTTGGCGCCTTTTTCCACGACTTGCTCCACGGCGTGCTGCATTTTGAAGGCAAGACATGGCGCACGCTGCCGATGCTGGCGTGGCGGCCGGGGGAGCTGACTCGCCGCTACATTGACGGCGAACGCGCAAAATTCGTGTCGCCGATGGCGCTTTTCCTGTTCACCATCTTTATCATGTTCGCCGTTGCCAGCTTCACCGGCGGTTTCGGCAGCTCGGTTGAAGCAAATATAGGCGACCAATTACGTACGGACATCGCGAAGGGTGACGCCGATCTGGCGGCATTACGCGACAAGCGCGCTGCCGCCGTGAAGGCCGGGCAACCTACCGCCGAACTCGACCGCAGAATAGCATCGGAGGAAGAAGATCTGGCGGGGCTAAAGAATTTGTCTGTGGGCAAAATTCCACAAGGCGTCCAGCTTGATCCGGACGTTCCCCATGTGATCGCTGCCCCCTTTGCAAAACTGGCCAAAAATCCGGAACTTGCGCTCTATAAATTCAAGACCAGTGCATACAAATTCAGCTGGGCCCTTATCCCTATTTCGGTCCCATTCCTGTGGCTGCTGTTCCCGTTCAGTCGCCGATTCCGACTGTATGATCACACGGTTTTCGTGACCTATTCGCTAGCATTCATGACGCTTTTGGTCATTCTGGGATTGATCCTGGTTTCTGTCGGGCTAGGCGCTGCTGCTGCGTTGCTGCTCCTTGTGCCGCCATTCCATATGTATCGGCAACTGAAGGGAACTTATCAGCTTGGCTGGTTCAGTGCCCTTATCCGCACGTGCCTGTTGCTCACCTTTGCGACGATTGCCCTGTCGCTGTTCCTGACAGCGATTTTCGGTGTTGGGATCGTCGAATAGGTTATTTTGCGCACGGATATTTGGCGGCCAGGATGCGCGTTGTCGCTTCGGTCATATCGATGCGCTGGCGCTCCGCCTGCGCGATGGCGGACAGACGCCGCATAAATTCATCGCTGTCCATCGATGCGCGGCCAGCGGGCGGGCAATAACGTTGCGCGCGGCCCGTTTTCTGCGCCGCAAGCCGCTCGTTTCGCGCCGCTTCACCGGACGCTTTCCCTTCCGCCATTAGCGCCTTGATCTCACCGCTGGAAAAGATGGCCATCGCCCCTTTCGCCTTGAGAGCGGCCGCGCGTTTATGGAAGGCCTCGGCGTTCATCGTCTGGGCAGAGGCCGCCGTAGCGATCAAGGGCAGTGCTAGAAACAGGCACAATTTACGCATGGACGCTCCCCTAAACCACCGGTGCGATAAAGGTTGAAGGGCAAATGGGTCAGCCGTCAATAGCCCCGGAACGCGAACTGGCAGCATTGAGGCTGCCATATGGTGAGCCCGGTAGGCGATGAAACGCACAACACTCCAACCCTCCCGATCTGGGAAGGGTTGGAGATTAGTCATTCATTCCAGTCAAAAGGATGACGTGTCAGGCACCCGCCGGGGCCGCACCGCCAAGCCCCGACTTCGGGCGCTTCGACTTGGGGATCGATGATCCTGCCGCCGGCAATGTCGGGGCGGTCGGACCTTGCCGATCAATGGAACCGCCGGCCAGCAGCGTCTTGATCTCATCCCCGGTCAGCGTTTCATATTCCAGAAGCGCCTGCGCAAGGGTGTGCAGCTGGTCAATGTTCGTGTTCAGGATCTCGCGCGCACGCTCAAGGCCTTGTTCAACGAAGCGTTTTACCTCGCTGTCGATGAGCTTGATCGTTTCACCCGACATGCGCTTTTGCTGCGGGGCGAAATAGCCGGCGCCATTGTCCTCGCTATCGCTGAAATCGAGCGGTCCGAGCTCGTCGCTCATGCCCCATTTGGTGACCATCGCGCGGGCAAGCCGGGTGGCCTGCTGAATGTCGCTCGACGCACCCGACGAGACCTTGTCATAGCCGAAGATCAGCTCTTCCGCCGCACGGCCGCCAAACGCCACCGCGATATCCGCATGCATCTTGTCGCGGTGATAGCTGTAGCTGTCGCGTTCCGGCAGCGGTTGGACCATTCCGAGCGCGAAACCGCGCGGGATGATCGTCGCCTTGTGGATCGGGTCGGCGGTCGGTTCATGGGCAAAGACGAGCGCGTGACCAGCCTCGTGATAGGCCGTCATCTTCTTTTCGTCCTCGGTCATCACCATCGACCGACGTTCAGCACCCATCATCACCTTGTCGCGGGCATCGTCGAATTCCTTGGACGCGACCAGCCGCTTGCCGCGACGGGCAGCCAGAAGCGCGGCCTCGTTGACGAGGTTTGCAAGGTCGGCGCCGGAGAAGCCCGGCGTACCGCGTGCAATGACGCGCGGATCGACGTCGGGGGCAAGCGGCACCTTCTTCATATGAACGGCCAGAATTTGCTCACGCCCGTCGATGTCGGGGCGCGGCACCATCACCTGGCGGTCGAATCGGCCCGGACGCAGCAAGGCGGGGTCGAGCACGTCGGGACGGTTGGTGGCGGCGATAATGATGATGCCTTCATTGGCCTCAAACCCGTCCATCTCCACGAGCAGCTGGTTGAGCGTCTGTTCGCGCTCGTCATTACCATTGCCAAGACCGGCACCGCGATGGCGGCCGACGGCGTCAATTTCGTCAATAAAGACAATGCACGGCGCAGACCGCTTCGCCTGTTCGAACATGTCGCGGACGCGGCTTGCGCCGACGCCAACGAACATTTCGACAAAGTCGGAGCCGGAGATCGTGAAGAAGGGCACGCCCGCCTCGCCCGCGATAGCGCGGGCGAGCAGGGTCTTGCCGGTGCCGGGGCTGCCGACCAGCAGCGCGCCCTTCGGAATCTTGCCGCCCAGCCGGGCGAATTTGCCCGGATCCTTCAGATATTCGACTATTTCCTGCAGTTCTTCGCGGGCTTCATCGATGCCGGCAACGTCGGCAAAGGTAACGCGGCCATGCTTCTCCGTCAGCTGCCGGGCGCGGCTCTTGCCGAAGCCCATGGCCCCACCGCCAGCATTTTTCTGCATCTGACGAAACACGAAGAAGCTGATGCCAAGGATGAGAAGGAAGGGCAGGGAATTATACAGCATGATCATCAGAAGGCTGGTCTGTTCCTCTGCCTTCACCTGAACGGCGACGCCCTTTGCGATCAGCTTGTCGGCGACATTGGTGCCGGCCGGCGCGTTGGTCACAAACGCCTTGCCTTCGCGGGTTTTGCCGATGATCGACACGTCACCCGAATTGGATGTCGCCATGGTGACGCTTTGAATGCCGCCTTCGTCGACCTGTCGAACGAATGAGGAGTAGGTCAGTTGTTCGCCGTTTTGCGCGGCGGAACCGCCGTCAAATGCGCGCGCGAAGAACACCAGGCCGAGAATTACCGCGGCCCAGATCACCAGGGATTTGGTCCAGGGGTTGCCGGGCTTCTTGTCTTCGTTCTTGTCGTCCACGGGGGCGATTCTCCTTTGTCGCCCTTAAGATAGGCGCATCCCCCTTAATGACAATGGAATGCCCACAATGACAGTGGAATGAATTTGATTATGCGGTCCGGGGTGGTTCCGGCGCGATCACCCATCGCGCGCCGGGGCGCAGCAACAGGCCGGAAAGATTGGCCGGGCGATCGGCGGTCAGGGCATTGATCGCTCGCTCCAAATCGGGGCCCCTTGGAACGACGGCATCCAGCTGCCCGAATGCGGTGAGAAGCAGGCGGCGCACGATGTCGCGGGGCAGATCCGCAGGATCGAAAAGAATCGCGTTTCCTTCGATAATGAGGCGCTCGGCGGCCAGGCCAGCAACCATCCATTGCATCGCCTCCTCGCTATCGGCCAATGCCGACGCGCTTGCGGCCAGCCGTTCCGGCATCAACCAATCCTGGTCGGCAAGAAGGGCGCGGGCGCGGGTTCGGGCATAGCGATCATCACGGTTGCTGGGGTCGTCGACCGGCGCCAGTCCGGCGTGACGGGCAATGTCGACCAATTCGGCTTTGCGCCAATCCAGCAATGGGCGAACGATCCGCAACCCGTCAGCATTTCGCATCCGGCGAATTCCGGCCAGGCCGGTTAGACCCGAACCGCGCGCCAACCGCATCAGCGTCGTTTCGGCCTGGTCGTCGGCGTGATGGGCTGTTGCAATGGCGCCAAGCGCCCGTTCTCTCGCCCAACGATGTAGCAACCGATACCGCATGGCCCGCGCTTCGGCCTGGATGTTGGCAGCCGGGATGTCGGTCCAATCCGCGCGCAGGACCGTATGGGTAATGCCCCGCTCGGCGCAGACCTGGGCGACCATGGCCGCTTCGGCGGCACTCTCGGGTCGCAAGCCATGATCGACGGTCACCGCCTCCACCAAATTCGGCCGCGCGGCGGCGGCAAGCAGCAACAGGGCAAGACTGTCCGGACCGCCGGATACGGCCACGCCAACCCGTTCCCCCGCCGGTACGAGTGCGTCGAGGGCGTCGGCGAAGCGTCGAACCGCGTCCGCCGCGGTCGTCATTGGCTTACTTGCACTTCGCCTGCGCCTTGGCTGCGGACAGCATGGTCGAAAGCTGCGGACGGACCTGTCCGCGATACACTTCCTCGAGCTCCGCATAAGCCTTGCAGGCCTGACTGGCCTGTCCCAGTTTCATCAGGGATTGGCCAAGGTAAAACACACTGTCCTGCGCCCGTTCGCCCTTCGGATCGCGGCGATAATTGGCCAGCAGTTCTTCGGCTGCTTTACGCGATTGGCCCTGGTCGAGAAGCGAGCGCCCGGCAAGATTATAGGCCCAGCTTTCGCGCCGATGGCCGGGATAGCGTTTTGCCATTGCGATCAGCGCATCGTGCGCGGCGGCATATTTGCCCTGCATCCACAACTGATAGCCGGCATCATAATCGGCCTCGGCGCCGCTATCGAAATCAGGGTCGTCGGCCGACACAGCCTTGGTACCCGCAGGCTTTGGCTTGGGCTTTGTTTCAACCTTGGGACGCGACGGCGGCGGCGCGTCATAGCTGCTATTGTCATCGCTACCGCTGCCGCTGCTTTGATCGTCTGAGCCAGCGACCGAATTGGCGCCGCCATTTTCCTGATTGCGCAGGCGCTGATCAAAATCGGCGCGCATGCGGAGCAGCTGGGCCTCAAGCGTCGACACGCGATTGGCATTTTCCTCGGACGTACGGACGATGTCGGCCAACTGTCGTTCGACTGCATCAAGGCGATTATTGATCGCATTCACCGCGTCCTGGGTCGCGGCCGGTTGGTCATCGACGCCCGCAGTATCCGCAGGCTGACCCTTCGGAAAAACCCGCTTCTGAACCTGGCGCACCTGCTTTTCGAGCCGGTCAATCCGCTGCTCGGGCGACGGATTGCGCTGTGCGCTGGCCGGGGCATAGGCCATCACGGAAAGGACGGAAGCGGCGATGAGGAAACGTATGCGGGTCACGAGTTTATTCACCTTCTTGGTCGGGTCGGGCGGGCGAGGTGATGCTGGCGAAGGCCGGCTGTCGCCTCGCTGAACAATCAGTTGGCGCCGGTTGCGGGGCCTGGCGCGTCGGCTGCAGGCTGCGCGGGCTCCATCGCCGTTGTTGATGGCGCGGCGGGTGCACTGTTAGCGGGCGTGCCGGCTGGCCGCGCCGCTGGACTGCGCGGTGCGGTCTGGCGCGTGGGCGGTGCAGCGGTTGGCGCCGCCGTGGCGGCGGGCGCGGGCGCCAAAGACGCGGCCAACAAGTCGGCACCCTTCAGGCTAACATCCTTTACGCGCCGACCGGCCGGGCCGATTGGCGCGGCAATTTTGTCACCGACGCTGATCCGCAGCGCCTCGGGTTTGCCGGTCATGAGTATCGGGGACGCGGCATTGGCGGGAACCGCAAAGGTTTCACCAGCCTGCATTTCACCCTGCTTCAAGGTGGTCTGACCGTCCTTGATCTGCAGCCACACCGCATCGGTTGCGGTAAGCGTTACCGGCTGTGCCGCCACCGGTGCAGGATTGGTGGGCTGGGGTGCTGCAACTACATTATTCTCGGCAACCGCATTGCTTGCGGCATCGGCCTGCAACTGCCGCTCATTTACCCAAACGAGGCCGACTGCGGCGAGCACGAGAAGGGCCAGCGCGCCAAACACCAATCCTTTTGGGAAACTTCGCTTGGGGTCGGCAACTTCCAGATATTCGATTGGTGGCGGAGCCGGTGGTAGAGCGCCGCCCATTTCGGCGCGCAGCTGATCCCCGATTGCGGCGCGATCCAGGCCGACGGCACCAGCATAATTTTTTGCAAAGCCAATGGAGTAAGTGGCCGCGGGCAATTTGTCCCACGCACTTTCTTCCAAGCTGGTGAGGTGCCGCGTCGGAATGCGAGTGGCGGCCGCCACATCTTCGACCGTCAGGCCCTTGGCTTCGCGCGCCTCGCGAAGTTGCTGCCCCACTGTGGTCAGCGTGCCTTCGTCCTCTACCGTTTCGTCCATCGAACTCCCCCCGGCTTTGCGCCGTGTTTCGTGTCTTTACTTCCGGTGCGGCCGGGCTTGTGTCAACCGCGCGTGATCCATTCGTCAGCCAAGCGCCACGCGATGGCGTTTTGCCCAGTCACCGAGTGACTTGCGAAGGTTCGCTGGCGGCTTGTCCAGTAGTGCATTCACCTTCTCACGAACCGCGGCCGCATCAATTGACCGAACCATCGCCTTGATCGGCCCCACCGCCGCCGGCGTGATCGACAGGCTATCGATTCCCACACCGATCAGCGCCAGTGCTTCCAGCGGTCGGCCGCCCATTTCGCCGCACACGCGGACAGGCACACCGGCGTCTTTACATTGTTTGGTAACGCGGCGCAGAAACCGAAGGATTGCCGGTGACAACCAGTCATAACGTTCGGCCAGGCGCGGGTCGGCGCGGTCGGCAGCGAACAGGAATTGGGTGAGGTCGTTGGTACCTATCGACAGGAAATCGAGCCGCGGCAACATCACGTCCAGCATCTCCGCCAGGCTCGGGACTTCCAGCATCGCGCCATAAAGGATTTTTGCGGGCAGGCCCTTTTTCGCCTTCTTAAGGCGGTCTGCCTCCTCCTCAAAAAGGGCGCGCGCTTCTTCATATTCCCACGGCTCGCTGACCATTGGGAACATGACGCGCAATGTCTTGCCGGATGACGCCTCCAATAGCGCGCGGGCCTGCGCCTTCATCAGCGCCTTTCTTTCCAAACTGAGCCGCAGGGCTCGCCAGCCCATTGCAGGATTTTCGCTCTCGTCCCCTTCGTCGCTCAGATAGGGCAAGGCTTTATCACCGCCGATGTCGACGGTTCTGAACACCACCGGTTTGTCCCCCGCCGCATCCAGCACGGTCTTGTAAAGGCGGTATTGGCTTTCGCGGCCAGGCAGCGTCGCGGCGACCAGGAACTGAAATTCGGTCCGGAACAGGCCAATGCCGTCCGCGCCCGCCGCGTCAAGCATCGCCGCATCTTCAGCCAGCCCGGCGTTGATCATGATGGTAAAACGTTCGCCGTCCGTCGTCTCGGCAGGCTGCCCTCTCAGCGCGGCATATTCTGCGCGCCGCTTCTGGCTCATCGCCATGCGCTGATCGAAACTGGTAACAATCGGGCGGCTTGGCCGGACGATCACGCTGGCGCTGTCGCCGTCCACCAGGATGGGGTCGCCTTCATTGGCAATGTGGCGAATGTCGGAAACCCGGCCAACCACCGGCACACCCATGGCGCGGGCGACAATGGTGACGTGCGCGGTCAGGCTACCTTCTTCCAGGACCACGCCCTTCAATCGCCGCTTATCATATTCCAGAAGCTCGGCGGGGCCGAGGTTGCGGGCGATCAGGATCGCGTCCTTGGTCAGGCCGGTTTGTGCCGCCGTGCCCATCCGGCCACTAACAATGCGCAGCAGGCGGTTCGACAAATCCTCCAGGTCGTGCATCCGTTCCTTCAGGATCGGATCGTCAATTTCCTGCATCCGCGCGCGGGTCCGCTGCTGCACACGCTCAATCGCGGCCTCGGCGGTTAGGCCACTATCGATCGCCTCGTTGATCCGCCGCGACCAACCTTCGTCATAGGCGAACATTTTGTAGGTCTCGAGGATCTCGTTGTGCTCGCCGATCGTGCCGAACTCTGCCTCGCGGGTCATATGGTCGATCTGTTCGCGCATCTTGCGAAAGGCAGAATAGACGCGGGCGCGTTCCGCCTCGATGTCTTCAGCAACGGTATGCTCGACGACCACGCGCGGCTGGTGGAACACGGCAATTCCCTTCGCCATACCAGTGACCAGCTTCAGCCCGGTCTCGCGCTGCATGCCCTTGCCGCGGTCGCCGCTGCGACTGCCATCGACAAGGCGGGCGCTGGCGATCAGTTCGGACAATACCATTGCGACGGTCTGCAGCGCCTCAATCTCAACATCGTCATAACGGCGCGGGTCGGCGTGCTGCACCGTGAGCACCCCAATCGCATTTTCGCGGCGGATGATCGGCACGCCGGCAAAGCTGTGGAATCGCTCTTCGCCGGTTTCCGGCCTATAGGCAAAGCTTGGGTGATTGGCGGCTTCGGCAAGGTTCAATACCCTGCCGTCCTCAGCGATGGTTCCCGTCAGACCTTCACCTAGACCAAGTCGCGTAACGTGCACCGCTTCTTTACGGAGGCCGTGGGTCGCGAACAATTCCAGCGCCTGATCTCGCATCAGATAGATGGAGCATACTTCGCTTTTCAGCGCATCGGCGATCAGGTCGACCACCTTGTCCAGCTTCGCCTGCGCCGAGCCGCGCTTCGCCATCAGGTCATGCAGACCAGTCAGGATTTCGCGAGCGGCGGCGGCGGCGGATATAGGCATCGTCCAAAGGGCTAGCAGGGGAACCGCCCGACTGTCACGCGGCGCGTGAATCTTTGTCGTTCAGCCCCGCCGCTTTGCCGAAATCCCGAGGTCTAGCGGGCGCCCAGCGCCGACGCCGCCTCGCTGACCAACTCGTTGATGATGTCCGCGACGGGTTCTTCACGCTTCACCATGCCGACCGATTGCCCGGCCATGACGCTGCCGCTTTCGACATCGCCGTCAATGACCGCACGACGCAGCGCCCCGGCCCAATAATGCTCGATCTGCAGCTGGGCCTCGGCCATTTCAATCTCACCGCTGTCGAGTTTTGCGGCAACTTCGCGCTGCTTGGCCGAGAAATTCTCCATCTCGCGATTCTTGAGCGCGCGGACCGGGATGACCGGCAGGCGCGGATCGATTTGCACGGACGGGATGGCGTCCCTGGCCGAAGCGCGGATGAACGCCTTTTTGAAATTCTCATGCGCGATGCATTCGGTCGCGCAGACGAAGCGGGTGCCGAGCTGTACGCCGACCGCGCCCATTTCCAGATAGGCGGCAATCGCCTCGCCCCGGCCAATTCCGCCCGCGACAAACACCGGGACCTGGTCCGCGACCTCTGGCAGAATTTCCTGCGCAAGCACGCTGGTTGCAACCGGCCCGATGTGGCCGCCCGCCTCCATGCCCTCAATTACCAAAGCGTCGACGCCGCTGCGGATCAACTTCTTGGCAAGCGCGAGGGCGGGGGCGAACGCGATCAGCTTGGCGCCGCTGCCCTTGATCCGCTCGATAGACCCAGCCGGGGGAAGACCGCCCGCTAGCACTACATGACCAACGCCATGTTTCGCACAAACGTCGATCAGCTCGGCAAGCTGCGGATGCATGGTGATCAGATTCACACCGAATGGCTTGGCGGTCATCGCCTTGGTCGCCGCGATTTCGTTGTCGAGAAGTTCGGGCGACATGGCCCCGCAGGCGATGACGCCGAACCCGCCGGCATTGCTGATCGCGCTGACCAGATGACGCTCGCTGACCCAGCTCATCGCGCCGCCGAGGATCGCCCATTCGGTACCGAGGAATTCGCGCCCGCGCGCCATCAGTTCCTTCAGACGCACCATGCCAGCATCGCCGTGCACTGCCCGCGCTTCCGCAATCAAACCTTCGCCGCTCATTCGCTTCCCCCTTACGCGTCCAGCCCGAAGGCCGTGTGGAGGACCCGCACGGCCAGCTCCATTTCGTCTTCGGCGACCAGCGTACTGACCTTGATCTCGCTCGCGCTCACCGCCAGCAAATTGATGTTCCGTTCGGCCAGCGTCGCGAACATGCGCGCCGCCAGTTCCGGGTTGGATCGGATGCCGACGCCGACGATCGAAACTTTCGCCACCGCATCGTCGGTGATGATCTCGCCATCGCCCGCCGCGCCGCTCGCTCGGATTGCACTGACCGCCTGAGCCAGTGAAGCACGCGGGACGGTGAAGGTTAGGTCGCTGTGGCCCGCCCCCTCGGTCGCGGCGTGGACGATCATGTCGACCTGAATCCCCGCCTCGGCCAGCGGCGTCATCACGGCCGCGACGGCGCCGGGCCGATCGCCGATCTTCGTCAGCGTGATCCGCGCCTCGTTGCGGTCGGCGGCGATGCCGGCGATTGCGTTGCGTTCCATGGTCTGATCTCCACGCAAAAGTTGGTCTTCGGAGACGATTTCGGTCCCCGGCAAATCGTCGAATGCGGTGAGGACGCGCAGCGGCATCGCTTCGCGCATAGCAAGACCGACGCTGCGTACCTGCAGCACCTTGGCGCCAACGCCCGCCAGTTCCAGCATCTCTTCAAAGGTGATGCGGTCGAGCTTGCGGGCCTTTGGCACGATGCGCGGGTCGGTGGTATAGACGCCGTCGACGTCGGTATAGATGTCGCATCGGTCGGCCTTCACCCCCGCCGCAATCGCGACCGCGCTGGTGTCCGATCCGCCGCGGCCCAGCGTCGCGACACGCCCGTCGTCGCTGATGCCCTGAAAGCCGGGTATGACCGCGACGGTGCCGCCCTTCAACGCCTCGTCGAGCAACGCGCCTTCAATATCTTCGATGCGGGCATTGCCGTGGATGCCGCTGGCCCGGACCAGCTGCCAGCCCATGAAGCTGCGCGCCTTCGCGCCAAGATTCTGCAAAGTCATCGCGAGCAGCCCCGCCGTCACCTGCTCGCCTGACGCCACGACGACATCATATTCGGACGGGTCATGGATCGCGGCGGCTTCCTTGCAGAATTGCACCAGCCGGTCGGTCTCGCCCGCCATGGCGCTGACCACGACCAGCACTTCATGGCCCGCATCGGCCTCCCGCTTCACCCGCGCGGCGACGGACCGGATCCGCTCGATCCCGGCCATGGAGGTTCCGCCGAATTTCATGACGATGCGGGACATTAAAGGACTGCGATTCCAATTTGGGTTTGCTTGGCCGCCCTGTTAGGGAGCGGGCATGACCAAGACAAGCAGCATCGTTGAGGCCGAAGCCGCCCATTTCGGGGCGATGGCGGGGGATTGGTGGGATCCCAATGGCGCATCGGCCATGCTCCACAAGCTGAACCCGGTGCGCTTGGCGTATGTGCGAGATCAGGTGGACCAGCATTTCGGACTGGACGAGCATGGATTCAAACCGCTGGCGGGGAAGACGGCGCTGGATGTTGGCTGCGGGGCCGGGCTTCTTGCGGAGCCACTGGCGAGGATGGGAGCGAAGGTGACAGCGATTGACGCCGCGCCGGAACTGATCGCGGCGGCCAAGGCGCATGCCGAAGGGTCGGGCCTCACCATCGATTATCGCGCGATGGCGGTCGAGGATTTGGGCGGCACCTATGACCTCGTCACCTCGATGGAGGTGATCGAACATGTCGCGGACCCGCAAGCCTTTGTGGCGGCGCTGGCGGCGCGGCTCGCGACCGGCGGGCTGCTGATCCTGTCGACGCCCAATCGCACCGCCTGGTCAAAGCTGCTGACCATCACGCTGGCGGAGGGCTTCGGCGCTATCCCAAAAGGCACCCACGATTATGACAAGTTCATCGACCCCGACCAGATGCGCGGCCTGCTCGCCAATGTCGGGCTAGAAGTGATCGACATCGAAGGTATTGCGATGAGCCCGGGCAAGGGACTGCATCTAAGCGAGGATGTGAGGCTGAATTACCTGGTGAGCGCGCGGCGCCCCTAATTCGTCATATCCGCGGTAGCGGGGATCTCATACGCTAGGCCATTGCCGGGTTCAGCCCAGAATCTCGAGTGCTGCGGCATAGGCGAGGGAGCTGCGGGGTGGTGCGATCTGATGGATCGGCGGTTTGGTCTTGGTAATCTTCGTTCGGACGGTTTGAACCGCCTTCTTGATTGTAACATTCATATTCATATTCATTCCTGCGGCTCTGCCGCTTTCATCTCCAGATGGGCCTGACGCTTTTCCTCGGTCTCCGCGATGCGGTCCGCGAGTTTGGTCCAGGCGAGTTCGGAACGCTGGCAACGCTCGCGCACATGGTCGAGCGTTGCCGCGTCCGCATCGCGCCGCGCCTCTGCGGCCCGGTCGCGATAGAATTTCAGGGTGGTGTTGGCCAACCCGTGCTTACTCGGCGGCGGCGGCCTGCAAATTGACCGCGCTGCTCTTGCCGTTACGGCCTTCTTCCAGCTCATAATTGACGCGGTCGCCTTGGTTGAGCGTGCGCATACCCGCGCGTTCAACGGCCGAGATATGCACGAATGCATCGGGGCCGCCCTCGTCCGGCGAAATAAATCCGAAACCCTTGGTTTCATTGAAAAATTTTACAGTTCCGATGGTCATATTCATTTCCTTATTTGGGAGCCGAACGCCGACTCCCTCGGCTAAGAGAGGCCAGGGAAGGAAATGGAGCCGCAAAGCGCCGAAGACCATCAATTGCGACTGGTAGCTGTTTCAATATAGGGCAAATGCGGCGAAATTGATAGGGGCGGCCGCCACGCGCTGCCCCACACACACGTCGTGCTCAATGACCGACCGCTAGAAGTCGACCTTGTCGTAGTGCTGGGGTGGAACGATCACCTCCATTCGCTCACCCAGCAGCGGGCGGAAGGCGGGGCGTGATTTCATCACCGCGTACCAGTCCTTTGTCTGCTTGTGTCCGCGCCAGTCGAGGGCGCCGAGGTAGTCGATCACGCTGATGTGCGCCGCCGCGGTGAAGTCGGCGAGGCTGAGGCTCGGCCCGGCGATCCAGCGGCGATGGTCGAGGAGGTAATCGAGGTAGTCGAGGTGGCCGTTGGCGATCCGCATTGCTTCGCGCAGCACCCGCGTATCCGGACTCTCGCGGCTGACGAGCCGCTTGCGCATCCGTTCATGCATCAGCGGTTCCACCACTTCGCGGAACAGCTTTTCATCGAACCATTCGGTCAGGCGTCGGATTTCGGCGCGCGCCTCGGCATTGCCGTGGATCATCGGCACCTTGTCGACCGTCTCTTCGAAATATTCGACGATCGGTTGCGACCCGATCAGAGTAATGCCCGCGCTGGTCTGCACCAGCACCGGGGTTTCGCCCGCCGGGTTGAGGTCGACGAACTCGTCCCGCCGCTCCCACGGATTTTCGCGCACCAGTTCATGCGCCACGCCTTTTTCAGCGAGGACGAGACGGACTTTGCGCGAAAAGGGACAAAGCGGGAATTGAAACAGCTGCCACATGATTGACGGCCAGCTTTAACGTGGGCGGCGGCTACGTCCACCGCCCGACTCAACAAAATTTCAACGACGGGGGTAGGTAGGGTCGGGTAGGTTGCTTACCGCGCGCTCAATCTGGCGTTCGACACCGTCCAGCGACGCCATGATTCCTGGCAGCGCCTGTGCCATGGCCTGCCCCATTGCCTGCACTTGCCGACCCGACTGGGCGGCCTGCGCCTCCACCCGGCGCTCTACGTCGGGTCCGCCAACTTCATCGCGAACTCTTCGGTCGCGGTCGGCAGGGGTTGCCGGACGCCCTTCGACCGCCGCTTGCACCTCGCCTACTGGCATGTCCATGATTGCTTTGGTCAGCGCGCCCATAACGCGGCCCAGTGTATCGGCCATCGCCGGATCGGTAAGCGCCGGGGGAATCGCTGGCGGTGCCTGTTGCGCCGCCGCAGCGGCAGGGGCTGCCAGGGCAAGGCTAAAGGGCAGGGCAAGAAACAAGACACGCATCACAAATCTCCCGCGAATCGCGTGGCAGAATTTGCCTCGAGTGTAGCGTATCAGACTTTCGCGCCGCTGAACGGTGGCTCAGCGTGTCCCCAGCCACAACAATGCCGCGAGGCCCGCGGCGATCCGATACCAGGCGAACGGCGCAAAGCCGAAACGCTGAATGATCGCGATAAAGCTCTTCACGACGACGATCGCGACGATGAAGGACACCAGCGAGCCGATCAGGATGTTGCCGACCATTCCCGGCTGAATTTGGTCGTGGTGTTTCACAAGCTGAAGCACCGTTGCACCCGTCAGGGTCGGAACCGCCAGGAAGAAGCTGAATTCTGCGGCGGTCTTGCGGTCTACACCCATTGCCATCGCGCCCAGGATCGTCGCGCCCGAGCGACTCACGCCCGGGATCATGGCAAGGCATTGCACCAGCCCCACCACGAGCGATTGTTTCAGGGTAACATTGGCAACACCGCCGCATTCCTGCGGTTTCGCGAGCTTTTCAATGACAAGAATGGCGATGCCGCCGATAATCAATGACCAGGCAACGATGGTTGCGCTGCCCAGCATGGTTTCAATCTGGTCGCCGAATGCAAGTCCCAGGACGACCGCCGGCACAAAGGCCACGGCGATGTTCCGCACGAAACGCCAAGATTGCGGATCCTTGCGGAACAGGCCGGTGAAAACGTCCCAGAATGTGCGCCAATAGAGCACGACGATGGCAAGGATGGCGCCGGGCTGAATCGCGACATTGAACAACGCCCATTTGTTGGCGTCGTACCCCATCAATTCAGTAGCAAGGATCAAATGGCCCGTCGAACTGACCGGCAGATATTCCGTCAATCCCTCGACGACGCCAAGGATGATGACAAGCATGAGTTCAGACATCGTCGGCTTTCAATTCTGGCGAGCAATAGGGACGGATTGTTCTGGTCGCGGCCTAAATTATGGCCGGGTCGGGCGCGAAGCGCCCACCCTTACGGAACCGCGCCAGCCATTCGCTTGCAACGGCGTCCATTGGCATCGGATTGATGCCGAACGCGGAAAATCCCGGATATTTGCCGCTGGCAACATTATCCGTCTGCAGCATGATCCATTGATCCCGCGTGAGGGGCCATCCGGGAATAAAGCCAAGCGAGGCAATTGCCGACGACAGGAAGTCGGGAAGGTCGACCAGCGTCGGATCCTGATAGGCGAGGGTGGCAATTTCGGCGAGCAGCGCGCGCATGGTTTTTACCTCATCACCCGCCAGCTCATAAGTCTTGCCGGCGTGATCGGTGGGATCAAGCGCCGCTTTGGCGACGGCGATGCCGAGATCCTTCACGAACAGGGGCTGCATCCGCGTATTTGGCGCCACCACCGGCAAATAGGGCGAGGTAGCCATGCTGGCGAAGCGATTGGTGAATTTGTCTTCCGCGCCAAAGACCGTGCTCGGACGGATGATGGTCGCATTGGGGCAGGCTTTGCGCACCGCGTCCTCGCCCTTGCCTTTTGTCCGTCCATAGTCAGATTCGCTGGCCGGATCGGCGCCGAGCGCGCTGATGTGCACCATCGCGGCACCCTGAGCGCGGGCGGCCTCGGCAATGGCGCGCGGCGTTTCGACATGGATGGATTCAAGATCACCTTTGAAAACGCCGACCAGGTTGACGACGGCGTCGGCGCCTTCGACGGCACGAACTGCCGTCCGGGGTTTGGCAAAATCGGCCACCATTGCCGTGACCGATCCGACGGGACCAAGCGGTTGCAGGAAATATGCCTTGCGCGGATCCTTTTCAGCAATCCGCACCCGAACGTCGCGCTTCAGCAGCGCCTCGCAAACATAGCGGCCAATAAAGCCGCTTGCGCCAAATACGGTGACGAGAGGCGGGGTGCCGGGCTTCACCATGGTGGGTCTTCCTTCTGAATCGCGAGACGAAATGTTCGCGATTCCTTGGGCCATGCAGAAAATGTTCGCAAGGGGTAGGACGGGCAGTTGACAGAACGCCCCACCGCCCCCTAGAGGCCGCCGCCTACCTAGCAGAACATGCACCTGTGCCCAGGTGGCGGAATTGGTAGACGCACCAGCTTCAGGTGCTGGCGCTCGCAAGGGCGTGGAGGTTCGAGTCCTCTCCTGGGCACCATTTATAACATACTTATGGCAAGGCCGTCGGGGCGACGGCAAGGGCGCTTTTCTGGATCCCGACCGCAGCGTCGTTTTTGTCGTTGTTGCCCTGTCGGAACGTCAGGGTTGACCCATTTTCTTGCGCATCAGGTCGAATACCGCGGGGTATAGCGGGCGGACGAATTCGACGCCTACGGACCAATCCTTTTTCCAGCGGACCTTGCTTTCAATTGTTTCAAGGCCGGGCAGCGAAATGAAAATGCTGTCACCTACGTCGACATTTATCGGGATTTCGATGCGACATCCTTCCGGCGAGAAGTCGAGGATGTTCACCTTGTAGCGATGGTCGCCGGGACGTCGGACATCAATATCCGCCCGAAGCGGGACGCGCTCCGCTTTGCGAGTATCTGAATCGTCCACCGCCGCTCCCCTATTTACCCCAGTTACAGACCCAAGCCGATCGGCCCGGACTCGGACAGCATAATCTTTTCCAAATGGCAGGAAAGCGGAAGACGTGGCGAAAATGGGGATAATGGAATAGCGTGGCAATCATGCCGCTTTACACCATTGATAATCTGTCGCCCGTGCTTGGGGAGGGCGCCTGGGTCGCACCGTCGGCCGATCTTATAGGGGATGTTCGCCTGGGCCGCCGCGCCAGCATCTGGTTCGGCGCCGTTATCCGGGCGGACAACACCGCCATCATCCTTGGCGATGAAACGAATTTTCAGGACGGCGCCATTGGCCATAGTGATGCCGGATCCCCGCTAACCCTCGGCGCGCGGGTGACAGTTGGGCATCAGGCGATCCTGCATGGATGTACGGTGCATGACGAAGCCCTGATCGGTATGGGCGCGCGGGTCCTCAATGGCGCCGTGATCGGTGCGCAATGTATCGTGGGCGCGGGCGCCCTTGTCACGGAGGGCAAGATATTTGAGCCCCGAAGCCTCATTGTCGGCTCTCCCGCGCGCGCGATCCGTACGCTTGATAATGATCAGGTTGAAATGCTGCGCCTGTCGGCCATCCATTATGCGGACAAGGCGGCGCGCTATGCCGCCGATCTCAAATTGGTGAGCTGATTTCAATCGGTTGGCGGTAATTGACGCGGATTTGGTGCCGGTCGACGCAGAACGCTTGTCTGGTGACTTGCAACCACTCCCCAATCAGGCGATAGCGGCGCTCAGTCACGGGCGCGCGGGGGCGGGCAAGCGTGACGTCCAACCAACAGGCAGGGTGGGTAGATGACGGCTTTGCGCCGCCTTTTTGTGACGGTTTCGGGCCTTTCCGGCGCGGCGATGGCGTTTGTCATGGCGGGACCGGCAAACGCGCAAAGCAACGACGCGCCGATCGATATCACCGCAGCACCGCCACCGAGCGCCGATTCGGTTGGTCCGGCTCAGTTGCGCAATTTCTCCCTCGATGGGCAAGCGACGCGCCCTGCACCGACGAACAGCACCACCGTAACGGCGCCGCGCCCGGCGCCGCCGCCGCCCGCCGCGCAGCCAACACCGCAGCGGAGCGCCCCAACATCGACCAACACATCGCCGTCGCCCGCCGCGAACGGTGACAACCAGGCGGAGTCGCGCTCTACCGAGCTCGCGGAGCCGACGCCTGCGCGGCCGACAGTGATCTCTAACAGAGCCGCCGACTCATCTACGCCACCGGCAAATTCCATGGTCGCCCCGGCACTGCCGCCCGAGCAGACGATTGCGGCTTCCGATTCACCGGCCGCCGCCATGCTTGGCAGCGACACGCGGATGTCGATCTTGCCTTGGCTGGCCGCGCTTGCGGCCGCCATTTGTGCGGCCGCGCTTGTTTGGTGGATGCGGCGTCAGCGGCAGGGCCGTTTCAACGATCCGGGGCGCCTTGCCTTTGCCGGTCCGCAGCCGGAAGCCGATGTCACGCCGCCACCGCGTGCACCGCTTCCGCAGCCGACCCCAGCGCCCAGACCGGCGCCCCCGGCACCAACGCCGCCGCGCACCGATGACGGGTTGATTGTGTCACGGGCGCTGCGTCCTGCTCTGACCATCGAGTTTCAGCCGGATCGTCTGCTGGTCAATGATAAGGAAGTGGCCATCCAGTTCGATATCATCCTGAACAATGAAGGCGCGGCACCGGCGCGCGATGTTCTGGTTGAGGCGATCCTGGTCACGGCGCATGCGGGGCAGGATCAGCAAATTGCGCGCTTCTTCCAATCGCCCATTGGCGAAGGCGACCGAATTGCTGGCATCGCGCCGCTCGGCCGCGTCGCGCTGAAAAGCATTGTCCGTTTGCCGATTGATCAGGTGCAGCGATTCAAGGTTGATGATCGTGAATTGTTTGTTCCACTCGTCGCCTTCAACATCCTGTTCCGCAGCGCGGCGGGCGAAGGGCATGCGTCGGCCAGCTTCCTTGTCGGGCGCGGCACGAGCGATGACGTAAAGCTGTCTCCGTTCCGGATTGAGCCGGGGCACAAGATTATTAGCGGACTGAGTGCGCGGTCGCACAGCACCGGCCTCAGCAGGGTTCCATAGGTTTTAGAGCGCGGTTCCGACATTGTTGTAACAATGCCAGGCGAGGATCGCCGCCGCGCCGCGATGCGGCTTCCAGCTTTCGGCCCATTCGCGGAGCTGTTTTTCGGTCGGTTTGCCGTCGTGCCCCATCATCTTGCCCAACTGGATTTGAACCGCGAGATCGCCAGCGGGAAAGGAGTCGGCGCGACCCTCGGCAAACAGCAGGTAAATTTCGGCCGACCAGCGGCCAATGCCCTTGATCCGTGTCAGCAACTCAATGGCGTCTTCATCATCTTCAGGCAGGTTCGCCAAATCGAGCTCGCCCGACAGGACCAGGCCAGCAAGGCTTCGGGCATATCCGGCCTTTTGCCGAGACAGCCCGGCCTCACGCAGATCCTCGTCGGTTGAGTCAATCAACGCTTGCAAGTCGACCGGCTCGCCTAGCCTAGCGGTCAGTTTCGCCCACATTGATCGTGCCGCCGCAACACTGACCTGCTGACCAACAATGGTCCGCAGCAAAGTTTCAACGCCCGGATCGCTCTGCCGCGGTTCGGGTTTGCCAAACGTCTGAATAGCCTCTGCAAAGGCCGGATGCCGTTCAGCGAGGATGTCGCAACTCGCGTGGATCGTTTCGCGGGTGCGGACCATCAGGCGACGCTTGCCGCATAGAGCGCGACGGCGGCGGCGTTGCTGACGTTCAGGCTTTCCACGGCGTCGCTAATCGGAAGTCGCGCGATGGCGTCGCAATGCTCGCGCGTGTTGGGCCGCATGCCGGGGCCCTCCGCGCCCAGGACCAGCGCCACCCGCTGTGGGCCGAGGGCTTCTTTCAAGTCGGTCTTGGCCTCGCCCGCAAGGCCGATGCGCCAGAAGCCTGCTTCGGCGATTTCTTCCAACGCCCGCGCGAGGTTGACGACGCGCACCCAGGGCACCCGCTCCAGCGCGCCCGAGGCTGCTTTGGCCAGCGCGCCGCCTTCCGGCGGGGCATGGCGATCCTGGGTGACAATGCCGATGGCGCCGAACGCTGCGGCGCTGCGCAAAATGGCGCCGACATTGTGGGGATCGGTAACTTGGTCGAGCACGAGCAGGGTTGCACGCTCCGGCGCGTCGGCTAGCACATCGCCCAGCCACAGCTCCTCCAGCGGCTCAACTTCAATCACAACGCCTTGGTGGGGGGCGTCATGTGGAACAAGGCGGCCGAGGTCTGCCGCTTCGGCCATCAGGACCGTCACGTCAGGCGGAAATTGCATGAAATTGGCGGCTTCGCGCGTCGCCCAGGCCTTCACCACCCTGCGGTCGGGGTTGTCGAGTGCTGCGGCGACTGCGTGCTTGCCCCAGAATCGCGGACGATTTGGGTTGCCGCCGCCCTTATGCTTATTCTTGCGTGCCATGCCGCGTCCCTAGCTCGCCCGGCGCCGCAAGAAAAGCGGTGCTAGTCCGCCGCGTCCAGCGAGTAGCCTGCGCTACGCACCGTACGGATCAAATCCGGCTCTCCCAGCGCAAGGCGGAGGCGGCGGATATGAACGTCCACCGTACGCAGCTCAATTTCCTCACTGTGGGGCCAGACGGTGTCGAGCAATTGCTGGCGCGAAAAGACACGGCCCGGATTCTCCATGAAGTGACGGAGAAGGCGATATTCGGTCGGACCCAGTTGCACGGCCTTGCCGTCACGCTTCACCCGGTGCGCGGTCAGATCCATTTCGATGCCGGCATAGCTCATCCCGTCGGCAGCCAGCGCCGGTCGTACCCGCCGAAGGACCGCGCCGGCACGGGCCAGCAATTCCTTGGGCGAAAACGGCTTGGTCATATAATCATCGGCGCCGGTATCGAGCCCGCGGATGCGATCATCCTCTTCGCCGCGCGCCGTCAACATGATGATCGGTACATTGGCGGTCGCCTCGCGTCGGCGCAGGCGGCGGCAGACTTCAATCCCGCTTATCCCTTCAATCATCCAGTCGAGAAGGACGATATCGGGCGTGATTTCTTCCGCGAGGATCAGCGCCTCTTCGCCGTCGCCCGTCCGCGTCACGGCATATCCAGCACGATCAAAATGGAAGGAGACGAGATCGGCAAGCGAGCGGTCATCTTCGACCAGCAGGAGCCTCTTCACCCCCACCGGCCTTACTCCTGACCCTGATCGAGCGGGTCGGCGCCCTTGGGGCGATCGACATAATGTTCGCCGGTCGCTGCGAAATAGACCATTTCGGCAATGTTGGTCGCATGATCACCAACGCGCTCAATGTTCTTCGCGATGAACAGCAAATGGGTCGATTGACCAATGTTGTGCGGGTTTTCCATCATGAAGGTGAGCAATGTGCGGAAAATACTGTTGTAGAAATCATCCACCGCCTGATCACGTTCAATCACACGGACCGCAGCATCGGCATCCCGATTGACGAACGCGTTGAGCACATCATGAACCATCTCGGTCGCGATGCGGGCCATTTCCGGCATCAGCGATAGGGCCTCGATCTTGCCGACATTGTCGATCAGGGGAATGCGCTTGGCGATATTCTTGGCATAGTCGCCAATTCGTTCGACCACGCCAGAGATTTTCAGGGCGGCAACGACGTCGCGCAAGTCGCCCGCCATTGGCGCGCGAAGGGCGATTAGTTGAACCGCGCGCCGCTCGGTCTCAATTTCGAGGGCATCAAGCTTCTTGTCATCCTCGATGATCTGCTTCGCACCCTCCAGGTCGCGTTGCGACAACGCGCGCATGGATTCTCGGATGCTATGTTCGGCCAGGCCGCCCATCTGACTGATAAGCGCGCGCAACCGGTCGAGGTCGTCATCAAAGGCTTTAAGCGTATGTCCGCTGGTGGTCGCCATGTTGTAAGCTCCGATCAGCCGTAGCGGCCGGTAATGTAATCCTGCGTGCGCTGTTGCCGCGGATTTGTGAAAATCTCCGATGTCTTCCCATATTCAACCAACTCGCCGAGGTGGAAGAACGCCGTCCGCTGCGACACGCGCGCGGCTTGCTGCATATTATGGGTGACGATGGCGATGGCGTATCGGCCGCGAAGCTCGTGGATCAGTTCCTCGATCTTGGCCGTCGCAATCGGGTCGAGCGCCGAACAGGGCTCGTCCATCAGGATGACTTCCGGGTCGACGGCAATCGCGCGGGCGATGCAAAGCCGCTGCTGCTGTCCGCCCGACAAGGCGGTTCCGCTGTCGTCTAGGCGGTCCTTCACCTCGTCCCACAGGCCGGCGCGCTTCAGCGACTTTTCGACAATCTCGTCCTGCTCCGACTTGCCTGCGGCGAGGCCGTGGATCTTCGGGCCGTACGCGACATTTTCGTAAATGGACTTGGGGAAGGGGTTGGGTTTCTGGAAAACCATTCCGACCCGGGCGCGCAGTTGGACGACGTCCATCGCGGGGGCATAAATATCGCGCCCGTCCAGTTCGATCTGGCCGGTAACGCGGGCATTGGGAATGGTGTCATTCATCCGGTTGAGCGTGCGCAAAAAAGTTGATTTGCCGCAGCCCGATGGGCCGATGAAGGCAGTGACCTTGTCATCATGGATGTCGATATCGACGCCCTTGATGGCTTCCTTCTCGCCATAGAATACGCGGACGTCGCGCGCCGTCATCTTAGGCGCCGCGTTGGACAAAGATCCTTCGGCTATGTCGGTCGGGACGGGGACGATGGTGTCGATCATTTCCATATCTGCCTTACCAGCGGCGTTCGAATTTGTTGCGGAGATAGATAGCGAGGCCGTTCATCATCAGCACGAAGATGAGCAGGACAATGATAGCCGCGCTGGTATTGGTGACGAAGGCGCGATCAACCTCGTCTGACCAGAGAAAGATCTGCATCGGCAGGACGGTCGCCGGATCCATGATGCTGTTCGGCGGGACCGCGATAAAGGCGCGCATTCCGATCATCAGCAGCGGCGCCGTTTCGCCCAACGCACGTGCCATGCCGATGATGGTGCCGGTGAGAATGCCCGGCAGCGCAAGCGGCAGGACATGGTGGAACACGACCTGCATTTTCGATGCGCCGACGCCCAGTGCGGCATCGCGAATCGACGGCGGAACCGCCTTGATGGCATTGCGGCCGGCAATGACGATCACGGGGAAAGTCATGAGCGCCAGCGTCAGGCCGCCGACGAGCGGTGCCGATCGCGGCAGGTCCAGCGTATTCAGGAACACCGCAAGGCCGAGCAGACCGAAGATGATAGAGGGCACCGCAGCGAGATTGTTGATCGTCACCTCAATGAGATCGGTCCAGCGATTTTTGAGAGCGAATTCTTCAAGATACAGCGCCGATAGGACACCAACCGGGAAGGCCAGTCCCATCGTGACGAGGATAGTGTAGAAGCTGCCCTTGAGCGCCCCCCAAACGCCCGCCGTCGACGCGTTGGTCGAATCCGATTGCGTCAGAAAATCCAGCGTCAGGCCGCTCGCCCCGCGCGAGATCATTGTAATCAGCAGGAAGGCGAGGAACGCAAGACTAAGCCCAATGGCGAGCAGCCCCATCAGCTTGAAATTACGCTCGGCGGCATAGCGCCTAGCAATGCGTTTCTGCATCGCGGCACCCGTCCAACGATTGGTCTGTGCCAGATCAGTCATATGCTTCCCGATACTTCCGGACCACGCGAAGCGCGATGAGGTTGAGGGCCAGCGTGACCACGAACAGGATCAGGCCAAGCGCGAAGGCGGCCAGCGTCTTGGCGCTATCGAATTCCTGATCGCCGGTCAGCAGCTGGACGATCTGCACCGTCACCGTGGTGACGCTTGCGAAGGGGTTGGCGGTCATATTGCTGGCCAGGCCGGCGGCCATCACCACAATCATCGTCTCGCCAATCGCGCGGCTAACAGCGAGCAGGACGCCGCCGACGACGCCGGGGAGAGCAGCAGGCAGGAGCACCTTTTTGATCGTTTCCGACCGGGTGGCGCCAAGCGCCAGACTACCGTCGCGCATCGATTGGGGGACGGCGGTGATGCTGTCGTCCGACATGGAGCTGATCAGCGGAATGATCATGATGCCCATGACCAGCCCCGCCGCCAGCGCGCTTTCCGCTGATGCGCTGGTGATGCCGATGGAAACGGCGGCGTCGCGGATGAATGGGCCGACGGTCAGCGCGGCGAAATAGCCATAGACGACCGTGGGCACACCCGCGAGAATCTCCAGCGCCGGCTTGATCCATTTGCGCGCGGCCGTCGGCGCATATTGGGTGAGATAGATGGCGCTCATCAGACCGAGCGGAACCGCGACGATCATGGCGATAATTGCGCCGATGAAGGCGGTGCCCCAGAATAGGCCGAGCGAACCGAACTGGCCAGGATGGCCGCCGGGGCTCCAAGTGGTGCCCGTCAAAAATTCGACCGGACTGACCATGCCGAAAAACCGGATCGATTCGAATAATAGCGACAAGATGATGCCGAGCGTGGTCAGTACAGCGATAGACGACGCAGCGATCAACAGCGCCTTGACCCATCGTTCAACGCCGGTGCGAGCACGGAAATCAATGCCGACGCGGCGCAGGCTCAGAAACGCGCCAGCAAATGCCAGCAGCGCGCCGACCACAATTCCGATCAGCCCAAATTTGCCCTGCTCTTGCGCCATAACTGGCGCGATCGTCGCGGATTCGGGGTTATAGCCGACGGAAATCCGCCCGCTCGCAATGTCATGCGCTTCGGCCATGATGGCATTACGCTGCATCTCGAACGCAGGCAGGGCTTGCCCCGCAGGTGACGCAAGTACCGCCTGATCGGCCATGTTCTGGCTGATCGGCGTCCACACCGCCAGGAACAACAGGGCGGGCGCTGCGGACCACAAGAAAGTGTGGGCGGCATGATAAAAAGGCAGGCTGTTCAGCTTACTGCCACCGGCGCGCAGGCCCGCTGCCCGGTTTCGGGCAATCAGGCCTGCGGCCAACGCAATGGCCAGGACCGCAATGATCGCGATGATCGTCATGGTGATAATTCCGCGGTCCCGCCGCCCTTACTTCAACGTTGCCGGGTCAAGCGGCTTGAGCGCAACTGCCTGAGCAGCCGCGGCTTCTGCGTCAGCACCGCTGAACGGAACAAGGCCCTTGGCTTCAAGCGGGCCGCCCTTACCCCATGCCTTGGCATAGGCGGCGACAAATGCCTTCATGGCGGGCTTTGCGGCCATATGCTCGCCCTTCAAGTAAAGGTAGAGTTTGCGGCTGCCGGGGTAGGACAGGTTGGCGATGGTTTCTTCGCTCGGCGACACGCCCGCGAGGCTGACCGGTTTCACCTTGTCGGCGTTTTCTTCAAGGAAGCTGAAACCCAGGACGCCAAGCGTTCCCGGCTCCTGACTGACTTTCTGCACCAGCAGGTTGTCATTTTCGCCTGCTTCGACATAGGCGCCATCGGCGCGGATGCCCGTGCAGATTTCCTTATGCTTGGCTTCGTCTGACTTCTTCAAATCCTTCATCGCGCTGTCGCTTTCGCAGCCCTTGGTCAGGATCAGGTCGGCCAGGCTATCGCGGGTGCCGCTGGTGGTCGGCGGCCCCATTACCTTGATCGGGATAGCGGGAAGCGACGGGTTCACGTCCTTCCAGGTCTTGGCCGTGTTTGGCCCCTTACCGAACGGATTGGCGGCCAGCGCCTTGTAAATGTCGGTCACGGTAAGGTTCAGGCCGGGGCCGTCCTTGCCCTCGATGAAGGTCAGGCCATCGATACCAACAGGGAGTTCGATGACATTCTTTACACCGGCGGCAACGCAGCTTTGATACTCGCTGGCCTTCATCGGGCGGGATGCATCAAGCGCGTCGGGAAATTTGTCGCCGATGCCAGCGCAGAATAGTTTGACGCCGGCGCCAGTACCAGTCGATTCAACGACGACCCGGCTGCCGGGGTTATCCTTCATGAACTGTTCGGCGACAGCGGTCGTGAACGGATAGACCGTCGAGGAACCAACGACCTTAATATCGCCAGCGCCGGACGCGCCGGATCCGCCGCCACCGCAAGCTGCGAGAATCGCTACCATCGGCAGCGCGAAAACCATCTTCTTCATGGACATAATGCTCCTTGATCGCCCCACACCCAGGGGGTGTTCGGCGTTTCGATAGTCGGCAACTGGCGATCCTCTGTGACAGTCGCGTTACATTTTCATGACAGCGACGTCGATTGGGGCCTCAGCCAAGCGGCAAATGGATGATTACCTCGGTGCCTTGGTGCAGCGTTGATCGCAGGTCGAGCTGTCCGCGATGACGTTCAATGATGTGCTTCACGATGGCGAGCCCAAGACCGGTACCGCCAGAATTGCGGCTACGAGCATCATCGACGCGATAGAATCGTTCGGTCAGGCGGGGCAAATGTTCGGCGGCAATACCGTCGCCGTAATCCTTGACCGCGAGGCGCACCATTCCGCCATCAAGATTGATCGTCAGATCGATTTTTCCGCCGTCCGCCTGACAACCGTAGCGTATGGCATTTGAAACAAGATTTTCGACGACCTGAAGTAATTGACCGCGATCACCCCTGACCGTCGGTATATCACCGTCGACCAACAGCGAGATGTCGCACTGTTTCTGCCCGGCATGTATTCGGCTATTTGAAACGGCGCTTTTTGCGATGGCCGCAAGGTCAATTTCGTCCGATGGCATGCGATAACGATCCGCCTCGATACGTGACAGACTCATCAGGTCTTCGATGATTCGCAACATTCGTTCTGATTCGGAATGGATCGTGTCACCAAATTTACGCCGCATCGCCTCGTCCAATGGGCCCTCGTCCGCCAGCGTCTCCGAATAGCCCATGATCGTCGCAAGCGGCGTGCGCAGTTCGTGGCTGGCATTGGCCACAAAATCGGTCCGCATACGCTCCGCCGAAATGGCGGCGGTGCGATCAGAAAGAAGGATCATCTGCATCGAGCCGGTGATTGGTCGAACCTTCAACGTCCAGGGGCGTTCGCTGGAACCGATGCCTACGAGATCGATATTCCCAGAATGAGCGGCGCCGCGCTGAGTGCCAAATATATGTTCCAGCGCGAGCGGATGCCGGATGGCCAGGCGAATGTCGCGGCCAGCCAATCCTTGCCCAAGAAGCGTGTGTGCCGCTTGATTGGCGACGATTATGGTCTGCCCCTCCAGCAACAAGGCGGGTTCATCGATACCTTCAAGGAGGAGATGTGGCAGAGGTGGCTGTGGCGACACAGCGGCTTATTAAGCCGACGGAGGCCAGCAATCCAGCGCCGTGTATGGCCGACATTCAGACTGGATGGGCGTTAGTATAGCTGGCGCCCTGTTGGCTCCGACGGCGATGGCTTCGCCAGGTTCCGACGACGATCACCAGGAAAATGGGGTAGACCCAAAATCGCTCCGCAACCGCATATGCCTGCGGCAGCAACCCGACGTGGACGGCCTTTAGGCCATGTGCGATCGTTGACGTAAGCTGGAAGCCGGCGACCCAGAGCGGCCAAAAACGGTCTGATCGCAGCGCAATGGCGGAAAATGCCGCCAGCGCCACAAGATCGACAACCAAAACCCCTGATTCGACCTTGGCAAAGCCTCGACTTACCGGCGAGGCAACGACCATCGTGGCGACGGTTGCGATCACGCAGATGCTGGCCGCTGCCCGTTCATCAATCTTGCCGCGGGCGAACGCATACATGGCCACAAGAATGAGCAGCGCGAAATATTGCAGCGGTGACAGCATCGGCATCCTTCCTAATGGACGGCAAGCCCAGCGCAAACCGTCCAATCAAGGCGGTCAGGCGACAATCCGAAGCGTCTGGGCGGCCTGCGCCGGGGGACATTCGCTTCCTTCGCCAAAGCCAAACGTACGCAGACCGGGCACCTTTTGGGTGGTGTCCTTCAGGATGGAGTGGCAATTGGCCATTCCGCCTCGGGCACTGACCAGGCTGATCGTGGCATTGGCGAGTTCCTGTAGGGCTTCATGCCCAGTCGACGTGGCGACGCCGGCGGTCGCCCGTGCCCGAATCATCCGGGCCTGCAATTCGGCAATTTCTTCCAGCGCATGCTCAATCGAATCTTCAACGGCGCGAACCTGGTGCGCGACTTCGACGGCGGCATTCTCAATCAACAACTTACGCATAATTGGTCGTCTCCCGAGATGCGGTAGGACCCGCATCGAGCCATAGCCAACAAGCTGAAAGCGTCAGTTCGAAATCATCCGCGAAAGACTTTCCAGTCCGGCGAGGTACATACCCGCCGAAAAGGCCGCTCCCGCCGCGATCAGGATTATCCAGAGCAATCTCTGGCCGACGCCCATCTCATTGGTTGGATGGTTCCTGGTTGCGAACGGCAATTGTAGGAGAGGCCGAGATCCCGCCGACCTCTGCTCGGTTTTGAAACCGGAAGGCTCGACCTCCCCTACTCGATCAGCGTGCCGAATCTGATTGCTGACCGCATCGCCCTGATCGGTCGGGGCCGGGATTTCGTCGATGTGCGGTGATTGATGTATCAAACGCTGATATGTGGCGCTCTCTGGGGAAACGGCTGCGCCCACGATTTTGGCGGCCTCTCCGCGCCGATCAACACCAAGTTTGGACAGTGCGCCGCGAATACGTTGATCGACTGTGTGAGGACTGATTCCCAATTCGGCGGCAATTTCCTTGCTGTTCATATGCTGGTTGACGAGCAGCAAAACATCCACCTGTCCCGGCGAAAGCCGTGAGACAAGGGCAGCGTTATCCTGCGCGATTTGCCGAGCCGAAATACAACCTCCAACTATCACGTACGCCATACAGCTCATTACCTTTTCGCTGTTTGGGCACGATTTGCCTCAGGCGCCGATTTACGAAACCTTCTATGCGAAAGCGATAATGCTCACAAATAATGATCGCGCGTCGCCAGGGAAATGTCACCCCGTTCCGGCAAAAAGCGACGAAGGTGATGGTGGACAGGGCTGGATTCGAACCAGCGTACGGGAAACCCGGGCAGATTTACAGTCTGCTGCCTTTAACCACTCGGCCACCTGTCCAGGTGTCGGCAGGCTCTGCACGGTTGCTGGAACCGGCGTGCCTGCCAAGGCTGGCGCTCCTTGGCGGTCCGGCGCGGGCCTGTCAACCGATGGTTGGGAAAACATCGCCTTTTCGCATGCTATCGAAACCTAAGGCGCGAACCGGAGCGGCTGCGCTTCGGCCAGAATCAGGGCAAAATCGTCATCGGGCGCCAGCCATTCCTTGATCGGCGTCCAGCCGCCGGCGAGCAACAATAGCCGCGCCCCGCGCGGGCCGTATTTATGGCTGTTTTCCGTATGGATGCTCTGCCCCTTCGCAAAAGCAAATCCTTGTCCGTCGATGGTGAAGCGAACGTCCCGAGTTGCCACAAGATGCATTTCAATCCGCGCGAGCATGTCATTCCACCGCGCCTCATGCACGAATGCGTCGACCGGAATATCGGCGCCCAGTTCCCGATTGATTCGGGTCAGCAGGTTGAGATTGAACGCAGCCGTGACACCCTCCGCATCGTCGTAGGCGGCGATCATGCGGTCAATCGGTTTGATCCGGTCCATGCCGATCAACAGCCGCGATCCGACGCCCAGCGTTTCGCGGAAATGACGCAAAAGATCGGTGGCGCTGCGCGGCACAAAATTGCCGATGGTTGAGCCGGGGAAGAAACCTAGCCGTGTCATTCCCGCAATTTCTTCAGGCAGCGCCAGTGGGCGCGTAAAATCACCAACCAGCGGCAGGACCGTGGTGCCTGAATGCTCGCCGCGAAGGGTCTCGGCGCTTTCCTGCAGATAATCGCCGCTGATATCGATTGGCACATAGGCGGCCGGTTTCACCGCATTGAGCAACAGCGGCGTTTTCGTCTGGGATCCGGCGCCGAATTCTACCACAGCCGCACCGGATTCCACCGACGCGGCAACCTCCGGGAGTATGCGGGTAAGGAGTGTAGTCTCCGTACGCGTAGGATAATATTCGGGAAGGCGGGTAATATCGTCGAACAGTTCACTGCCGCGGCGATCATATAGCCAGCGCGCGGGAATCGCTGGAATGGATGCCGACAAACCGGCCAATACATCGGCGCGGAATGCCGGGTCGGTTTTCTCAAGCGTTTCTTGCAAGGCGTACCCCCGTAAATTGCCAGCGTGCCGCAGGCGGGAAAAAATTGCGATAAGACGCACGAGAATGGCCGCGCGGGGTGGCGCAGCTTGCGCCCTTCAACACAAACTGTCCGCACATGAATTTGCCATTATATTCGCCAACCGTTCCGGCCGCAGGGGTGAAGCCGGGGTAGGGTAGATAGGCAGACTGGGTCCATTGCCACACGTTGCCGAACGGACCGCCGTCGGGCCTGGTCAAAACCGGCCCGGCGTGGTCCAACTGAACACCCAAATAGGGGTCGGACGAGGCAAAGAAATCCTCCCACTCGGCTTCTGTCGGCAACCGGGCCCCGGCCCAACGTGCAAATGCGTCCGCCTCATAATAGCTGATGTGCGATACCGGTGCGGCCCGATCAATGTCCCGCCGACCGGCGAGCGTGAATGCGCTTTGGTGATCGCAGTGCCAGTACAGCGGCGCGGTGATGTCATGCGCCTGGCGCCAATCCCATCCCTCGCTCAACCATAGGTCGACGCGATCATATCCCCCATCGGCAATGAAATCCTGCCATTCGCCACTAGTGACGCAACGCTGGGCGATCGCGTGAGGGTGCAGCAACGTTTGGTGTCGAGGCGTTTCACAATCAAAGGCAAATGTATCGCGATCGCTGGCACCAACCTGGACGATGCCATTGCGACCAGGATGAAACTGCATCGGCTCGCTCGAATAGCAGGCCGTCGGCTCTAAAGTGCCATAAGCAGGTTCCAGTGGATTTGCGGCGAAAGTCGCCAGAAGGTCGGTCAGGAATAATTCCTGGTGCTGCTGTTCATGATTGATGCCGATTTCGACCAACGCCAATGCGTCGTCGGCGAGATCGGGAATCGCATCCAGAAGCGCGGCATCAACCCGTTCCCGCCATTTGCGGACGTCGTCCAGGCTCGGCCTGCTGATCATGCCGCGCCGTGCGCGCGCATGCCGGTCGCCTTCACCATTGTAATAGCTGTTGAACAAATAGGCCCAGCGATCATCGAATGGACGATAGCCTTTCACATGATCGCGCAGGACGAATGTTTCGAAAAACCAGGTGGTGTGTGCCAAATGCCATTTCGCGGGGCTAGCATCGGGAAATGGCTGAATGGTGGCGTCGGCATCGCTTAGCGGGTCGGCCAGGCTCGACGTCAATTGCCGTGTCTCAAGCAACCGCTCGGTTAGAGATTTGCGTATTGGCTCATCGCTTCGCGCCACGTCCGCTCCTTTTCGCACCTGATCGGCCCTGACCGACGGTGTCTAATGTCACCTTTTGTTCTCAGGTGGAACCACCATCGCGACCCGTCGTTCCATCAAGAGCGGGAGAAATGGGGCATTTCGAGCACGAAATCCCGTTTTTCGGCGATTGCGGGGCATATCCGCGACGAATCGGACCTGCTTAATGGGAGACGGATGTGGCCGACCAACCGAACATAACCGCAATCAGCAACAGCAATGTTTGGCCGCCCCTGCCGCTTGGCGATTGGCGGGACACGATGGTCACCCTGCACATGTGGTCGCAAATCGTCGGGAAGGTCCGACTGGCCCATGCGCCCTTCACCAATCATTGGTGGCATGTGCCGCTGTACGTTTCCTGCCGCGGATTGACCACTTCGCCAATTCCCTATGGCAATCGCTTCTTTCAAATCGATTTCGATTTCATCGATCACCAGCTGGTCGTGTCGACTAATGCCGGCGACCAACAGACGATTGCGTTACGGCCGCAAAGCGTTGCCAATTTCTACGCCGAGGTAATGGCGCTCTTGAAGAGCATGGGCCTGTCTACCAGTATTTGGACGATGCCGGTGGAGTGCGCCGATCCCATTCCGTTTGAGCAGGACGACATCCACAAAAGCTATGATCCCATATTCGCCCACCGCTTCTGGCAGGTGCTGTTGCAAGTGTCGCGGGTCTTTACGAAATTTCGGGCGCGCTACACGGGAAAGGTCAGCCCGGTGAACTTCTATTGGGGCAGTTTTGACCTCAATGTTACCCGCTTTTCGGGGCGTCGCGCACCACCGCGTCTCGACGTTGGGCCGATTACGGCGGAGTCCTATACGCACGAGGTCAATTGCTGTGGCTTTTGGGCGGGCGGTGAGGGTTTCGATAATCCGGCCTTTTACGCCTATGCCGCGCCGCAACCGGGTGGCTATTCCGCCGCCAAAGTAGGGCCAGACGGCGCATCATTTAATGAAGCGATGGGCGAGTTCATCCTGCCATATGAAGCCATCCGAACCGCGAAGGATCCAGATAGCGCGCTGCTAAAATTCATGCAGGACACTTACGAAGCCGGTGCGAATCTGGGCGATTGGCCGCGTGCCGACCTTGAATATTCTGGCCTCGGCTATTGGCGGCGGGAATCGCGCAGGCCGCTTTGAGCGTTGAGAATATCTTTTGCAGAAAGGATTGGAGCGGGTGAAGGGAATCGAACCCTCGTCGTAAGCTTGGAAGGCTTCTGCTCTACCATTGAGCTACACCCGCTCTGCCCGTTAGGGCGGAAGGGGCCTTTGCCACTGGCAATCCCCTGTCGTCAATGCTCAGTGTGCGGCAAATCGATCGCTGGCGCGAACCAGGCCGTCGGTAATGCCCGGTTCGCTGAACAAATGGCCGCCGTCGGGCACAATCTGCAAATCCACTTCCGGCCACGCTTGTTTGAGGTCCCAGGCCGCGGCGGGCGGGGTGCAACAGTCGTGGCGGCCCTGCACAATCACCCCCGGAATACCCTTCAATCGGTCGGCGTTGGCCAATAACTGCCCTTCATCAAGCCAGCCGTTGTGCTTCATATAGTGGTTCTCGATCCGGGCGATCGGAATGGCATGGCTGTCTTCGGTGAATTCGTCGAGCATGGCTTCATCAGGAAGCAGCGTTACCGTGACGCCTTCCCACATGCTCCACCGCTTCGCCGCTTCCAACTGGATCGCGGGGTCATCACCCGTCAGTCGCTTGCGATAGGCTTCGACCAGGTCGCCGCGTTCATTTTCTGGAATGAAGCCCGTGAATTTCTCCCACTCCTCCGGATACAATTCTGACGCGCCATATTTGTAGAGCCAGTCGACCTCGTTTTGGCGGAACAGGAATATACCGCGAAGGATCAGCTCGCTGACGCGGTCAGGATGGCTTTGCGCATAGGCTAGGCTGAGTGTGGAACCCCAGCTGCCGCCGAACACCATCCATTTATCGACGCCCATCACTTGTGTGCGTAGGCGTTCAATATCGTCGACGAGATCCCAGGTCGTATTATTGTCGAGGCTGGCGAACGGCGTCGATCGGCCGCACCCGCGCTGATCGAACAGCAGAATGTCATATTTGGTGGGATCGAACTGGCGGCGTTGGTTCGGGCTTACGCCTGAACCTGGACCGCCGTGCAGGAACACAACCGGCTTTGCGCCCTTGGTGCCGCACCTTTCCCAATACAGGGTGTGGCCATCGCCCACGTCGAGCATCCCGGTCTCATACGGCTCAATCGGCGGATAAAGGGTTCGACGCTCGCTCATATTTCCTCCGAAATGATTGGGGCGGCGGATGCCTAGCGCACCTGCCGCCCCAACGCGAACGCAAATAGGAATGTCTTAGAACTTCACGCCAAACTCAACGCCCCAAATGCGCGGTTCGTTGACCATCGCGGTAAGGTTGTTGAAATCGATGCCGCTGACCGCACTCTTATCGTTGGTGATGTTCCGACCGAAGGCCGCAATGTCATAGCGGTTGGTCTTGTATCCGACACGCATGCCGCCTTCGAGCAGCTTGTTGTCTGAGAATTCGACCGATTCATACAGGAAGAAGTTGATCTTCGACCGATGGTACCAGTCCGTGAAGACATAGAGCGACCCCGGACCGACGGGATATTCGTAGCCCGCCGACCAATTGACTGTCCACTTCGGCGCCTGCGGCAGCTGGTTGCCGTCGATATAGACAATGGCTGGCTGGAACGGCGCAGCCGGCGATGCAATTGGATCGAGCACGGTGCAGGCCGCCGCACAAGTTTCCACAGTCAGCGTCTTGTCGTGAATTTTTGCACTGTTGTAGCTGACGCCAGCAGCAAGGGTCAGGCCTTTGGTCGGCCGAGCCTGCAGTTCCGCTTCGAAGCCATGGCCCTTCACCGCATCTGCGTTGAGCAGCAGATTGGCATTTGCCGCGCCACCAACCGCCGAGAGCTGTAGATCCTTGGTCTTGAAGAAATAGCCCGTCAGGTTGAACCGAACACGGCGATCCAGAAGCACCGTTTTGATTCCGGCTTCGTAGGACATCGTATTTTCACTCTTCGCCGTGGTCACATCACGGTCGAACAGGATACGGCCCTGAATTGCCGGAGCGCGATAGCCCTTGGCGACGCGGGCGTAGACGTTGACGTCCGGATTCAGTTCCTGAATTGCCGAAACATCCCAGGTGAGAACGCTGTCCTTCACCTTCTTGGTAACGGGATCGACTGGTCCGCCGCCAATGTAGATCGGACGAACATCGTAAAGTCGCTCGGCCGTCAGCGTTTTCTTGTCATGATTCCAGCGCGCGCCCGCCTGAACCGTCAAACCCTGATCGAACTTGTAGTTCAGCGATCCAAATATGCCGAGGGCTTTGGAGTCCTGCCGCTGGTTTACGATAGCCGATGGCGTCGTCGATGTCGGGGCCGGGAAATCGAGGGTTTCGATGTCCAGCTTTTCGTTGAAATAGAACAACCCCGCCTGATATCCCAGGCCAGTGGCGTTATTCGACGCGACCCGGAACTCCTGCGTGAATTGGTCAAGGCTCGGGACGTTGTCCTGGCTCTGCGCCTGGAACGGAATGAAGCCGGGGCCAGTATCAGTACCGCCGTCAATGTCACCGCGGCTTTCAAGTGAACCATGCCAGTAGCTGGTGATCGAATATAGCGTTGCAGGGCCGAGATCATACTCGATCGAGCCTGCAACATTCTGCGTCTTCAGCTTCTGAAAGTTGAGGCCGTTCGTCGCGACTTCGTCGCGTTTGAATTTGCCGCCATCGACACCCACCAACTTGTTGCTGCCAGTTTTGAAGGCATTGGCGCGGAACACGCGTGCGTCGCCGTCAAGGTCCCGGAACTGGCCGGTCAGGCGGATCTTCAGGTCTTCGTTGGGGCGGAATTCGACCTGCAGACGTGCCGCATAATCTTCGTACCCTTCAAGGTCATGCTTCCCCGGGTCGGCCAGATTATCAACCCAGTTTCCGCGACGCTGCATCAATGCCGACGCGCGAACGGCGACCGTGTCGCTTACCTGCCCGCCTATTGCTGCTTCGGCGTTAACGGTACCAAGCGTCCCGACGCTAAGCTTTGCATAATTGCTCCCCTGAAACGGCTTTACCGTATCAAACTTGACGATGCCGGCCGGGGTGTTGCGACCAAATAGGGTGCCCTGAGGGCCGCGAAGGACTTCGACCCGGTCAACGTCGAATACCGGGAAGCCCTTAAGGATCGGGTTTTCCAGCACCACATCGTCATAAACAAGGCTAACCGGTTGCGACGCGTTGAGGTCAAAGTCGGTGTTGCCAAGGCCGCGGATGTAAAAGCGCGGGAAAGTGCGGCCGAAGCTGCTTTCGATGTTGAGGCTGGGCACGCGGCCGGCGAGACCGCGGATGTCGGCGCCGCCCGAATTGACCGCCGATAGTGTCTCGTCGTTCACGGTCGCGACCGACAGCGGAATGTCCTGCAGGTTTTCGCTCCGGCGCTGTGCCGTAACGACAATTTCAGTCAGGCCATCACTCGTCGTGTTGGCGGTAGGTTGCGTCGTGTCCGCGCTGTCCTGCGCGAACGCCGGGGCGGCAAGGAAGGTAGCCGTTGCAAGAGCAACAACAGAAATGGTCTGAGGGATGCGGCGCATCGGAAATCGCTTTCATGGCTGTGCGATAAATGAGCTTCCCCCCGCGGGCCGCTCCGATGCTTCGGCGCCTGTAACCAGACTGACATATGAGTCAATTCGCGCGGCCCGCGCGCGTTAAGATTTCACCCCGACCGTGGCATTTTGGTCAGAAGCTATAGTCCGCATAAACGCGCGACAAATCGCCATTCCATTCACCATAGTATCGATCAAGCAATCGATCGGCGAAGGTCTTGCCGGTCGCGACGACATCCCGAAGCGGATCAAGAAATCCGCTTTCATTGTCGCCGCTGGCATTTAGTTGAGCTCTGTCGGAAAGACCGGCCGCCGAAATCTCGAGGACGCGCGCCGCCAGGTCGCGGAGCGTTCCGCCGCCCGGTACGGGGGCATCAAGTGCCTGGCGCGGAACGGCGTGGCGAAGGGCCTCCCGCTCTTCGATCGTCCAGTCTTTGCAAAGATCCCACGCCGCATCCATCGCGCTGTCGGAATAAAGTAGGCCAACCCAAAGGGCGGGAAGGGCACAGATCCTGCCCCAGCGTCCGCCGTCAGCCCCGCGCATTTCGAGAAAGCTTTTCAACCGCACTTCCGGGAATGCCGTGGATAAATGATCGGTCCAATCAGCCATCGTCGGCTTCTCGCCTGGAAGGATCGGCAACTTGCCGTCCAGAAAATCGCGGAAGTTGAGGCCCGCTGCATCCAGATATTTGCCGTCGCGGAACACAAAATACATTGGCACGTCGAGCGCGTAATCGAGATAGCGTTCATACCCGAACCCATCCTCAAACACGAACGGCAGCATGCCAGTCCGATGCGGATCGGTATCTTCCCAGATATGACTGCGGAACGATTTGAAGCCGTTTACCTTGCCGTCGGTGAAGGGGGAGTTGGCGAACAATGCGGTCGCGACGGGCTGCAGCGCCAGGCTCGTGCGAAATTTCTTCACCATGTCGGCCTCGCTCGAATAATCGAGGTTGGTTTGGATGGTGCAGGTGCGCAGCATCATGTCGAGACCAAGGTTGCCGACCTTCGGCATATGGCCGAGCATGATTGCATAGCGACCCTTGGGCATGATCGGCAGGTCGGTGCGCGCCTTGTCCGGCCACATACCCAGGCCGAGGAAGCCGAGGCCGAGTTTATCACCAACCGCTTTGACCTGCTTCAGGTGCCGCCCGCTTTCGGCGCAGCTTTCGTGGATGTTGATGAGCGGCGCGCCCGACAGTTCGAGCTGACCTGCCGGTTCGAGACTGATGGTGCCATCAGGGCCGGATAAGGCGATGACATTGTCGCCCTCGACGACCGGTTCCCACCCAAATTCGGTCAGGCCCAATAGCAGATCGCGGATGCCGCCCTGTTCGCCATAGCTCGGGGCATGATGATCGCTTGTGCGGTAAACGAACTTTTCGTGCTCGGTGCCGATGCGCCAACGGTCGCGCGGCTTTTCTCCACCTTCGAAAACCGACAGCAGGTCTTCGCGCGTTTCGATCAGCGGGCTTTCCGATAGGTCGGTACGAGTCGTCATGGAAATGCCCCCTGATGCGCGGACGATCCCGCGTCAACGCGGATGTGGTGGCGAAATGAAACTATTTCCAGTCCCCAGCGACTGTCATCCATCCTGTTATTCCCGCCAGCGCCGCAGTTTCCGCGCGAAGAATGCGCGGCCCAAGGGAGATGGCGACGACATTTGTTTGAGCGCGGATAAGCGCGCGCTCTTCGTCGGTGAACCCGCCTTCCGGGCCGGTCAGCAACGTCGCGGGGCCTGGACGGAGCGCCGCCGCCAATGATTCGCCACCATTTTCATCGGCGAAATAGAGGATATTGGACTGGTCGCGCGCTTTTAGGAAAGTGTCGAGTGACATCGGCTGGCCAATGATGGGCAAGCTAGTGCGGTTGCATTGCTCCGCCGCCTCGACCGCGATGTTCTGCAATCGCTCCAGTTTGACCCGCTCGGCAACCGTGCGCCGCGTCATAATGGGTTGCAGACGAGCGATCCCCAGTTCGGTCGCCTTTTCGACGAGCCAGTCGGTTTGGGTTCGCTTCACCGGCGCGAACGCCAGCGTGAGATCGGGAACAGATTCCTGGGCGCGAGTTTGATAGGCGACAATAAGTGTCATTCGTTTTTTGCCGACATCGGCGATATGGGCCAACCATTCGCCGTTGGTACCGTCGAATAGCAAGACGGCATCGCCCGCCTTCAACCTCATAACATTGCCAAGATAGTTGGCTTGCGCGCCGTCCAACGCAATGGCGGCGCCCTCGCCAAGTGGCGCTTCGACATATAGGCGCGAAAGGCTTTTTGGCGGCCAGGCCGGGGTTGCGGTCATCGCGCCGAGGCATAGCGTCGGCGCGGGGGCGATGCTAGGCGGCTGAACATGTCCATCGACCTTATCTGCCTGGATGCCGACGACACCCTTTGGCACAACATGCGTCATTTCAATGAAACCCAGGACGCCCTCGTGGCGATGCTGGAGCCATTTTCGGACGCAGGCATTACACGGGACGCGTTGGTTGCGACGGAGATCCGCAATCTCAAGCTGTTTGGGTATGGCGCAAAATCATTCACACTGTCGATGATCGAAACCGCGTTCGAGCTTGGTGGGGATGAACTTCCGGCGAAGACCATCCGTGACATCGTCGACGCAGGTAAAGCACTTTGCAGTCACCCGGTTGAATTGCTGCCTGGAGTTGAGGAAACGATGGAGGCGTTGGCGGACCGTGGGCGACTTGTGCTGGTGACTAAGGGTGATCTGTTTCACCAGGAGGCGAAGCTTGCCGCGTCGGGCCTGGGCGACCAATTCTCTGGGATTGAGATCGTCAGCGAAAAGACGCCTGCGACCTTTAGTGTCATTTTTGAGCGGTACGGCGTCGCGCCGGACCGAGCGATTATGGCAGGCGATTCGATGCGCAGCGATGTAAAACCCGCGTTGGAGGCAGGCGGCTGGGCCGCCTATATTCCGCAGCCGCTGCAATGGAGCCACGAGCAGGGCGCCCCGCCCGCCGACCATCCCCGTTACCGCGAATTACCATCGCTGGCCGCGCTGGTGCACTGGATCGACGATATTGGGCGGTCGGAATGACGACCGCCGTCGACCTGGTTCCCGACAGTGAGCGCAGCGGGCTTATCGGTGCGCTACCTCCAATTTTGCGCCCTTACGCATCATTGATGCGGTTGGATCGGCCGATAGGCATCTGGCTGCTTTATTGGCCGTGCGCCTGGAGTGTCGCGCTGGCCGGGGTACAGGGGCAGTGGGCGCTGTTTTTGTGGCTTGGCCTTGGCGCCTTCGCAATGCGATCGGCGGGCTGCGTCTATAACGACATTATCGACCGTGATCTCGACAAGAAAGTTGAGCGGACGCGCCTTCGTCCCCTTGCATCAGGGCGTGTCTCGCCGAAGGCGGCCTGGACGCTGACCATCGGCTTGTCGCTGATCGGGTTGCTCGTCCTGGTTCAATTGAAATCGGCCGCGCAGATCGTGGCGCTGCTTAGCATTGCCCCGGTTGCCGCTTATCCCTTCATGAAACGCATCACCTGGTGGCCGCAGGCATGGCTCGGCATGGTGTTCAGTTGGGGGGCGCTGGTCGGCTGGCCAGCGGTAACAGGCGAATTTCAACTTCCCGCATTTCTTCTGTGGGTAGGGTCGATCTTCTGGGTCATCGGATATGACACGCTGTACGCGATCCAGGACATTGAAGACGATGAACTGGTTGGTGTGAAATCGAGCGCCCGAGCCCTCGGCAGTAAGGCGAAGCAGGGAGTAGCAATCTTCTATGCGCTGGCGCTGCTCGGATGGTCGGCGGCGATTTGGTCGGTATTTGCGGAAATGGTGGCGCTCGTCGCGCTCGTTCCCGCCGCATTGCACCTGGCGTGGCAGGTCGTACGGATCAATCCGAACGATGGCGCGATCGGGCTTCGGCTGTTTCGGTCCAACCGCTTTACAGGTCTGCTCTTGTTCGCAGCATTCCTGACAGTGGGATTGGCGGCGGGACATTGAGCGGCTAGGCGCTTTTCATGCTTTCAACAGACGACGCCCGCGCGAAACTTGATGACCTTGTAAAACTGGCAGTGACGCGCGGCGCCAGTGCTGCAGATGCCGTCTATGTTGGTGAGCGTTCGCAAGGCGTGACCGTCAGGCTCGGCCAGTTGGAAGACGTGCACCGCAGCGAAGGCGAGCAAATCGGCCTCCGCGTTTTTCATGGTCAGCGCAATGCAAGCGTTTCAGGAGCAGATCTGGGCGCCGATTCATTGTCGGAATTGGTTGATCGCGCAATCGCCATGGCGAGCGAAGCGCCCGAAGATCGTTACGCGGGCCTTGCGCCCGAAGAAATGTTGCTGCGGACGGTTCCGGCCAGCCTTGATCTTGACGACGGCGGCGATCCCGATCCGGTATCGCTGCGCGCCCGCGCACTTGAAGCGGAGGATGCCGCGCGAGCGGTGGACAAGGTCAGCAATTCAAACGGCGGCAGCGCGTCTGCAAGCGCATCGACATTCGCATTGGCCACCAGCGACGGCTTTTCGGGTGCCACGCGCGCGACCGGCTATAGCTGCTCGGCCAGCGTCGTGGCGGGCGAAGGCGCGTCGATGCAGCGGGATTACGCCTGGCATAGCGCCCGGCACCTCGTGGATCTCGAGGCACCCGATGCGATCGGTCGGCGCGCGTCTGAACGTGCAGTGTCGCGGCTTGACCCTGTTCGAATAAAGGGCGGGAAAATGCCCATCCTCTTCGACCCGCGCGTTGCGACGAGCCTGCTAGGCCATTTTGTCGGCGCCATCAGCGGCGGTGCCATCGCCCGCCAGGCGAGCTTTTTGCTGGAATCATTGGGCAAGCCTGTCTTTGCAAAAGGCGTGACGATCCATGACGATCCTTATCGGCCGCGCGGGTTGCGTAGCCGGTCGTTCGATGGCGAGGGTTTGCCAGTGGCAGCGATGGATATTGTGGAAGACGGCGTGCTGACGACATGGCTCGCCGAGAGCGCGGCGGCGCGGCAATTGAATATTACGCCAACCGGCCACGCCATTCGCGGTGTATCCGGGGCACCGGGCGCGGGCCCAGCCAATCTCTACCTAAATGCCGGCGGCCGCAGCAGGGAGGCCATGATCGCCGACATAGGCGACGGCATCTACATCACCGAACTGATCGGACAGGGCGTCAATGGTGTAACCGGCGACTATTCACGCGGCGCGGCCGGCTTCGTCATTTCGAATGGCGAACTCGGCCCTGCGGTTTCCGAAATTACCATCGCGTCGAACTTAAAAGACATGTTCGCGACGCTTGAGCCTGCCAATGACCTGCGGTTTCGGAGAGGCGTGGACAGTCCGACGATATTGATTCCCGAAATGGTAGTGGCCAGCGCCTAAGCGGTCGGCTCGCCGACGGGCTTGACGCCCAGGCGGGGAATTTCAATTTTCGGGCAGCGGTTCATGACCACTTTCAGTCCGGCCGCTTCGGCCCGGGCCGAAGCGGCTTCATTTATTACGCCAATCTGCATCCAGACGGCCTTGGCGCCGATGGCAATTGCTTCATCAATTATCGGCATGATGTCAGCAGGATTGCGGAAAATGTCGACGATATCGATCGGTTCGCCAATTTGGGTGAGTTCCCGCCAGACATATTCGCCATGGACATGTTCACCTGTAATTCGCGGATTTACGGGGATGACCCGATAGCCACGTGACTGCAGGAAACTCATAACACCAAAGCTTGGCCGGGACGGGTTATCGCTTGCACCGACTAGCGCGATGGTCCGCGCATTCTGAAGCAGGTCGGCAATATCGTCGTCGCGGGTCAGGGGCATCAATGTCTCCTTTATCCGGTACAATGCATCAGGCGGGCACTTGCTCCAACTGCTGCATTACTGCGGCGGCGATAGCGGCAAATGCATCGGCGGCCGGTCCGTCTCCGGCGGCGGGCGGCTGCCCTGCGTCGGAAGCGGTGCGCACACTCGCCGACAGAGGCAGACGGCCGAGGAACGGAACGTCAAGCGATGCCGCCGTCGTCTCCGCGCCACCAGATCCGAAGGGGTCGCTGGCCTCCCCGCAGTGGGGGCAGGTATAGCCCGCCATATTCTCGACAATGCCAAGGACCGGGACTGACATTTTGCCAAACAGGTCGATGGCGCGGGTGGCATCGATCAGGGACAGGTCCTGCGGGGTAGAAACGATGACGGCGCCGTCCGGGCGCGCTTTCTGTATAAGCGATAGTTGCACATCGCCGGTCCCGGGCGGAAGATCGACTAGGATGAGGTCGGTGTCGCCCCAATCACCCTCGATCAGCTGATTGAGTGCGCTTGCCGCCATGGGTCCGCGCCATGCCAGCGCCTGACCCGCCGGAACCAGTTGACCGACCGATAGCAGTTTCACGCCGTAGGGCGTCTCACCGGCGATCATCTTTTCCTTCTCCGCGCGTGGCTTTTCGTGGGCGCTGAGCAACGTCGGTTGCGACGGGCCGTAAATATCGGCGTCGATCACGCCCACTTTGCGTCCACTTTTTGCCAGCGCAACCGCAAGGTTGGCAGTCAGCGTCGACTTGCCAACGCCGCCTTTGCCCGATCCCACCGCGATGACGGTCCGGTGCGCTTTGGTGGCGGTCAGGGCCACGCGCGCGTCGCTAACGCCCGGAACGGCAAGCGCCGCAGCCTTCAAACGTGCTTCGAGCGCAGACCGCTCGGCATCAGACAGGCCGCTGGCATCAGCGACGATCGCGGCGATGGTACCGACGACGCGCCGGCTCCGGATTCGATTGGCATCGGGGAGTGTGTCGAAGACGGACAGCGGGTCATTTGCGTTCATGACGAGCCCCATAATCGGCTTTTCGATGCGGAGGCACTGTTTTTCGGCGCAAGCCTTCCTATTATGAAGACATGAGCTTCCTTTCCGCATGGGCCGCGCGAGGCCGCGCCCTCTTTAATGACAGTAAGGGACCCTGGGGCGCGCCGCCGCCGGAAAAGGGGTCAAATGGTGGACCGAAACCGGATCCCAAGCCGGGGCCGTGGGGCGGTGGCGATCCAGATCGCTCCCCGCGCGGACCCGCAACGTCGCTTGACGAAATCCTGAAGCGAAGCCGGGATCGTTTTGGCGGCGGGGGCCGTGGTGGCGGTGGCGGGTCATTCGGTCGGCTGGGTGGTCCAGATGGGTCGACCATAGGTTGGGCCGCGCTCGGTGCGATTGCGCTGGTCCTTCTTTTCACCAGTTTCCATTCGATTGCGCCGCAAGAGCGCGGCGTCGTTACGCGTTTCGGTCGCTACAATTCGACGCTGACACCGGGTGTCGGCTTCACGCTGCCCTGGCCGATTGAGCGGGTCCAGAAAGTCGATGTCGACAAAAACCGCGAAATCAACGTTGGCACCGGCGGCGACGATGCGCAGACCCTGATGTTGACCGGCGATCAAAACATCATCGACATCGCCTACATGGTTCGGTGGAAGATCAAAAACCCGGAACAATATCTGTTTGAACTGAAGGAACCGGAAAAGACGGTTCAGCAGGTCGCCGAAAGCGCCATGCGTCAAGTCATCGCGAACGTAAGTTTGCAAGGCGCAATGGGTAATCAGCGCGGCGAAATCGAAGCCCGCGTCGCCGAAGAAATGCAGCGCACGCTCGACGACTACGACAGCGGCGTCCAGATTTTGGGTATTTCCCTTCGTCAGGCGGATCCGCCGGCCGAAGTGAATGACGCCTTCAAGGAAGTCACGGCGGCGCAACAGGACGCGCAGACCGATATCAACAACGCCAACGCCTATTCGCTTCAGCTGAAGCAGATATCACAGGGCGAGGCGACGGCGTTCGACAAAGTATATGAACAATATCGGTTGGCGCCCGGCGTGACCCGCCGCCGCATGTATTATGAAACGATGGAGCGCGTGCTCCAGAACGTGGATAAGACGATTGTCGAAAGCGATAAAGTGACGCCCTATTTGCCGCTCAATCAAGTGACACCCGACAAGCCGAAGGAGACAGCGAAATGATGTCGTTCTTTCGTCGTCATCCGTTTGTAGCGGGCGTTGCTGGCTTCCTGTTCCTGGTGGGCCTGCTGTCCGCGATCAAGATTGTCCCGGAAACCCAGCAGGGTGTGGTCATCCGGTGGGGTAAGCCCGTCCGCATCGTCAATCCGTATGAACCCGGGGCGAAGTTCGGCGATGCAGGGGCCGGATTGAATATCCGAATTCCGTTCGCGGAAAATATCGTGTGGATGGACAAACGTGTCCGCGACGTCGACATGCAGCGTCAGCAGGTACTGTCGACGGACCAGCGCCGCCTGGAGGTGGACGCATTCGCGCGGTATCGCATCGTCGATCCGCTGCGGACCTATATCTCGGCCCGCAACGAGGAAAATGTCGAGGCGGCGCTTCGCCCTATTCTCGGCTCTCAGCTTCGCAACGAATTGGGCAAGCGACCGTTCGCGTCTCTGCTTTCGCCGGAACGTGAAGGCGCAATGGAGAATATTCGTGACGGCCTGAACCGCGTGGCGTCGCAATATGGCGTCGAAATCGTTGATGTCCGCATCAAGAAAGCGGATTTGCCCGACGGCACGCCGTTGCAATCGGCCTTTGAGCGGATGCGGACGGCGCGGCGACAGGAAGCGCAGTCCATTCGCGCTGAAGGCACGAAGCAGTCACAGATCATTCGCGCCCAGGCCGATGCCGACGCCGCAAAAACCTATGCTGCGAGCTTTGGCAAGGATCCGGAGTTTTATGACTTCTATCGGGCGATGCAGTCATACGAGCGCACCTTTGGGCAAACGCCCTCGGGCCAGAAGCCGACCAACCTCATCATGAGCCCGAGTAACAGCTATCTGAAGGAATTCACTGGACGATAGCCCCAGACCCTGTTCAATTCGCGTTCATGCGCTTGACCTAGCGTCGACATGCATCGCCAATGCCAAGCGGAGTAGATTATATTATGAAGCCGACGAAGGAGTTTCGACCAGTGCGCTATGCCTATGGGGTTGCAATGGCCCTGCTTCTTGGGGGAACCGCATTTTCGGTGGCCACCGGGCAGGCGGGCGCTCAGGTCGCGCAAAATGCGCCATCGTCAATCGCGCCGCGTCCCGGCGCGCCCAACAGCTTCGCCGATCTTGCCGCGCGGCTGCAGCCCGCGGTGGTTAACATCTCGACCAAGCAGCGCGTACCCGTGCGCCGTCAGGCTGATCCGTTCGAGGAGCTGTTTCGCCGATTTGGCGGTCAGGCCCCACAGGGACAAGGTCAAGGACAAGGTCAAGGTCAGGGCGGCGCAGATCAGCAACAGCAAACCCGCGTTACCGGGTCGCTGGGATCGGGCTTCATCATTTCGCCCGACGGCTACATCGTCACCAATAATCACCTGATCCAGGGTGCTGATGGGCAGGGGACCGTCGACAGCATTACGATCATTCTGTCCGATCGTAAGGAATATGCGGCGCGCATTGTGGGCCGCGACACCGCGTCCGACCTGGCGTTGCTGAAAATTGACGGCCGCAACCTGCCGTTCGTGCAATGGGGCGACAGCACCAAGGCGCGGGTCGGCGACTGGGTGGTCGCGATTGGCAACCCTTATGGCCTAGGTGGCACCGTGACCGCAGGCATTATTTCCGCCCTACACCGTAATATCACCGGTCAGGGCGCTTACGATCGCTACATTCAGACCGATGCCAGCATCAACATGGGCAACAGCGGTGGTCCAATGTTCGACATGGCCGGCAATGTAATCGGGATTAACTCGGCGCTCTATTCGCCGACCGGCGCTAGCGTCGGCATCGGCCTCGCTATCCCTGCGGAAGCTGCAAAACCGGTCATTGATGCGCTTCGCCGCGGCCAGCGGCCGGAACGGGGCTATCTTGGCGTGTCGCTGCAGCCTATCGACGAACGCATTGCGGCTGGCCTCGGCCTTCCGAAGGATCAGGGCGAACTGGTACGCTCCGTCGTTCCGGGCGCGTCCGCTGCCCGTTCAGGCATTCAGCAGGGCGACGCGATCATTTCGGTCAACGGGCAGCCGGTCAATCCCGACCAGACCGTCAGCTATCTCATCGCTAACACGCCGGTTGGCAGTCGGGTGCCGGTCGTTGTAATTCGTAATGGCCAGCGCCAGACGATCAGCGTCCAGGTTGGTCAGCGGCCGACGGAAGAGGAATTGGCCAAGCAAGTTGGCGGCGGTGAAGATGACGGCCCCGCGATGAACGAGGACAAGCCGGTTGCGCCGGGGAGTGCCCTTGGACTGTCGCTGCAGCCACTTAATAGTCAGATCATCCGTGCGCTCAATCTTGATCCCAATCAGCGGGGCGTTGTCATCACCGCCGTTGATCCCGGCAGCGATGCGGCGTCGCAGGGTTTGCAGCGCGGAGATGTGATCATGTCGGTCAATCGCCAGGCTGTTACGCAGCCCTCACAGGTTAACGAGCTTGTCGACGGCGCACGGAAGGCAGGGCGCGACAGCGTTCTCATGCTGGTCAAGCGCGGCAAGGCACCTGAAGCCTTCATCGGCATCGAAATCGCCAAGCGCTAGCACATCTGTCCGATTGACCAGCTGGGCTGGTTGGTCGGACACTCCTGCTGCTCGACTCTGAACGGCAGGAGGAAGCGATGATTTCACAATTGGCAAATGACGAAGTGGCGTCGGTCGGCGGCGGCGTACAGGTGATCTATGTGAAGGTCACCCGCAGCGACGGCAGCTATTATTTTTATCCAATGGTTGTTGGTGACGATTATCCGTCACCCATTTCGCACACCTAGTCTCTTCATCGGCGAATGTAGGACGCGCTGATGACTTGAATGGAGGGGCGCTCGGGTTTGCGTACCGCCTCTCCATTCTCGACTTGCCCATGGTTAGGCCTTCGTCCTAATCTCCAGCTTCAATGGCGAGGGAGTGAGTGGGCGATATGGTTGATGGTGCGGGATCGAGTATTTTTATCGGCGCCGGACCAGGCGGCGCCAATCCGCAACAACTTGAGCTGAAGCGAGCCAATCGTCATGGGCTGGTTGCGGGCGCCACCGGCACCGGCAAGACAGTGACGCTTCAGGGTATTGTTGAAAGCCTGTCGGCCGCGGGCGTGCCGACCTTCGTGGCCGATGTGAAGGGTGATCTATCCGGCCTGGCCATGCCCGGTTCGCCAACGGCCAAGACCCATGAAGCCTTCACGGCCCGCGCCAAGGAAATCGGATACACGGACTGGAGTTACGAGGCCGCGCCGGTCCAGTTCTGGGACCTGTTCGGTGAGCAGGGCCACCCCGTACGCGCGACCGTCAGTGAAATGGGGCCGCTGCTCCTCGCGCGTTTTATGAGTCTGAACGACGTCCAGGAGGGGGTTCTCAACATTGCCTTCCATGTCGCCGACAAGGAAGGGTTGATGCTGCTCGACCTGGATGACCTTCAGGCGATGATGGTGAATATCGGTGAGCGTGCCGATGAGCTGACCCTTGAATATGGCAATGTGTCCAAAACCAGCGTCGGCGCCATTCAACGGTCGTTGCTGCAGTTACGTAGTCAGGGTGCTGACAAATTCTTCGGTGAGCCTGCCCTCGACTTAAACGATTTCATGACGCTTGATGAGAACGGCAAGGGCATCGTCAACGTGCTTGCAGCGGACAAGCTGATGTCGAGTCCGCGCCTATATTCCACGTTTCTGCTGTGGCTATTGTCTGAGCTGTTCGAAGTGCTCCCCGAAGTCGGTGACCCGGACAAGCCAAAGCTCGCCTTTTTCTTTGATGAGGCACACCTCCTGTTCGACGATGCGCCGTCCGCGCTTCTTGAAAAGATTGAACAGGTGGTGCGCCTCATTCGTTCAAAGGGCGTGGGCGTTTATTTCATCACCCAGAATCCCATCGACATTCCCGACAAGGTCGCCGGGCAGCTTGGAAATCGCGTGCAGCACAAGCTGAACGCCTTTACGCCGCGCGACGAAGCGGCGGTCAAATCGGCGGCTGACACATTCCGCCCAAATCCGGATATCGATGTGGCGCAGGCCATCACTGAGTTGAAAATTGGCGAGGCGCTTGTGTCCTTGCTGTTGGCCGATGGATCGCCGTCGCCCGTTCAGCGCACGTTGATCAAACCGCCGCGATCACGCGTTGGACCGTTGACGGCGGAGGAGCGCACAGTTCTTGTCCAGTCCGACGCGATCGGCGTTAAATATGACACGGCGCTGGACCGGGAAAGTGCCGAGGAAATTCTGAAGGCCAAGGGGAGTGAAGCCGCTGCTGCCGCCGCCGAAGCCAAGGCGCAAGATGAAGCGGAAAAACAGGCGGCCCAACAGGCAAAGCTCGACGCGCAGCAGGCAAAGGCCGAGGCGCAAGCCGCCGCTGCCCAAGCTCGCCTGGATGCACAGCAACAACGTGAAGAGGATCGCCAGCGCCGCGAGATGGAGCGTGAGGAAGCGCGCCGCGCCCGTGAGGCAGCCAAACCGACCGCATTTGACAAAGCAGTCCAATCTGCAACACGATCAGCGGCGTCGTCGATCGGGCGGCAGATAGGAAATTCCCTCCTGCGTGGTATTTTCGGAGGATTAATGCGTGGTCGCTGATGCACCCTGCACGGACGTTCGGGACCTGGAAGGCGAATGGCGCAACGCGTTGATTGCGAAGGATGAGGCTGCGCTTCGCCGGCTCATCCACCCGCAATTCAAACTCGTCGGCATTCGTTCGACCGGATCGGTGGCCGTTAGCCTTGATCAATGGATTGATGCGTTACAGCGCATGGACATTGCCAGCCTGGAAGTTCGCGTGACCGAATGCGTTGCGCTGGACAATACCATTGTCGCGACAGTCGATGCCCAATGGCAGGTGCGCTATCTCGGACAGCTGATCGACGAGCGCGTCCTGCTGACGGACGTTTGGGTTCGTGAGGATGGCAATTGGCGGGTCGTTCGTCGGCACAGCTCTCCGGTGCCGTCGGGCGTTCGGATCGACTGACCATTGATTTTTTGATCCAAAAGGAGTGTCCTGCCCTTCGTCAATGTAATTCCATAGAGGGGTATGGAGATGATCGCACTGACTTTGGCTCTGGCGTTTGCGGCGCCTAATCCTGCGACGCTTACGGCGCCGCGCAAGGCCTATGAAGCCTGTCTCAAAGATTTTGAAAAAAAGAGCGTCGCCGCGAAAATGGCGAAGGCTGACTATAGCGTTGCAGTGAAGGCCGCTTGTCCAACGGAATCGCAAGCACTGGTGAATGCGCTGGTGGCATTTGATGTTGGCATGGGCACGAAACGTGCCGCCGCCGAAGAAAATGCCAAGATGGACGTTGCCGACTATTGGGCGGAAAGCGAGGAGCGAGTGGGCGGCGACGCCGCCAACTAGTCGCGATCAGGCCCGGTAATCTAATCGGTGGATGCGGCGCAAATCGATTTTCCGCTAGGTGATTTCTGCCAAATCTGTTTGTGTCCCGCGCAACTGATTTGAAGAGGGCTCACCATGGCATCTGCCGCACCTGCATCCGGCATCAAGGAACTGACGATCCGGGGAATTATCCTCGGCGCGCTGCTTACGGTGTTGTTCACCGCCGCTAACGTCTATCTCGGATTGAAGCTCGGCATCACCTTTGCGACGTCCATCCCGGCTGCGGTTATTTCGATGGCGGTGCTCAAGGCATTTAGCAACACGACCATTCAGGAAAACAATATCGTCCAAACGATTGCCAGTTCCGCCGGCACGCTATCCGCGATCATTTTCGTCCTGCCTGGCCTCATCATGATCGGGTATTGGACTGATTTTCCTTATTGGCTGAGCGTTCTTGTGATTGGCCTCGGCGGTATCCTTGGTGTCATGTATTCCGTGCCGCTCCGCCGCGCATTGGTAACGGGTAGCGACCTGCCCTATCCCGAAGGCGTCGCCGCCGCCGAAGTGTTGAAGGTCGGCGCCGGGGTCGGCGGGGCCGAGGAAAATCGCCGTGGTTTGGTGGCCATCATTTGGGCTGCCGTTGCTTCTGCGGGCTTCTTCACCTTGGCGAAGATGAAGTTGGTGTCCGATGTGGCGTCGCGCACCTTCCGTGTCGGCGCGGGGGCCAGCGGTGCGTCCGCCAGCCTGTCGATGGCGCTGATTGGTGTCGGCCATCTGGTTGGCATGGCCGTCGGTATCGCGATGCTTGTCGGCATCATTATCAGCTGGGCCTGGCTTGTCCCCAGCTTTACCGCCGCCGCCGGAATTCCATCTGGTGCAGAACTCGACCCGATCATCTCGGACGTGTTCCGCAGCCAAGTTAGGTTCGTAGGCGCGGGAACGATGCTGGTGGCCGCATTATGGACACTCGCGAAAGTCATTGGACCCATCATCCGCGGCATTGCGCAGGCGCTTGCCGCGAACCGTGCACGCAGCGGTGGCGCAACGCTAGAACTCACCGAGCGCGACCTTCCCATCACCATTGTCGGCGGGACGATCCTTGCATCGCTGATTCCGATCGGCCTGCTGCTCGCCGACTTCGCAAATACCGGCGAACTGGCGGCGCATGCGATGCCCCTGGTTGGTCTGTCGCTGGCGTACATCTTCATCGCCGGGCTGCTGATCGCGTCGATTACCGGCTATATGGCGGGCCTGATCGGCGCCTCGAACAGTCCGGTGAGCGGCGTTGGTATTCTCACCGCACTTGGCATTTCGCTCATCCTGCTCGGCTTCGCCGCTGATCTTGGACCGGGCGCAACCAAGAGCCTTGTGGCATTCGCGCTTCTGGTCACCTCAATCATCTTCGGCGTCGCCACCATTGCGAACGACAATCTGCAGGATCTCAAGACGGGCCAGCTGGTCGGCGCAACGCCGTGGCGACAGCAGATTGCGCTCGTCATCGGCGTGGTATTTGGTGCGCTCGTCATCCCGCCAATCCTTAACCTTCTGAATAGCGCATTTGGTTTCGTGGGAGCGCCGGGCGCTGGTCCCAATGCTCTCAATGCACCGCAGGCGGCGTTGATCAGCTCAATCACGCAGGGCGTTCTTGGGGGCAGCCTTGACTGGTCGCTGTTGTGGCGAGGTGCCATCATCGGCGTGGTCGTGATCGTCATCGATGAGGGTCTGAAGCGGACATCCAAAGGCAAATATAGCTTGCCACCCCTGGCGGTTGGTATGGGCATGTACCTACCGATGGAGGTTGATTTGTTGATCCCGCTCGGTGCGCTTCTGGGATGGTTCTACAATCGCTGGGCAGAACGCGCCGCGAATCCTGCGTTCGCGGAGCGGCTTGGTGTGCTGATGGCGACCGGCCTCATCGTCGGCGAAAGCCTGATGGGCGTCCTCTATGCCGGGCTGGTGGCGGCGGCGGAGCGGTCCGGCAGCGCCGACAGCAGCGCAGTGCTTGCCGTGGTCAGCGAAAATCGTTGGGCCGTGCCAATTGGCATCGTCATTTTCGCCGCTACGGTTGCCGCCCTCTACACTTGGCTGCGGCAGCGCGCCAAGGTACCGATGACCGCCTAACCGAGGATCGCGGCGCGAAGATCGGCGGGCGACCAATTCCGGCGCCCGCCGTCTTCGGCATCGCGAACGAGCGAAACAACACGGCGGTTGATCGGCGCGGCGACGCCAAGGCGATCCGCCAGCATGAGCAGCTCACCATTCAGATAATCAATTTCGGTCCTGCGCCCTCGCGCCAGATCATCTGCCATGGATGAGCGGGCATGTGCGTCGATCCGCTGCAATTTCAGGAACAGGCGGTTAAACAGCCAATCAGGGGATTGCATGACGGTGGGAAGCAAACGAGGCGGAAGCAGACCCGCTTTCGCCGGTCGAATGCCGGCCATGTGAAGCAACGCCAGGCCTTCACGCATCGACGACGCGACGACCCGGCGATAATCGCGCTGAGACAGTTGGTCGACAAGCGTACGGCCCGACAGCGCGTTGACCGCATTGTTGAGATTGATCAGCAGCTTGCCCCAGGCAACACCGACCATATCGTTGCTGAGGGTGACGACGGCGGGCGAGGATCTGACCTGCTGCGCCAGGTCGTGCAGCATTGGCACATCTTCGGCCAGTAACTGGCCAGCGACGCCCTTGTGGAAATGCCCTTTTCCCAGATAAGCGACGTTATAGGGCACAGAACCACGCACAACGGAAAAGGAATTACCCAATTGCGCCTTCAGGGCGTCGATATTGCTGATGCCGTTTTGCAGGCTGAGGACAGTGGCGCCGGGGCGCGCATGATCGCGGATCAAGGCCGCAGCATCGGCGGTGGCGCCGCTTTTCACGCAAAGCGCAATGAGATCGGCACTGGCGAGCGCCGCAGGATCGACCGAATAATCGACGCCGCCGGGCGAAAACGTCCGCTCCCAACCGTCCTGATCGCTTAGCTTCAGCCCGTTGGCGGCAATATCGCTACCAATCGCCGCCCGGCCGATAAATTCGACCGGAACACCCGCTGTTTTCCATGCGCCGCCGACGAAACAGCCGATTGAACCAGCGCCCAGAACGACAACGCGCATGACGGGGCTAGCCGCGCCCGCGGTATCCCGCGACGCCCTGATCCGGAAGCCATAGACCCTTAGGCGGCTCGCCGGATTGCCAGAAAACGTCAATCGGAATGCCGCCGCGCGGATACCAATAGCCCCCGATGCGCAGCCACCGCGGCTTCATCTCGTCAAACAGACGCTTGCCAATGCCGACCGTGCAATCCTCATGAAACCCGGCATGATTGCGAAAACTGCCGAGAAAGAGCTTCAAGCTCTTGGACTCGACGATGGTGTCGCCCGGCGCGTAATCGATAACGAGGTGCGCAAAGTCCGGCTGGCCCGTAACCGGGCAAAGCGAGGTGAATTCCGGCGCAGCAAAGCGAACCAGATATAGGTCACCGGCGCGGGGATTTGGCACGTAATCCAGCTCCGCTTCTTCGGGTGAGGCGGGGAGGGCGCTGGTCTGGCCAAGATGCTTGGGGGTCATGTTCATGGGGCAGGCCTCCTAGCAGGACGAAGCGGCGACCGCTATCCTATGGTCGGAGAGGACAGGGCGATGGATGAATTGGTAAGCGCGGGATGGCTCGCTGGACAGCTGGGCGCGGACGATATTGCGATTGTCGACAGCAGTTTCTTTCTGCCGACGGATCATCGCAATCCGGCGGCGGAATTCACGTCCGCCCATATTCCGGGCGCCCGTTTCCTCGACATCTCCAAGGTTGCAGATCAGGCAAGTTCATCGCCGCACATGCTGCCGAGCGCCGCCGATTTTGCTGCCGCGATGACCGCGCTTGGCGTCGGAAGCGGCGACCGAATCATTGTCTATGACAACAGCCCGCTGCGCACCGCCGCCAGAGGCTGGTTCATGTTCCGGCACTTTGGTGCGGAGCGGGTAGCCATATTGGACGGCGGGTTTCAGAAATGGGTCAGCGACGGCATGCCGGTCGAGTTGGGCCCGGCGCGGCCCCGCGCCGCAGTCTTTGAAGCCACCGAGCGTCCCGATGAGGTCGTGACCAAGGCGGAACTGATTATTGGTGCGGACTTGCCAATTGCCGATGCGCGCGGCGCCGGACGATTTGAAGGCACCGACCCCGAGCCACGCGCGGGCATGGCGTCTGGACATATACCCGGTGCGCGCAATGTCCCAATGACGATGCTCTACCGCGCCGATGGTACGTTCAAGTCGGATGAGGAACTCGCGGCCGCCTTTGCGGCCGGCGGGGTAGATCCGCTGCTGCCGTTTATCGCCACCTGCGGGTCAGGCGTTACCGCGAACAGTCTTATCTTCGCATCACGGAGGCTGGGTGGGCGGGGGCACCGGCTGTACGACGGCAGCTGGAGCGAATGGGGACTGGATCCGGCGGCGCCAAAGGCAACCGGCAAGGCTTAAAGGCTGAACAGCCGGTCAATATCGTCGACGCCGCTGCCAAGTTCGCGCTTCAACCGCTGAATGGCGGCGCGATGAGGCAGCGCGTTTCCGCTTTCCAGGGCGGCCAAGGCTTCCAGGCCGGCCGCCGCAGCCGCTGCTGTGCGGGCGGAACGCGCATCGTAGACGCGTTGATGCGCCGGACTCGCCACCGGCCAGGCAGCAGCCAGCTTTGCTTCGGCCATGGATTCACTTTCGGTTTCACCGGCGAATTGCTCGACGCACGCCAGCGCCTGGCGGATCGAGGCAAGGCGCGACACGGCCTCTGCGTAGGGCCCTTGACCGCCAAGCTCCTGCGAGGTTGGTTCGGGGATGAAATGAATCATGGCGCCTGATTTAGCGCCTCAGGGTAAATTTAGCGTGAATCAGGCTGCGGTGGCGGATTCGATGTCGCGCAGGATCCAGCCGCGCTGCGGTATCGTCTCGATAAACTCCGCGCCGCCGCTGGCCGAACGAAGCTTTTTGCGCAGCTTGGAAATGAAGACGTCAATGATCTTCGGCTGCGGCTGGTCGTCGGCGCGGCGATACAGATGCTTCAACAACATCTGGCGCGTGACGACGTTGTTGCGCGCAAAGGCGAGCAGTTCGAGTACGCGATATTCCATCTCGGTAATCCCGATCGGATGACCATCGATACGGATCAGACGCTGGATCGGATCAACCGACAGGCGGCCTCCGCACAGCGTTTCGGGAAGCTCACTACCGCTGGCCTTCAGGCTGGCGAGCAGACGCGATGCAGCTTCCTCGCTGTCTTCGGGCGACAAGGTTACTGGCGCGCCGATGAGCAGCTGCTGGATTTCCGCGAGGCTCTTATGCGCCTCCTCAACCAGGCGCGTGCCTTCTTCGAAGCGCCGACGCGAACGTTCGAGCATTGCCTCGATTTCCACGAGCCGCGTCGAAAGTGTTTCCTGACTCATTCGCCCCCTCCGTTCCGAAAGCTTATTGCGGGGTCTGAGCCGTTGCGGTCTGCCCATCGCTTTCCGGCGCCGCAATAATCGCCTGCGTCTGCTGCCCCTTGTCGACGACCCGCGTGTCGGGCGACCCCACCGTCGAGCGAATGCCAAGGGCGGCGCGATCGCGGCCGGCCGAATCAAGAAGCGACGTCTCGCTGGCGCTACGCGGCGCTGGGCCGCCAAACAGTGCCTCAATCGCCTGAGTCTGGGCGTCCTGCGCGCTCATGCTGATGGTGCCGGCGACCGGCGGCGTCAGCGAATAGTCGGGCGGGATGACCAACGGCGCGTTGCGGGCAACCGCAAACTCGTCAAGCGTGCTGCGCTTGCCCGACAGGGCGGCGCACCCGCCAAGCATGACGGCTGGAGCGACGAGAAGAATGACGGCCTTACGCATGTTCGTTTGTTCCTTCAGGCACCTTGTCCTTGATGACAAAGGCACGGATCAGCAAGATGACAACGCCAATGCTAATCGCGGCGTCGGCGACATTAAAGACCAAAAAGGGGCGGATCGTCCCGAAATGCAAGTCGGCAAAGTCCGTAACATAGCCGAAACGCACCCTATCGACGATATTCCCCATCGCGCCGCCCAGAATGAGGGCGAGCGCAAGCTGATCGCCGCGCCGGGATTCGCGCGAAATCCAATAGGCGACTCCGATCGCGATGACCGCCGTCATCGCGACGAGCAGCCAGCGACCGGTTGCGCCATCGGCGTGGAGAAGGCCAAGGCTGATGCCCTTGTTCTGGACATAGGTGAGGTCGAATATCGGAAGCAGCTTCAGCTGATCACCCAATTGGTTGATTCCGAGCGGACCGGTGACGATCCACTTGGTCAGCTGATCGAGCGCAAAAATCGCCAGCGCCACCAGATATGCAATATTGCGATTGGCCATTCCCTACGCGCATCCCATTGAAATATTAAAGATAAGCCGCCCAATCTTCAGTGAAGATTCACGGTTATGGGGCGAATTCAAGCCAGTCGCGACAGCGCCTGTAAACACCATTCGACGAGCTTGCATATCCGCGTGGTCGTAGGACAGAAAATTCGTCATCCGTTCACCATCGTTTCGCAACGATTGCAGAGGTCTCCGTCTTCCCTGACCTCTGGCAGGTGGCGCCAGCATCGGCCGCATTTGTGATTGTCGGTCTTCGCGACCTTGATTGCATCGCCGTGATGGACGGTCGAGCTGATGAACAGCTCCTCCAGAAGCGCCGGGTCGCCATCGCCCGGAACGGTCACGTCTGCCTCAAGGCTCGACCGGATGATTTTGTCGCGGCGGAACGGCTCAATCGCTTCGGTTACGGTTTCGCGTAACGACCGCAGATCGGCCCACCGCTCCATGCCGACCTGATATTCCGGCGCCAGGCTGACGTTCGGCCATTCGAGCAGGTGAACGCTGCCCGCATCCGGGAAGCGGGTGGTCCACACCTCTTCGCTCGTGAACACCAGAACCGGCGAGGCCCAGCGGACCAGCGCCTGAAATAATATGTCGAGCGTCGCGCGGTATGCGCGGCGGGTGACGGTGCCTTGCGGCATCGCTGGTCCAACATCGCAGTACAGCGCGTCCTTGCGGATATCGAAATAGAAGGCGCTGAGGTCTTCGTTGCAGAAGTCGATCAGGGTGCGGACATAGGTGTTAAAGTCGAAATCATCGACCGCGCGGCGCAAGATCACGTCCATCTGCGACAGGCGCGTCAGGATATAGCGTTCCAGTTCCGGGAATTCCGCCATTTCTGGCGCTTCGCTGCCGTCATAGCCATCGAGCGCACCGAGCAGATAGCGGAAGGTGTTGCGAAGCTTACGATATTGGTCGGCAACGCCTTTCAGTATCTCGTCACCGATCCGGTGATCTTCGGTGAAATCGACCGACATCGCCCACAGGCGGATGATGTCCGCGCCGTTGGTCTCCATGATCTTCAGCGGGTCGACCGTGTTGCCCAGCGACTTGGACATCTTCATGCCCTTTGGGTCCATGGTGAAGCCGTGGGTCAGCACCGCATCGAACGGCGCGCGGCCGCGGGTGCCGCAGCTTTCGAGCAGGCTCGACTGGAACCAGCCGCGATGCTGATCGCTGCCTTCGACATAGATGTCGGCGGGCCAGCGCTGGTCGGGCCAATGCCCGCTTTCCAGCGTGAAGACATGGGTGCAGCCGCTGTCGAACCAGACGTCGAGAATGTCGGTGACCATCTCGTAATCGGCCGGGTCGCGATCCGGGCCGAGATATTCGGCGGCGCGGGATTCTTCCCAGGCGTCGACGCCCTCGGCATTGATCGCGGCGACAATGCGCTGGTTGACCGCATGGTCGACGAGAAGTTCGCCGCTCTTGCGTTCGACGAACAGGGCAATGGGCACGCCCCAGGCGCGCTGGCGCGACAGCACCCAGTCGGGGCGACCTTCGACCATGGAGCCGATGCGGTTGCGGCCCTTTTCGGGGACGAAGCGGGTGCGGGAAATAGCGGTCATCGCCGCGCCGCGCAGGGTCGGGGCGTCCATCAACTGCTCTTCCGCCGGGTTCAGCGCGCCGCCTTCGCCTTCCCAGCGGTTTTCCGGCGGGGTCTTGGGCGACAGGAACGGCAGCACCTTGTCCATCGCTACGAACCATTGCGGGGTGCAGCGCCAGATCACCTTGGCCTTGGACCGCCAGCTGTGCGGATAGCTGTGGACATAATCCTGGCTCGCGGCGAGCAGGGCACCGGCTTCGCGCAGGTCATTGTTGATCGGGCCGTCGGGCGCGTTGAATTTGGGGTTGATGACGGAACCTTGCCCGCCGAGCCACGCCCAATCCTCGCGATATTTGCCGTCGCCCTCAACCGCGAAGGCGGGGTTGATTCCGTTGGCCTTGCACAGCTCGAAGTCGTCTTCGCCATGGTCGGGCGCCATATGGACGAGGCCGGTGCCGCTGTCGGTGGTGACGAAGTCGCCGGGCAGGAACGGACGCGGCTTGGCGAAGAAACCGCCGAGGTGGTGCATCGGGTGACGGGCGATTGTCCCGGCGAGGTCGGAGCCCTTTAAGGTCCGAACAACTGGCAGATTCATCTTTATCCGCGTTGCGCCCATGTCCGAGACATCTATGTGGGCTAGCGCGGCAGTCAGTCGCGCCTCTACGGCGGGAATCAGATCTTTGGCGATCAAATAATGTGTTTCGCCTGCCATGCAGTCCATGACTTGTTCGGCGCGGCCCCAGGCTTCTTTTTCAGTTTTGTCAGAATAACCAGTATCCTTAGGGCGGTCCCAAGTCGCAGGAGCGCCTTCGGGTTCAACTACAGTAGTCACCAACGCGTATTCGACGTCTTCACCATAAGCCAAAGCCTGGTTGACCGGGATCGTCCACGGTGTCGTGGTCCAGATGACAGCGTAAGCGCCTTTCAATTCTTCGATCGGCGATTCCGTGATCTCGAACGCCACGTCGATCTGGGTCGAGGTGATGTCCTCATATTCGATTTCGGCTTCGGCCAGCGCGGTCTTTTCGACCGGGGACCACATCACCGGCTTGGCGCCGCGATAAAGCTGGCCGGTCTCCGCGAACTTGAACAGCTCGCTGACGATGGTCGCTTCGGCGAACGGCGCCATGGTCAGGTACGGCTTGGCCCAATCGCCGGTGATGCCGAGCCGCTGGAACTGCGCCGACTGCACATCGACCCAATGCTGGGCATAGGCGCGGCATTCGGCGCGGAACTCCTTGACCGGCACCTCGTCCTTGTTCAGCTTTTTCTTGCGATACTGCTCCTCGATCTTCCATTCGATCGGAAGGCCGTGGCAGTCCCAGCCGGGCACATAGGGCGCGTCCTTGCCCAGCAGCGACTGGGTGCGCACGACCATGTCCTTGATGGTCTTGTTCAGCGCATGGCCGATATGGATGTCGCCATTCGCATAGGGCGGGCCGTCGTGGAGAATGAATTTCTCATGGCCCGCGCGCGCCTTGCGGATCTGGCCGTAGAGGTCCTCCGCCTGCCATTTGGCAAGGATCTGCGGTTCCTTCTGCGGAAGGCCGGCCTTCATCGGAAAATCGGTCTTCGGCAGGAAGACGGTGTCGCGATAGTCGCGCTTGGCGGATTCTGGTGTGTCGGACATGCGGGGAAGGGCCTTAGCGGGGGGCAATTAGGGTTGCAAACGCCAATCCATCGCCGCTTCGTCATTGCGAGGAGCGCAGCGACGCGGCAATCCAGTCGGCGCCGCTGGATTGCTTCGCTACGCTCGCAATCACGTGAGCGCTAACGAGCGAGCAATTCTCTCGCCCGTGCCGCATCATCGGCGATTTGCGCCTTCAAAGCATCAAGCCCCGCAAACGCCGCTTCGGCGCGGAGATAGTGGAGCAGGGACACGTCGAGGGTCTGGCCGTAAAGGTCGCCGCTGAAGTCGAACAGGTTGACCTCCAGCAGTTCCTTGGGCGGTTCGAACATCGGGCGGATGCCAATGTTGGCGACGCCGTCATGCTCACTGCCGTCGGGCAGGCGGGCGCGGACGGCGTAGATGCCGTAGGCCGGGCGCAGGTATCGCTCCATGTCGATGTTGGCGGTGGGCCAGCCAAGTTCCCGCCCGCGCTCGTCGCCGTGGATGACTTCGCCCTGAATCGCGAAGGGGCGGGTTAGCAGGCGGGTCGCGCTGTGCGGGTCGCCCGCCTTCAGCGCATCGCGAATCCGGCTGGACGACACCACTTCGCCGTCGAGCATCACCGGCGCGACGGTTTCGGCGATAATACCATGCGCTGCGCCGACGTCGCGTAGCACGGCGGGGTTTCCGCCACGCCGCGCGCCGAAGGTGAAGTCCTCGCCGGTGACGACACCCGCCGCGCCAATCGTCTTTCCGAGCACTTCGGCGATGAAGTCTTCCGCGCTGGTTGTCGCAAGTCGCTCCCCGAACTGGAACACCAGCATGGCATCGGCCCCGGCGGCAGCGAACATCGCCTCTCGCTGGTCGAGGCTGGTCAGCCGGAAGGCGGGGGAATCGGGTTTGAAGTAGCGGACGGGGTGGGGGTCAAAGGTGGCGACGATGACCGGGCGCCCTTCGTGCGCGCCGCGCTGCACCGCTCGGCCGACCACAGCCTGATGTCCCATGTGGAACCCATCGAAATTGCCCAGCGCGACAATCGCGCCGCGAAGCTCGTCGGGGGTCTGGTCAAGATCAGTTAGACGCCGCATAGGCCAAGCGCTCTAACGCGCGCGATCATCTTGTCCAGCCGTGACGGGGTGTGGCCTTGACTCTGACCGGCCCGAATCATACATAGCCGCCATCCCGTTTCACCGGCTCCCGGCGGCGTTTCTTAGCGCGCGCCGTTTTTCCGTTGGAATGGGATGAACACGCTACGAGATGGGAACGTCGGGTGCCCGCGGTCCTGTGGAGCTAGGAGAAAGTCTTTCATGGCACGTATTGCGGGCGTCAACCTGCCCACCAACAAGCGCGTTGTTATCGCGCTTCAATATATCCACGGCATTGGCCAGGCCAAAGCCAAGGAAATCACCGAGAAGCTGAAGATCGCGCCGGAACGCCGCGTCCAGGACCTGAGCGATCAGGAAGTGCTGCACATCCGCGAAACGATCGACGCCGACTATACCGTCGAAGGCGATCTGCGTCGTGAGACGGCGATGAACATCAAGCGTTTGATGGACCTCGCCTGCTATCGCGGCCTGCGTCACCGCAAGGGCCTTCCGGTCCGTGGTCAGCGCACGCACACCAACGCCCGCACCCGCAAGGGCAAGGCGAAGCCGATCGCCGGCAAGAAGAAGT
>NZ_CAMLDL010000008.1 GCF_946478955.1 uncultured Sphingomonas sp. | reverse complement strand
CGAAGGCGACGTCGGCGGTAGCGAATTCGCTGTTGATGTCCTCCAGCTCGAACACTTCGTCATAAGGCACGTTCGCTTCGGCCAGCAGCACGTTCATATGGCCGGGCATGCGCCCCGCGACCGGGTGGATGGCATATTTCACCTCCACCCCTTCCTTCTTCAGCTGGTCTGCCATTTCGCGCAGCACATGCTGCGCCTGGGCGACCGCCATGCCGTAACCGGGGACGATGATGACCTTGTCGGCCTGCTTCATCAGGAAGGCCGCGTCCTCGGCACTGCCTCGCTTGTAGGGCCGGTCGATGACCTCCCCGCCCCCGCGGCTCTCCACCGCGCCGAAGCCGCCAGCGATGACGGAAATGAAGCTGCGGTTCATCGCCTTGCACATGATGTAGCTGAGGATCGCGCCCGAGCTGCCTACCAGCGCGCCGGTGATGACCATCGCGGTGTTGTGAAGGGTGAAGCCCATCGCGGCGGCGGCCCAGCCGGAATAGCTGTTCAGCATCGACACAACGACCGGCATGTCCGCCCCGCCAATCGGGATGATCAGGAGGAAGCCGATCAGGAAGGCGAGGCCCATCACGATCCAGAAATCCATCGGCGACTGCGAATGCCAGAAGCCAAAGCTGAAGAAGATGATCGCCAGCAGGATGGCGAGGTTGATCCAGTGCCGCAGTGGCAGAAGGATCGGCGTCCCGCTCATATTCCCGTTGAGTTTCAGGAAGGCGATGACCGAGCCGGAGAAGGTGATGGCACCTATGGCAACGCCCAGGATCATCTCAACCCGACTGACCGGCAGGATGGAAACGACGGTTGGCGTCGCGATGGGCGTAACGCTGACCGTGATCCCAAAGGCTTCGGGGTTCAGGAAGGCCGCCGCGCCGACGAGGACTGCCGCCATCCCGACGAGCGAGTGAAAGGCTGCGACCAGCTGCGGCATCGCCGTCATCTGGATCTTGCGCGCCATGATCAGGCCAATACCGCCGCCAATGGCGATCGCCGCCAATATTTGACCAACCACAGTCCAATCGAGGTTGGTTCCTGCCGTTGGCCCGTCGAACGGGCCACCGGTTAGGAAGGGCACATGCGTCACCAGCGTCGTCACCACAGCAATTGCCATGCCGATCATGCCGAACATATTGCCACGGCGGCTGCTGTCGGGGCTCGACAAACCGCGCAGGGCCAGGATGAAGCAGACGCCGGAGATCAGATAAGCGAGAAGCACCCAACTGGGCGTGGACGCGGCGGCCTCATGCATGGGTCTTGTCTCCCTTGGCCGCCGGGCGTTCCTTCTTCTTGTACATCGCCAGCATCCGCTGCGTGACCGCGAACCCGCCGAAAATATTAACGCTGGCCAGCGCCACCGCGATCAGGCCGAGCCATTTCGACCCCGCACTACCGCTCGCCGCCGCCGCGATCAGCGCACCGACGATAATCACCGAGGAAATGGCGTTGGTCACCGCCATCAACGGCGTGTGCAGGGCCGGCGTCACCGACCAGACCACGTAATAGCCGACGAAACAGGCCAGCACGAAAATCGACAGGATGGAAATAAAGTCCAACGGACCGGCCTCCCCCAACTTTGGTTTCACCGAGGTTGTGGCAAGCGGCGCGGCGCTTGTCGAGGGGCCACCTCAATCGAGCTGTTAACCGTAATGAGGTTTCCGATTTGATAACCTTTTCGTGCGCATACGCGGGATGGTGGACCACAAGGAACGTTCATCCTGATGAAATGGCGTGGGCAGATTTGGCGCAAATCGGGCGAATGGCGCCCGACCAAGCTGCTCGCCTGGGCGATTGGCCTGGGTCTACTGTTCGGCGCCATCCAGTTCGGCGAAATCGCTGAAATATGGCTGCGGGTCAGCCGCAACGCCGTAAATGTCCGTCCCGCAAGCGGTGACATCGTGATCGTGAAGATCGATGCAAAATCACAAAGCGAATTGGGCAATTGGCCGTGGAATCGTTCCATCTATGCCAAGCTGGTCACGCAAATCGACGCGTACAAACCCAAAGTGCAGGTTCATGACCTCCTCTTTGCCAGCGCAAGCAACGCCAGGGATGACAATGCGCTTACCAATGCGCTGGCCCGTGCACCGAACAGCTATATCGCCGTGCAGACCATGTCGGGGGCCCAGAATGGAGTCCACCGCCCTCTCCTCCCCGTTCAGCGAATCCGGGCCGATACCAAGCTCGCCGTTATAGATTTTCGATATGATTATCTGAATCAGGTTTGGAATGTTGAATATCAAAAGTCGGTGGAGGGCGTAGAGACCCCTACCATTGCCCCGCTACTCGCGGGCGTCGACTGGCAGCGTAGTGGCAGCTTTCCAGTCAATTACGCTTTCAATCCCGATACAATTCCATCCGTCAGCGCGAGCGATGTCATTGCCGGCCGGATTAATCCCAATCTACTGCGCGGTAAATCGGTCGTCGTCGGCGCGGTCGACGAACGAATTGGCGACCAATATTCCATTCCGGGATATGGGAAGTTCGGCGGCGTATATGTCCATGCGATTGCGGCGGAAACGTTGCAATTGGGGGCGCCCGTTCAATTGGGGTGGTGGCCGGGCTATTTGCTGGCCGCAGCGGCAAGTATTCTGGCCATGCGAATGCGGGATCGGAGGCGCCCGGTTATCATCGCATCCACCGCGGCGGCCCTGATAATCGGCCCAATCCTGCTGGAGCGGTTCAATATTTTCGCCGACGTCACGCCCGGCTTGTTTGTCCTGACCTGGGTTTCATGCGGCCTGTTCCTTGCGGTGATGAAGAAGCGCGGTCTGGTCAATATGGTCAGCGGCCTGCCCAACCTGGCGGCGCTTAAGCGAGCCAGCGACGGAAATGACCGACCATTGATCGTCGGCAAGATTATCAATTTTGCCGAGATTGTTTCCCTTATGCCGATCGAGGCCGAACGCACGCTCGTCGAGCAAATTGTCAAGCGCCTGCGTGTTGGCGGTGAGGAAACGACAATTTACCAAAGTGACGAGGGCATTTTTGCCTGGACCATTCCGGCAAGCACCGCGATCGGCCACCATGTAGAAGCACTTCACGCCCTGTTCCGGGCGCCTGCTCGTGTTGGCGGCAAATCCTATGATGTCTCCGTTGCCTTCGGCGTGGAAATTGGAAGCGGACGTTCGATGTCCAATCGGTTCGGTTCCGCATTGGTGGCCGCAGAGGAGGCAATAGGCGAAGGCCTGAAATGGAAATACCATGATCCCGAACGGTTGCGCGACGCCAGCTGGCGCCTTTCGCTGCTGGGACAATTGGACAATGCGCTGGCCAATGGCGAAGTCTGGGTTGCTTATCAGCCTCAGGTAGACCTTCGAACCGGCGAGATCCGCGGCGTTGAGGCGTTGGCGCGCTGGACACATCCCGACAAGGGCCCGATCAGTCCCATCGAATTCATTTCCGCTGCGGAACAAAGCGATCGCATCGAGCCCCTGACCATGTTCGTACTCGAGCGGGCAATCGAAACGGCCGCGCGGATAAACCGGGAGTTTTGCGTATTCGACATGTCGGTCAATTTGTCCGCGCGGATGTTGCCCGACCGCGGCCTGCCGAAGCGGGTAAAGTCTATGCTGCAAGCCCACGGCCTGCCGGCCGAACGCCTTACCCTGGAACTGACTGAAACCGCCGACATGGCCAATGGCGGCGCCGATCTTGAAGCTCTCACCCGGCTTTGTGACCTGGGCATCAACATCTCGATTGACGATTATGGCACCGGCCTTTCAACGCTTGAATATCTCAAGAAGGTGCCCGCGAACGAAATCAAGATTGATCAAAGCTTTGTGCGGTCGATGCGTGATAACCGCAGCGATCTGGTGATGGTCCAATCGACTATTGCACTTGCGCATAGTCTGGGACGGCGCGTGGTCGCAGAAGGGGTAGAAGATCGTGAATCAATCGACCTGCTCCGTTCAATGAACTGCGAATATGCTCAAGGTTTTGCGGTCGGCCGACCGACCAGCGCAGACGGACTTGTTCGCCGACTTGGCAAGCCAAAGAAACGCCGGGTGGCTTAAATGGTTAATTAGTTGATAACCATTTTGATTAAGGTTAACGTCCTCTCATCGGCGCGTGATGCCGTGTCACGAATAGGGGACGTAAAATGTCGAACAAAGAAAACCGCGCGACCCGCAACGGTTTCTGGAGCTGGCTCATGGGTCAGGGCTGGAGCGGTGGCGGCGCCAAGGGTTAAGGACCAATCCGGTCGAAAGGCCGGAAAACCCAAACAATTCAATGCGATACTGCGGCTCGGCGCAGATCGCGAATTGGCGCAAATAAGATTAATTTTTACAAGGACTGGGCGTCAGACGACGCATCCGGTCCTTCTTCATTTGGGATCAAATCGATCGCCCAACGCGCTGTGCGGCGCGGTCCTTTATCCACGTTCGACTCGGAGTCGCCGTGGTTAATGTTGCACGCAAAAATCGCATCTCAGACACGGAAGCCGCTCACTCCGACACAAAAAAGAGGGCAAGACGCGGCCGTCTGTGTCAGCCTTGCAGCCGAATTGCCTGCACAAGCTCATCATCATTGGGCAAGTCAAAGGCCTTGCTGTCGGCGTTCCAATATGGGCTGAGGAAATTGAAGAGATTGCGGGCAAATAATGCCGACGCATCCGACGCCAGCGTCCGCGCCAGCTGAACCGCCCCGATGATTTTTACCCCGTGACGTTCTATGATCTGACCGGCAACGCACCCTTCGACATTACCCCCTGCTTCGGCGGCAAGATCGACAATGACACTGCCGGGTTTCATCGACGCCAACTGCGCATCGCTGATCAGCCGAGGTGCAGCACGTCCCGGGATCAGCGCCGTTGTAATGACGATATCCTGCTTGGCGATATGGCCGCTTACCAGGTCCGCCTGTGCTTTTTGATATTCCGGGCTGGTTTCGCCGGCATAGCCGCCCTTCCCCTCGCCCTCGATCCCCTCAACGCCTTCAACGAAAATTGGCTTTGCACCAAGTGACTGAATCTGCTCTTTCGTTGCAGATCGAACGTCCGTCGCGCTGACTTGCGCGCCAAGCCGGCGACCGGTCGCAATGGCCTGCAACCCGGCCACGCCAACTCCCATCACGAACAGTTTTGCCGCGCTGACCGTGCCTGCCGCCGTCATCATCATTGGAAAAGCGCGGCCATAGACGCTCGCCGCATCAACGACCGCCTTATAGCCCGCGAGATTCGATTGGGACGATAGGATGTCCATCGACTGCGCGCGCGTAATACGCGGCATCTTTTCCATTGCGAGTGGGACAAGCCCGGCCTTTAGATAGGCCGCGACATCGTCCGCGCGCCGTGCAGGGTCAAGCGCACCGAGAAGAAACGCCCCCGGCTTTGCATTCTTTAGCGTACCGGGTTCGGGCCCGGTTACGCTCAGGATGACGTCGGCATCCGACAAAACAGCGGCGCGATCCGCAAGGACCGCGCCCGCTGCTTCAAAATCACTATCCGAAATCCCGGCCAGGGCGCCTGCGCCCTCCTCGACCGCAACCCCCGCTCCCAATCCGCTGAATTTCTTCACCGTTTCAGGGATGGCCGCGACACGGGTTTCGGCGCCGCTTTCCTTCAGAACCGCGATCTTCAAGCGATCTGCCTAGTTCGAGATCGCGTAAACGACGATCGCCGCGACAATCGCAGCAGCGATCGTCCCAAATTTCAGAAGCTTCAGGAAACCCGAATAATTGCGCTCATGCGCCGGGTAATCCATTTCGGTTGCAGTCGGGTGGGCCTTGCTGTCGGCCATATTAGTTCCCCTTGGAATGAATGTGTCGCGTCGGTCTTAACAAGGCTGCGGCAATCCCCCAAGCGCCTTTTTACCGGGTTTAAGGGCGTCTTTACTCTCTTTGCCTATAGTCCTGCGCTGGAGACAGGAATGCGCGACGAAAATATCCGATCTTTGTTGCTGGTTGACGCCGATGCTCAGGAGCGGAGGCAGCTGTCTGCGGTCGCGTCGCGTGCCGACTGGTTAACGGTAGGCGCCGCCTGCGCCGAAAGCGCGGTTGGCTTGCTTCAGGGACCTCATGGCCGTGAGGTGCAGGCCGCAATTTTGTCCAGTTGGGACGAGGCCGAAGGGCCAGACCTTATTGCCGCCCTGCGCCGCTCTCGGCCCGACCTGCCCGTCATCGTGCTGGCGGATAGCGGGTCGATTGCGCTGGCCGTAGACGCCATGCGTGCCGGCGCCAGCGATTTTCTGGCTAAGCCTATCGCCGCTGACCGCCTATTTGAGGCCCTGCGTGTTCATGCTGATCGTCGCCGCGCGGCCGGTGAATTGGCGCCACTGTCGGAAAAGATCGCCCCTGCCCTGGCGCTGGAGCAATTGGTCGGCGCGGCGCCGGAATTTCGCGCCGCGTTGGCCGTTGCCGCAAAGGCCGCCCGCAATCGCATGCCGATCCTCATCCTGGGTGAAGCGGGGTCGGGCAAGGAAACATTCGCCCGCGCCATTCATCAGGCGAGCCTGCGCGCGCGCGGTCCCTTTGTCGCGCTCGACTGCAAGGCAGTCGCCGACAATATCATCGACAGCGAATTGTTTGGGCATGTCCCCGGCGCCTTTCCGGGCGCTTTTTCCGAAAAGATCGGAAAGCTGGTGGAAGCCGACGGCGGAACGCTTCTTCTTGACGAAATCGGAGAGCTTCCTCTCGAGACACAGCGTCGCCTGGACCGTATGCTTGCGACCGGCGAGGTGCGCCCTGTTGGATGCAACGGGTCCAACTCCATCGACGTTCGCGTGATCGCGACATCGTCGCGCCCGCTGGGCGAAGATTTTGATACCAACCTCGCGGAACGAGTGTCAGCAACCACCGTTCAAATCCCGTCGCTGCGTGATCGCACGGGCGACATTCCAACGCTGGTCCGCCACTTCCTCGGCCGCTTTGCCGAACAGCCGGGCATGCGCAACCTGTCGATTGGAAATGACGCGCTATCCGTCCTGATGCGCTATGGGTGGCCGGGCAACGTTCGTCAGCTTTCGGGCGTACTGTTCCGGGCCGCGCTGAACACCGGGGACAACTCGCTGACGGCAGAGGATTTTCCGCACATTGCGATCCAGTCGCGCTTTACGCAGCGCCGAAGCGATGTCGCACCGACCATTGGCAAGGCTAGCGCGGAAGCCGCCCTTTCAGGCGGCCCGCAGGTCACCTTGTTTCGAGAAGACGGCCATCTGCGCAATCTGGAAGAAATTGAAGCCGACATCATTCGACTGGCGATCGGCCACTATCGCGGACGGATGACCGAGGTGGCCCGCCGCCTCGGCATCGGCCGCTCTACCCTTTACCGCAAGCTCAGTGAGCTTGGCATCGACACCGCCGCCTGAAGCGGCACACCCGGAGGCAAACCATGGGCTTTCTTTCCAACTTCAAATTTGGCGGTGGATCGCCCGCCAAGACCGAAGAAGTCGACACGCCGACCCGGAATCGGACGTTCAGCGCCACCGCCTTCCGCGAAGCCGAGTTGGCCCGCGAGTCGGCCGTCCGCGCTCACTATGACGCCATTCGGGCGGAAGCGAGCAGCATTCTGAGCCCTGCTTTAGCCCCGGTCGCCGAGCAGCTGATGCAACGCCAGTCAGAAGACCCGTCGTTCGATCCCAGCGATTCCATTGCACCGAATAGCGATGGCTTTGACGAAGGCCCCATCACGGATGCCTATCAAGCGCCCCAAATTGATGCGGCAGATACGCAGGCCGCCGAATCCGCCGTCCTGCCAATCGTTGAAATTCAGGACAACCCGTTGCCATGGGACGAAGCGGTTGGCTGGCTGTCTCAACGCTCGGCGGAAAGTCGCAATTTCGTCGCCCAGTACTGGAATTGGGACTATGACTTGCGGGTTCTGGAATTTCTGGTGCGCCAGCCGGACATCGATGCCGGTGTCGCCGCAGGGGTGTTTTGGCTTACGGCAGCGGCGGAGGATCATTTCCCATGGTCAGACGAACCAGCGATGGACGAGGTGTCGCGTCACGTCGCCAACCTTACTGACATTATTGGGCGCCGTTTTTCCGACGGCGACTTCTACGCCATGTCGCACGGATTCGATGACAGTTGGGATTGCGAGCGCCTGAAAGAGCGGCTCGAAGATCTTTATGGCGAAAGCCGCATTGAATGGTCCCCCGCAAGCCTACCGACCAGCAGTCATGCGGCGATGCTCGGGTTCGACGACATTCCAGAAGGCGAGCGAGCCGAAGTTATTGAGTTCCTTGGCCGTTTCGGGGTTCGTTAAGTCACGCGAAACGCGGGGTCAGCGCGGAGTCCCTGAGTCCTCGCCAGACCTTTAGCGCCTGAGCCGTTTCCGGGACGTCATGGACCCGAACGATTTGCGCACCCTGCTCCACCGCCTTCAGTGCAAGCGTCAGGCTACCCGCCAATCGTTGATCGGCCGGCGCTTCGTTTGCCAAAGCCCCGATCAGCCGCTTTCTGCTCGCACCCACCACGATTGCGCATCCTAATCCGTGGAACAGCGACAAGCCGTTCATCAATTCCAGATTGTGCGCGACTGTCTTGCCAAACCCGATACCCGGGTCGACTAATATTTTGTTGCGTGCCGCGCCCGCCGCCTCAACCGCAGCGATCCGCTCTTCCAACCACAGATAAACTTCGATCAGCGCGTCATCATAATGAGGCGCATCCTGCATTGATTGCGGATTGCCCTGATGGTGCATCAGGACGACTGGAACGCCGGCGTTGACCACCACAGCGGTTGATTGCGGGTCCCAGGTCAGGGCGGACACATCATTGACCATTCGGGCGCCCGCCTCGATCGCAGCCCCCATCACGCCCGCCTTGCGCGTGTCGATGGAGACAGCGGTTCCACTTGCCGCGAGGCGCTGTACGACAGGGAGGATGCGCCGAATTTCATCCTCCTCCCATACGTCCTTGGCTCCTGGCCGCGTCGATTCCCCGCCAACGTCAATGATCGCCGCGCCCGCTGCGGCCATGGTCGCACCCGCCTGCGCCCCTGCATCGGCATCCAGATAGGCCCCACCGTCCGAAAAGCTGTCGGGCGTCGCGTTGACGATTCCCATTATCTGGGGCTGGTCGAGGCGAATGGTACGATCACCCATGACGAGCGGCGCGCGCGGCGCCGTCAGACGCTGCCACTGCGCCGCCATGTCGTCGTCGAAATGGCGTTCCAGCCCTTCCACCGGAAATATGTCGGACCCCGCCCGCTGATTTTCGGCAATACGGATGAGCTCCACCAATCCAAACCAGTTCAGGCCGCCCGCAAGCCGGGCGACCTTACCATCGTGGCCGAAAGGAGAATCCACGAAGCCGGTTGGGCGAATGAGTGTGCGCATATTCATTTCCGTGCGGTGTCGTCGGCCCGAATGGCCGCTCTCTTAAAAACGGAATCGGGCTTCAGTCCGGCCTGTTTCCGTGTGGCGAAACTATAGCGCCGCCAGGTGCCTCGTACGAAGAACATCAATCGGCTGAATCTTCCCGTCCAGCTCAATGTGCCAGAACGTCCACCCGTTACACGATGGTGCGCCCTGCAATTTGGCACCAACTTTGTGAATTGAGCCCGTGTCGCCCTCACACTCGATCGACCCATCGGCACGAACGGTCGCGCCCCAGCGACGCTTGCTGTCTGTCAGAATCGCGCCAGCAGGGATCATCCCGCTTTCCACCAGAAGGCCGAATGCGACCCGCGGCTGGCTGCGTTTATCGGCCATAACCGTCATGGCGCTTTCATCGAGCGGCAGGGTCGCGTCGATACGTGCGCGGGCGACCTTCACATAGTTCCGCTCCCGCTCGATGCCGATCCAGCGACGACCGAGGCGACGTGCCACTGCGCCGGTCGTACCCGTCCCAAAAAACGGATCAAGCACGACATCGCCCGGCTTGGTGCAGGCGAGCAGGATGCGATAGAGCAGGCTTTCCGGCTTTTGCGTCGGATGCGCCTTTTCCCCTGCGTCATCCTTGACCCGCTCAGACCCCGAACAGATCGGCAGAACCCAGTCGGACCGCATCTGCAAATCATCGTTGAGCGCCTTCATCGCGCGATAGTTGAAGGTGTATTTCGCCTTCGGATCCTTCGAGCACCACAGCAAAGTTTCATGGGCATTGGTGAAACGCGTGCCGCGGAAGTTGGGCATCGGGTTGGCCTTGCGCCAGACAATGTCGTTCAGGATCCAGAAGTCTGCATCCTGCAGCAACGCTCCGCAGCGATAGATATTGTGATAGCTTCCGATCACCCAGATCGTTCCGTCATCCTTCAGAATGCGACGCGCCTCGGCCAGCCATTCGCGCGTGAAATCGTCATATGCCCCCAGACTGTCAAATTTGTCCCAGGCGTCATCGCATGCGTCGACCTTGCCGCCTTCCGGGCGGAACAGATCACCCTGCAGCTGTAGGTTATAGGGCGGATCGGCGAAAATCATGTCGACCGATTTGTCCGGGATTTTTTGCATCTGGGCGATGCAATCCCCTTCAAGGATCGTGTCGAGCGGAAGCGGCTTTTTCGAGGTGCTGGCGCGAGCGCGGACGCGGCCCGCCACGTCGGTCATCGGCGTGATCATGTTCATACGAAATACTGCCCCTCGATTGTGGTTAACCCTCCCGTGATTCAGCCGGGACTCGTGGTCAAGCATCCAAGGTTCGGGGCGGCTAGCGCCGGCATGAGAACAAAAGGAATCCAAACGAATCCAGACCACTAGATATTGAGTCTGGCAGCCAAGTGCAGACTCAATCCCTTGTGGTGTGACTCGAAAGACTCAGGATGGATCAGAAAAGTGTGAGCTGGGCGACCGGCGCAAAACTTCGGCGGTGGATGGCGCAGGGACCATGTGCCTGAAGGGCCGCGAGATGGTCGGGCGTGCCATAACCCTTGTGCCGGTCAAATCCGTATAACGGATGCTCATCATGTGCATCGAGCATCAGGCTGTCCCGATGCTCCTTGGCGATGATGGAGGCCGCAGAGATACAACGTTCCTTGGCGTCACCGCCGACGATCGCGCGTGCAGGCCAACGCCATTCGGCCAGCCGGCCTTTTGGTGTCATATTCCCATCAATCAGCATTTCGACGGGATCGCATCCAATTATGTTGCAGAGGGCCTGTGCAGCGCGAGTCATGGCCAGCATTGTGGCCTGAAAAATGTTGATCGCGTCGATTTCCTCGACCGTGGCCATGCCGACGCCCACGATGCACCGCTCGCGGATGCGGTCAGCAAGCGCGGCACGTTGCGACGCTTTCAACACCTTGCTGTCCGCGAGCCCGCGAATTTCCTTACCGGTAAGGATGACAGCGGCGGCGACAACCGGCCCTGCCAATGGCCCGCGTCCTGCCTCGTCAATCCCGGCGATCATGCCTCGCGCGGCTTCTTGCTGAGTGTTGGTCCGGCACGCAGTTCGTCAAGTGTCGGCGGCTCAGGCGGCTTCAATTCCCCAAGCTCACTCTCGTCGATCCGCCACGGCGGATACCGACGCGCCTCGCCAGCCTTATAAAGAAAAATGGTGTTGCCCGATGGATCGCGCAACCTTGCTTCCAGCCACATCCAGGGCTGATTGCGCGGACCATGTTCGAAAGGAATACCGCTTCGCGCGAGCTTTTCGACCCGTTCTTCCAGGTCGTCGCATTCAAAATAAACCGCGACGGTTTCGCCGATTTCGGCTTCCGGATCGCACTGGATCGAGAAGGTCGTCGCACCAGCTTCGAAACGTGCGTACAAATTCTCTTCGCTATCGACGATCTGCTTCAGGCCCAGCCGGCGGTAGAAATCGACCATCTTGCGATAGTCCTTGCCGGTTACCGTTACCTGATTCAGGCGCAGGCCCAGCCCTGTATCCAGTCGAACATTTTGCTGACCAAGTGGGCCGTGGCCCTGCCCCAGCCCCGGTGCTTCCAACATTGCCAGACGCACGAACACGCGCGCGCGCTCGACCGCCTGCGCAATCGGAAAGCCGGCGCCCAGATAGAAGGCGATGGCACTCGCCAACGTGCATCCGGTGCCGTGGGTGCTGGTCGTATCGATCCGCTGACCCTGCCAGCTGGTGATATTGTCATCCTCGACCAGCGCATCAGCCAAGGCGTCACCATCATCATGACCGCCCTTGATCAACACGGCGCATCCGTGCCGCGACACGAGCTTCAACGCGCCGCCAACCTCATCTTCCTCGCCCGTCAGGCGGCGAAGTTCCGGTAGGTTCGGCGTGGTCAGCGTCGCCACGTCCATTAACTTGCCAAACGCACCGACCGTGGCATCGTCGGCAAGCGTTGACCCGCTGGTTGAGACCATGACCGGATCGAATACGACCGGTACATTCTCAAGCTGCGCAAGCCGCGCCGCAATGTGCAGTGCTGTAAATGGCGATCCGATCATGCCGATCTTCACCGCGTCAACGCCGATATCGGCAATCACCGCGTCAATTTGTGCCATAACCGTTTCTGTCGGCACTGGATGAACGGCGGTCACGCCCAGCGTGTTCTGCGCCGTCACGGCAGTAATCGCTGTCATCGAATGGCCGCCAAGCATGGTAACGGTTTTGATGTCGGCCTGGATGCCTGCGCCGCCACCGCTGTCCGATCCGGCGATGATAAGAATACGCGGTGTCTTCACGCGGCCGCCACCGCTTTACAGATATGATCGACCAGACGCTCTACCATGGCCGGGTCGTCGCCTTCCGCCATGACGCGAATGAGCGGCTCGGTCCCGGACTTTCGGATCACCAGGCGGCCGCGCCCGTCCAGCTCCGCCTCTGCCATCGCAATAGCAGCTTTGACGACTTCCGTTTCCAGCGGGGCGCCGCCGCCGAAGCGTACATTCTTCAGCAATTGTGGCACCGGATCGAACAGATGCATCACCTCGCTTGCCGGCTTGCCGCTTTCAACGAGCGCGGCGAGCACTTGCAACCCGGCGACAAGGCCGTCACCGGTGGTCGCATAATCGGACAGGATGATGTGCCCGGATTGCTCCCCTCCCACGTTACACCCTGTTTCGCGCATCCCCTCCAGGACATAACGGTCACCGACTGCCGTTCGATGGAGCGTGAGGCCATCCTCTGCCAAGCGGCGCTCCAGCCCGAGGTTCGACATGACCGTGGCGACAACTGCCCCGCCCTTCAGCGTGCCACGCGCTTGCTGCGACAGAGCGATAAGGGCCATCAACTGATCGCCATCAACGATCTGCCCCTTTTCATCGACCACGATCAATCGGTCGGCGTCGCCATCGAGCGCCAATCCGACATGCGCGCCTGAGGCGACGACGGTTTCCTGAAGCGCCCCTGGTGCGGTCGACCCGCACCCTTCGTTGATATTGGTTCCGTTGGGCTTGGTGCCGATCGCGATGACTTCTGCGCCTAACTCCCAAAGCGCGTCGGGCGCAACCGAATAGGCCGCTCCATTTGCGCAATCGACCACCACCTTCAGTCCGTCGAGGCGCAAATTGTGCGGAAACGTGTCTTTGGCGAAGTGGATATAGCGACCGCGTGCGTCGTCGATCCGTTTTGCGCGGCCGACCTTCGACGCGTCGACCAGTGGCGGCGGGCTGTCGAGCAATTCTTCAATTGCCCGTTCGTCCGCATCGCTCAATTTATACCCGTCGGGTCCAAACAGCTTGATGCCATTGTCCGCGAATTTGTTGTGACTTGCGCTGATCATCACGCCAAGGTCGGCGCGCAATTCCTTGGTCAGCATTGCAACCGCCGGCGTCGGCAACGGCCCAAGGAGCACGACGTCCATGCCAACGGACGTGAACCCGGCGACCATCGCTGATTCCATCATATAGCCAGACAGCCGCGTATCCTTGCCGATCACAACGCGGTGGCGATGATCACCACGAAGAAAATGCGCGCCGGCAGCTTGCCCGACCTTCATCGCCATTTCTGCGGTCATTGGGGCAACATTGGTGCGCCCGCGAATCCCGTCTGTGCCGAAATATTTGCGTCCCATGCCCCCGCTCTGCCCGAAAAAGGTTAAGCGAAAAAGGTTCAGAAGCCTGCGGGCTGATATCCCAGCGCGGCATGTGCCCACGTCGCCGCGGAAAACAGGAGTGTGCCGACGATGAAGGCGGACCAGCCGGGTGCCGCCAGGCCGCGGCCAAATGGGAAAAAGCTGGTGCGCTTTACCCATTCGGCCCAGGCAGTGCCATATCGCCGCTGCTTCTTCCGGTCCTGGAACGCTGCTCCGACCAGCGCTAGGACCGCGATTGCTTCGGAAATGATCAGGCCAGAAGGCGTGGGGTTCACAATCGCGTGCGCAATCGCCCACGATGCGAAACCCCACATCATGGGATGCCTCGTGATCCGCATCACACCCCGCGGTTCACCGATTACAGGAGCCTTGCCGGTCGCATCGGGGAGTGCTGGATTGCCCTTGAGGGATCCCGCGAACAAGATGCTGCCCAGCCAGATGATCAGACTGGCCAATATCCAGACCACCGGTGCAACTTGCCAATAGGGCGTTTCCGGCCCGACTTTTGCTGCCGCCCAGATCATCCATGCAAAAGTGGCAAGGGCGAAAAGCGAATAGAGGCCCAGAAACGCCTTTTCCCCGATCGCGCTGACAAGCTGTCGCCGCAGTGGATGGGACAACAGGAAATGGCCACCGACGAAGGCGACGGCAGCCATTTCCAGTTCAACCAGCGGATTCATTGACGATAGGCTTCCGGTAAATTGCCGCGCTCAAGCGATTTATAGCGGTCACGAAGCTTGGTCTGGTGATTATCGAGTGGCTGACGAACCCCATCAATCCAAACTGCCTCCGGTGCGGACGCAAGATCCAGGGGGTCGCCGTCCCAAACCACGACGTCGCCGCGCCTTCCGCGCGCGAGGCTGCCGAAATCGCCGCCCATGCCGACTGCTTCGGCGGGCTTGGAGCTGATCAGGGCGAATGCGTCGCCCCAGCTAAGACCAACGGCGCCGGGCACCTTCTGCAAGGCGACAAGGTTCCCGGCATATTGGCGCTGGTTGCGGACATAGCGGGTGTCGTTGTCGTCGATCATGCCCATGGCAAGCTTGACCCCCGCCCGTTTCATCCGGCCAACGTTGGATTGGGTCGCCGCGAGCGTTTCAAAGCTGGCGGGCAGGTCGTTCAGGGCGGACGCAATGACCCACGCGCCCGACTTGGCCAATTGATCCGCGACCATCCAACCCTCACTGACACCGACCAGCGCAAGATTGAGCGTCGGAAACTCCTTCTTCAGCGCAAGCACATTCAAAATGTCCTGGGCCCGTTCCACATGGACGATGAGCAATTGTTTGCCCTGCAACACAGGAACCAGCGCCTGCGCATCAACATGGGTCAGCAGGACATCATCGGGCCGTTCGCGGCCGCGCATGTCCCGCGCTTCACGCAGCGCATTGCGGAACATTGCAAAGGTTGCCGACCGCGCGCCGCCGGCCCGGTTCGACCCTGCCTCACCCAGTTCGACAAATTGGAAGGCTTTGGCCTTCTGCACCGGAGAGAAATCGTCACCGGTGTCGATGATCGCTCCCTGCCCGGCGAAGATGTTTCGTCCGGCAACGGGCGCTACGACCGCACGGGTTACACCGTCGGTCCGACTGACAGCAATGGTTGTCGCTTTCGGGTTAATCGCGGGCGCGACGTCGATCGCCGCATTGAATGGGCTGCCGTTCGTATTGGTGTCGTCCGCGCCTTCGGCCGCCAAATCGACATCGGCCAGCCCGAGCCGCGAAAAGCCTGCAACGATGCCCGGAGTCACCCATTTACCTTGAGCGTCGACGCGCTGAATTCCCGCAGGAATGGCAACTGAATGACCGGCGGCAATGACCCGTCCGCCGCGAATGACCACGGTTCCGCCCTGAATTGGATCGGCACCATCCCCGATAACCAGCGTGGCATTCGTGATTGCGACATTCTGTGCCGCCGCAGGGACCGCCATCAACGCGGCTGCGGTAAGGAAAAGCGAGCGCATCATTTCACGTCCCCTTCGCCGGGTTGGCCAAGCTCGAAATCGCTAACGGCCCTTCGGCTGGGATCATCCGCGTCATAGAGAAGTGCCCCGTCGATCCACACTTTTTCAGGACGGGTGTAGACGCTGAACGGGTTGCCGTTCCACAAAACGACATCGGCCATTTTCCCCGCTCGCAGGCTGCCGGTCTTGTCAAAGATTCCAAGTGATTTTGCCGGATTGCCGCTGAGCCACGTCCACGCCGTCGCCTCCGAAATGTTGATCCCCGCGCGCTTGCCTGACGCAATCGCTTTCGCCGCTTCCTGGTTCAGGCGCTGAATGCCGTTTGGATCGTCGCTATGAACGATTGCACACGCGCCTGCTTTGTGGACGAACGGAATATTCTCATTGATGGCGTCATAGCTTTCCATCTTGAAGCCGTACCAGTCGGCCCACATGGCAGCGCAAATATTGTTATCGCGGAACAGGTCGGCGATTTTATATGCCTCAACCGCGTGCTGAAAGCTCGCGATGTGGTATCCCATTTCCTTGGACAGATCGATCATGTTGGCCATCTCATCGGCCCGATAGCAATGATTGTGGACGAGGATATCGCCGTGCAGCACGCCACGCAGCGTCTCCATGGCGAGATCGCGCTCGGGCATGTCGCCGCCACTCTTTTCATATTTCGACCATTTGCGGTCATACGCCTGTGCGCGAAGCCAGGTCGCCCGGGTTACGGCGATATTACCCATGCGGGTACCCGGACCGCCCTTACCGCCATAAACCCGCTTCGGATTCTCTCCGCACGCCATTTTCAGACCATAAGGCGCACCGGGAAATTTCATGCCCTGCGCGGTGCGTGCCGGCACATTCTTCAAAACCACGGAGCGTCCACCGAACAGGTTAGCGGAGCCTGGAAGAATCTGAAGCGCCGTGACGCCACCATTCGCCCTTGCGCGATTGAAACCGGGATCCTGCGGCCAGACGCTATGCTCCGCCCAGACCTCCGGGCGCGCCGCGCCGGTCGCTTCGTTGCCATCGCTGTTGGCAGACACACCCGGTGATGGATAATCGCCCAAATGGCTGTGAACGTCGATAATGCCGGGCGTCACATAGCGGCCCGCCGCGTCAATGACATTCGCCCCTTCCGGTGCAGACAGATCGGCGCCGCCGATCGCCTGCACTTTGCCATCGGCAATGAGAAGCGAACCGCCGTCGATCCGCCCGCCTTCGCCGTCGAGGATCACGGCATTGCGGATGAACGTCGGTACGCCCGCATAAGGACTATAGGTCGACGGATAGGGATCGGCATTGATCCTTATCGCCGGAGATTTCGCCGTCTCCTGACCAGACGTTGCGCAGCCAGAGAGCAAAGCGGCGAGGACCGCCGCTCCAAAGAGGGTGGTCCTCGCCATCATGATATCCTTACGCTTTGGTTTCAGGTTGAATGCCAGCCGCCTCGGGTTCGCCCGCTTCGCCCATTTCACGAATGCGCGCATCGGTGTCCTTGCCCAGCGTGTCGAGATGCATCCACCGCTTCACAATCGGCGAGAGCAGCAAGACAACCACGCCGACGCAGACGGTGACCCAGCCGATCTTGTTGTAGATGGCGAGCGTGCCGCCCTGGGTCATTTCACCGTCGTGGCCGCCGGTTGCTTCGCCAATCTTGCCTGCGACGAAATTGCCGACGGCAGTCATGTAGAACCACGCACCCATGATTAGCGAGGCCATATAGCTGGGCGCCAGCCGGTTCATTGCGCTGAGACCCACCGGCGACAGGCAGAGCTCGCCGGTCGTATGCAGCAGGTAAATCAGGAACACGAACAATACCGGGGTAAGCGCGCTCGATCCGGCGGCGTTTGCTCCGAGCACGAACACCAGGAAGCCCGCACCAACCTGAAGCAATGCAAGACCGAATTTGGCCGGCGCCGAAGGTTCAAGACCACGTTTGCTGAGGAACACCCATAGCCAGGCGAAAACCGGGCCAAGCAGGATGATGTAGATGGGGTTGATTGATTGGAACAGCGACGCCGGAACACCCGCACGATCAACGAAGCGATCGGTGTAGAGGTTGAGGCTACCGCCGGCCTGTTCGAAAAGGCCCCAGAAGATTGGATTGAGCGCGATCAGGAACAATATCGCGAAGATCCGCTGGCGTGGTTCCTTGTCCAGCTTGAAAGCTTGGAACAGCACATAACCGAGCAGTGCAATGCCTGACACAATCAGGAGACCTTGGATGACGCTTTGATATTGGACCAGCGCCCAAATCACGGCGACAGACGCAAGCCCGATGGCATAAAGCACGCCGTCGCTGATCCGCTTTTGACCTGCGAGCAGCTTCGGCGGTTCGCCAGCACCGTTGAGCAGTCCCTTACCAAGAACGAAGACGACCAGGCCCAGCAACATGCCAAAACCCGCAGCGCCGAAACCATAGGCCCAGCCATATGTCTCACCCAGCCAACCGGCGAGGATGGTGCCGATGGCGGCGCCGACGTTAATGCCCATGTAGAAGATCGTGTAGGCGCTATCGCGGCGCGTGTCGGTTAGGCCGTAAAGCTGACCCACCATCACCGAAATATTGGCCTTCAGGAAACCTGAGCCCACGATGATGAAGCTCAGCGCCAACCAGAAGATATTGATAACCGGATCGTTTTGACCGCCGGTGCCTTCAAACGCCATCAGGAAGTGACCGCAGGTAAGAAGGATAGCGCCGAACAGGACCGCTTTACGCTGCCCCAGGTAGCGGTCGGCGAAATACCCGCCGAGCACCGGGGTGATGTACACTAGGCTGGTGTAGGCACCATAAATGAGATTCGATTTGCTATCGTCGAAGAGCCAATGCTTGGTCAGGTAGAAAATCAGCAGCGCTCGCATGCCGTAATAGGAGAAACGCTCCCACATTTCGGCAAAGAACAGCATATAGAGGCCTTTGGGATGTCCAAGGAACTCCGGCTTCTTGGACATGGCAACCATGCTGCCGCCGCCAATCAGGATGATAAGAAATACCGCAGCAATCGCGGGAATCACGGTTTCGGGCGTCACGTCGCCACTCCTCCAACTTGGGTGGCACGCATCGTCGAGGCGCGCGCCTGTTATGATTGCGGGGCACCCTAGCGACGAATCCGCGCTTGTGAAGCCATTGTTGCAATTGGTTTACGTCCCTAAGTGGCGGAATATGATGCTCAATGACGCACGCACTGCACGTTCCCTTCTCGAAACGCGCCGTTCCGGACGGCCGCGCGACATGACGGGGCCGGGCCCGGATGCGGCCCAACTTCAACAAATGCTGGCGATTGCCGCACGTACGCCTGATCACGGCCAGCTCGTGCCCTATCGCTTCGTGATCGTCGGCGCCGACCAGCGAGACGACTTGGCAAACCTATATACAAGAGCTCTTGCTACCTCAGAACCAGACGCGCCCACGCCCAAGGTCGAAAAAGCCATAGCCAACGCTCATGCAGCGGCGGACCTCGTCGTACTGATCTCGTCGCCCACGCCGGACCATAAAATTCCGGTTTTTGAACAAGAATTGACCTGTGGCGCGGCGGGGATGAACCTGCTCCATGCCGCAACTGCATTTGGTTTCGTTGCGGGTTGGATTACCGGGTGGCCCGCCACCGATCCGACCGTGACCGCCGCATTCTGTGAATCAGGAGAACGGATTGCCGGACTGATCTATATTGGTCAGCCCGGGTCGCCTTTGGAGGAACGATCGCGCCCGGACATCGCGAAAATTGTTTCGAATTGGACGCCGCCGTCAACGGATTGAACTTTTTGCGCTTTGCTGTATTGTAGCAGCATGACGCTTCACTCTGCTCACGAAAAGCCCGTCTATGTCCGCCTGCGAGAGGTGATTGCCGACGCAATTCTCGCCGGACGGTACAAAGATGGCGACCCCCTGCCGTCGGTTCGTGCTTTTGCGGCCGACCAGGGGGCGAACCCCTTAACCGTCGCGAAGGCCTATCAGGGATTTCAGGACGAAGGCCTGGTCATCGTCAAACGCGGTGTTGGCATGTTTGTAGCCGCCGGGGCGGCCGCACGCCTGAAATCCAGCGAGCGCGAGCGGTTTATCAAAAGCGAGTGGCCAGAAATCCGTGACCGCATGGCGCGCCTGGGGATCGACGCGTCCGAACTTCTCGCCCGCGCCTGATCAGGCCAGCATTTCCGCCGAAACCGCGTATAGCGGTGCCGCGCCCAATTCGGTAGCGGCGCCAAGTCCCAGAGCCTCCGGCACAACTGCGGCGAGAAAATAATCTGACGCCGCGCGAGTTCGTTCGTCGGCATCGGCCGACGCGGCCAGCCGCTCCATTAGCCAGCCAGCGACCATTACCGAACACATGGTGAGGAAGGGATAGCTGCCAGCCTGCCGATCCTCGGCGCTCGCCTCTCGCAGGCTCGCCGCGGCAATCTCCACGGCATCGGTAAGGGCGATCAGCGACGGCGTTTTAATCTCCGCCTCAATATCGGCGATTAGCCCGTCAAAGGCGAGGCCGCCGTCCAATCCCAGCTTGCGCCCCACAAGGTCGGCCGCCTGAATCCCATTCGTACCTTCATAAATCGGTGCAATTCGTGCATCGCGAAGATGCTGGGCCGCGCCCGTTTCTTCAATGAAGCCCATGCCGCCATGAACCTGAATGCCGAGGCTTGCGACTTCACAGCCGACATCGGTACCCCATGCCTTAGCCATTGGCGTCAGCACTTCAGCGCGATAGCCGGCCAGCGTATCGCCGCGCGCCGCCCGGTCCAATTGCCCGAAGCCGTAATAGACCAACGCCCGGCTCGCCGTCGTCAGGCTGCGCATGCGGAGGAGCATTCGCCGTACGTCCGGATACTCGGCGATTGGCCGCCCGCCCTGCCGACGGTCCAACGCATATGCGACCGCACGCTGTGTTGCCCGTTCGGCAATGCCAACACCCTGCAATCCCACGTTCAGCCGCGCGTTATTCATCATGGTGAACATGGCTTTCATGCCGCCATTTTCGGCGCCAATCATCCATCCGATTGCCCCGCCCTCATCGCCGTAACTCATGACGCATGTTGGCGACGCGTGAATGCCCATCTTGTGTTCAATGCTGACGCATCGCAGGTCATTTCGGCTTCCGTCAGGCAGGATTTTCGGGATCAAGAATAGCGATATTCCCCGCGTTCCTTCCGGAGCGGCAGGCTTGCGGGCCAAAACGGTGTGGATGATCTGATCCGATAGATCATGTTCTCCATATGTGATGAAAATCTTTGTGCCGGTGACCCGCCAGCTTCCGTCGTCATTGGGCTCGGCCTTGGTTTTCAATGCCCCGACGTCGCTGCCGGCCTGCGGTTCTGTAAGATTCATTGTCGCCGGCCACTCGCCTGAAACGATCTTACCGAGATACTCCTCTTTCAGCGCGTCGGAGCCATGTTTTTCCAAAGCCTCGATCGCGCCGAATGAAAGCATCGGACACAAAGCGAACCCAACGTTCGCCGCATTCAGATCCTCCATCAACGCCGCCGACAGGGACAGCGGCAATGCTTGCCCGCCATAAGCTTCCGGTGCCGCAAGACTCATCCAGCCGCCATCGACAAAACTGCGCCACGCCGCCTTATAGCCTTCCGGCATGGTGACCGCGCCGTTATCCCATTTCGCTCCAGTCGTATCGCCGATACGGTCCAGCGGCGCGAATTCTCCTTCTGCCAGTTGCGCGGCGCCTTCCAGTACCGCGTCGACCACTTCGGTGTCAGGGCCCCTATTCAGCGCACCAATTCCCACGACGGCATTCAAGACGAGGCGCTGATCACGAACGGGGGCGACAAAGCTCATACAAGGCTCCTTGGCGGATGGTCTCAAAGGACTATAGCGGGCCATTGATGACCGACCAATATGACACAATGCGCCTCGCCGCCGATTCTCAAGGGATTGACCTGGCTGCGCGTCTGATTCTCGAGGGTCGGCCGGTCGCGGTGCCCACCGAAACGGTCTACGGGCTTGCCGCCGACGCGACCAATGCGGATGCCGTCGCGCGAATTTATGCGGCGAAAGGACGACCCAGCTTCAATCCCCTGATCGTACATGTGCCGGATCTGGCCGCCGCCGAACAGTTAGGGCTTTTCAACGACGCGGCCCGCGCCTTGGCTACTGCCCATTGGCCCGGTCCGCTGACGTTGGTGGTTCCACGCCGCAAGGCGTCCGCGATCGCGTCAATCGTGACTGCTGGCCTGGACAGCATCGCAATCCGCGTTCCCTCACACCCTGTGATGCAGGAATTATTGGCGTCCGTCGGACGCCCCCTTGCCGCCCCTTCTGCCAATGCGAGCGGGCGAATTAGCCCGACCCGCGCCGATCATGTCCTGATGTCTCTAAATGGGCGCATTGCGGCCGTCATCGACGGAGGACAGACACAGCGCGGCATCGAGAGCACAATCATCGCGGCCACCGATGACGGCCTCCGGCTCCTTCGTAGAGGCCCCATAGAAATCGCCGCATCGGAACGGCCAGCTGAGCAGATCGAAGCGCCAGGTCAAATGTTGAGCCATTATGCGCCGGGAAAGCCGCTGAGGCTCAATGCCGCCCACGCTGCACCGGACGAATATTTGATCGGCTTTGGCCAGATTTCTGGCGACACATCACTCAGTCCAACGGGCGACCCGGTCGAAGCTGCTTCACGATTGTTTGACCTGCTTCACGAAGCAGATGCGTCCGATAAACTGCGTATTGCCGTCGCGCCCATTAACGGCGACGGCATTGCCGCCGCCGTTCGTGACCGCCTAAAGCGCGCCGCAGCGCCGCGATAAAAGAGACGCTCTACGCCCGCCGATCACCGCATCGATGCGACCTCATCATCAACGCTTAACTCGCTGATTCTGCCGCCTTCAATTTCGCCTGAAAGCTTTTGCGCAGCTTCGCGAGCTTGGGCGGAATGACCGCCAGGCAATAGGGATTATTCTGCCCTTCGCCGGCCCAATAGTCCTGGTGATATTCTTCGGCGGGATACCAATCGGCCTTTGGCTCAATTGTCGTCACGACCTTGCCATCAAGCGAATCGTTTGCACGATCAACGGCGGCCTTGGCTGTCTCCGCTTGCGCTTCGTCCTGCGGGAAGATCGCGCTGCGATATTGGGTGCCGATATCATTACCCTGCCGGTTGAGCTGGGTCGGATCATGAATAGCAAAGAAGATGTCGAGCAGATCGTCGAGGCTGATCTGCGAATCGTCAAAGGTGATGCGGATTGCTTCCGCATGGCCGGTGTCGCCGCCGCATACTTGCTTATAGGTCGGATTGACGACGTCGCCGCCGGTGTAGCCGCTCTCGATCGACTTCACGCCGACAACGTCCAGAAATACGGCTTCCGTGCACCAGAAACATCCGCCAGCGAGCACTGCAACCTGGTCAGCCATAACAATCCTGTCCTCCATAATCGGGTTCAGGACATAAAGTAGGAAGCAATACCCCCACCGAGAAGGTCAGTGCCGGGCAATACTCGCCTTCAGAGTCGCCATTTCGAGTCGCTTTCCGACCCATTCGGCCAGTTCTTCAAATTTCAGCGGTTGGTCGAAGACAATACCGGCCTTGCGTTCGTTGAACCAGCGGACCTCACCGCGAACGGGGCGAAGGCTCTCCACAACAACAACCACCGATTTGCCCAGACAATATTCTTCAATCGGTTCAACCTTAAGGCCGCCCAGCGAGATGTCGTGGACATCGACAGTGTAATAGCGATCACCGAGCTTCACATTGCCTTTGCATTGCACCTCCAACCGCGGCGGGCGGGCGCGAAAGCCGTGGCGTGGCTTGCGGCCAGCCAGCAGCTCGCCAAGATCGATGTTCTGAGCAAATTTGAAGCCCGCTGTTCCCTCGCGCGTCCATACAACGGTCGACGGAATTCGCTGGGACGACAGTTCGATAAAAACCTCATCGCCAACCCGAACCGCATGCCCGATTTCCGCCATCAATCCGCCAGCTGACACGTTGCACACACGGATCAACTGCTCATTGCCGTCACTGTCGGTTAGCTTGGCCACGCGCAACATCGCCATCACGCGATTGTCGTCGCGGCGTTCAGTGGGGCGAGGTACCGACGTACTCAACGAAAAAGTTGTCGATTCGAATGCCAATTTATCTTCGCCGAGCGGGCGATGTTCCGCTTTCCTGCGGATCAGGCTTCCAAACATGTGCATACAGCCTTCTCCAAATTGAAGGAAAATCGCGTCAAACCGGGACATTATGCATTTTTGGGTTAAAATCCGGTTTCATGCGTTTGACGGCTATGACCCTTGGGGTTCACTGGTTGCGTAACGATGCTGTCGAGGGCGTGGGAGTGAACGAAGATTTGGCCGGTCCAAGACTCTTGGTCATCGATGATGAGCCCGTTCTTGCGGATTTCGTAGCGAAAGCTGCGGATCTTTGCGGCTACGACTCCGACATTGCAGAACAAGACGCGGAGTTTCGCGAGAAATTCCTCAAGGAGCGTCCACACATGGTCGCGCTCGATCTTGGTATGCCGGGTATGGACGGCGTCGAGTTACTGCGCTTCCTCGCCGATCAGAAATATGAGGAACCTGTCCTGATCATTTCGGGATTTGACCGCCGGGTTCTCGAAAGCGCATTCCGGCTCGGCTCAACCATGGGACTCAACATGGTTGGACCAATTGAGAAGCCTGCAAGGCTGGAAGAGTTGGAGTCTATTTTGAACGAATTGAAACCAACGCTTGTCCCATGATCGCGACCGCTGATCTGCCCCTGCTCGACGGGTTCGAGCGTGCATTGATCAACGGCCGGCTCAGCATGGCCTATCAACCCAAGGTTAGCCTGTGCGACGGTAGGCTAAAGCGCGTTGAGGCATTGGTCCGCTGGGAAGACCCCGAGCTTGGGACAATTCCACCATCCCGCTTCGTGCCGCTGGCGGAACGCTATGGCCTCATCGACCAACTGACCCAATGGGGCCTGCGCACAACCTTGAATCAATGGATTCAGTGGCGATCGCTGGGAATTGAAACAGACCTTGCGTTCAATATTTCCGCGCTCAGTCTTGATCAGTTGGACTTTCCCGATCTCGTGGAACGCATGTGCACTGAATTGAGCGTTCCGACGGATCGCCTGGTCCTGGAGCTGACTGAAAGTGCAACCCAGCCACTCGTCAAACTGATGGACACATTGACCCGGTTTCGCATCAAGGGCATCGGCCTTGCCATTGATGATTTCGGAGTTGGCTACTCGTCACTGATGCAACTTCGCCAGCTTCCTTTTACCGAATTGAAAATCGATCGCTTTTTTGTCGAGGACGCCCCGACTTCAAAAGACAGCACGCTGATTGTGAAATGTATCGTCGACCTTGCCCATGGGCTCGGTCTGAAGGTCACGGCGGAAGGGGTCGAAACGGCGCCGCAGCTTCAATTGCTGCGTCGCCTGCGTTGTGATGTCGCACAAGGCTATTTTGTTGCGCGGCCGCTGCGGCCTGAAAAGCTAGCAGGCTGGCTAAAGGAATGGGAAACCCGCTGGCCGTCACTTGTTGAGCAAGGCGAAACGGCTCATCCCTAGATCATCAATTTGCGGGCCGCGGCCATTCCCATTACCCCCGCATCGATCGTTTCATCCTTTTTGGCAAAGCAAAGTCGGATCATATGGTCCGGACATTTTGATGACGCGAAGGACGACATTGGAATAACCGCAACACCGGCCTGCTCTACGGCAGCCTTGGCGAATTCTTCATCGTTGGCGTCAATCCCGGACGCCGCAAGATCAACGCATAGGAAATAGGTGGATGCGCTAGGCAACACCAAATATCCCGCTTGCTCCAGTCCGCGTACCAAACGGCCTCTGGCCGCAGCAAAGCGCGCTCGCATCGGCCCGATCCAATCATCACCTTCTGCCAAGCCGTATGCCACCGCCGCCTGAAGGTTGGGCGCGCTCGAAAAGGTAAGAAACTGGTGCGCGCGCGCGGCAACTGCGGCCAATGCAGGCGCGGCAACAAGCCAGCCGATCTTCCATCCTGTGAGTGAAAAGATTTTTCCTGCGGAACCGCATTTCAAAACCCGATCCGCCATGCCGGGCAGCGAGGCTATCGGCGTGAATTGCTGTCCATCCAATAAGACATGTTCCCAAACCTCATCGGCGATCACCATCAGATCATGGGTGCACGCCACCGCTGCCACGGCATCCAGTTCCTGACGGTTAAACAGCCTTCCCGTCGGATTATGCGGATTGTTGAGAATGATTGCGCGGGTTCGGGCCGTTATGGCCTGTTCCAAAGCCTCCCGGTCCACCCGCCATTCCGGCGGCTCGAGCGCGACTTCGCGAACAATGCCCCCGGCCCGTTCAATCAGCGGCCGGTAGGCATCATAAGCCGGCGTCATGACAATTATTTCGTCGCCCGGCTGAACCAGCGCGAGAATTGCAGCGGCCAGCGCCTCGGTAGCGCCGCTTGTCACGCATATGGACTCAGGCGTCAGATTGAGCCTGTGATGACGATTATAATGGCCCGCAACTGCCTCACGAAGCAGGGGCAGCCCCCGCGATGGCGCATATTGGTTGGACCCTTCCGACAACGCCCGCGCCGCCGCATCCAATATCGCCGGCGACCACCCAAAATCCGGGAAACCCTGCCCTAGATTCACCGCTCGATGTTTGGCCGCCGCCAGCGACATTCGTTCAAAAACGCTGATATCCATCCGTTCATAGAGCGGGTTCATGCAGGAGCTTTCATCAGAGCATCTATGGCATCGGAGGAGTAACCGAGTTCAGCCAGAATAGCCGCGCTATCTTCGCCGTCGCGTCTCGGTGGCAAAGGTGGCTCGGCTGGCTCGCTAAATCGGGGGGCAGGCATTGGCTGAACCACGCCGCCAATAGTGGCAAATGTCCCCCGCGCCTGATTATGCGGATCGTCGGGCGCTTCGTTCAGATCGAGCACCGGCGCAGCGCACGCGTCGATATTTTCAAAACATGCGACCCATTCATCCCGAGTCCGTGTCGCGAGCACCGCGGCGACCTTGGCATGATCGGCATGTTCGATCCCAAGCGCACCAAGCAGAGCGGCACGAAACGGCACTTCGATAGCGCCAAGCGCCAGAAACCGCCCGTCAGCGCAGGCGTAACATCCGTAAAGCGGGTCGCCGCCATCAAGCAAATTACCACCCCGACCGCCGGTCCAGACACCGGCCGCTTTCATCCCGTAAATCAATGCGCCGGTGAGCGCCGCCCCGTCGGTCATTGCCACGTCAATTGTCTGGCCTACGCCGCCGCGCTGTACGTTGAGCAGTGCCGCCACCATTCCGAACGCGAGCATCATCCCGCCGCCAGCATAGTCTGCGACAAGATTCATTGGAGGTCTCGGCGGCCTATCTGGCTCGCCCATCTCATGCAGAAGACCGGTTAGCGCCAAATAGTTGATGTCATGCCCCGCTTCGGCGGCTCGAGGGCCGGTCTGTCCCCAACCGGTCACGCGGCCATATACCAGCTTGGGGCTTGCCTCGACCAAGTTGGCCGGGCCCAGACCCAGCCGCTCCATTACACCGGGCCTGTAGCCTTCGATCAAGCCGTCGGCCGTTTGCGCAAGCCGCCGCACAACGTCGCGGTGATCATTCCGCTTCAGGTCAAGCGCTATACTCCTGCGATTGCGAAGAAGCGGATCGTTAGGCACGCCGATCATTCCCGCTCGCTCAATTCGAATGACCTCTGCGCCATGGTCGGCCAGCATCATGGCGGCAAAGGGCCCCGGGCCAAGCCCGGCCATTTCGATGATCCTCAATCCATGAAGTGGTCCAGCCATTCGCCAACGCTAGCGAGGCGATCTCACTCGCGCCAGCATCCCGCGCCCAAAAGCGTAGCATCGCCTTTACTGGGGCGGCAACTTGTCCACATCGGATGCAACATTGAGGGATTTTCAATGCCTCACCCGTTAAGGGTTGGGGCCCCGTCGCTGCCCGAGAAAAGTGATGAACCAGCACGAAGCCTGTTCGGCCAAAGTCGACGCGTCATCGGCCTGGACGACGACGTCATCGCAGCCGCCCGTCGGCTTTATGAATCTCAGAAGCTGGACCTGCTTTCGCTCACCCGCGAAACGCTCGCCAACGACCTATGTGATGAGATGGTACAGCCAATCGCTCGCCTGCTTCACAATATCGCCGGCACCGCTCGCTATTTCGATGATGAGATGCTGGGCCAGAATGCCGTTTCCATCGAAGCGCAGCTGGCTGAGACCGTCGAACCGCACGTCCGGCGTCTCACATTGGTCAGGCTTACCGAAATCCTCAATGATCAACCGGAGTCCTGACGCCGGTGGCTGCGCGCATCCTTTATGTCGACGATGATCCGGTGATGGGATCGCTGGTATGCGCCGCATTGTTCGACGCAGGTCATGCTATCGGTTGGCTCCAGGATGCACAGCAAGCGTTGGCCGTCATGCGACGGCGCCCTCCCCATTTGGCAATTCTCGATTGCGCCATGCCCGGCCTCTCCGGCGTTGATCTGCTCCGCCGGATGCGTAGCGAGGGCAGCCTGTGCCGCGTGCCTGTAATCATGCTGACGGCCAGACACAGCAACACCGATGAGGCGCTTGCCATTGGCGCCGGCGCCGATGATTATCTGCGCAAACCCGTCGACCTAGACCTTCTCGTCGGCCGCATCGAAGCTGTGTTGGCCAGCGAATGGCGGCGTACGGTCGTCTAATCTCTCCTTTGTCAGGGCGCGGACGCTATAATTTTATTAGCTCGGGATCGGACCACCACGATGCCGACTGCTCAACGACTGTGGTTAGGAAACGCGGGGCGTCAGCAGCGGCATGTGCGTGCAGACATTGCCTCATTCGAGCGATATGCAATGGTGATGGCCCGGCTCCTTTTGTTCAACAAACCCTACGGGGTCCTGTCCCAATTCACCGACCGGGGATCGCCAACGGTTCGGTCTACCTTGTCCGACTTCATACCTGTGAAGGGCGTCTACCCTGCCGGCCGGCTCGATCGGGACAGTGAGGGCCTTATGCTGCTGTGCGATGACGGGCGGCTTCAGGCGCGCATTGCCGATCCGCGATTCAAGCTGCCCAAGACCTACCTCGTGCAAGTCGAAGGCGAACCACGGGAGTTAGAGCTGGAGCGGTTGCGCAAGGGCCTCCAGCTAAAGGACGGAATGACTCTGCCGGCCGATGTCGCCCGCATCAACGATCCGAGCCTGTGGCCGCGCGACCCGCCGATCCGAGAGCGCAAATCCATTCCCGACAGTTGGTTGAAGATCACCATCCGCGAGGGACGGAACCGGCAAGTGCGCCGAATGACGGCGGCGGTCGGGTTGCCAACGCTCAGGCTGGTGCGCTGGTCTGTCGGCGATTGGACCATCGCCAATATCGCGCCGGGCCAATTTGAGGAAATCTCTGTCTAGGCGAGAGCGGCAGCCGGTCTATAGGCACCTCATCGGAAATCTGAATCCCAATGAATTACCGCCATTCCTTTCATGCTGGAAACAGCGCCGATGTGGTCAAGCATAGCCTGCTGATCGCCCTCGTCCGCGCCTTGCAGCAAAAGCCGGGCGCGCTGACCCTGATCGATACCCATGCCGGATGCGGGCTCTATGACCTTACCGACGATAGCGCCCAACGCACCGGCGAGGCCGCGCAGGGCGTGCTGCGGGCCTTTGCCGACTCAAACCCATTGCTGGATGACTACCGCGCCGCCGCGGAGGCGGTAAACACAGGGACCGAAAGCCATCTTTACCCCGGATCCCCGCGCATATTGTCGCAGCTGCTACGCCCGCAGGATGCGCTGATCCTCAACGAAAAACATCCCCAGGATGTCATTGCACTGCGCAGCGCGATGCGCGGCACGCCCGCCGCCGTGCATCAGCGCGACGCCTACGAGCTATGGCTGGCCATGCTGCCTACCCGAACAGCGCGCGGCGTCGTGGTGGTCGACCCGCCGTACGAACAGACAGACGAGCGCGCGCGCATCACCGCCACCCTGGCCGCGGCGCACCGCAAATGGGCACATGGCGTGACGATGATCTGGTATCCGCTGAAAGACCGCGACACGCATGCCAGGTGGAAGCAGCAACTGCGCAGGCTCGGCATTCCGAAATTCATGACCATTGAACATTGGCTGTTCGATACCGAACAACCCGGAATCTATAACGGCGCGGGCCTCTTCATCATCAACCCCCCGTACGCGTTCACGCAGGGCCTGCCCCCTTTGCTGGACGCCCTCCGCGCCGCGCTGGCTCCGGAAGGACATCAAGGCAAAATCATAACTGAGTGGCTGGGCGCTTGAAATAACCGCGCATTACCGTTCCCACAAAAGGGAGCCCATTCTCGTTGCACGTAAAACGGCGTTGGATGGACTGCGGATAGGATCGCTCAGGAATTTCAGGAACCGTTGATCAGGACGGGCTGGACGGACATGAACGAGAAGAGTTGGACGCACGTGTGCCAAAGGAACTAGCGTTGACCACGCGCTTCTAACTGCACGGCGTTCCTGTGCCTGACGCGTCACGCCGCGAGGATCCGCAGGATGAGACTGTGGGTACGGGAACATCTCCCCTACAAACTGGCCTATATTGCCCTTAACGCGTCATATAGGCGATTGTTTTAGCTACGTTTTAGGTAGCTGGCTGGGGCGGCAGGATTCGAACCTGCGAATGCCGGTACCAAAAACCGGTGCCTTACCACTTGGCGACGCCCCAGCAGGGCCGCCCGTAGGTCCGAGCGATCGTCTTCGGGCGCGGCTTATAGACGGTTCGGCGGGCTTGAAAAGACTTCAAACCCACCGAAATTAATTATTGGCGTTTTCCCTTATGCTGGGCGCCGCGCGTAAACGCCAAATGCGGCAATAATCGCATAACAAACCGCCGGAATCAGCAAGGCAAAGGCCAAGCTCCCCGATTGATCGGCCAACATGCCAGTGAGCAGGGGCACCACTGCACCGCCGAAAATCGCAATATTGATGATGCCCGACCCATCAGCAGCTCTGACGCCCAATTTCTCGCTGGCAAGGCTGAAAATCGTCGGGAACATGATCGAGTTCATCAGGCCGATCGCGAGCAAGCTGTATGCTGATACTGCACCGGTTGTGTTGGCCGAAATGAGGATCAGCGTGATCGCACCCAGTGCAACGCCCGCAAGAATTTTCCCGGGGCTCACAATCCGTAGAAAATAGGAACCCACAAAACGACCAATCATGGCGCCGCCCCAATAATACATGATGTAATCTGCGGCGTCTTTGTCCGGCAGGCCAAGCACATGCGGCTGCATCAGGTAATTGGTGATCAAGGAGCCGATCGACACCTCTGCGCCAACATAGAGGAAAATACACAAGGCGCCGAAAGAGAAGCGCGTTCGGCGAAGCAGGTCATTGCCATAAAGCCAAATTACCGGTGCGATGATCATCAGGGCAAGGCCGATCGCAGCATATCCCTTAACGGCTGCGATCACGCCGGCGATGATTGCAGTCAACCCGACAAAATATCGGCCCGGCGTGACAAGCGCCGAACTACTCATGTTATTTGGGTCGTGGGTAAGCTTATTGCGATACAGCCAAACGATCGCCGCGACCACGGCGAGCGCAACGGCGAGGCCGATATAGGTGTGCACAATCGCCTGGGTTTCCTGCGTGCGGTAGGCGTCGAGCGCGGTGCCCGACAATTCCGACGCCGTTACCCCCGCGAGTCCGCCCAAAATCAATGCGGATCCGACCCGCGGAAAAATGGTTGTGCCAAGGCTGTTAAATGCCTGTGCGAACGTCAGGCGGCTGTGCACCGTTTTTGCGGGGCCAAGCAGACTGATCAGGGGATTTGCGACAACCTGAACAATGACAACGCCGCTTGCGAGCACGAACAGGGCCGCAAGGAACAAGGCGTAGGTCGCGTTTTGCGACGCCGGAATAAACAGGAGACAGCCGACCATCATCGTCAGCAGCCCGGCAACCGCACCGCGCATATAGCCGATCTTCTTGACGAGCTGCGCGCCCGGAATGCCGATCACGAGATAGGCGGTAAAGAAGCAAAACTGCACCAGCATCGCCTGGGTGTAGTTTAGCGTGAACAGCTCTTTCAGCTTGGGGATGATGACGTCATTGAGTGATGTGATGCCACCAAAGATGAAGAACAGCGCGAATACGAAATAGCGCAGGCTGGGCTCGTCGACATGCCGGTTTTCTGTACCGTTCGCTTGGTCGCTGGCGTTGGAATCGCCTGGTGCCAGTGCCATTGATCGAGCCCCCTGTTCGCCTGAGAATGACGCAGTGATCGCCGCTAAACCTGTACCGGGTCAACTGAAGAATACGTATGAATGGGAGCCCGTGGGCTCTGCAGCGCCGGTTAGGCGAATTTTCGCGGTTCGGACTCGTCCGCGCTGCCAGGTATGACCGGCCTGCCAAAATAATATCCCTGAAGCTGGCTGCAGCCGACGTCGCGCATCAGCATGGCCTGACGCTCATTTTCAACACCTTCGGCGGTTGTTTCCAGTCCGAGACCCCGCGCGAGCGCCATGATCGCCCCCACAATTGCCTTGCAGTCGCTTGCCCCTTCGGCCGCGCCACGGACGAAATGTTGATCAATTTTGATTTTGGAAAAATGGGCCCGACTCAAATATCCAAAGCTGGAATAGCCCTTACCGAAATCGTCGAGAACCAATCGAACGCCGAGTGACCTCAGCCGCTCGAGCGAGGCGAGCGTTGCCGCATCGTCGCCTAGGAAAACGGTCTCCGTCACTTCCAACTCCAGGCGGCCGGGCGTCAGGCCCGTCGCCGCCAGCGCGCTAAGAACGGTTTTGGCGAGGCCCGCACCCGTCAGCTGCGCCGCAGAGATATTCACGGCAACCCGGGTTGTGTCCGGCCATCGCACCGCCTCGGCGCAAGCCTCCCGAATTACCCAATCCCCGATCTGATGGATAAGGCCGGCATCTTCGATGACTGGAATGAATTGGTCTGGCGGAATATTGCCCCGGCGCGGGTGATGCCACCGTAACAACGCTTCGCGGGCGACGACAGCGCCCGTCGTCGCATCAACAATCGGCTGAAACGCCAGTGCCATGCTGTGGTCCGCCAGTGCCTGCCGGACATCTTGCTCCAGCAGGCGATGCTCCTCTGCCTCGACGTACATAAACCGCTCAAAGAAGGCGTGCCCGCCCCGGCCCGCGTCCTTTGCGCGATATAGCGCAAGGTCGGCACTGCGCATCAATTGCTCTTCGCGCTGGCCATCTTCGGGACTGATCGCAATCCCCACGGAGGCGCCGACATGAAGGGTAGCCGGACCAATGGATATGCTGCGCGACACATCCGCAACCAACTGCCGCGCAACACTGGCCAGCCGTTTTCGATCCAGATCGCCGCGCCAAACGATCGCGAATTCGTCGCCGCCAATGCGGCCGACGCGCCCTTCGTCACCAACCGCATGTTCCAAACGCCGCGCGACCTCGCACAGCAGTTTATCGCCAATGCCGTGGCCAAGTGTGTCGTTGACCATCTTGAAGCGATCAAGGTCGACAAGAAGCAGGGCGCACTGTCCCTGACTGGCATGCTTGCTCATCGCCGCTTCTTCCAGCAGCTCGCGGATCAGCAGGCGATTAGCGAGCCCTGTCAGCGGATCGGTTCGGGCGGCACGCACTGCGTCATCACCGCTGAGCCGCGCATCGGTGATGTCCGACGCCACGCCGCGCCAGCCCGCCAATTGTCCCAATTCATCAAAAATCGGCTTGCCGGAAATGGACCACCACCGCTTCTGGTCGACCGAGGGGATCGCCCGATCGCGGAAGGCGGTGCCTCGCTCAATTTCATCGACGAGTTGGCGCAAGCTCGACGATAGATCGGCCAGCCGCCCCCCCGGATCGAGCAGTTCGCGATAGGAGCGTCCGATCACCTGGCGCTCCTCAAGTTGGATGGCGTCGAGAAGCTCCCGCGAGATTTTCACGAAGTTCAGCTCGCCGTCCAGCTCCCAAAGGCCGCCCGAGCCCGGCGCCTCAAATTCGCGGAGCAGCTTGATAATTTCACCCTGCTCGCGAAGCTCGAAGCGATCTCGGGTGTGGGCGATGAACTGCCGAGCATTGCTGATGACATTGAACGAAAGGATCGTTGAATAGGCAATTAGCAGCGCAAACAATTCCGGATTGCCGGATTCCAGCGCCAACATTCCGCAGCCAATTGTGTAGATCCAGATATGGACGAGCGCAGCAGGCGGCACCGCGATCAATGTGATCGAACCTGCGCACATCAGCCCTGCGAAGGTAACACAAACGATCAATTGCTGGTCAGTCGGCAACTTGTTGAACCAGAATACCGGCACTACGCACCATATCATCGCCAGCATTGCGATAATGAACGTAATGGTCCCGACTGACGTCGGAGCCTGCTGCGCATAATCATGATCGTGACGAAGGCGGATTGCCCGAACACCGCGCGCAAAACAGATCAACATGATCGTGCCGAACCACAAGCCGAGCGCAAAACTGTCGACATAGCCGCGCATACAGGCAACCATCAAAGCGGCGGTAAAACATTGGACGGCCACCGTTGCCGGCACCATCTTCAACAATGCTTCAATCTGCGCCTGCCGGACTGCCCTACCGATGCGATCGCGCGGGGGCATGAAGGTCAACAGGTCGCGCAAGTCAACATCGCGGGATCGACTCCTGCGCTCGTCAATTTGCAAATTCACAGTCCCTGTCACCAACCACTCGCCTTCTGTCGACACGGCTGGAGCGACATAGCCGCAGAAAACTTAGATTGTGTAAAGAACAATCAAACGTTCAGGCGGCGATTTACCAGATCGTCATAATCCTGACGCAGTTGCCGCGACATCTCGCCGGGCTGGAAATTCCAAGGGCCGGCCGATTGAACAAAGGTCACTTCCGCTGCAGAGCCGGTTAGGAAGAATTGTTCAAACCCTTCCAGTTCTTCCGGCCAAATTGCCTTTTCGATCACTTCAATCCCACGGCGCCGGGCCAGATCGATAATCGTCTGCCGCGTGATGCCATTGAGGAAGCAATCGGGCGTCGGCGTATAAAGCTTGCTGTCCTTCACGAAAAACGCGTTGGCACCCGTCGCTTCCGCGACTTGACCCCGCCAATCGAACATCAGGGCATCATTATAGCCGCGATTTTCCGCATGATGCTTCGACATGGTTGCGATCATGTACAGGCCCGCGGCTTTACTGTGCACCGGCGCCGTGTAGGGTGCCGGGCGCCGCCACGGCGCGATGTCAAGCCGGATGCCCTTCTCCGCCGTCGCAGCATCGAAATATTTGCCCCATTCCCAGGCAGCGATTGCAAGGTGCGGCCTGGTCTTCTGGGCCGAAACGCCCATCTGCTCCGACCCGCGCCATGCTACCGGGCGGTAATATCCGTCGGTCAGATTGTTCGCCTTCATGACTTCCATGCAGGCCGCATCAATTTCATCGGCGGTCCAAGGCAGTTCAAAGCCCAAAATTTCCGCCGACTTGCGGAGGCGTTCGCTATGCTGGTGAAGCTTGAAGATCACGCCGCCATAAGCGCGCTGCCCTTCGAATACTGCAGACGCATAGTGCATCGCATGGGTCAGGACATGAACGTTGGCCTCGCGCCACGGAACCAGTTTTCCGTCAAACCAGATCCATCCATCACGATCGTCGAATGTGCGCGTATCGGCCATTTTTACCTGTCTCCTGAATGGCCACCCGCCTAGGGGAGCGGCCAAGGACGGTCAACCGCGGCGGGCCTCTTCGGCCATTGCCCGGCCGCGTTCAATCGCTGCGTCCAGCATGCGATCAACCAATTGTTGCAAGCCGTTTTCGCCATCCAGAACGGCAAGGCCCTGCTCCGTGGTTCCCCTCGGGCTTGCCACGCGCCGTGCAAGATCGGCCATGCTTTCCGCGGTCGCCGCCGCCATTGCACCGGTCCCGATCATAGTCTGGACCGCAATCCGGTTCGCAAGCAGCGGATCAAGACCTAGTCGCTCGCCGCCTTTCGCTAGCGCCGCCGCAAACCGGGCGACGTAGGCGGGGCCTGACCCGGCGACTGCACCGATCGCTGAAAAATCATCCTCGTTTGCGCACCATGGCGCCTCGCCCAATGCCCGCATCAATGCGCCGACAAGGTAGCTAGCGTCTTCGTCGGCGTCATCTGAATAAAGCGCCGTTACCCCCTGCCCTTCACTCACCGGCAGGTTCGGCATGACGCGAACAATGGCACGCGCGTCCGGAAACCGCGCACGCAAACTGGCCGTGCTGGTCCCGGCAAGCATCGACACGAGGATCGTATCAGCGCCTATTTTGGGCGCGAGGTCAGGCACGACTTCATCAAGCTTCTGCGGCTTGAAACCTAGCATCACGAAATGTGGCTTTACGGGGGGATAGCTCGTCTGAACCCGCATCCCGGCGATGGGCGTTCCGCTCGGGCGCACGACAGTTACACTGTCCATGGTGATCCCGGCCCGTTTCCAGCCATCGATCATCGCGCCCGCCATGTTGCCCGCGCCAACAAACCAGGTGGGTACCGGGAATTTGGGCATCATGGCTTAAGCTTCGCCAGCGGTGTCGATTAACGCGGCGGAAATTGCCTCACTCGGCGTCTTTCCGCCCCAAAGTACGAACTGGAATACGGGGTAGAAGCGTTCACATTCTTCCAATGCCGCTTCACTGATCGCTTCGGCCTGTTCGAATGTCATCGACTCGCCCGCGCCCACCAATGCCGCATGGCGAAAAACGATCAGGCCGCTTCCCGACCACAGCTCGAAATGGCCCAGCCAAAGCTGCTCGTTGATAAGACCAAGCACTTCGTAAACGGCGCCGCGCTTTTCGGGGACGACCCTGATGTCCGGGAAGGTCAGAAACTGCAGCACCTGATCTTCCGACCGCCAGACGCCGCGCATTTCATATTGTGACCAGCTACCAGTCGCGGAGGCGATGATTTCGCCTTCGCCGGTGCGTTCCGACGCCCATCCACGCGCTTCGAAATATTGCTCAAGCATGTCGATCGGCGCGCCGTCGTCCCGCTCGTCATTTTCACTAAGGTCGGTCAGGGTCAGGCTCCCGCCTTCTTGGGTTTCGTGGCGGGCTTGGGTTTTGCGCCACCCACGGCCGCTTCCAACGCTTCAATACGCGCTTTCAAGGCATCGTTCTCGTCGCGAGCGGCGGCGGCCATCGCTTTTACAGCATCAAATTCGTCGCGGCTGACAAAATCCATGCCGCCGACCCATTCACGCATTTTTTCGCGCATGGAACCTTCGGCTTCACGGCCGACGCCGGCCATCGTTCCGGCGACGCCGTTCATCATTTTGACCAGGTCGTCGAATATCCGGTTCTGCGATTGCATTCACTTCCCTCCTGTCAGGCCCATCGGTGCAGCGTCCGCACCGGGGTTGAGCCTACCCGTCTCATAGTTGAGTGCGGTCGCAAGGCACAACCATAGAAGATAGGGGATGAGCAACCATCCCGCCACCTTGTGCAACCGCCGAAAGCTGTTGGCGGTTGCCAGCACCATGATGAGCAAAACCACGATGAAAATCAGGGCAACATCGATCATGTGCATGCCGAAAAACACCGGCGACCAGGCAAAGTTCAGCGCCAGTTGCCCGCCGAACAGCCATAAAGCGTCGCGGCGCCGTTTCGATGGCGGCAACGACAGTATCATCGCCAGCGCAATGCCCATCAGCGTGTATAACGTTGTCCAAACGACGCCAAACACCCACCCCGGCGGCATAAACGCCGGCATGGTCAGGTTAAAGAACCAAGTGTTGGAAAATCCGCTGTTCGACAGATAGCCGATGAGGCTGCCGATGATGACCAGGGCTGGAACGGTGACAATTGCAAGTTTCCACCAAGGCCGATCAAATTCGCTGTTCATTCGGCATCCTTTTCCGCTCCGAGCAGAAACTCGACATTGCCTTCCGGCCCCGTGATCGGACTCGTTTCGACACCCAGAACGCGCCAGCCCTTGGATTGGACCCAGGCCGCCGCGTCGTCGCACACGCGCTGATGGACGAGCGGGTCGCGGACGACGCCGCCCTTCCCCACCTCTTCGCGCCCAGCCTCAAATTGCGGCTTCACGAGCGCGACCAGCTTTGCGCCGTGTTTGGCAAGGTCTAGGGCCCGGTCGAGCACTTTTGACAAGGCAATGAAGCTGGCGTCGCACACGACAATATCCGGCGCTTCGGAGATGATGTCGGTGCTCAGCTCGCGGGCGTTGGTCTGCTCATGCACCGATACGCGCGGGTCTTGCCGCAGCTTCCAAGCCAGCTGGTTGGTCCCGACATCAACGGCAAACACCTTGGCCGCCCCGCGTGAAAGCAGCACATCGGTAAAGCCGCCGGTCGAACTGCCCACATCCAGACCAGTCATCCCGGTTACGTCGAACCCGAAATGCGTGAGTCCATGGTCCAGTTTCAGCCCTCCGCGCGAGACCCATGGATGATCCTTGCCCTTGAGAATGATCTCCGCATCCTCGGCAATCTGATCCCCCGCCTTGGCAATGCGCCGGTCCCCGACAAACACATTCCCGCTCATGATCAGCGCCTGCGCCCTGGTCCGGGAATCCGCGAGTCCGCGCGCAACGAGAAGTTGGTCGGCACGGACCTTGGACTTGGCGCTCAGGCGATCGCTCCCGCGTCAGCCGACAGATCGTTCCGGCGCAATGCCTTCAAAACAGTCTCGACTATCTGGGGGGCATTAAGACCCGCCTCGTCATATTGCTTCATCGGGCTTTCATGGTCCTGGAACACATCAGGCAGGCGCATGGTGCGGATCTTCAGACCCGCATCAGTCAATCCAAGGTCGCTGGCCAGCGTCAGCACATGGGCGCCAAACCCGCCAATCGCGGCCTCCTCTACGGTCACGACCACTTCGTGGGTTGTCAGCAATTTGCGGATCATATCCTCGTCAAGCGGCTTGGCGAAACGTAGATCGGCAACGGTGGTCGACAGGCCTTTGGCTTCCAGCTGATCTGCAGCCTTCTCGGCCTCCTCCAACCGCGTGCCGAGCGACAAGATGGCGACCGTCTTGCCTTCGCGAACGACCCGCCCCTTGCCGATCTCGAGCCTTTCCGGAACGGCTGGAATATCAAGACCGCGCCCGTTTCCGCGCGGATAGCGCACAGCGATCGGCCCGTCGTCATACAGCGCCATGGTGTGGACCATATGGGTCAGTTCCACCTCGTCCGCCGCCGCCATTACCACCATGTTTGGCAGCGTCGCGAGATAGGCGAGGTCGAAGCTGCCAGCGTGCGTGCAGCCATCCGCGCCAACCAGCCCCGCCCGGTCCATCGCGAAACGTACCGGCAGATTCTGGATCGCGACATCATGGACGACCTGGTCATATGCGCGCTGCAGGAAGGTCGAATAAATGGCGACAAATGGCCGGTGGCCCTGCGCGGCCAGCCCCGCAGCGAAGGTGACCGCGTGCTGTTCGGCGATGCCGACGTCGAACATGCGATCCGGAAATGTTGCCTGGACCTTGTCGAGACCGGTGCCGGACGGCATCGCGGCGGTAATTGCGACGACCTTCTGATCACGGGCCATTTCGCCCTTCAAGGCTTCGGCGAATACGGCCGTATATGCGGGCGGTCCGCCGCCCGGACCCTTGTCCTGCTTTCCGCTGACGACGTCAAATTTGACCACGCCATGATATTTGTCGGCGGCGTTTTCCGCAGGGGCGTAGCCTTTGCCCTTCTTCGTCACGGCATGAATAAGAATTGGGCCCTTGTCGGCATCGCGGACGTTCTCCAGGATTTCGACCAAGCCAACGACATCATGGCCGTCGACCGGGCCGACATAGTGGAAACCCAATTCTTCAAAGAGGGTCCCGCCGGTGACCATGCCGCGGGCATATTCTTCCGCTTTGCGCGCTGCATTTTCGACGGGCTTCGGCAATTTGGTGAAGACTTTACGCGCCAGATCGCGCGTCTTCATGTAGCGTGATGAGCTGACAATCCGCGCAAGATAATGCGATAGGCCGCCCACCGGCGGTGCAATCGACATGTCATTGTCGTTCAGAATGACGATCAGGCGATTGCCGGCTTCATGAGCGTTGTTCATCGCCTCATAGGCCATGCCGGCGCTCATCGAGCCATCACCAATCACCGCAATCGCACGGCCCGGGGCGTTCGATAGCTTGTTGGAGATGGCAAAACCCAGCGCGGCGGAAATGCTCGTTGAACTATGGGCCGCGCCAAATGGATCATATTCGCTTTCAGACCGCTTGGTGAAGCCGGACAGACCGCCGCCTTGTCGAAGGGTCCGGATCCGGTCACGCCGTCCGGTCACAATCTTATGGGGATAGCATTGGTGGCCAACGTCCCAGATCAGCTTGTCGTTCGGCGTGTCGAACACATAATGAATCGCAACGGTCAGCTCGACCACGCCAAGGCCGGACCCCAGATGCCCGCCGGATTGCGACACCGCAGAGATCATCTCGGCGCGCAGTTCCTCGGCAAGTTGGGGAAGCTGCGCCTTTTGCAGCTTGCGGATATCGGACGGAAAATGAACCGTATCGAGTAGTGGTGTAACTGGGCGTTCTGACATGGACCTCGCCTTAGCCCCGTTGCAAGCGGGTGTCGAACCTCAAACCGCCGATTTGGTTTCCGAGATCAGCATTTCAACCGCATCGCAGGCGCGGTTCATTCGCTCGTCCCAACTACCAACTATATCCACGCGGCGCGGCGCATGTTCGACCAACAGAGTTTCGCACACCTGATCAAACCGGTCGCGATCCTCGGGATTTCCGTAGACCCGCAGGCCATCATCGATGAACGGGGTGTCCGCACGACAAAACAGGTAAAGCTGCGCCTTGGGCGCTTCAAGCAATTCGCCCGGAACCTCGCCGAGCATCATCATCGCCCACGCGGCGGTCATCAGTGCATCGGTATCGCTGATGATGAGGCGCCCGTCGTCACGTGCTTCCGCGATATTTTTCTGTTGCCATTCACCGATTTCCAAAAGGTCAGCCCGCGTGCAGTCGGTGCCGTTTATCTCGCAATAGGATCGACCGAATTCGGGCAGGAAGATGGTCCCATACCGCGCACTGAGCGCCCTCCCCAATTGGGTTTTCCCCGTACTTTCCGCACCAAAAAGAACTACTACAGTCATTGCGCCAACTTTTTACGCCAATCGATCAAGCCGACAATGGCGAGGATAAGGAACAGGCCGTAAAGACCAGAGGTTAGCGCCAATCCTTTCCACGCATAAAGGCCGATGGCAACCGCATCTGCCGCAATCCACAGCATCCAACATTCCACGCGACGAAGCGATTGCAGAAACTGTGCGGCAACGCTTAGCCCGGCAACCGTCGCGTCGACAAAGGGGGCGGCGGCATCGGTGAAGCGATGCATTATTAACCCCCAGGCCAGGCTGGCAAACACGGTGGCGGCGATCCATCGTATTCGAGCATCGTTGGCCATGTTGGTGACGGCGACCCCATGATCGACCTGCGGCGCGCGGGACCAGGCCCACCAGCCGTAGATCTGGATCACAAAGAAAAACAGCTGAAGGATGACATCCGAATAAAGCTTCGTCTCTAGGAATATGACGAAATAGAGCGCGACCATGGCGAGCCCGAACGGATAGTTCCAGATCGACCGCTTCACGACGAGGGCGACGTTGATGATGCCCAGCGTGACGGCGACCATTTCCATCGTCGGCATCACGCGCGCTCGGCTTTCGCCCTAATCAGCTACAGTCGCCGCAGCGACCGCGGACCTCAATTACCGGTCGCACTTCGGCAAACCCGGCATCTTCGGCGGCATGTCGAACGCCATCAGACAATTTGTCATTGTCGATATGCGTTGCGCTTCCGCACGTGTCGCAAATCAGGAAAATGCAATCGTGCAAACAGCCAGGATGCTCGTTGGCGACATATGCGTTGACGCTTTCAACCCGTCGAGCAAGGTTGGAGCCGACAAACAAATCCAGAATGCGATAGACGCTATTGGCGGCGACGCGCTTGCCGCGCGCTTTCCCTACAGCGTCCGCGATATCATATGCAGAAGCGGGCTTTTCGAAACCGGCAAGCGCGTCAAACACTGCCGCCCGCATATCGGTCCACTGCTCGCCGCGCTCAACCATACGGCGTGCAGCAGCGTCCCGGAGCGAATCGCCCTTGTGATGAAGATGTTGATGTGCACCCATAGGCTGAAGATAGGAGCCCGCAGACCCCTCCGCAAGCAAGCAGCTATTCGCCTGCAATATGGTTAAGCCGGTGTCCGAGAGCCAGTATCGCCACACCCAACATGGTATAGACCGCTTCGGTACCGTCATGCGGCATCGTCAACGCACCGGCCATGACCCCCAGCCCCAAGCCGCCAACGGCCGACGGCATCGTATAGCCATGATCGAAGACGCCCTTACCGAGTGCAACGGCGCCCATCGCCATCGCCAACGCCAGCCCGACTTCATGAATCCAATCTGCCCCCAAAACGCTTCCGGCGCTCGCCAGCACTGCCAACAACACTGAAGTCGCCAGACAATGGACAAGGCAAAGCCCGGACAGGCCGATAGCCATCCGGTCCAGCCGAGGAGTGGAGATCGCGAACAGCGGCATGCGCGAGGATATATAGTCTCCCCGTTAAAGTTACAACATCACATAACACGTTTCGTCGCATCCTGTTGGCACATAGGGCCGTTGGCGTGTCGGGCGGTTGGCACGTCGGGGCAAAACCGTCATAGGGCGCGACCATGACAGACTCGACCGCCGACACCCGCCACCTTCGTCTAATTGCCGATTGGTTATTCGTTGTTGCGGGAATGGTGTTCCTGATGGTGGTTGTGGGCGGCATCACCCGTCTCACGGAAAGTGGACTGTCGATCACGGAATGGAGACCAATTAGCGGCGCTGTCCCGCCCCTAAACCAGACCGAATGGGAACATGCCTTTTCGCTTTATCAGGCTACCCCGCAATATCAGCAGGTGAGCGGTCCAGCGGGCATGACCCTGTCAGACTTTAAGTTCATCTTCTTTTGGGAATGGGTCCACCGGCTGATCGGACGGCTGATCGGGGTGGTGTTCTTCGTGCCGATGGTATGGTTCGCCTGGAAACGCTGGATCCCAAAAGGATATGCCTGGCGGCTCGTCGCCTTGTTCGCGCTTGGCGGGGCCCAAGGGGCGCTCGGCTGGTACATGGTGATGTCAGGTCTGGTGAACCGCACGGAGGTCAGCCATTTCCGCCTCGCCGCGCACCTGCTGCTCGCATTGTTCACCATGGGCTGCCTTATCTGGACAGCCCTCGATCTGCGCGGGCTGGCGCGCGACCGACATTCAAAACCTGCCCGCCTGACCGGTTTTTCGGCGCTGACCCTCGGCGTGCTTGGCATTCAATTATTGCTTGGCGCCTGGGTCGCGGGCCTTCGCGCCGGGCAGGTCAGCAATACCTGGCCGCTGATGAACGATCATCTGGTGCCGCAAGGTATCGACTGGTCCATGGGCACCGGCCACGCGCTGACCCATGACCCTTATCTGATCCACTTCATGCACCGCTGGTGGGCCTGGGTTGTGGTAGTCGTGTTGGTGATCTTCGCACGAAAGGTGCGCCCGCTGTGCCGCAAGGCGTCGGTCGCGATCCATGCCACATTTGGGACCCAGATCATCCTCGGCATTGCTACGGTGATGGCCGGGGTAGAGCTTTGGCTGGCGGTTCTGCATCAGGCCGTTGGCGCGCTCGTTTTGGCGTCGACGGTATGGGGCGCGCATGTGCTGGGGAGCCAGCGCAAATGACGATACTCACCGTCTACGCCGTATTCGCGGACCCCGCCGAGGCGCAGCGCATTGGCAAGCAAATGGTCGAGGAAAGCCTCGCCGCCTGCGTCAATATTCTTCAGCCCTGCCGCAGCTTCTACCGATGGGAAGGTGCGATTGAGAGCGCAAGCGAAGTTCCTGCTATCTTCAAGACCACTAGCGAGAAGGCCGACAGCCTCATCGCCCGCATCGCCGACCTTCACAGCTATTCCGTCCCCGCCATCGCTGCCTGGCCGATCGAACGGCTGCATTCGGGCTATGCTGATTGGATTGATCAAGAACTGCGTATCTAATCCGGTATTATTTTACCCGTCTAGAATCGCCTGCTTTTGCTTGACTTTTCGCCGCTTCGCCGCGATTAGGCCGCCCAACGGCGCCGCCATTTGGTGACGCTCCATATCATATTTGAAAGGTCCAGAGCCATGAAGGCGCTGATGAAGACCACCAAGTCGGCCAAGCCGGCTGAGGTCGAAAAGAAATGGCATCTGATTGATGCCGACGGACTGGTCGTTGGCCGCGTTGCCACGATCATCGCCAACATCCTGCGCGGCAAGCATAAGCCCAGCTTTACCCCGCACGTCGATTGCGGCGATCATGTCGTCGTTATAAACGCCGACAAGGTGCGCTTCACCGGCAAGAAGCTGCAGGACAAGATCTACTACAAGCACACCGGCTATCCCGGCGGCCTGAAGGAAACGACTGCGGGCAAAGTGCTCGAAGGCCGTTTCCCGGAGCGCGTGCTTGAAAAAGCGGTTGAGCGCATGATTCCGCGCGGACCGCTGGGCCGTGACCAGATGCGCGCCCTGCACCTCTACAACGGCACCGAGCATCCGCACGGCGGCCAGAACCCCGAAGTCCTCGACGTTGCGTCGATGAACCGCAAGAACAAGGTGGGCGCATAACATGGCCGACAAGAAGAGCCTCGCCGACCTCGGCGACCTGACCAACCAGGCGGAAACCGTTGAAACGGCCGAAGTCGTCACCGAAACGCCGGAAGGCGATGTCGTGGTCGAAGAAACCGTCGTCGTGTCGACCCAGCCGGAAGCCCCGCTTCGCGAGCAGCAGCTCGACAAGTTCGGCCGTGCCTATGCGACGGGCCGCCGCAAGGACGCCGTTGCCCGCGTCTGGCTGAAGCCCGGCACCGGCAAGATCACCGTCAACGGCCGTGACCAGGAAGTGTACTTCGCTCGTCCGACGCTGCGCCTGGTGATCAACCAGCCGTTCACGGTTACTGATCGCACCGGCCAGTATGACGTCGTCGCCACCGTCAAGGGCGGCGGCCTTTCGGGCCAGGCTGGCGCGGTCAAGCATGGCATCGCCCAGGCGCTATCGCGTTACGAACCGGCGCTGCGCACGGCGGTGAAGCGTGAAGGCTTCCTGACCCGCGACAGCCGCGTCGTCGAACGTAAGAAGTACGGCAAGGCCAAGGCCCGCCGCAGCTTCCAGTTCTCGAAGCGCTAAGTCTTTCCGATATCGGAACAGGAAGGGCGGTCCCGTTGGGGCCGCCCTTTTTCCTTTGGTGATCCATCAGCGCGGGGCTGCGCGCCGACCGAAGGGACGGAAAGTGGTAATTCGCAATCTCGTCATATCCGCGAAAGCGGGGATCCCGCTACCTTTCAGCAAACAGCGGACGGCGCATCGATTGTTAGATCATCGATTGTTAGATTCTGTCCGGCATGACGAGCGCCATGAAACGGCATTCCTGCTTTCGCTCACCCGCGAAACCCCCGCCAAAGGGATTAAGGCTTGCGATCTAAAGCCGCGCCCTCACCTCATCTTCTGTCAGCGGCAGGTCTATCCGCTTTAGCCGCGCTGTGTGGCCGCTGGCGATGGACAGCCGCGATTTGGGCAGCCCTACAGCCTTCGCCAAAAGCTTGACGACCTCCTCATTGGCCGCGCCATCTGTCGGTGCCGCGGCAACGCGCACTTCAAGATAGCTGCGTCCGGCAGGGTCCGTCTTCCACTCCCCGACCCCCGGCTTGGCCGAGCGCGGCGTCACCCTAACCGATAGCAGCGGCATCAGTCCGCCATCGCCAATGCGGCTTCACCCTGTTTTGGCGGCTTGGCCGGGCGCAGCAACAAGACCAACGGTATGGCGGCGACCGTGAGCCACATCATGATCCAGAAGTCATCAAGATAGGCGATGAAGGCTGCCTGACGCGTAATTTCCGCATTGACCATGGCGAGCGCGCTCGACGCAGGCAGGCCCAGCTGCGCAACAAGACCCTGCGAGATTGTCGGCAGGTCCTGTTCGGTTACATGGCTAACCAAGTCCGCATGCGAAATCTGCATGTTCCGCGCCAGTAATGTTGCAACCAGACTGATCCCGATAGAACCGCCAATATTGCGCGACAGGTTAAGCAGGCTGGCGCCATTGGTTCGGAAATGCGGTTGCAGCGTTGCAAAGGCGAGGCTTTGCATCGTCACGAATACAAGACCGAGGCCGAGGCCCTGGATCAAGCCGCTCCACACCACCGGTCCGGCCCCCTGATCAATCGCAAATCCTGTCATCATATAAAGCGACCACGCCATCAGCGCCAAGCCGGTAGCGACAAGAATGCGCATATCAATAAGGCCCACGAGCCGTCCCGCGACCAGCATGGAGATTAATGTGCCGATGCCGCGCGGCATGGTGAGGATACCGGATTGAAGCACCGAATAGCCGTAGAGATTCTGGAGCAGCGGCGGCAATAGCGCGAGACCCGCAAGCAACAGAACGCCCGTAACGAGCATGAACAGCATCCCAAGCGAGAAATTGCGGTCCGCCAGCATCGATCGATCGAACAGCGGCGTTTTGCTGGTCATCGTGTGGACAATGAACATCCAGCCGGCGCCAATCGCCAGACCTGCCTCAATCCAGGTTTCAACGCTGTCGAACCAGTCGTTCGTCTGACCACGTTCCAGCATCATTTGCAGGCCAGCAAGTGCAATGCCGAGCAAAATGAACCCGAAGATGTCGAACCTTCGTTTGACCGTTCCGCCACTGGGCATGAACCGCAACAACATCAGGGTGGTCACAATGCCCACCGGGACGTTGACCATGAACACCCAGCGCCAATCGAAACTATCGGTCAACCACCCGCCGAGAACCGGCCCCATGATCGGCCCGATCATGATACCGCCGCCGAACAGCGCCATCGCCTGTGCGTGGCGTTCCGGCGGATTGATGTCGAACAGGGTGGCCTGCGCCAACGGCACCAGGAATGCGCCGCTCACGCCCTGCAAGATGCGGAACGCGACCATTTCGGGGAGCGTCTGCGCGACCGCGCACAGGAAACTCGCGAAGGTGAAGCCAATCACCGCGATAATCATAAGCCGCTTGCGCCCGACCCGATCGGCAAGCCAACCGGCGATGGGCAATGCGATCGCCGACGCGACAATATAGCTGGTCAGCACCCAGTTGATGCTTTCCTGCGTTGCCCCAAGTGCCGCCTGCATATGCGGCAACGCGACGTTGGCAATCGTCGTATCCAGAACCTGGATCAGCACCGCCATCATGACGGCGACGGTAAGCAAGGCGCGCTGGACTGGGTCCAGCTCATGTTCGGTCATGGTCCTTACTTGCCGTCGACGCGAACTTCGACGTCGGAGCTGAGGCCCGCGATCATTTGCCGGGGCGGTTTTTCGTCAAATGCAATCCGCACCGGGACGCGCTGCGTTACCTTCACCCAATTGCCATTGGCATTTTGGGCGGGAAGCACCGAAAACTCACTGCCGGTCCCCGAACCGATCGACCATACATGGCCCTTCAGCTTCAATTTGGGATAAGCATCAAAGGTGATTTCCGCAGGCTGGCCAGGCGCCATTCGGGCAAGATCGCCTTCCTTGAAATTCGCTTCCACCCAGGCCTGCGTATCCGCGACAATCGACAGCATGGCAACGCCGGTAATGGCGCTTTGCCCGACGAGCAGCCGTTCGGACTTGGCAATCGTACCGCTGACCGGTGCGCGGATCTCCGTGTGCGAAAGGTCGAGGCGTGCCTTTTCAACGGCCGCGATGGCCGCAGCGATCTGCGGCTGATTGCCGTTTGGTGCGACGGCGGCATGGGCGTTGTTCGACGCAGCCTGCGCTTCCGATAATTGGGCGCGCGCCTTGGCGACTTCGTTGACCGCATCGTCATAATTTGCGCGGGTCGTAAATCCGTCTTTCAGCAGCTGCGCCTGCCGGGAAAGCGCGCGCTCCGTGATCTGGACGTTAGCCTGCGCGCCAACGATGGTGCCGCCGGTACCTGCCGCTTCGACCTCAAGCTGCGACGTCTGCAGCCGCGCCGATGCGAGCTGCGCCTCCGCCGAATGAAGTGCCGCCACAAATGGGCGCGGATCAATACGGTAGAGAAGGTCACCGGCATTCACATGCTGATTTTCGCGGACATAAACGGCCGAAACCGGTCCGTTCACTTGCGTCGAGATGGCAGTAATATCCTGCTTGATATAGGCATTGTCGGTTTCCACCGTACGGCCACTCGTCAGCCAGAAGTATAGGCCGACCGCCGCCAGGATCAGCGGAACCGACAGCAGGATCGCTATCCGCTTTCGGCTGCGTTTGGCCGACGCGGGCGCATCTGCAACGTCGGGGGAATTTGTCCCAACGGCGGTTGCGCCATCCTGTTCAATCTTGGCCATCTTGTTCATGCCATTTCCTTCAGGCGAGCCTCGGCCCGCGCTACATTTTCCCGTATGCGTCCCAGCTTCAAACGCATCTCTTCGAGTTCGGCTTCATCAAAGCCATCGAATGCAGATCCAGACAGATCCTCAATCAGCGTCCGCAGCTCCACGATCACCGGCCCAGCCTTCGAGGTAAGTTCCAGCCGCCACGCCCGCCGATCATCCGGATCACGCTTGCGCTCAACCAATCCCGCTCCTTCCAGACGGTCGATAATGCGGCATGCCGTAATCGGCTCGACATCCAGGCGGTCCGCCAGTTCCACCTGCTTCAACCCAGGCTCCCGCGCGAGACGCAGCAGTACGCGCCACTGTGTGCTGGTTACACCCAGCTCCGCAGCGCGCCGATCAAAAAACCGCCGCATCAGGCGACTCGTTTCGCCCATTTCCCAAACCATGTTCTTCATTGCAAGGCAGATAATAAGCATTGTTACTATATACAAGGATATTTCATCCGATTGGCCTGTCTTGCCTTTGCCACAAAGCTGGTGCAGTCGGCCCGCTCATGACAGAAAAGAATGATATCGAAACGATCCTCGACAGCCTCGAGGCGCATTATGACACTTCCGTTTCCAACCTCAGGACCGCGTTGGCTGCCTATGTAAAGGATGGCGTTCGACCGGATGTTAAGGCCCGCGACGAAGGAGCTTTCAGCTATCCCGAATTGCGGATTGAATATGACCCGGAAGCGCCGGTCATTGCCCCTAACCGTGCATTTGCGCGCCTCAACCAGCCCGGCATTTACGCGACCAGTGTGACCCGCCCGGCCCTGTTCCGCTCTTATTTGAAAGAGCAATTGGAACATCTGGTCCATGATTATCAAGTGAAGATCAGCGTTGGCCATTCGGCGAACGAAATCCCCTATCCCTTCATTCTCGACGGCAGCGACCTTGACCTCGACGGGATTACGTCAGCCGAGTTGTCTCGCTGGTTCCCGTCCACTGACCTGATCGAGATAGGCGATGAGGTCGCGGACGGCCTGTGGGATATGGCGCATAATATCGCCCGCCCGCTGGCCTTGTTCGACGCGCCGCGTACGGACTTCAGCCTTGCCCGCCTCAAACATTATAGCGGGACGCCGGCTGGTCACTTCCAACGGTTCGTATTGTTCACCAACTATGTTCGCTACGTTGACGAATTTGTGCGATTTGCCATTGACGCGCTGCGCGATCCCGACAGCCGCTTCACCGCTCTTTCAGTCCCAGGCGGCGTTTATGAGCGCGGTGAATTGGTCGATGCGGAAGAGCAAATTGCCGCGGGCGTATGGCGGCGGCACCAAATGCCGGCCTATCACCTGATGACGCCGGAAGGTGACGGCATCACGCTGGTCAATATTGGCGTCGGCCCATCCAACGCAAAGACAATCTGCGACCATATCGCAGTACTGCGCCCCGAAGCGTGGTTGATGATCGGGCATTGTGGCGGTCTTCGCCCCAGCCAGACGATCGGCGATTATGTGCTCGCCCACGCCTATCTGCGCGACGACCATGTCCTTGACGACATCTTGCCTGTCGAAATCCCGATCCCGGCAATCGCTGAAGTCCAGACGGCCATGTACGAAGCGACACTCAATATCACCGGAGAGAAAGAAGCGGACCTGAAAAAGCGGTTCCGCACGGGTACCGTCGTGACCACGGACGACCGGAACTGGGAGCTGCGCTATACGCTGTCGGCCTTGCGCTTTAACCAGAGCCGCGCGGTTGCCATTGATATGGAGTCCGCGACGGTTGCGGCGCAGGGATATCGCTTCCGCGTGCCTTATGGGACGTTGCTAACCGTCAGCGACAAGCCGCTTCATGGCGAGCTGAAGCTGCCAGGGCAAGCCAACGCCTTCTATGACCGGGCGATCAACCAGCATTTGAAAATCGGCATCGAAACGCTGAACATCCTGCGCAATGAGGGTGACAGCCTGCACAGCCGCAAGCTGCGCAGCTTTGATGAACCGCCGCTGCGTTAACGCGCGGTAATCCGGTTGGCCTTGGGCGGCGCGCGTCCCTCGGCAATCCAGGCAATCAGCGCGTCGAGGTCAACAATGTTGGCGTCGACGACGCTCCGCCCTTTGGTAAAACCGGACAGGCCATCGCCGCCGCTGGCGACGAAATTATTGACAGCAATGCGGTAATCGCGGGCAGGATCAATCGGCCTCCCGTCAAGGCTCATCGCCACGATACGGTCACCCTTCGGCCGCGTCAGATCGTACGTGTAGCGAAAGCCCTCAGACGGGGCGAGCACAGACGGCTTGGTAAATCCGTTACGGATATCGATCGCAAATTGTTGTTCCAGCACCGTTTTCAATTCCGCACCGGACAGGCTCATAACCAGCAGATTATTGCCGAACGGCATCATCGCGAACGCTTCTTTATAGCGTAGCGGCCCCGCGGGCAGGTCAACCCGGACGCCAGTGGCGTTCACTAATGCGATCTGCGCTGCACCCTTGTCGGGCGTGCGGGTCGCGGCCAGCATGGAATCGGCGATGAGATCGGCCGCCGCGCTTTCGCCGTCCTCGATATCACGCGGCGCGGCTGCGGTCAGCGACCCCACGGCCCGATTGGCAAGCGGCGCCGCCGCGGCGACATATTTCTCGACATGCGCCTTAACGCCCGCGTCTTCGCCATTCTCACCGCTGCCGACAAGGTCGTTGACGGCGCGCTGGGCGACCAATCGCTTCGTCGCCGGATCAAAATCGAGGCGAATGTCGGTGACCATATAGCCATATTTGCCGGCGCTGGTCAGCAATTGCCCCGGCCCGGTGCCTCCAGCCCCGTTTTGACAGACATATGCCCAATGGGTGTGCCCCGATACGATCGTGCTGATCGACGGGTCGAGTTTGGAAATGATCGGCTTAATCTCACCATATAGTCCGTCACAGCCATTGCCGTAGGTAAATGTCGGCAGCTTTCCGCCCTGGTGAATCAGCAGCACGACCGTGTCTGCACCACCGGCCCTCAGCTTGGCCGCCTGGGCATTCGCCGTTGCTGCCTCATCTGCGAAGGTCAGTCCGGCGACGCCCGCCGGGGTGACGAGATTCTTGGTTTCTTTCAGCGTCATGCCAATGAAACCAATCCGGATCGGCCCGACCGGCGTATCGAAGGTCTTGATTCCCGTGGCGGGGAAGACGGATGTGCCGTCCGGCTGTATGACATTGGCGGCGAGATAGCGGAATTTGCCCCCTTCGAACGGCTCCACCGCGCACGGTTGCCGCCGGGTATGAGCGATGCAGCCGCCCTCCTGCATACGCTTCAGTTCCAGCACGCCCTTGTCGAATTCATGATTTCCGACAGCATTGAACTCAAGGCCAAGCATATTCATCGCGGTGATGGTCGGCTCATCCAGGAAAAGCGCCGATGTCAGCGGGGTCGCGCCAATTGTGTCGCCTGCCGATACCGTCACCGAATAGGGATTTCCGGCGCGTAGCTTGGTCAGTTCCGCGGCCAAATGGGCCGCACCACCCGTCGCGATCTTCACCTTGTGGCCATCCGGTTCGACAAACTCGGCCGGTGCTGGCTGCTCCAGATTGCCGTGAAAGTCGTTGAACGCCAGTATCTGCACCTCAACCGGTACCGTTGAATGCGGCGGTACCGACACGGCGGCGCATCCCGCCAACAGCGAAACGGCGACAAGCGATACCAAACGGCGCATTACACACTCCCAAAATCGGCAATTGCGGAAGGCCTTAGCTCGCGCCACATTGCAACGCCATGACAGATGAACAACTTATCGCCGTCGCCCGCGAGGCTGCCCTTAAGGCCTACGCCCCCTACTCCCGCTTTTCGGTCGGCTGCGCCATCGAGAGCGTTGACGGAGAAATTGTTACCGGCGCCAACATGGAAAATGCCTGCTACCGCCTTGGCCTTTGTGCGGAACAGAGCGCGCTGACGACCGCGCAGCACGCCTTCGGTCTGGACAAGGTCAAGCGCATCGCGGTTGCTGGCGGCGATGGTTCCGGCACGGAATTGAAGGGCGACGCGACCGTCACCCCCTGCGGCGGCTGCCGTCAGGCGTTGCTCGAAGCCGCCCAGTTAGGCGATCGCAACATCGAAATCCTCGCCGCGTCAGGCGACGGCACAAAGGTCGAGCGGCTGAACATCCTCAGCCTCATCCCTCACGGCTTCGGCCCGGCAAACTTGAAGGACGCGGGTTAGTGGCTTGGTATGCGAGCTTCAGGCCTGCTGACGAGGATGCGCTCGCAACGTTTCGTGACAAACTACAGACTATCGATGATTTCTGGTCGCAAACTACTGTCCTTAAAACCGAAGATTTCGTTCTAATTGGTAGATATATCCAGATTTACGCTTACAGCACCTTAAATGCCCGAAAGATATTAGCGCTAGTTCAGCCGATTAGCCGCCCGAAACGCCCAGTGACTGCCAACAAGATTCCTGACGGCGACACCTTTAGTATTCTGCGCGACGAAGCCAGACAGTTCCCTGAATGCGACCTTCGTCGGGCCCTGGTCGCCGCTTGCGATATTCTGCTTATGCATCGGGATATTCGGCATAACTTCGCTCATTGGGCGGTTAGACGCGCCAAGAAAATTGATGCCTATGTAATTCTCGGTGCCAACGAAAAAGAGGTCCAAAGGCACTCTGGGCTTTCGCTGAATCCCGAACATGTCGCATTTGGGCTGCTGTCAATTGAACACGTTAAGGATGAGGCTCGAAAGTTAGCCGAACACGGTTCAACACTAGCCGACATCGCTGCCAAGATTGATGCCATGCGGAAAGATCTACCTCGGTTTATCGCGCAAGGAATCGCTGCCCAGTAAGATTAGCGCTTGCGCACGAACTCGGCCCGCAGAACCAACCCCTTAATCCCCGGATATTTGCAGTCGATTTCCTGCGAGTGGCCGGTCAGCCGGATCGATTTGATCAACGTGCCCTGCTTCAGCGTTTGCCCCGCGCCCTTGACGTCGAGGTCCTTGATCAGCGTGACCTGATCTCCATCGGCAAGCAGATTGCCGACCGCATCGCGCACCTCGACCGCGCCAGTCGCCGCCTTCTTCGCCGCCAGCTCGGACGCGGGCATCCATTCGCCGGATTCCTCGTCGTAAACATATTCGTCGTCGGTCATACCGCTACTTTCTCGACATTTTTCGCCAGCGTCTTGAACCGCTCGCCATCGGCCTGCTCAACGGTGATCGTAATCGCGCCTGTTTTGCTAGAGTTGAGATCGCGAACGATGCCCGCTTTGCCCTTGTGAGCGCCGCCGATCACCACGCATTGATCGCCGTTGGCGACATAGCCGCTCACTTGAGCTTAATTTCCCTCAGGCGTTCCTGCAGATAGTCGTCAGCCGTGATCGGTGCCCACTTCGGCTCCTCGCCCGCCGGCACGGTCGATGGTAGCGCCTCAATCATGAAGTCGCTGCGGAAGTGCAGGAAGAAGGGCATCGAATAGCGCGCGTTGCTGGCGCGGTCGGGCGTGGGGTTGATGACTCGGTGGCTCGTCGAGCGCAGATAGCCGTTGGTCAGCCGCTGCAGCATGTCGCCGATGTTGATGGCGAGTTCGCCCGACTTCGGCTTCACGTCGAGCCAGCGACCGTCCTTGGTCTGCAGCTGCAGCCCCGCCTCTTCCGCGCCGAGCAGTAGCGTGATGGTGTTGATATCCTCATGCGCACCGGCACGAATATGCTCGCCGGTCGGCTCAGTCTGCGGCGGATAGTGGAGCAGGCGCATCACCGAATTGCCGTCGCGGACGGTGTCGATGAAATAATTCTCATCGATCTTCAGGAAGGTCGCGATGGCGCGGAGCAGCTTGCCGCCCGCCTTGTCGAATTCGGCAAAGAGCTTTTGGAACACGTCTTTGAAGCCCGGCACTTCGTCCGGCCAGACATTGTCGCCCATGTGTGCGCGGAACGGATGACCTTCAGGCAGGTCGCGCCCGACGTGCCAGAATTCCTTAAGGTCGTGGGCCTTGGCGCCCTTCGCGGTCTCGACGCCGAACGCCGTATAGCCACGCGCGCCGCCGCTTCCGGCAATCAGGTAGCTGCGCTTCACATCGTCGGGCAGCGCGAAGAATTTCTTCGACATCTCTTCGGCCTGATCGATCAGGTCCTGCGGAATGCCGTGGTCGCGCACAATGGCGAATCCATAGTCGACGAAGCTGTGGCCCAGCTCATCGGCGAAGCGGGCGGGGTCCTTGTCATAATCGGCAAGGGAAACGGTCGCGACAGTGTCGCTGGTGATTGCGTCGGTAGTCATGACTGCGCCTTTACGCCGACCGACTGGCGGGGGCAATTGATGGAACGCAAAAGCCCTTGGCTCAGGGCATCATCAACCCGGCCAGCGCTGCGCTCATCAGGTTGGCGAGTGAGCCGGCGAGCAGGGCTTTCAAACCCAGTCGCGCGACATTGGCTTTCTGATTGGGCGCGAGATTGCCCACCACCGCCATCTGAATGGCGATGGAGCTGAAGTTGGCGAAACCGCACAGCGCAAAGGTCACAATTGCACGGCTGCGGTCACTCAATGCCGCAGCTGCACCCTGTGCGTTGCCAAGGTCGAGAAAAGCGACGAATTCGTTGAGCACGATCTTGGTGCCGAACAGGCCGCCCGCAATTCCCGCTTCGTTCCACGGCACGCCGATCAGATACATAACCGGCGAGAAAATCCAGCCGATGATCCCCTGAAAACTGATCTCCGGATGGCCGAACCAGCCGCCGATGCCGCCAAGGATGCCATTCGCGAGTGCGACCAGCGCGACGAACGCCAACACCATCGCTCCGACGGCAACGGCCAGCTTGACGCCGGTCTGTGCGCCCTGTCCGGCGGCCATGATGATGTTCGCGGGCTGTTCACCCTCTTCGAAGCCATGGACCTCAACATGATCTTCCGGGTCCGCCGCATCAGCGTCCACGGTGGGATCGTCGGGCATAATCAGCTTCGCCATGAAGATTCCGCCGGGCGCCGACATGAAAGCAGCGGCGAGAAGATAGGGCAGATATTGCTGCCCCAGCATGCTTGCATAGGCCGCCAGGATTGTGCCCGCGACGCCCGCCATGCCGACGCACATCAAGGTGAAGAGATGGCTTTTAGGCAGCGCCGCCAGATAGGGACGCACGACCAGCGGGCTTTCGGACTGGCCGACGAAGATGTTGGCCGCAGCGCCTAGGCTTTCGACCTTTGAGATGCCAGTGACCCAGCCAATTGCGCCGCCGACCCACTTCACCACTTTCTGCATGATCCCAAGGTAATAAAGGATCGCAACCAGGGAAGCGAAGAAGACGATGACCGGAAGCGCGGCCAGCGCGAAGGTATGGGCAAGCGGATTTGCGTCGGTCGGTCCAAACAGAAACTCCGTACCCTTTCCCGCATAGCCGAGGAGCGCCGACACTCCTTCCGACATCCACTGGATCGTGGCCCTGCCCCAACTGGTGCGCAGGACGAGGAAGGCGATGACCGCCTGCAGCGCGAAGGCTGCGCCAACAACGCGGAAGCGGATGGCCTTGCGGTTGGAAGAAAACAGAATGGCGATCAGCATGATCGCGGCAATGCCGGCAAGGCCAAGAAGCGTGTGGTTCATGCGTTACGCCGCCCCTCCCCGGGCGAATACCCCAAATCTGGCTGTTACCAGGTCATTCCCTGTGTGGCAGTTTTTGCGGCGCTGTCCAGCAGGTCGAGTGCCTCCGCCGGAGTCTCTGCCTCCAACAATTGCGCGCGCCGGGCTGGGCTGAGAAATCCGCTGTCAGTGACATGGTCCATGAAATCCGTCAGCCCGTCCCAGAAACCGTCGACATTGAGCAGGCAAAGCGGCTTGGCATGATAGCCAAGCGCGTTCCATGTCCACGCTTCATATAGTTCGTCGAGGGTGCCGATGCCGCCGGGAAGACAGATGAAACCATCCGACAAATCGGTGAAGGCCGCTTTGCGTTCGTGCATCCCATGAACGGTGCGGAGCTCGGTCAGGCCAGTGTGGGCCACTTCCTGATCCACAAGCGCCTGGGGGATTACCCCATAAACTTTGCCGCCCGCGTTTAGCATTTCGTCGGCGATAATGCCCATCAATCCCAGTCGGCCGCCGCCATAAACCAGGTCGATACCGCGGGCCGCCATTTCGCGCACCAGATCGCGAGCCGCGTCAGTGTAGGCGCTATTCGCGCCCGCATTGGCGCCGCAATAGACTGCAAGTCGCTTGAGGTCGCTCACAATTGCACCTTTGCCTTAAGATCAACCATCGGGCGCGCACCATAATGTTGAATGATCTCACCAGCTGCCAGCGCGCCGGTCATCAAACTACGCTCCAACCCATGTCCTTTGCAGCGAGCTGTGAGGAACCCTGCGGCGAACATATCGCCGGCACCAGTCGTATCAACCACCTGCTCGACCGGCGCGGCGGGAATGGAAACATGCTGTCCATTTTCAATTACGCTGGCACCGTCTGGACCGCGCGTCACAACCAGCGTCGCGACCTTCGCGCTCAACTCCTTCAGCGCCTCTGCGGGATCGGTCCGGCCGGTCAATTGCAAAACCTCATCCTCATTAGCGAACAATAGGTCAACGCCGCCGCTGTCGATCATCATCGCAAAGCCTTCCTTGCGGCCGGCGATGCACACACTTTCACTTAGCGTGAACGCCACCTGGCGCCCGGCGGCATGAGCAATCTCAACCGCCTTCACCATCGCAGCGCGCGGTTTTTCCGGGCCCCACAGATAGCCTTCAAGGTAGAGGATTGACGCGGATCGGATGATGTCATGGTCGAGCGCGTCGACGCTGAGCTCATGGCTCGCCCCTGGCGCCGTGTTCATGGTGCGCTGGCCGTCGGGCGTGACTAGGATCAGGCAGCGCCCGGTCGGCGGTCCGCCGGTCAGGGCAGACGTTTCAAATCGCACGCCCAGCGCCTTCATATCATGGTCAAAGATGGCACCGAACTGATCGTCCGCAATCTGGCCGATAAAGGCACTGCGGCCGCCCATCGCAGCGATCCCGGCCATGGAGTTTGCCGCGCTGCCGCCGGACATTTCACGCGCCTGCCCCATCGCGGCGTAAAGCGTGTCAGCTTGCTCCGGTGACAGCAACTGCATTGAACCGCGCGGAAGGCCATGTTCGATCAGGAACGCGTCATCGCAAGATGCGATGACGTCGACGATGGCATCGCCCATGGCTACAATGTCTATCGTCGCGTCGACCATCGGCTACTTGCTATACTGTCCTGAGGGGAATGGAAAAGGCGGTAGGCCGCCTAGCCATGCGCTCGATGCCGGTCAAACGGAAATGGGCTTGCGGGACGCCCAAAAGCCGTTAGGCCTTCGCCCCCATGACCGACACTAACGCCGCGCCAGCCCGCGCCATCTCGCCATCCCTGTTCGCAATGTCGATTTTCTATGGCGGGATGGTCTGCATCGCCGGGGTGCTCGGTAACAAGCAGGTAGCGTTGGGGCCGCTGGCCGTTGAAGCGGGCATTTTCGCTTTCCTCCTCCTCGTTGTAACGTCGAGCGCGGTTGCTGAACTTCATGGTCGTGAAACTGCCAACAAGCTGGTGGTGATCGGTTTTGTGCCGCTCATCGCGTCGCTTCTCCTCACGCTGCTCGTGCTGGCCGCACCGGCGTCACCGGAAATGCAGCCGGACCGCCTCAATGCCTTCAATTTGATGATGTCGGGCACGCCGCGCATCTGGCTCGGCGGCATTGTCGCCTATGGGATTTCGACCCTGCTTAACGTGACAATCTTCAGCTGGCTGAAAGGGCGTGAGGGGAGTGCACTGTTGTGGCTGCGCGCGGGTGTGGCGAGTGTGCTGTCGCAAATTGTCGACACGCTATTGTTTGTCAGCATCGCCTTCTACGGCGTCTTCCCCATCAAGGAACTGCTGATGGGACAAATGCTCGCCAAGGTAACGCTCTCGATCGTCCTGGTTCCGGCCCTAATCTACCTCGCCGTCGCAATTGGCCGCCGCCTCGACTCGAAAGCTTCTTAATTCACACGCTTGTTAATTAGGGCAAAACCTGCTCAACGGCCCGCCGGAGTCGCGCGGGGTGGCGTGATTGAGTGGGATTTCTGCAACGGTTTGCGGAAAAAGGTGAGGCCCAAAAGGGCTGTCACCTTTTTGTCTTATTCCGTCCCTAGCCGCCCGGTGTAACTGGCAATCTGCGGGTTTCATCAAACACTGGGGTAAATCGTGAAAAAACTCATTCTTCTCTGCTCGACGGCTGTCGTCATGCCGACGGCTGCATTCGCTCAATCGACGGGCTCCGTCGATTTCGAAAAGGAAATCGTGGTCACCGGCACGCGCACGCAGGACGTGGGCGGCATCCAGGTCCCCGACGCACCGAAGGCGAAAGCCGTTGTCAGCCAGGAAATGATCGCGCGCAGCGGTCCGGGCCAGAACGTCCTCGACACCATCAACGTCGTTCCGGGCGTCAGCTTCCAGAACAATGACGCGTACGGCAACTCCGGCGGCACGCTGTCGATTCGCGGCTTCGATTCGACCCGCGTCAGCTACACCCTTGATGGTATCCAGCTGAACGACAGCGGTAACTACAACATCTACTCGAACTTCTCGATCGATCCGGAATTGATCGAACAGGTCAACGTCAACCTCGGCTCGACCGACGTTGACTCGCCGACCGCCTCGGCTGTTGGCGGCACCATCAACCAACGCACGCGTATCCCCGGCAAGAAGCTTGGCGGTCGTTTCAACATGTCGGTGGGACAGTTCGACTATCGTCGTTTCTTCGGCATGATCGACACCGGTGAACTGACCTCATCCGGCACCCGCGCCTTTGTGTCGGCCAGCACGTCGAAGTACGACAACCCGTACAACAATTACGGCAAGCTAAACCGTCAGCAATATAACGCCAAAATCTATCAGCCGCTGGGCAACAATGGCGATTTCATCTCGGTCGCCGGCCGCTATAATCAGGATCGCAATAACTTCTTCGGTTCGGTCGCGCTCCGCAACGATCTTCCGGTCCCGTCGGGCTTCCCGCAGTCGCGTGACGACCGCAAATATGACATCAATTACCCGTGCCAGGTCGACACGCCGCAGAAGGGTGTCGCGGACTTCCCGAACGGTTGCGGCCTGGAATTCGACCGTCGTACCAACCCCTCGAACAGCATTAACATCCGCGGTAATTCGCGTTTCACGCTTCGCGATGGTCTCATTCTGACGGTTGACCCGAGCTTTCAGTACACCAAGGCCAACGGCGGCGGTACAACGTCGTCGCTTCGTTCGGATGGGTCGGTTTCGGCCAACGCCCGCGAAGGCTTTGCAACGGTTGGTGGCAAGCCAGCGACCGGTTACATTGGCGGCACCTATTACTTCGGCCGCGACCTTAACGGCGACGGCGATACGCTTGACCGCGTCACGCTGTTGTCGCCGAGCCAGACGCGCACCCGCCGCTTCGCGGTAATCGCCGGTCTCCGTTGGGACATCGATGACGCCAACACGGTTCGCGCCACCTATACCTACGACCGTTCCAACCACCGTCAGACTGGCCAGCTCGGCTATCTGAAGCTGAATGGCGACCCGGTCGACGTGTTCCCGGTCAATGATCCGATTGAAGATGCCAATGGTGTCGTCATGCAAAAGCGCGACCGCCAGTCCTATGCGATCCTCAACCAGATCGCTGGCGAATATCGCGGTGAGTTTGGCAACCTGACGGTGAATGCCGGCGTCCGCCTGCCGTTCTTCAAGCGTGATCTTGAAAACTATTGCTTCACCACGTCGGCCAGCGGCTTTGTCGATTGCTTCGGCCAGAATGAAACGCTGGACGCGCAATATGCGGCAGCGAACCCGACGATTCAGGGCCCGCAGCACCGTGTTCTGAAGTACAACAAGCTGCTTCCGAACCTTGGTTTGGTATATGACTTCACGCCCCAGATTTCGGCATTCGCAAGCTATTCTAAGGGTCTGTCGGTGCCGAGCACGGACAATCTTTACAATGCTTTCTACTTCCCGGCCGATACGGCGCAGGCGAAGCCGAAGCCTGAAACCACCGACACCTTCGATGCGGGCGTTCGTTATCGCAGCTCGAAGATCCAGGCACAGCTGGCGGGTTGGTTCACCAAGTTCAATGATCGCCTGGCATCGGCCTACGATCCTGAACTGGACCGCTCGGTGTATCGTAACCTCGGCCGCGTCGACAAATATGGTGTTGACGGCTCCATTGCCTACACGCCGGCAAAGGAATTCACGGTCTACGCCTTCGGTTCGTGGAACAAGTCCAAGATCAAGGACAACGTTCAAATCGGCGGCGGCACTGGCTTCGACTGCGACAATGCACCGACCAGCACGACTGCGGAAAAGATCGCGGCTCTGCGCAACTGCGCCTTCACGGCCGGCAAGCAAGAGTCGGGTTCGCCGAAGTACACCTACGGTGCGTCAGGCGTCGCAACCCTTGGCCCGATCGACCTGGGCGTAACCGCAAAGCGTACCGGCCCGCGGTATGTTTATGATACCAACACCGCCACCTTCAGCGGGGACGTGGACAACCTCGGCGGCGCCAATGCTCCGACGGTTATCTATAATTCGAAGGTTCCTGCCTACTGGCTCGTCAACCTCGATGCGCGCCTGAACATGGGCTACTTCGACCGCCAGCTGGACAAGACCTATGTGCAGCTGAACGTCTACAACCTGTTCAACAAATTGTATGTCGGCGGCTTCGGCGGCAACCTGAATCAGGGTGTCGGCTCGAACGGCGTCTACAGCAATGCTGGCTTTGTTCAGATCGGCGCGCCGCGCACGGTCAGCCTGACCGTCAACGTCGGCTTCTAAGCCTTCGCTTGAATGATCATGATGACGGCGTCGCCTTCGGGCGGCGCCGTTTTCTTTTGGGCGCTTGACGATGCGCAGGGCTCGTGGCACCGCTCGCGGCGCGCCTAAAGCGGGTGTAGCTCAATGGTAGAGCAGAAGCTTCCCAAGCTTACGACGAGGGTTCGATTCCCTTCACCCGCTCCATGATTATTGACGAAATAAGGGTCGTCGAACGTCAGATTCAGGCTACATATTCGTAACCCTGCCAATACTGGCGGACGGATAGAAGCGCGGGCGAAAGGCATGGGATCTCATAACCAACAAGCGAAAGGCCCAGACGATCAAGGCCGCCGTTCGCTCTGGCATCAGCCCAATATGTTGAACGCGTGTGGCATCGACCGTGTCGAGAAAAGCTGTTGATATGACTGCCAAGCGTCTTGCTATCCACCGCGTTGAAAAGCCGTGGGGTCGGCGGCAGCTCTGGCCCGGATTCCATGATCCCGAACCCTGCGAAGGGCCGGTCGGTGAAATCTGGTTCAACGCGCCTGGAGATACCGCGCCAGAACTTCTTATAAAATATCTGTTCACCAGCGAAAAACTATCAATTCAGGTCCATCCCGACGATGTTCAGGCGCATGCGCGCGGCCTGCCGCGAGGAAAGGACGAATGCTGGTTAGTCCTCGCCGCAGACGCAGATTCAACGATCGCCATGGGCACTCGGAAGCAAGTAGATTCCGAGCGGCTGCGCGCGGCGGCGCTCGACGGATCGATAGAGACAATGGTGGATTGGAAGCCCGTCAGGCCGGGGGATGTTTATTATTCCGCAGCGGGCACGATCCACGCCATTGGCGCCGGGCTAACGCTGATCGAAATCCAGCAGAACAGTGATACCACCTACCGCTTGTATGACTATGGTCGTCCTCGGGAATTGCATCTGGAAGAGGCCATTGCCGTTGCCGATCCGCGTCCATTTGTCCGACGCGCAACGCCAGATCAGATTGAGGCCGGTCGCACAATTCTGGTGCAAGGCCCCAAATTTACCGTCGAACGCTGGCCGTCGGGCATCAAACAGGTTTCGCTCACCGAAGGCCAGACGGGCTGGTTAATCCCAATTGCGGGCGGCGGCACCGCTGACGGTCTATCGTTCACGGCGGGTGAATGCCTGGCCCTGTCTGGCATCGCACAGATAGACGCCGATCATGGCTCAGACCTGTTATTCACCTACACCGGTGACCAACTCGTCCCCGTAACGTCTCTGTCTCCCGGGCAGTCGCATGAGGCGCTGTAGCGAATTTCGCTCTCTAAGTCGCACAATCAGATTCCGCCATCGACCGGGTCATAGCCGCTGGCGCGCAACCCGTCGCCCAATTCCGCCGCGACCGTCCGCGCGAGGTCCGGATCTTCGGACCGGATGACGAAATTCGCCCCGATCCGCCCCTCGCGGTAAAAGGGATAGCTGCCGATTGCGATGCCATCATGCGCGCGCTCCGTTTGCCCGAGCAACGCCGCAACCTCGCTTTCCGGCGCATAGGCGCCAACCGTGACACTCACGAGCGGGCGTCCACCCTCCAATGAGCCCGTCAGCGCATCTAGCATTCCCGCCGTGATGTGCGGAACACCCGCCATCAGAAAGAGATTGCCGATTTGAATGCCAGGTGCCCCCGACTTGTGATTGGGAATGAGATCGGCGCCGTCCGGAACCCTGGCCATACGAAGTCGCCCCTCGTTCAGCCCGCCCTTGTCGGTGTAATACCGCTCCAAAATCGTGCGTGCGTCGGGATGAATAACCACGGGAACGCCCAGTGCCTTTGCCGCGGCATCAACCGTAATATCGTCATGTGTCGGCCCGATCCCGCCTGTGGTGAAGCAATAATCATAGGTGGTCCGCAGTGCATTCAGCGCCTCGATAATCCGGTCCTCAACATCAGGCACCACGCGGACCTCACGCAGGCGAATGCCCTGGACGTTCAGCCAGGTCGCAATCTGCGCGATGTTCTTATCCTGGGTGCGACCAGACAGGATCTCATCGCCAATCACCAGCAGTGCTGCGGTCCAGACCTTGGCCATGGCGCTTTTGCGATCCCTTCACTCGTGACGTGATGCGCAACCCTAGCCCTGTTGGCGTAGGCTGCAAATGCCATGCTTGCATTTTTCTTGCCTGCCGTATTATTACAGCAATACAGTAGGAGACGCACCGCATGAAAGCTTTGGCCGCCGCCCTGATATTGGTCGCGGGAAGCGGCCACGCCCAATCACCGCTAGGCCCCAACCCGCCCATCGCCGGGTCAAAGACGAGGGTGATGACGCTAGGCACCTTTCACATGAGCGAGCTTGAGAAATTCGACGCGACGTGGCTCGAACCCTTGCTGACCAAACTTGCGGCATATCATCCGCAGGTCATCACGGTGGAGAGCGTGTCGGGCGAACAATGTGCGATGATGAAGGCCAATCCTGATCGATACGCTGACGCTTTTGAAGGCTATTGCTGGGATTTGACTGAAATTGAAAAATCGACAGGATTTTCGACCGCGTTAGCAAACGCGGAAATCCGCAAGACGCTCGCCAATTGGCCCGCCGTCCCGACGGCCGCGCAGCGCCGTAGGCTGGCCATGCTGTTCGTCGCGGCCGGCGACCGATCTTCGGCACAGGTGCAATGGCTTCGCCTCCTGCCAACGGAACGCCGCGAAGGCGACGGAATTGACGCTAATATTCTGAAGATCCTTCAGCGCACCTCGGGCAAGTCGAATGAAAATTACGATGTCGCTGCTACACTAGCCGCCCGGCTTGGCTTGGAACGGGTCTTTCCCGTCGACGATCATAGCGCCGATGCACCAACGACACCTGAGTTCGACAAGGCGCAAATGACGCGGTTTGAAGAATATCATAAACTACCCGTCGCGGCAGAATGGGCGCGCCAAAAGGCGGCGATGAAGGACGCTGCATCGGTTCTCGCCTGGTATCGGCACGCCAATTCGCGGGGTGGTCAAGATCGACAAATTCGGGCCGATTTCGGCGGCGCTCTCGCCCAAAAATGGCCCGGTACGCCGGGGCGACAATATATGGGCTGGTGGGAAACCCGGAATCTGCGGATGGCCGCCAATATCCGCGATGCCTTTGCGGCACATCCCGGGACCCGCGTTCTCAACATTGTCGGGGCCAGTCACAAACCCTGGTATGACGCGTTCATGGGCCAGATGGCCGACGTCGATGTCGTCGATGCCTCTACGGTTTTGCGCTAACGCTCCAGACACCCTATATCGCAGGACATGACCGAATATATCCATGTTGGACCCGAAGACCGGGCCGAACCGCGCAGCCATGTCATCAAGCTCCACGATGCCCAGGGCTTCGAAGGGATGCGCAAGGCCGGGCAGCTGACCGCATCAATTCTCGATGCGCTGGCACCCCATGTCGTTCCGGGTGTGACCACGGGCGAGCTGGATGCCATTGTCTATCGGATGACTGTGGAAGCCGGGGGCGTACCGGCGACCCTTGGCTACCGCGGCTTTACCAAGAGCTGCTGCACCTCGATCAACCATGTGGTGTGCCACGGCATCCCCGGCGACAAGGTCCTGAAAGACGGTGACATCGTCAACATTGACGTCACGCCGATTCTGGACGGGTGGCACGGCGATACCAGCCGTATGTATCTGGTCGGCGACGTTAGCATCAAGGCGAGGAAGCTGGTCGATGTCACCTATGAATGCCTGATGTTGGGCCTTGAGCAGGCCAAGCCCGGTAACCGGCTGGGCGACATCAGCAACGCTATCCAGACCCACGCCGAAAAACACCGCTATGGCATCGTCCGCGACTTCTGCGGCCATGGTCTCGGCCGCCTGTTCCATGACAGCCCGGAGGTTGTGCACGCTGGACGCGCCGGAACCGGTCCGGAGCTGAAGCCCGGCATGTTTTTCACCGTTGAGCCAATGATCAACATTGGCCGCGCCGATGTGAAGCTGCTCAGTGATGGTTGGACGGCGGTGACCCGCGACAAATCGCTATCGGCTCAGTTCGAACATTCGATCGGCATCACCGAAACGGGTCACGAGATTTTCACCAAGAGCCCGAAGGGTCTGGACAAGCCGCCTTACTAAGCGGCAGCGGGCTATTTCGCCGCGTCCCATCGCGCGGTCAGGGCTTGGGCGTTTTCGACATCATCGGGGAAATCGACCTCGCCCCATTCTTCACCATTGATGTCAAGCGTCCAGACATCGCTGTTCTGGGCGAGGTGATGGATGACGCGCAGGTACCAGATGGTCGTGCCTTCCTTGGTTCGCATCGCCCGCTCGATCGCATCGCGGAAGCGCTCGGCACCGCCATTGCGAAACGCCAGCAGACCGATCGATTCGGCATTCACGCCCTCGGCAATCCGTTTCCCGATCGCGCGCAGGCGGCCATCATCGTCCGCGATGACCTTCATATCGTCATCGTCGTAGCTATCCTTGCGATCAATGGTGACGCAGATGCCGTCGCGGTCAGAATTGCCGACGACTTTGGCCATTAACACGTCGCTGACCAATGTATCGCCATTCCATATCAGCGTGTCACCGGCGATCTCATCGCGCGCGATGTAAAGCGAACCGAGATTGTCGGCCACCTTGTAAAACGGATTGAACACCGTTCGAACCTTCGGCCCCATATCACCGCGCCGTTTGAGCGCCGCTTCGATCTGATCATCGCGAAAACCGGTAACGACTACCGCTTCGTCGACTCTATTGGCCGCAAGCGCGTCCAGCTGGCGATCCAGCAGCGTTCGGCCGTTGAACTCGATCAGGCATTTGGGCCGGTCATCGGTTAAATGACCAAGGCGCGAGCCCTGACCCGCCGACAGGATGATGGCTTTCTTCATAGTCCTCGCACTGGCGTCGAATTGCGGCAGAGGTTTGACAGATATGCACATCCCGCCGCAGCGCAATATCAAATGGTGGCGAAGCGCGGCAACCTGTGCGTAATATTGTCGGACTCAAGCAGTATGGGGTGTGCGACGTGAAGAAAATCGAAGCCATCATCAAGCCGTTCAAACTGGACGATGTGAAAGATGCGCTTCACGAGGTTGGCGTGTCAGGCATCACCGTGACCGAAGTGAAAGGCTTTGGTCGGCAGAAAGGTCATACCGAACTTTATCGCGGCGCCGAATATGTCGTCGACTTCCTGCCCAAGGTGAAAATCGAAGTTGTGGTCGAGGACGGCCTTGCCGATCGCACGGTCGAGGCCATCGAAAATGCCGCGCGGACCGGCCGCATCGGCGACGGCAAGATCTTTGTGCTCGAGGTCGAACAGGCCATTCGAATTCGCACCGGCGACCGCGGCCAGGACGCGATCTAGGCGTTTACAAACTCTCCCCACCCGCCAAGGGATTGCGGATGGGTGCGGCAATACGGTGAAGGCGGTTGCGGTCGGTATGTTCAAACGGCTCGGCCACGCCCTTGATCATGAGGGTCGTGGTTTCCGCGTAACTCCAGTGGTTCCCGTCTTCGATCGTTACCGTCATGGAAAAATCGTCGGTCCGAAAATTCTCCTCCAAAAAAGGCGGCGAGCAAATTCCATTCTCAGTCGTTCCGCGTGTTGCGCTGACGGTAAAGCTCGTTGCATCAGCGGCGGCATTGCCGAACGCCAGCAACGTCTGCGCTCGCGGAATCGCCAGCGTGAAATAGATGTTTCCGGTCGCGGGCTCCCATAACCAATAGCCCACCTGATCATGATAGGTTTTGGTCTGGTCTGGCTTCACCATATGGGCGTGGTAGCGAAGACCATAAAGCAACTGCGGGCCGTTGGTTTGGGCATCAATCGGCTGAATATCGAGATGCTCGACATATTCCTGAGGCTTTGCGCCGTCTGCGGTTGGCTTCACATCTTTGCTGATCGCGCCTTCCCACCGTCCAGCCAGTCCCTTGAGCGGCCCGAGCATCTCGAGCGTGTTGGGGTTGAAGCTGGGCTCGTCGAAAAGATGTGCTGGGAATTTCATGGGTCGCTCCTGCCCGCCATTTTGCGAAATTTTTTCGCCAGCGGCAACTTCGCGTTGCAGCAGCAATCGGCTAGGAAGCCTGCCCATGGCGTCTGAAGACGATCCCAACCTGAAGGCAAGCATGTCACCGGACGAGCTGCGTCGCCACATGCGCGCGCTCGGTTACAAGACCCAGTCAGATCTCGCTCAGGCGATCGGCGTCAGCCGATCAGCGGTGAGCCTATGGCTCGAAGGCAAGGTTGGCGTACCAAGACCGGTGGCAATGTTGCTCAGGATGCTGGTGCAAGCGCAGCGGCGGGTCTTTTGAAGCTAGACCGATACATGTGTGGCAAGGCCCCTTTCCGTTTTTACAACTCTCAATATCGCGCGAATGACGAAGAATCATTGGATCGGTTCATCCTCGTTCGAACCCCAGCCCGGTGAAATCTTCACCGCGCCAGTGACTCCGTCGCCCGCTTCTGGAATCTCCAGCCCCAACAATCTGTGGCGCTGGCGCCCCGGGTGATTCTTTAGACATTTGGAGCATGAAATCATGGTCACGACCGCGTCCAACGTCCTTAATATGATCGAGGAAAATGAGATTGAGTTCGTCGATCTGCGGTTCACTGACCCGAAGGGCAAGTGGCAGCACCTCACCATGGTCGCCTCTGTCATCGACGAGGATATGTTGACCGACGGCTTCATGTTCGACGGTTCGTCCATCGGCGGGTGGAAGGCGATCAATGAATCCGACATGATCCTGATGCCGGACCTCGATGCGACCTATGTCGACCCGTTTTCGGCCACGCCCATGCTGATCCTGGTGTGCAACGTCGTCGAGCCGTCGACCGGAGAGCTTTACGCCCGCGACCCGCGATCGACTGCAACCCGCGCCGAAGCATATCTGAAGGCGACCGGCATTGGCGACACCATCTACGTCGGGCCGGAAGCCGAATTCTTCATGTTCGACGATGTCCGTTTCGAAGACGGCTATTCCACTAGCTTCTTCAAAATTGATGACATCGAATTACCCGGTAACTCATCTCGCGAATATGAAGGCGGAAACCTTGCTCACCGGCCGCGCGCCAAGGGCGGCTATTTCCCGGTCGCGCCGGTGGACAGCGCCGTCGACATCCGCGGCGAAATGGTGTCGACCATGATCGAAATGGGCCTGCCCTGCGACAAGCACCACCACGAAGTCGCTGCCGCGCAGCACGAGCTTGGCCTCACCTATGGCACGCTGGTCGAAACGGCCGACCGCATGCAGGTCTACAAATATGTCGTGCACATGGTCGCCCAGGCATATGGCAAGACCGCGACCTTCATGCCCAAGCCGATCGCGCAGGATAATGGCAGCGGGATGCACACCCACATGTCGATCTGGAAAGGCGGCAAGCCGTTGTTCGCGGGAAATGGCTATGCCGGCCTGTCGGAAACCGCGCTGTATTTTATCGGCGGCGTCATCAAACATGCCCGCGCGCTCAACGCCTTCACCAACCCGACGACCAACAGCTACAAGCGGCTGGTTCCGGGCTTCGAAGCGCCGGTGCTGCTGGCTTACTCGAGCCGCAACCGCTCCGCCTCCTGCCGGATCCCGTACGGCGCGGGTGAAAATGCGAAGCGCGTGGAATTCCGCTTCCCGGACGCGATGGCCAACCCCTACCTCGCCTATGCGGCGCTGCTGATGGCGGGCCTCGACGGTATCCAAAACCGCATTCACCCGGGCGATGCGATGGACAAGAATCTCTACGATCTGCCGCCCGCCGAGCTCGTCGCGGTGCCGACCGTCTGCGGTTCGCTGCGTGAGGCACTCAACGCCTTGGCAAACGACCGCGACTTCCTGACGAAGGGCGATGTCTTCACCGATGATCAGATCGACGCCTATATCGAACTGAAATGGGACGAAGTCATGCGCTGGGAAACCACGCCTTCGCCCGTTGAATATGACATGTATTATTCCTGGTAATTGCGTTATTATCGCAAGCGGCCTGCCTTCTACGCGACACGAGCAGGCTTGATGGAGGGACGCCCTGGTTCGGGGCGTCCTTCTTCATTTCAACGATAGTTCGTCAACCATTTGGCAACCCCTGCGGGCGCATGAATGCCCGCGATGCGTTGTGAAATGATATTCGATCCAACTTTCGCGCGGACACTTCCGTCCGTGGCAAGAATTGTGCCCCGGTCTGGCATTCGCCGCCGGCCGATGTTGGACACTGCAACCCGCCGACAAGTCAGTGGAACGGCGTTCGACTGATCGGCGCTACCGGCTCATTACACGGGGGAAATTTGTGTGACCAACCAGTTCCGCGCCGCCATTCTCGCCGGCAAAACGCCAGGCAAGCCCGATCAGATGCTGCAAGACAAATCAGCGCGCGCATCGGTTGCCGATGACTTGACGTCGATCCCCGTCACGCGGGATGAAGCCCGTGTTCACGATCACCGCTGGAATGATCGTCACCGGCTGCAGGAAGAAAAGGCAACGGTCCGCTATAATGATGCGGAATATGCGGTCGACCTGATCAACCTGTCCGGCGGCGGCGCCATGATTAGGGGCGATTTTGAGCCCCGGATGTGGGACAAGCTACATCTCGTCCTGGGCGACAGCGACGGCGCTTCCATCGAATGTGCCGTTCGGTGGCTTCGCCGCGACCGGATCGGACTGGAATTTGCCCACGAAACCCAGCTTCATTGCGATAGTCGTACGCGTGACAAGCTGCTCTTCGAAGTTGTCCGCCGCAGCTTTCCCGATCTTGTCGATCAAGACGCGCCGGCGGATTTTGGCACGGTCGACGCCCCCGCCGTCGAAGAGGAAACCGAGGCGCAGCGCAGCCAGCGTCGCCACCCGCTAATCTGGATGGCTGACGTTCCGTATGACCACAGCATCGAGCGAGTGCGCATTCGCAACATCTCGGAAACGGGCGCCATGGTCGAAAGCTCAACCTATTTTCCGATTGGCACCGAAGTCATGCTCGACATGGGCGACGCCGGACAGCATTTCGCGCGCGTGGTGTGGGCCCGCGGCGACCAATTCGGCTTCGCCTTTGTATCACCGTTTGATCTGACCAACCTTGCGCGGGCGCGGGCGACGGTCACGCCGCAACGCTGGACCCAGCCCAGCTATCTCCGCCGGGACAGCACCAAGGCAAGCCCTTGGTCTGAACATTGGAACAGACGATCCCTCGAAGACCTCCGCGAAGATCTTGGGGCGTTCCTCGGTCGTTAATCCTCTTCGGGGTCAATCAGGCTGGCCCGCTTCGTATCGCGCATTGTCACGTAGGTGATGAGGCTGAGGCCGATCACCACCGACACATAAATATAGAACCATCGTTCATGGCCGATGTTCTTCAACCATAACGCGACATATTCCGCCGTCCCGCCGAAAATGGTGTTGGCAATGGCGTAGGGCAGCGCGACGCCGAGCGCGCGGATATGACCCGGAAAAAGCTCCGCCTTCACGACGGCATTGATCGACGTATAGCCCGTAACGATGATGAGCGCGGCGAGCACAAGCGCCAGCGCGGTCATGGGGTCAGTGGCCGTTTCCAGCGACGTAAAAATTGGCCAGGTGAATAAAACGCCGCAAATGCCAAAACCGACCATCAACGGCTTCCGGCCCACGCGGTCGCTGAGCGCCCCCGCCGCGGGCTGCATCAACATGAATATGAACAGCGCGCCGGTCATGATCCGTGACGCGGTTTCCCTGTCGAAACCGACTGTATTGGCCAGATATTTCTGCATGTAGGTTGTGTAGGCATAGAAGGCGAGCGTCCCGCCCGCCGTCAGCGCCATAACCAGTAGCGCCTCTTTCGGATGGTCACGAAACAGAGCGATACCGCCCGAACGTTTGCGGTCGTCGCCCTGTGCCTTGACCGCCTTGAACTGCGCTGTTTCGGTCAGTCGCCGCCGGATTACAAAAACGACAAGAGCAAGTACCGCGCCCACGCCAAAAGCAATGCGCCAACCGATGCGCTCCATCCCCTCTTCGCCCAGCTGGCCCTGCAGCACTAACAGCAGCGCAAGCGCCAGCAATTGCCCGGCGATCAGCGTGACATATTGAAAACTGGACCAGAAACCGCGCCGCTCCCTGCCCGCGACTTCACTCAGATACGTGGCGCTTGATCCATATTCCCCGCCCAGACTTAACCCTTGCAGCATACGTGCAAGGATCAGGACAGTCGGGGCCCAATAGCCGGCCTGCTCAAAGGTTGGCGCCAGGGCAATCGCCAACGAACCAAGGCACATCATTGTCACCGACAGGCTTAGCCCTGCCTTGCGCCCCCTATGATCGGCGTAAACCCCCATCACCCAGGCACCAACGGGCCGCATTACGAAGCCAATGGCAAAAACGAGCGCCGTCGACATCAATTCCGCGGTGCTATCGCCTTTTGGGAAAAATACCGGCGCAAAATAGAGCGAGAAGGCCGCGTAAACATACCAGTCAAACCATTCGACCAGATTGCCCGCCGATCCGCCGACGATGTTGGTGAGCCGGCGGCCCGTTGCCCCCTTTGCGTTCATTGCCTCAATAATCTTTCGATATGCGGACGTTGGCGCTGGTTCGCCCAATCGTCGACACCGACGACAGGATCGATAGCCATTTGGTGACCTGATATTCGATCCGCGTGGCGGAATAACCCTGCCCGTCCGTGATGACCTCCACATAAATCTTCTTGCCGAGATATTTTCCGGCGGAGATGGCGGTCTTCTGACCCGTCGCAATGTCGGCGGGAATGACGCGGAGCCGGTCGAGGCCGATGGCCCGCCGCACCGCGTTAATCGGGTCAAGACTACCCGACCCGCTGTTCAGTGCGGCGACGGCAGCGGCGAGCTGCAATGCCTCCGGCGCGGACAGGTTGGTAATCGATGTCCCGAACAATATGCGGGATAGCAATTCATCCTGTGGGAGCTGCGGAACTGACGTGAAGCGGATTTCAGGATGCAGCCCGGTGCCCTCCACCACGACGGTCGCGTCCAGACCCTGCACCTGCGCTTCGGCCCGAATGTCGAGCTGCGGGTCGGGCGGGCTTTCGCCCCGGAAACGGATGACACCGTGCGACAATTTGAAGGTGCGCCCGGCAAAATCATAATCGCCGCGGATGAGGTCAGCGCGGCCAGTCAGGCGCGGCGCGTCGGCCGTTCCCCCAACCTTCAGATTGGTTGACCAGCGGCTGTCGATGCCCAGCCCGCGAACGTTGAGCGGTCCACCCTCGACATCGAAATCCAATCGCCAGGGTTTCAATTGCTGCGGTTCGATGATGCCGTCGTCGGGCAACCCAACCTCTCGCACCGCGAGTTGCGGCACAGAAGCAGCCGCACTTGCCTGACCGAGCGTAAACCGGCCGCTGTCCAGATGCAGCTTTCCACTGATGACCCCGCCATCCGCGCTGGTTGACCGGATGGAAATTGGCCCCGTCACATCGGCGGCTATATCGTCACGACCAAGCAACCGTGCTTTCGTGGCGTTGAAGTTCAAGTTGAGACCAACGCCGCCGCCCGAAAAATCGATCATGCCGCTGCCCGTGACCCGGCCGCCGCCTGGCGTCGTGCCGCTGATCGAGGAAAAGCCGAGGCGATTGCCGTCGAACCGGCCATCTGCCTGCAGGTTTTCAACAACCGTGCCCGTTACTGCGCTTTCCAGCCGCGCGCCTTGCGCCCGGACGGACCCACGAATTTGCGGATCGACCAGGCGGCCGCCAATGTCGGCACCCACCGATATCGGGCCGGACAGATCAAATACCTCAATTCCCGATAGGCGCCACAGCGTGTCCGCCGCCCCGGCGTAGCGCAACTGCAGCAACATCGGGGCATTCATCAATTCGCTGACGATGGGGCCGCGGCCGATGGGAGCAAAGCGCCCCTGAGCACGGCCGATGATTTTTCCATCGCTGACGGCAACCGCACGCAGGGCGGCCTTGCCATCGGATAGCTGCGCATTCAGGCCGACGTCGATAGGCTTGGACGCCAGCACCATTCCGGCACGGGTGAGGCCGCGGATGCGCAAGTTGGCGCTGCCCGACGGCTGACCGGCCCAGCGATATTCCAATCGTCCGTTTGCAATGCCGCCAAGACGGCTGTTTGGCCAGACCAGGTCGAGTAGTTGCAACGGCAGCGACTGAATGTCGGCCTGCAGTTCCGGATTGTTGCCGGTTCGGCCGGAAAGTGTCGCAAGGCCGCCGCCAAATCGTACCCGGGTTGGCGCGATTTCCCATCCGCCGGCAACCGCTGTCAGAACCGCCGGACTTTCGAGGATCAACGGCTTGCGATCAAGCTGTCCGCGTCCGGTTACACTAATCCGATTTGGCGAAATATCGGCGGCGAGTGTCATGTCGAACGCGCTGCCGCGTGTACCCGCCAGCGCCGCGTTCACCCGTCCGCTTCCGTTCACTAGCTTGGCATTGGCGGTCAACCGCGCAAGTTGCATGCCGCTGAAATTGACGCCGCGACCGTCGATCACGCCGTCCATGGTGACATTGCCCTTGGCAAGGATGATCGTCCCGTCAATTCGCCCGGAACGCATCGCCATTTCGGGCGGCCCCGGCATTGAGAACCCATTGGCCGTCAAATGCGCTTCAATCTTTTGCGCATCACCGATCGGGGCAAAGGCAAGGGAGCCTTGGAGGCCGCCGCCAACCAGTTGCAGGTTGCCGGTGAACCCGCCGGGGTCCGACCGCAGTGCACCTGTCGCAGTCGATCCGGCAACCCGCAGTTCGGCAATCTGGATCACCGTCGCACCGCCCTTGGGCATGACGATATTGCCGTTGCCGTTAAATGGACCCAGCTTGGATTGCCCCTCTGTCCGAAATGCAAATCCATTGGCGTTGGGGCTCAGGAACAACGCCATGTCGCGAATGCCCATCGCCTCGTTCGGCCGGTCGAGGTGAAGTTCGACCTTTGGCCTCTCAATTGGACCGTCGAGGCGCACCCGAAGCGGCCCGTAATCCGCCTGTGTGCCGCGCGCTTCAATCAGGAAGGTGCCATCCTTGCGCCGGATACCATTGCCCGAAAGCCGCAGTTTGGGCGAGGTTAGTTGCATGTTGGTAAGACGCAAAATGCCGTCCCCACCGCGCGCAAGATCGGTCGTCAAACGGGGCAAACCGCCGGTAAGCGATGCGAAAAACCGATTATCGAGCCGACGGACCTGCGCCACGGCCTTGCCCACCACCATCGCCTTGCCGTCGGAGCCCGGCACGACCTTCAGGTCTGTAGTCACGTCAACAATCCCAAGACCCGGGATCAGGTATCGCTTGAGGCCGCCCGACAGGACAATGTCGAACCGTCCATTGGTCAGATCGATCAGAAGCGAGACCGTACCATCAAGCTTGTCGCTCTTGAGAACAAGCTTTTCGCCGCGAACCTCCTTGGGTGTCAGTTCCAGCATCCCCTCAATGCTGATGTTGGCAAGGATGCCGCCCGCTACATCGCCAAGTCCGGTGATCTGCCGCGCTTTCAGCAGCAAGGGTACATGCATTGGCCAGGGCGAAAGCTTGCCGCGCCCTTCGGCGCGCACGTCCACAAACCCAGTATCGTCAAAGGCGACATGTGGACTGGTCAAACGGTAGGCGTAATCCGCCTTGTCCATCGCCCCATCCAACGTCCAAACCATTCGGACCTGTTGGCCGCTCATGTTCGGGAAAAGCGCAGATGGACGCAGCAAGTCGATGCCCAGCCGGACCTGACGATATTGGTTCTGGCCAAAATCGACGGCGCCGCGGCTTATCGCGCGGATCGATGACGAGGCCAGCGCAATTTCGCCGTCCAGCACCCGGTTCTGAAATGTCCCCTGCCCGGTCACATTGATGGCCGGTTCGGTCAGCTGCTTCGCCTTGCCTTTGAGGTAAAGCGACGGCGCCAGTCGGCCCTTCAGACGGTAGGTGCCGCTATCGGCGCCAAGCGCGAGCCGCGCTGCTTCCTTACCTCCGATATGCGCCAGCGCACCGCCCCGCCAACGTGACCAGCTACCGTCGCCCTGAACGACCAGATCCATCGGTTGCTTCAGCCCGATCAGCGTGGGCAATAATCCGTCGGCGGGCGCGTTGCCGCGAATATCAATATCAAATCGGTTCTGGTCTGGTTCGGCGTCAATCATGGCGCGCAGCCGGTCGCCATTTTCAATGCCCAGGTTGAGCCCAATCATTGCCCTGCCCGCGCGAATTTCGGCCTCGCCTTCGACGGACCCGACACGCGGCGTCCCGGTGACACCGCGCATCAATTCAAGCCGGTCGATTTTCAACTTGCCGATGTGAATATCGAAGCCCGGCAGGATCGGCCCCTTGGTCGTCGACGGTTTGAGCTTGGGCAGCCGGTCCAGCCGGACGACTTTGGCTTCAATCCGATCAATATTGAGTTGATTGTACAGCCATGCGCCGGGCGCCCAGTCGAGTTGAATTTCCGGGCTGGTCAGGAAGACCCCTTGGGCGTCGCTGACCGAAACACCTTTAAGATGCGCTTCGCCGTATATCGACCCCTCGATCCGCGCGATACGAAATGACAGGCCGGACTTTGTTTCCACTTTGGCGATCCGGTCCGCGATGAAGCGATGACCCGGCCCTGTGTCGAGCAGCAGCAATGATCCCGCAGCCAAGATGCAAAGCGCAAGGAACAAGACCAAGAGTTCATTGAATAGCCGGCGCGGCCAGCTAGGCCGGCGCCGGATCACAACCGTTTCGCCGCCCCCGTCGGACATCAGAACGCCTGACCCAGGCTAACGACAACCGCGATACGGCCGTCGCCTTCCTGTCGGTTCAAAGGCGTACCTAGGTCGATGCGAATTGGGCCGAAACTACTATAATATCGCAATCCGATGCCGACCCCGATTTGCCATTTCTTGAAATCCGGGACCGCCTCGGTCGACAGAGTGCCCCCGTCAATGAACGGCACTACACCAAAATTTCCGCCAAAACTTTTCAGGCGAATGCGCGCCTCCAGGCTGAACTCGGCAAGACTCCTCCCGCCGATGGGATTGCCGTCGACATCGCGTGGGCCAAGGCTTTGATAGCCATATCCACGAACGGAGCCGCCCCCACCGGAATAGAAACGCCGGGATGGTGCGATTGCGTCGCGCTGCGCGCCAAGGATCGATCCGAGCCGGATACGGCCGGCGGCGACAATTTGGTCGCTTACGGAGTGATAGGCGCTCGCATCAACCTGCGTACGGGCATAGCCGAATGCGCCGCCGCGGATGCTGACTTCCGGACTAACCCGGCCGCTAAGGCGAAAGCCTTTCGTCGGGTCCAAAAGATCATCGGTGCCGTCATACCCAAGGCTCGTCGGCAATGCCGCGATGAAATAGGTTCTGCGGCGCGGCTCACCCGTCGCCTCAATCGTATCGCGTTCGTCGGTCGCTACAAGCTCGGCGCCGACGCTCCACGTCCATTTCTTTTGCCAGATGAAATTGCTTTGCCGTTCAAAACCGCCCGACAGCGACAAGGTCTTCGCCTCATAGGCATCGCGTTTGACGTTGCTGGCCAATGCCTGCGCATTCAGCACCTGGTCGCGGCGTAACCAATTGCTGCGGCGCAGCGTCACAGCCGCGCCCTGCTCCTGAGTTCCGATAACACCGCGAACGGTTAGCGCGCCTTCCGGATTGAAAAAATTTCGGTGCTGCCAACTTGCTTCGGCCCGGAAACCCTCGCCGGTGCCATAGCCGAGCTCCCCGGCAATCGTTCGCATCGGCGCGGGTGTCAGCTTCACGGCCAGATCGATAATTTCGCCATTGTCGCGCGGAACCTGCTGAACCTCGACGGTGCTGACCAGTCCCGTCGCGACGAGCGCGCGGCGAAGATCATCAACCTCGTCCCGCTGATAGCGGTCACCGGGTTCGAACCGCGCGATCACCCCCAGATGCTTGGACGAAAATGGCGGCTGCCCGCTAACGCTGATCTCCCCGAACTTTGCAATCGGACCCGGCGTGACCGGCAAGACCAGCCGGGCGTCCTTAGTCTCATGATCGACGACGATGTCCTGTTCACCAACCTTGGCAGTTGCGAACCCTTGTTCACCGAGTGCGACCTGAAGTGCCACGCCGGCATCAATGACCTTTTGGGCAACCACGGGGTCGCCAGCCTTGACTGCAAAGGCATCGCGCAGCTTTGACGCTTCGTCGCCCGCCGCCTGATCCAGTCCCGGCAATTCGACACTAGCAAAGGCATATCGTTGACCTGGCTGCGCTGCCAGCTCAACCTCTACCGTTTGGTCGCTGCCAATACCGATGCGCGGGTCCACAGCAGCATCATAATAGCCTTCGCTGCGGAGCAGTTCGACAAGCAGCTCGGCGTCGGCACGGGCTCTACGATCGATCTGCGCTGCATTGGCCGCTTCCTTGCGCTCCTCACGAAGCGTCGACCGCTCATCAAAACCGGCCATTATCTCGTCACTGGCCTCGATCTTATCGATTCCGCTGATCCGCCAGCGGTAATTGCGAACCGCTGCCGCGTCGGCAACGGTTTGGGCGGCTTCTTCTACCGCATCCTTGGCCGCATCTGCGTCGACGCCCTGTTCCATTGGCGGGGGCGCGGGATCAGGTTGATTCATGTCGGGCCATTCGACGCCCAGGTCAGGCATTGGGTCTAGCGGAGCCGTGGGATCAAGTTCCGTCGGATCGGATTGCTGCGCATGCGACGGTGCCGTGATCAACGCAAGAAGAGCAACACCCGCAGCAACGCGCACTTGGACCCTCAAACGGACACGATCCTCACCCATAGCAAGGAGCGTAGCAGCAGAAACTCGCTTGGCCAGCCTCAGACTGGGCGAACTTGCCTGCGACTGGTGGTTTTTACGCGATTAATGGACGCTGCCGACGGGCTCAGGGCAATTTAGCGACGCAACCAGCCGTTCGACCCCGCGCCAATGGCAATAGCGACGGACATTTTCGGCACTGCGGGATTGTTCGGCGCGGGCGGCGGCCTCGCGCTCCGCATCGTTGCCAAAATCCGCGATCAGCGCCGCGGCATCATCGACCGCGCGGCGGCCGGAAATGAATGGGAAGTTCATGACATGAGCGATAGCGGCGTGGTCTTACCGGATGCCACCAAGAACAGGGTCAACAGTTCGTCAACCATATGGTCCCGGCACATCGGGGCTGGCGCTGCCCTTGCTGATCTGCCAAGCGCCTTGGCCATGACCAAAAGCCGCAATACCGCCGCGGGCGGCGTTTTCATCTTCCTGGGCGTGCTTGCCGGCATGATTCTGGGCGTCATCAACCACAATCTGTCCGCCTACATCATTGGCGGCACAGCGGTCGGCATTGCCGTCGCAATTGTGGTATGGCTGATTGATCGGTCGCGGCGCTAGGCGATCCGCCGCCCCGCCCAAATTACGCGGCCAATGCATTCAATTTCATCGAGGCCGCAATCGGGAATATCGGGATAGGCTGGATTGTCTGATTGCACCGTCACCCTTCGCCCGACAGGATGCAGCGCCAATCGCTTGACCAACAAGCTGCCATCGACCCGCAAAACATAGATGCCGTCGCGCAATCGGGGTCCACAATCACCGAGATCAACCAAAATGTCGTCCCCTGCCGACAGAGTCGGCGCCATCGAATCCCCCTCCACCCGAATCAGTTCAAGCTGATCCGGCGTTGATGATGTCACCCGTCGGAGCCATTGAGCATCAAAGCCGAAATATGGTTTCCGGCGCTCGTCTCCCGGCAAGGCACCGGGTCCGGCGGAGGCAAAGACATCAACGCGGCGAACGGGAACAAGATCGCCAAAATCTGTACCGCCGCCCTCACCAGGACCGCCGAGCGTCGCGTCGGGAATATCGAAATAGCGGGCCAGCAGCCGGCGCTCCCGCTCCGGCAGTTCCCGCGGGGTTCCCTTTCGAATAAATTGCTGAATATAGGCGGGATTACGCCCAATCATGCGCGACAGGGCGGCAAAGTTCTCCCCCCTTCTGGCGCAAAGCTCTTCCAATGTCGTTCTGGGATCGGCCATTCTGTTCACCATATATCCCTAGGAAATTTCCTAGACAAGTAGGAAATCGCTTGGAACAAACAGTGGGCCGAATCGCAACAATCTAGGGGATGGCTCCTGTGCATTTGCTGCGAAAAATTGAAAACTATCTAAAACTCACCGACACGGCGCCGGCCCGCTTCGGCCGCGATGCCGTCGGCGATCCGCGCTTTGTATTCGACTTGCGCAATGGTCGGGAGCCCCGCCCCGCCACCGTGCTCCGCGTCGCCAGTTATATGGAGGCGATGCAATGATGAAGCTTGCCCTTTCGGGCGCCGCCTCTGGCCTATTGCGGGCGCTCATCGCGCGTTCGGGGCGGCCTCGATCCGAGATAATTCTAAGTCATTTCCAATCAATTGATTGGCAATCTCTTACATTTGTCGGGGAACGCCACGAACTAATCCTACGGCTCATCGGCCCCGACGCGATGACCGCGGCCCGTCGAATTTGTGACAATCTGACCGATGCTGAATTTACCATTCCCGGACAATTGGTTGCCGATATCGCCTTGCGCCACGAGCCAATGCAAGACGCCGATGGATCGGTCACCCTCAACCTCGAAGCACTGACACTGGTCGACTAGGGGATCAGCGCAGAGAGGCGCGAATGTTGGCCAGTGCGGCATGCAGCGCGGCCGACGCATCGGGGACCGGCTCGTCCCTGCGCCCCTCCTGCCCCCGACTGCGACGGTGAGGGTCCCGCTCGAGATAATCCTCGATGCGGGCAACGAGTGCTGCTGGATTACTGGCTTCTGCGGAGAAAAGCCGGACGACGCGGGAATTGGGCGATTGCACCAAGGCGTCGTCCAGTATCAAGATATCGTCTTCAGCTGCGTCCTCCGTTGCACCGTCGTCGTCAAACATCAGGTCGCTGGGGAAGAATTGCCGCGGGGTTGGGCTGCGATCAGTCGCGGTCAGCAGCCAAAATGCTCCCCCGAGGCCGGTAACACCAACTATCGCCGCGACCGCAACACTCCAAAGATGCATCGCCGCCCAGGCGATTGCGGCGGCAAAGATCAGCGAACCCACAATTTCGGTCGCCCGATCAACAAAATGTCTCTTCGCAACATGTGCCATGACGCCGCGTTTAGCGGCAAATGGTTGACGTCTCGTTTAGGCGCACGCCTCAACTGCGGATATCAAGGCGGCGGTGAAAGCCGGAACGTCATCCGGCATTCGGCTCGTGATGATATTGCCGTCGGCCACTGCCGCTTCATCTTCCAGTATAGCGCCCGCATTGCGCAGGTCCGTTCGGATTGATGGCCAGCAGGTCGCCCGCCGCCCTCGAAGCAGGTCCGCTTCCACCAGCAGCCATGGTCCGTGGCAAATGGCGGCAACGGGTTTGCCACGTCTGGCAAAATCTCGAATGATCGAAATAGCGCGGTCATTGGTGCGTAGATGATCCGGATTGCTGACGCCGCCGGGCAACAATAGCGCATCAAATTTCTCGGCGCGCACGTCGTCGATCGCGATATCGACGGCGATAGAACGGCCTGGAACGTCGCGCACCGTGCCCAAGATCATGCCCATTTCCGGCGCGGCAATCGTTACCGATGCACCTGCCGCGGTGAGCAGATCAAGCGGCTCGAACAGCTCGCTTTCTTCAAACCGGTCACTGGCCATGATCAGAATATGGGCATCGGAAATGCGGGTCATGCTGGCTGCCTAATCGGAACCACTATGCATGAACAAGGATTTATGGCCTGATCTGCTTTCGAAAGCCTATTATGCTCCGCCACAGTAATGACCGCGAACCCGGCTATGCCCGCAAGCGCCAAGGCAAAAGCTGGGCCTATTTCGACGAGCAGCAAAGGCGTGTCGCGCGCGACACGGATATAAGGCGCCTGAACGCGATTGCTCTCCCACCTGCCTATACCGGTGCCTGGTTTTGCAAAGACGACAATGGACATCTTCAGGCTACCGGAATCGATGCGCGGGGCCGAAAACAGTATCGCTATCATCCGGATTATCGGGCGTGGCGCGATTCGCGAAAGTTCGGAGATTGCGCAAGCTTTGGGGACGCTCTTCCGCGAATCCGCGCGCGGGTTGCCGGCGATCTAGCATCGCGGGAGATGAATCGGACAACGGTGCTGGCTGCCGTCGTGCGGCTGCTTGATCGCCATCATGTCCGCGTTGGGAATGAGGTCTATGCTGAACAGAATAACCATTATGGCGCAACAACACTCCGCCGCAACCATCTCAAAATAACCGGAAATGACGTCCGCCTGCTCTATCCTGGCAAAGAAGGTGTGATTCACAATGTCGTCCTGACCGACAGCAAGCTCAAAAAAGTGGTGAAGAAATGCCAGGAGCTACCCGGCCAACATCTGTTCCATTATCGCGATGGCAATTCCGAGATGCGGGCGGTGTCCAGTAGTGACGTCAACGACTATCTGCGCGACATCACGGGTGATCATTTTACCGCGAAGGATTTTCGTACGTGGGGCGCGAGCGTCATCTTCTTTGACGAGCTTTTGTCATCGCCGACTGATGAGAAAATCCTGATGAAAGATGCGCTACAACCTGTTGCCGATGCGCTTGGCAATACGCCGGCCATTTCGCGAAAATCTTACGTCCATCCTCGCCTCATCGCTGCGGTCCAGGCCAACCCGACCGATCCGTTGAATGCCATGAAGCGGCCGCGCGCGCGCAAATGGCTTTCCAGCGCAGAAACAGGGTTTCTGAAATTTTTGGGCAAGAAAGGGCATCGGTCGACGAACAAATGATCACCCGTTGTCCATAGTGGCGGAGCATTTTTGGCGATTATATCGGTGAATTCATCATTGCCATGCTCGAACGGTTCGAAAGGGAGGGCGTTGAGCTTGTGACACCCACCCAGATCGACGTGGAGAACAGCGACTCTCCCCGCCCCGCCCGAAAAGCGGCGGCAAAACGGGCGTCGAAACGCGACATCGCAAGCGATAAGGGAAATGCCCCTCTGACGAAATCCTAACGCCGCGCCGCGCCCGTCCGCCCCAAAGGTTGCAACCATCCGCCCCCTTCGTCCATTGACGGCCTCATGCTCAACCATCTTTCTTCCGTAATCGCTCAAATCTCAGCTGCAGCAGCCCCAATGATTGCCACAAAGGTTGATCGATTGGCGGATCGGGTTCGCACCGTCGATCGGCCAATCGGCTCAACCTATGATTGGGCCCTGGCGAATTCGCGCGGCCTGTTGATCGGCGCGGCCGTCGCTGCCGGCCTGGTTCTGGTCATGCTTGTGCTGCGATACATCGGGCAACGAATTCGCGAATCAGATCCCAACTGCAGCGGCTGGCGGGGCGTCATTGGGTCGGTCATGGCCAAGACCCACATCTGGTTCATGGTGGCCGCCGCGATCGACATCGTCGTCAGTTTCACCGACGTCCCTGCAAAGCTAACGCATTTCTTCGGAATTCTGTTCACCGTTGCCGCGGCCATTCAGGGGGCAATCTGGGCGCGTGAGCTAGTCCTCGGAATCATCCGTAGCCGCGTCGGCGAGGATCCCGGCGCCACGACCCTTGGCAATGCGATGGGCATTATCCGCGTGCTTGTCAGTGTCGCGGCCTTTTCAATCGCGCTGATCGTCATTCTCGACAATCTCGGCGTGAACGTCACGGCGCTGGTCGCCGGTCTCGGCATCGGCGGTATCGCTATCGGCTTGGCGGCGCAGGGCATTTTTGCTGATCTATTCGCGGGCTTATCAATCGTCTTCGACAAGCCGTTCCGGCGGGGGCAACAGATAAGCTGGGGCGGCAAGGGCGCCGACGGCTCACCGGGCAACACCGGCACCGTAGAGCGGATCGGGCTCAAGACGACGCGCATTCGCTCACGCACTGGTGAGATGATCATCGTTGGGAATACCCAATTGTTGCAGCAGGAGCTGACCAACATTGATGAAGCGAAGGCCTATCGTTTCTGGTTGCCGTTTGGCGTTATTTACCAGACCGATCCCGCCAAACTCGAAGGGATGGCGGCGCTCATGCAAGAGGTGATTGAACCGATCAAGGGTGTGAAGCTCGCCCGCTGCGCCGTTAAGGGCTTCGGTCCCAGTTCAATTGATTTCGACCTGGTGTACGATGACCGCGGGCGCGATTTTGATACACGCGCGCACAATCGGTCGACCATTTGCATCGGCATCGCCCGGGTTTTCGCGCGCGACGGCATTGAATTTGCCTATCCGACCCAAACGACGTTCACGGCCGCCCCGGACGGCACCATGATTATGCCGTACGCGGCAATTCAGCCGGTCGCGCAGGTTGATCCGCCAAAGAAGAAATAAGCCTGCCGTAGCGTCACGGTCTCGGGGCTTGCCAGCACCTCTTTGCGGGGCCTAGGACAGTCTCGAAATGCCCATCGCCACTCTCGATGAAATCCGCGGAAAAGTCGGCCAATCGGTCGGTGTTTCCGATTGGATTGTCATAGATCAGGATCGCATCGACGCCTTTGCCAACGCCACCGAGGACCGGCAATTCATACATATCGATCCTGCGTTGGCGGTTCAGACACCGTTTGGGGGCACCATCGCCCATGGGTTCCTGTCGCTGTCGCTGCTGTCGCGTTTTGCCGCCGATGTAATGATGGTGCCCGACACCACGAAAATGGCCGTCAACTACGGTCTTGATCGGGTCCGGTTCATTGCGCCGGTCAAATCCGGCAAACGGGTACGCGGCCACTTCTCGCTCGACGCGGCCGATGAAAAGGCGCCGGGGCAACTTTTGCTGAAACACACCGTTACCGTTGAGATTGAAGGCGAAGATCGCCCGGCACTAACCGCCGTATGGCTCGGCTTGATATTTACCTGAGGAGAGTTTCCAATGTCCGCACGTGACGCCGTCATCGTCTCCACTGCCCGCACCGCTATCGGCCGCGCCTACAAGGGGGCATTCAACGCCACGCCAGGCCCGACGCTCGGTGCCATGTCGCTTGCACCAGCGATTGAACGCGCCGGAATTGATCCGGGCGAAATTGATGACGTCGTATGGGGATGCGTCCTGACGCAGGGCACGCAGTTCGGCAATATCGGTCGTCAGGTCGCCCTGCGCGCCGGCTGCCCGGTGGAGGTCAGCGGCATGACCATTGATCGCCAATGCGCCTCCGGCCTCATGGCCATCGCTACGGCAGCAAAGCAGGTCATCGTGGATCGCATGGATATCGTCGCGGCGGGCGGTCAGGATTCCATTTCGCTGGTGCAGACGCCGGAAATGCGGATCGCGCCCGACCCCTCCCTCGTCGCCATGCACAAGGACGTGTACATGCCGATGCTCGGCACGGCGGAAACGGTTGCGCAGCGATATGGCATCAACCGCGAGGCGATGGACGAATATTCGCTCCAGTCGCAGCAGCGCACCGCCGCCGCTCAGGCCGAAGGACGTTTTGCCGCCGAAATCGTTTCTGTCAGCACGACGATGGGCGTGAAGGACAAGGAAACCGGCGCAATTTCCATGGTTGATGTCACCATCGACAAGGATGAAGGCAACCGTCCCGACACTACGCTGGAAGGTCTGCAAAGCCTGCAGCCGGTGCTTGGTCCGGGCACGCACATCACAGCGGGCAACGCCAGCCAGCTTTCTGACGGCTCTTCGGCCTGCGTGATCATGGACGCTTCGGTCGCCCAGAAAAAGGGCCTCGAACCGCTTGGTCGCTACGTCGGCGTGGCGGTCGCCGGGACCGAGCCAGACGAAATGGGCATCGGCCCGGTCTTCGCCATTCCCAAACTGCTCGACCGGTTCGGCCTGAAGATGGACGACATTGGCTTGTGGGAACTCAACGAAGCCTTCGCAGTCCAGGTCCTCTACTGCCGCGACAAGCTGGGCATCCCCAATGATTTGCTGAACGTCGACGGCGGCGCCATTTCAATCGGCCATCCATACGGCATGAGCGGCGCCCGCCTCGTCGGCCACGCCCTGATCGAAGGCAAGCGCCGCGGCGCCCGCTATGTCGTGACCACGATGTGCATCGGTGGCGGTATGGGCGCGGCGGGACTGTTTGAAGTCCTGTAGCGCAGAGATTAAGCCAAACGGAGCGTAGCGAGTGCGGCTTATTCGATAGACGGGAAAGGCCGGCCGACCGGCGCGCAAGCGACCGGATCGACGTCACGGGTGAAAGCGACAACCATGCGCCAGCATGGTGAAAGCGCCTCCCGTGACGGCCTCGCCGCTTACCTCCCCTTTACCCGCCGAAACTCATTGATCCGCGTGTTCGACGCCCCATCCTCGGCGTAATAGACGGTCGTCTCCCGCATCGCCTGACCGCCAGGTAGCGCCGCATATATGCGCGTCGAGGCCATATGCTTGTCCTTGCCCAGCGCCATAACAATCACATTGGGCGCCGGCATCCGAACTGCCGCGATATCCGCTTCCATCGTCCCCTCGCGCGGCGGGGTCGGCGTGCCATCGAGCGGATAAACGCCGTCTGAATGCACCGTCGCCCCGTCAGGCGTGACAATATCCACCTTCATCGCGACCTTGCCGCTAGCCGCATCGGCAAAGCACATCGTCACACTCTTCGGTCGAGCCTCCGGCGGCATCGGCAATTTTGAGGTATCGAGCGCCCAACAGCCAAACATTGGTACGCCCTGCGTCGTTGCTGCGGATGACGACGCCGCCAGGAGTGCGCAAGATAACAGCATCGCAGCAGCAAATGGCTTCATAACTCCCCCTCAGCATGCAGCACTAACCCGGAGATTGTGAATTGTGACGTCGCCGCTCGCAAGACCCCCGTTCGAACAGCTAGTCTTGCAATCGACCCATTACTCCCCCACCCTCTGCCTCCATTGATGGTGGGGAGGCAGTAGGTATGAGCCCGGTTGAATTGATGGCCCTTGCCGCATCGACCAGCCTGCTTGCGGGCTGGCGGCTGTATCTCGTTACGCTGGTCACCGGTCTGGCGATGAAATTTGGCTACATTGCCATGCCTGACAATCTCCATGCGCTGGATATCCTCGCCAACAACTGGATCATCGCAATTGCGGCGGTCGGCACCTTCATGGAGTTTTTCGCGGATAAGATCGCGTGGGTCGACAGTGCTTGGGACAGTATTCACAGCTTCATTCGGCCGGTCGGCGGGGCGCTACTGTCCGCCGCCATCGTTAACAGCGCCGACCCGACCTGGCAGGTGGCAAGTTTCCTGCTTGGCGGCGGCCTGTCGGCGATGGCCCATGCCGGCAAGGCGGGCGCCCGTGCGATGATCAATATGAGCCCGGAGCCCGTCAGCAACGTGGTCGCCTCTACAACCGAAGATGTCGTGACGGGCGGCCTGCTCGCACTGGCCATTGCCAATCCGGTCGCTGCGGCGTTGATCGCCCTGATCCTGGTGCTGCTGTCAATCTGGCTGGTGATTGCGGCCCGCCGGGCGATCAAGACATTTCTTGAAACCGTCGCACCGCCTCCGCGACCACGGCCGATGAAGGACGTTACGCCGCCATCCGCATGACTACAGCTGCCGCCAGGACCGCTGACCGGGCAGCACCCATTTGGACGCTGGTGATGTCCGTCGCGGCATCGTCGCTCAGCTTCATTGATGGGTCGATCCTCAACGTCGCATTGCCGACTATTCGCGACGGAACAGGGGCCAACGCGGCCGAGGTTCAATGGGTGATTAACGCCTATACCCTACCCCTCGCGGCACTGATCCTTCTGGGTGGGGCGCTAGGTGATCGGCAGGGTCGCCGACGCTGGCTGGTGATTGGCACGGTCCTGTTTGGCGTCGCATCAATACTCTGCGCGCTATCCCGGACGATCGAACCGTTATTGATCGGCCGCGTGCTGCAGGGTCTGGGCGCCGCCCTGCTGCTGCCCAACAGCCTTGCCTTGTTGCATGATGCCTATGAAGGCGAGGCCCGGGGTAGCGCCGTGGGAATTTGGGCGGCGGCTGGAGCAATTGCCGCCGCAATTGCTCCGTTGTTAGGCGGCTGGCTCGTCGACCATGCGGGATGGCCGTCAATTTTCTGGGTTAATGTACCGCTGGTCATTGTCGCAATAGCTATCGCGGTGACGAAAGTGCCGGAATCAACGATCCGCACCTCCGGTAAACTTGACCATTGGGGGGCGCTCCTCGCGACCGCCTGCCTTGCCGCACTATCCTATGGTCTGACCCGGTGGTCGTCGGCGGGCCATGCAGACGGCATCTCGATCATTACAGTGCTGGCCGGCGCCGCGTTGCTCGTTGCGTTCATTCTTGCCGAACGGCGGTTGGGCGACGGCGCCATGATCCCGCTGACGATGTTTTCGAACCGATGTTTCAGCGCGCTCAACCTGATGACGTTCCTGCTTTATGGTGCGTTCGGCGCGGCAACGATGTTGATCCCTTATATTCTGATCAACGTTGGCGGTTACTCACCAGTCGCGGCGGGCATGTCACTGTTACCGCTGTCGATCCTGCTGGGCGTGGCCTCGCCGATGATGGGAAAGATTGCCGAACGCACGGGACCGCTCTGGCCGCTTACGATAGGCCCGATGCTGGTAGCGGTCGGGATTTGGCTGGAAACGCGTCTGTCCCAGGGCCAGAATTACTGGACGGATGCCTTTCCAGGTATTCTAGTCCTATCGATCGGCATGGCTGCGGCAGTCGCGCCGCTGACCAACGCCGTGCTGTCGTCGGTCGATGACCGCCACACCGGTATGGCCTCAGGTTTCAACAGCGCAATGTCCCGCACTGGATCGCTGATAGCGGTTGCAGCACTCGGCCCGGTGTTCGCTCAGCAAGGGGCAGCACTGTTGCCGCCCTTTACCGTCGCCATGCAAATCTTCGCCGCGGTTTGCGTTGCCGCCGGCTTGTCGTCCTATTTTGGACTACGCGGCGGCGTCACACTTCGCCGTTAGGCGTTGGCGGCGATGAATTTCTCGACGACCGGCGCAATTTTCTCGCGCCATTTGCGGCCATTGAAGATGCCGTAATGGCCAACATCCTTGGCTAGCAGATACTGTTTCTTGTCGGCCGCCAACTTGGGCGCCAGGTCCAACGCCGCGCGAGTCTGGCCGATCCCCGAAATATCGTCGCGCTCACCCTCGATGGCCAGCAGCGCGGTATCCGTGATCGCTGACGGGTCGACCCGTTTGCCGCGGTGCATATATTCGCCCTTCGGCAGCGCGTGCGTTTGGAAGACGACGTCGATCGTCTGCAGGTAAAATTCGGCGGTCATGTCGCAGACGGACAGATATTCGTCGTAGAATTTGCGCGTCGCATCGGCGCTTTCATCATCGCCAACGACCAGATGTTTGAACATTTCCCAATGGCTAATCAGGTGGCTGCCCAGGTTCATGGTCATGAAGCCGGCCAGCTGCAGGAAGCCGGGATATACCTTACGCCCCGACCCGGGATAAATCATCGGCACGGTGGCAATCACATTCTGTTGGAACCACACGTGCGGCCGTTCGGTCGCTAGCGTGTTGACCGCCGTCGGCGCCTTGCGCGTGTCAACCGGACCGCCCATCATCGTCAGCGTTTTGGGCCGCGCCGGATTCTTGTCGGCGTTCATGATCGCGGTGGCGGCAAAGGCGGGAACCGATGGCTGGCAAACGGCAAGAACGTTGGGGCGCTCGCCAGTCTCCTCATTGATCGCCTCCATAAATTCGATGAGATAATCGACATAATCGTCGAGGTCGAACTTACCGGCCTCAGTCGGGATCATTTTTGCGTCGGCCCAATCGGTCACAAAGACGTCATGTTTCGGGATCATCCGCTCAACCGTGCCGCGGAGCAGCGTCGCATAGTGCCCCGACATTGGTGCAACGATGAGAAGCGGGTCGCCCTTGTCCTCTACATCCTTGCGGAAACGGATGAGGTTGCCAAACGGCCTGCGGACAATGACGTCCTCGTCAACCGCGACCTCTTTCTTGCCAACCATGGTCTTGATCAGGCCGAACGCCGGCTTTCCGCGCGGTGCAGACGCACTTGCGAAAACCGAAAGGCCAGCTGCGACCATCGGCCCCATCGACGAATATCCAAACGGGTTGGCCGGATTGTTAAGCCACCCAGCGCCGAGGTTCGCCAGCTTGCTCGCGCCGGTCAGCAGCGAGCGTTGCACCTCATAGGCGTCATAGAGCATGAAATTTCCTTGATTGCGTAAGCACGTGGTGCGGACTTTGGAACCGCTTTCCACGAACCGCAACCCCTATGCTGCACCGCAATCGCTGCAATGCAGTGATTGAGCCCGAACGGCCACACTGCTAGGGCGCTGCCCATGGCATCGAACGCTGAACCGCCCAAGGGCAAGTCGCTTTCCAGTCTCGGTATGGTGTGGGGGTTCGCGAAGCGATACCCCGGCCACATCATCGGCGCAGCAATCGCCTTGCTGGTGGCGGCGGGGGCAACCTCCGGCGTCCCTTACGCCTTCAAGCTCATCATCGACCGCGGCTTTTCCGGCACGGGCGACATCGCACGCTGGTTTGAATATCTGCTGATGCTGGTGGTGGTGATGGCGCTCGCTACTGCAACGCGCTTCTATTTCGTGAGCTGGCTTGGCGAACGGGTCGTCGCCGATATTCGCGAGGCGGTGTATCGCAACCTTCTGCGCCTCTCGCCGGGCTTTTTTGAAGAAAATCGGCCGGCGGAAATCACCAGCCGCATCACCGTCGACACGACCATCATCGAACAGGTTGTCGGCACCACCGTATCGGTCGCCCTGCGTAACATCGTCATGGGTGTCGTGTGCGCCGGTGTCATGTTTTATCTGGCGCCAAAGCTCGCCGGGATGATGTTGCTGGGCATTCCGTTCGTGGTCGTGCCGATCACCATTCTTGGCCGCCGTGTCCGCTCGATTTCGACCAAAAGTCAGGATCGGATCGCCGACGTCGGCACCATGACCGGCGAAGTGCTGGGGTCGATGAAGATCGTCCAGGCCTTCAACCAGCAATACCGTGAGACGGAGCGGTTCACGACCGCCACCGAAACGGTCTTCGCCACCGCCAAGAAACGGATCATCACCCGTGCGGCGATGACCGCGATTGTCATCACCCTGCTCTTCACCGCCATCACGCTGGTCATTTGGCAGGGCGCCATTGACGTGTCGTCAGGCAAGATGTCGGGCGGCACTATCGCAGCCTTCGTCCTGTATGGCGGCCTGCTGTCCGGCGCATTCGGGGCTTTATCGGAGGTTTATGGCGACCTCCTGCGCGCCGCCGGTGCGTCGGAGCGGTTGGACGAGTTGCTCAACGTCAAGCCGACGATCGCCGCGCCCGGAACGCCGGTCGCCTTGCCAACGCCGCCCGAAGGTCAACTGACGTTTGATGACGTCACCTTCCATTACCCGACGCGCCCCGATGCGTCGGCGCTGGAGAATTTCACGCTGAAGGTTCGGCCGAACGAACGGCTCGCCGTTGTCGGTCCGTCGGGTGCGGGCAAGACGACCCTGTTCCAGCTCGCCGAACGCTTCTACGACCCGCAGGGCGGCCGCGTCCTGCTCGATGGTGTCGATCTGAAAGATGCCGACCCAGCGGCCATCCGCGCCCGGATGGCGATGGTCCCGCAGGAGGTTGTGATCTTCGCCGCTTCCGCCCGCGACAACCTCCGCTACGGCAATTGGGACGCGACGGATGACGAGATCTGGCGCGCTGCGCGCGACGCCAATGCCGAGGAATTTCTGCGCAAGCTGCCCGAAGGTCTAGACACCTATATGGGCGAAGGCGGCGCGCGCCTCTCGGGCGGCCAGCGCCAACGCATTGCCATCGCCCGCGCCCTGCTGCGCCGCGACGCCCCGCTCCTTCTCCTCGACGAAGCCACCAGCGCGCTCGATGCCGAAAGCGAACGGCTCGTTCAGGACGCACTCGACCGGTTGATGGGGCAACGCACGACCATAGTGATCGCCCACCGCCTCGCCACCGTCCGGGCGGCCGATCGCATCATTGTCATGGACGGCGGCCGGATCGTCGAGGAAGGCACCCACTCGACCCTGACGGCGCAGGACGGACTATACGCCCGGCTCGCCCGCCTGCAATTCGACCATTAGGCTGCCTCGTTCATCGAGTGTAAAAGCAGTCGGGCCTTAAATCCCAACCGACCCAGCGGGGGCGCTTGGAAAGGATCTGCCATGTTGAGCAATAGTCCCCTCGATCGTCGCGCGTTCATGGGCATGGGCGCCTTGGTCGCGGTTGGCGGCGCTGCCGTCGCGCTGCACAGCGGCCGCGCCTCCGCCGAACAATTCTCGGTCAGCTTCACGCCCGCGCAATGGAAAGCCCGCCTCGGCACCTCTCGCTTCCATATCCTGCGCGAAGACGGCACTGAGCGCGCCTTTACCAGTCCGCTATTGGCGGAACATCGCAAGGGAACCTTCGTCTGCGCAGGGTGCGCGCTTCCCCTCTTCTCGTCGGCCACAAAGTTTGAAAGCGGGACCGGCTGGCCCAGCTTCTACGCCGCACTTCCAAACGCTGTCTCGTACCGCAGCGATAGGACCTTCGGAATGGCACGCACCGAGGAACATTGCCGCCGATGCGGCGGGCATCTTGGCCATGTTTTCAACGACGGTCCGCGGCCCACCGGCAAGCGTCACTGCATCAACGGACTTTCGCTCCAGTTCAGGCCGGGTAGCGCCGCCTGATGCTTATCCTGCTGCTCGCCTACGTAGGCGGCATATTGACCATCCTCAGCCCCTGCATTCTGCCGGTGCTACCCTTCGTCTTCGCCCGCGCCGACCGACCATTCCTTACCAACGGTCTGCCGATGCTCGCGGGAATGGCGATCACCTTTGCCGGGGTCGCAACCCTTGCCGCCGTCGGCGGTGAAGCGGCGGTCGCTGCCAACAGCATCGGCCGGTGGATTGCCCTTGCCGTCCTCGCGTTCTTTGCGTTGCTCCTGATTGTCCCGAGCCTGTCCGCGAAGGTCATGCAGCCGCTCGTCGCCACCGGTGACCGCCTTTCCGCCCGCGACAGCGGCGGATTCGGCTCGTCGATCCTGCTCGGCATCGCGACGGGCTTGCTGTGGGCCCCCTGCGCCGGCCCCATCCTAGGCATCATTCTAACCGGAGCGGCTATTTCGGGGACCAACAGTACCACTGCCCTGCTTCTTCTCGCTTATGCGCTCGGCGCAGCGACCAGCCTTGCGCTTGCGTTGCTCGCCGGGGGCCGCCTGTTCGCGGCGATGAAGCGGTCAATCGGCGCGGGTGAGCGCATCCGTCAGCTGCTCGGTGTCCTAATCCTTGTCGCGGTTGCCGCGATCGGTTTTGGCGCGGATACAAAGATTCTCGCCAATCTTTCGACTACCCAGACTTTCGCTATCGAAAATCGCCTCGCCGGCCTGCTCGGAATGGAGCAGCGCCAGCTCTCGACCGTCACCGACCGGTCGAAGCCGCTACCCGATGAGGGATCGCTTCCCACGCTCAACGATGCGGATCTGTGGCTCAACTCGCCACCGCTCACCAACGAACAGCTGAAGGGCAAGGTCGTGTTGGTCGACTTCTGGACCTACAGCTGCATCAACTGCATCCGCTCGATCCCATATGTGCGCGACTGGGCCGAAAAATACCGCAACTCTGGCCTTGTCGTAATTGGCGTTCACGCCCCCGAATTCGCGTTTGAGCGCAACCCGGCCAACGTCCGCAAAGCGGTCGCAGACTTTGGCATCACCTATCCGGTCGCACTGGACAACAATCTCATCATCTGGCGTGCCTTCAACAACCAATATTGGCCCGCCCATTACCTCGCCGATGCCAACGGCCGCCTCCGCTATCATCATTTCGGCGAAGGGCGCGAGGACGTGACGGAAGCGGCAATCCGCTCGCTCTTGATCGAGGCCGGGGCGACCAATTTGCCGCCCGCCGGTAACGCGGTCACTACCGGGGTCAGTTTGGCCCCCGACCGTACCGCCGACCGGAGCCCCGAAACCTATCTTGGCTATGCCCGCGCGGCGAACTTTGTGCCGAGCGGGGGGCTCGGTAAGGGTGAACTGACCTTCACGCCTTCGGCAACTCTCGCCCTCAATCAATGGACGCTAGGCGGGCGCTACCGTGTCGAGCCGCAACGTCTTGTATCGCTCGACCCGAGCAATCGTCTCATGTTCCGATTCCGAGGCCGTGACCTCCATCTTGTGTTGGGAAGCACCTCTAGCAAGGCTGTTCGCGTGCGAGTGCTTCTCGACGGCGGTGTACCAGGCGCCGATCATGGGCTTGATGTTGATGCGCAGGGTGAAGGCGTCATTAAAGAACAGCGTCTGTACCAACTCGTCCGGCAAAAATCCGGCACTGGCGAGCGGTTGTTCACCATCGAATTTCTTGATCCTGGCGCCGAAGCGTTCGCCTTCACCTTTGGGTGAATGGTTCAGGCCGCGGCGGCCACCGCGATCGCGACCGTATCCCCGTCTGCGTCGGCTGCGTCGCGCAGCTCCTTGCGCTTTTTTTCCGCGACGCTGTTTTGCAGGGCATAGAAATGTTGTGCCGGATTAATATGGAATGCGGTTGGCAGTGCCGGATCGTGACGCACCGCCTTTTCCAACTTCGCCCAACCCTTTTTCTCGGCCCGCGCGAAATCCGCTTCCGTCAATTCGTCGCGTACTACGCGCCGCGCCTGCTTGCCCATCGATGTCGCGGCAATCATCGCCCACGCCGCCTCAAGCGAGCTACGCGCGGGATCGTCCGCGAGCATTGCTTCACTTTCGCTGAACATCTGTTGGCAGGTCTGGATGGTGAGCGGCACGCCGGCCCGGCGCCGCGCGTGACATTCACCCAGCAGTAACGCGAGCGGTGGCGGCAGGTCTGCGCTGGCTTCCTCCTCCAGCGCCGACGTCGCCGTCATTCGGTAGGCGCGATACGCCGCCACACATCGCCGTTGGGCCATTTCGCCTAATGCAGCTGACAACGCATCCAACGCCGCCGCCGCCTCATCCCGCTTACCGCGGCGCAGCCAGAATTTGCCGACCTTCTTGCGAAGCGCGGCAATCGCGGCCGCCGTATCGAGCTGCCGCCGCGCTTCCAATAGGGTCCAGCCGTGGGCGCCAACGCTGTGATCATATAAATGGTGGAGGACGACCGCGCGCTGCCCATAATCCGTTGGCCGACCGGCGAGCGCGTCACACTCTTCATCCAGTCGTTCGATCAGTCCCTGTTGATGCGCGGCGATAATGTCCATCGGCGCGCGTTAACCCATCGGGCCTTATCAAGCCATTAGCGAAATATTGGCGGTGATTAGAAACTATCGCTGTATTGCTCTTTTCCCACAACAGCCGACCGCTGAGACGCGCCGCTTAACTGTCGCCATCACCATGTCAGCGCCGACGAAAAAGGGCGGCTCCCGAAGGAACCGCCCCTCATTTGTCGGTCGATGACCTAAGGATCGCTTAGAAAGCGGTCATATAGGCTTCGTTACCGACGAATCCCATCTTGGTCACCTTGGCCTGCTTGGTAACAGCCAGAACTTCATCGACCATTTCATAACGGGCGTTGGCTTCCGGCTGCAGGTGCAGCTCGGGGACCGGGTCCATCTGCTGGGTCTGATCCAGATACTGGCGCAGCTGCACCAGATTGACCGGTGCACCGTTCCACAGAACCTGACCAGCTGCCGTGACGACGACCTTGTTCTTAACCGGGTCGATCACTTGGGGCGGCGGATTACCGTCATTCTGCGGAAGGTCCAGCTTCACCGCATGGGTCTGCGGCGGGATGGTGATGATAAGCATGATCAGAAGCACCAGCATGACGTCGATAAGCGGCGTCGTGTTGATGTCCATCATGGGCTCGCCTTCGGTATTCGAGCCAGTGGTTTGCATCGCCATGGTAGGCTAGCTCCTTCGCTTACTGCGCCGCAGCCAGTGGCTTGGGCTGGGAAATAAACCCAACCCGGGCAAAGCCCGCACGCTGCATTGTGAAGACCACGCCACCGATGCACTTGTACGGCGTATTAATGTCACCGCGGATGTGCACTTCGGGCATGTTTTCTTCGTTGATATTCTCGACGCCGCCAACCTTTTTGATCTGCTCTTCCAGCGCCTTGACGCCGCGATCGAGCAATTCCTGGTTGTTGACGCGCTGCATCAGCCAATAGACTTCGCAGCTTCCGTCAGCGCCACTGCGAACCGTCAGCGACACATTCTCCGGCTTCGTAAGCGTCGGCTCATTGACCACCTTAGGTAGTTCGATGGGCACCGACTGGACGACGACCGGGATGGCGATGAGGAAGATGATGAGCAGAACCAACATGACGTCCACGAGAGGCGTCGTGTTGATGTCCGACATCGGGACGTCTTCGTCGCCGTCCGCTTGTCCAACGTTCATTGCCATGAGGCGTAATTCCTTCTTCGTCTTCGATCCCGAAACCCGGCGACACCATTGCGCCGCCGGGCTTTGTCGACGCCGTGCTTAGCGAGCGGCGTTTGCGGTCGGGGCCGGCTTGGCAACCTGGGCGGGCTTCGCCGGAGCAGCCATGACAGGCTTCACCGCGCCACCCGACATCAGGTAACCGTGGACGTCGTTGGTGAACGCCGCGAGATCTTCCATGATCGACTTGTTGCGACGGATCAGCCAGTTGTAGGCGAGAACCGCCGGAACGGCGACGACCAGGCCGAGCGCGGTCATGATGAGCGCTTCACCGACCGGGCCAGCAACCGTGGCGATCGACGCGTCACCCGCCGCACCGATCTTGATCAGCGCGCGGTAAATGCCGACAACGGTACCGAACAGACCGATGAACGGTGCGGTCGAACCAACGGTCGCGAGGAAGGCCAGACCTTCACCAAGACGCGCACCAATGCCGCCCTGGGCACGAGCGAGCGAGTTGGCCATCCAGTCATGCTGATCGACCGGGTCGGTCAGCTTGCTGTGCTGGTCCTGCGCCAGAAGGGCGTCTTCGACAATCGCGCGGTAGGCGCTCTTGGCTTCGAGCTTCGACGAAGCTTCACGAAGGTTCGGCGCGTTCCAGAAGCTGGCACGGACCTTGTTGCCCTGGTTGATGATCTTCTGCTGCTGCAGAAGCTTGGTGAACAGAATGTAGAACGAACCAACCGACATGATCACCAGGATGATGAACACCGACCAGCTGATGATCCCGCCTTCGTTGAGGGCGTTCCAGATCCCGAAGTTCGCACCGCCTGCTGCGGCGCCAGCGATAGTGAAAGCTGCCATAATTCCGACTTTCCTCAGTAAATTGCTGTTATAGTTCTAAAAACTTGTCCGGTTATTCCGCGGGCAGACGCCAGGTAACACGCTGCGAGACCGAGTCCCCGGTTGCATTGCCGGCCGAATCCTTGGCCGGTGTGAACCGCGCACGACGGCGAAGCACGTTACAGGTGGTCGCATCGAGCGAGCTCGATCCCGACGAACCCGTCACATCACAGCCCGACACACGGCCATCAGGGCCAATGGTGAGACGGACAGTGGTGGTTCCCTGCTCTTCGTTACGGAGTGCCGACTGCGGATAGTCATCGTCCGAGAATAGCGACAGCAGGTTACCCTTGGCCTTGGCGGCCTGCGACTTCACGGGTGCGCAGGCAAGCTGTGCGAGAACCGTCGTGCCGTCAGGGCAGACTTTGGTGGCCGGACGCGGCGGCTCTGCCTTAACCGTAATCTGCGGCTCAGGCTGAGGCGCAACTGCGGCGATCGGCGGCGGCGCGAGATTGGTTCGCACCAGCGGCGGCGGAGCTGCCACCTGTGGCGGCGGCGGTGTAGCCGGTTGTTCTGGCGGCGGGGGTGGCGGCTCCTCGGGAGGAGGAGGCTCATCCTCGACGTCAAAGGTTTTCAAATCTTCGGCTGCTTGCTTGATGACGTTATAGGCAAGGCCCGTCACCAGCGCGTAGCCGAGCACAATATGGATGAGCGCCACGATGATAATCGCCGCGGTGCGGTTGGAGCTCATCTGTTTGCGATTGGCGTAGGACATTAAACCGCAAATCTCCCCAATTAGACGTTCACGAACCGACGGACGGTCCTTCCAGCGAAGGCCTTCCCCACAGGCTTTCGTGAAACCGCCGATGTGTCAACATATCATCGGCAGATATTGGCCACCCTTAATGAAGCCTAAATGACGGCGCAACGAATTTTGTTCCGAATGCGGCATTAGAGAAGCCAATTCGTGGCATGAACGGCCCGCTTCAGCGTAATTTACGGCGCGTTTCCGCCAAAAGATGCGATCTCGACGCCAACACCCTTCGCATCGTCGTAAACATCGGGTTTTTCACTTCTGACGCGAATCGCAAGGACCCCGCGGCATGCAGCAACCCGTTGAAAAATCGCGTGAACCAGCGTTTCCTGAAGATTGTAACGCCCACTTGATGCAAGCCGCAGCACCTCGTTCCGAAGGAAGTCATAATTCCAGGCGTGGTCGGGATTATCGCCCGCTGGTGGCTGATGATCGTCCAACCAGATCTCGACCGTGATAAACAATCGCTGTGGATTCCCGATTTCATAATCGTGAAAACCGATATCGGCCATCACTTCCAGCGAATCGAGCAGCAGCTTGGTGTGCCGTACCTTCAGATAGTCGGGCACCATGCCCGAAAGGTTGACCGCCTCTTCGCTCATTTCATCTCCAGGAATTGTACGTCGCGGGGCAAGCTCATGAACCGCTGCCCGCCATCGAGTTGAATCGTCTGACCGGTGATCCCCGGCGAATCAATCAGGAATTGAACCGCCACAACCAGTTCATCAACGGCGATGCCATGATTGAGAGGGTTTAGCGCATGCACCTTTTCGAAATTGGCGTCGTCCTGCTCCCCTGACGGCAGCATCAGCGCCGGCGACACGGCATTCACCCTGATCCCCTTTGCCGCCAGGGAGCGCGCCGCGACTTCTGTGAATCCGGCAAGCGCATATTTACTCAGCGTATAGCTCAAAAAATCGGGGTTGGGCGCGGCCAGCTTGGCATCAAGGATGTTGATGACGAGGGCCTCTCCGCCCCTATGACGTCGGACCAGCTCATCGGTCAGAAGCACCGGCGCGCGAGCATTGACCGCGAAATGCGCATCCAATTCTTCCGCGCTTACTGCGCCAAGGCGATCATCGGCAAAACGCGCCGCGCAATTTACCAGCAGCCGTACCGGAGGTTGACCATCCGCCGCCGCAAAAATGCGCGCCGCACTACCCGGGTCGGCAAGATCTGCGGAAACGGCAATGGCGCCGGGCGCGACCGGGTCGCCGTCGTGATGAACATGGGCAATCACGGTCCAGCCGCCGGCAAGGAGCGCGCGCGTCACGGCATCGCCGATCCGTTTGCCGCCGCCGGTGACTATTGCGGTGGAATGTCGTTGGTTCATCTTCAAGGCCCTACCATCGCCCGCGCCCCTCGCCTACATCCTTGGCAATGCCGGAAAGACGCCCACCCATCGAAGCGCAGGGATTGAGCCTCACCGCTCTTGCGGAAGCGATTAATGCCAGGGGTGGCTCGGCCCCCGTAGACCGCTGGAATCCCGACCATTGCGGTGACAGTGAAATCCGCATTGCCCGCAATGGCACCTGGTTTCATCAGGGCTCCCCGATCTCGCGTCCCGAAATGGTCCGACTTTTCTCGACCGTGCTCCGCCGGGAACCGGACGGAAGCCATGTTCTGGTTACACCGGTTGAAAAGCTGTCGATCGAGGTTGAGAGCACCGCATTCCGCGCGACGCAGATGACCATGGCCGGAACTGGTAAGGACCGGCGAATCGGTCTGACCCTCGACAGCGGCGATGCCGTGATCGTCGGCCCCGACCATCCGCTTAGGATCATCGACAACGGCGACGGTCCATCACCCCGTATCCTCGTCCGATTTGGGCTGGAGGCGGAACTGGCCCACCCACTATATTACGAACTGGCCGATATTGCGCTGTCGGAAGCGAATGACCCGCCCGGCGTTTGGTCCGACGGCCAATTCTTCCCGATGGTGGCATGACCCTCATCCAACGCCTCGAAGAACGGCTGGCATCGCCTGCCCCCGCCGGCATCTTACCCGGAGACCTGCTGGAGCGGGACCATGACGACGCGCGTGATGCGGCGGTGCTGGTGGCGATCACGGAACAAGACCATCCTGGGCTGATCCTGACGGTGCGCCGGGAAAATATGCGTACCCATGCCGGACAGGTCGCCTTCCCCGGCGGCCGCATTGATGAGGGTGAAGACGCGATCACGGCGGCGCTGCGCGAGGCGTGGGAAGAGTTGGCGCTCCCCGTCGACCGGGCGCGGGTCATCGGCCTCGCTGATCCCTATCGGACCGTGACCGACTATGTGGTCACACCTGTGGTTGCCTGCGTCGCACCGCCGCTGAGCCTGCTGCCCAATCCCGATGAAGTGGCAGACTGGTTTGAAGTGCCGCTTGATTTTGTGCTCGATCCCGCCAACCAGCGTCAAATGACCGCAGAATATCAGGGCCGAACCCGACATTATTATCAAATCGATTGGGAAGGCCACAAGATCTGGGGCGCAACGGCGGCTATGCTCGTCAACCTGACACGGCGGCTGGCATGACCCGCCTGCCAGCGCACACCAACCCGGACGCGTGGCTGAAATTACCGGGCATTCGGCGAATCCTGGTCGCGCTTGACGCCGAACATGGCCATGTCCGCTTTGTCGGCGGCATCGTCCGCGACCTGATGCTGGGCGAAAAGCCCGGCGATATTGATCTGGCCACTGACTTCCTGCCCGACGAGGTGACGAGCCGACTTGAGGCGGAAGGTATAAAGGTCGTTCCCACCGGCATCGCCCACGGCACCGTCACCGCGGTTGCGTCGGGCACCCCGGTCGAAATCACCAGCCTTCGCGCCGACGTATCGACCGACGGCCGCCGTGCCACGGTTGAATTTACAAAAGACTGGAAGGCCGATGCTGCCCGGCGCGATTTCACGATCAATGCCCTCTATGCCGACCCTTTGACAGGCGAAATCTTCGATTACTTCGGCGGTCTGGATGACCTGGAAAGCCGCACCCTTCGGTTCATCGGCAACCCACTGCAACGTATCGCGGAAGATCATCTTCGCATTCTGCGCTTTTTCCGTTTTCATGCGCGCTACGGTCATGGTGAACCGGACTCGCAGGCCGTGGCTGCGTGCGCGGAACGCGCCAACGACCTGATGGCATTATCGCGCGAGCGTATCGCAGACGAATTGTTGAAACTACTCGCGCTGCCCGACCCGACGCCAACGGTGGCGTTGATGATCGACAACGGCCTATTCGTGCCAGTCATACCGGAAATCACCAGCGTCACCCGGCTTCGCGACCTCGTGAACGCCGAGCGGCAGATGAATGCGCGCGCGGAGCCAATCCGTCGATTGGCGGCGCTAATACCGCAGGATCGTGCCTCGACCGCCAAGATCGCGTCGCGCCTTAAGCTGTCAAATAAGGCAAAGAAACGTCTCGAACTGGCCGCCATTACGGATTTGCGCGCAGGGCCGCAGCAACTGGCCTACCGTGTCGGCCGGGAAAGCGCCGTCGACCGGCTGTTGCTGGCCGGGAAAGTTACCGAAGCAATGGAAATTCAGCACTGGCCGGTCCCCCGTCTACCCATTGGTGGGACTGCATTAATGGCGCGCGGTCTTGACGAGGGGCCCGACATTGCTCGAACGCTCAAGGCAATTGAGGACGAATGGGAAGCGCGGGGCTTTCCGACTGGCGCCGCTTTTAGCGCCATTGTGGATCAAATCACCGGACCTTGATCATCATCGCCCAGTTTGACGGGTTCTGCGAACTTTGCGCCAGCCTCTCCGCCCAGTGCCCACCGGACCTGCGCCGGGTGAATGACCTTGTCTTCAGTGACGATCTGGATTGTTTCGCCGATGCGCAGGAAGGCTTCGGTGCGAAGGCGGCACCCTTCCTTGGATATATCAAGAACCTCTGCCGCAACGACGTTGCCGTCGCTGTCGACCACCGTTGCCTTGATTTGCGCATCAATTCTGGGCGCGCGTTTGATCTTTCCCGGCGTACGCAAAACATCCCCCTCACAGGTATAATGTCTACGCATGCCCCCGAACCAAAGGGCCTTACACGGCCCATCGTTGAGCCATGGATAACGCATAATGAACATCGAAGCGTCATGGCAACCTGACGCGAACGTAAGATGGCAATGATTCCCGTCAACTTGCGCGTGAATTCCAATAATCGAAGGCCGCATCCGCCTCCAGCGGACGCGCAAAATAGAATCCCTGGCCGCTGGAACAGCCGAGCATCGCCAATGTCGTCGCCAACTCAACCGATTCGATGCCTTCGGCCGTCGTCTTCATGCCCAACGCATCGGCCAGGCTGAGAACCGCGCGAACAATTGCAACCGCGTCGGCATCACGCATCATGCCGGTCACAAAACTGCGGTCGATTTTCAGGACATCGATCGGCAGACGCTGCAAATAGGCCAGGCTGGAATAGCCGGTCCCGAAATCATCCATGGCAACGGTCGCATCCAGGGACTTCAGCGCCTCGAATACGCGCGTGGCGCGGCCTGGGTCCTGTACAATCGAGCTTTCGGTAAGTTCTAGTGTCAGGCGATTGCCCCGAAGCCCGCTCGACCGCAGCGCGCTTTCGACCACGTCGGCGATATTGTCCCGCGCAACCTGGATGGCACTCAAATTAACGCCGACATACAGCGGCAATTCCTGCCCCGCTCGGCGATCCCATTCGGCCATGGTTTGCGCGGCCTGATCCATCGCCCATCGGCCAAGGTGCAGGATTAGGCCGCTTTCCTCCGCGACCGGGATAAACTCGCTTGGGGACACTTCACCGCGATCAGGGTGCCTCCACCGGGCAAGCGCCTCATATCCGGCAACCTTGCCGCTCTTCAGGTCGATTAGCGGCTGATACGACAGACGAAGCTGATCGGTATCGAGGGCCCGGCGAAGCTCAGTCTCGATCGAAAAGCGGCGGCGGGCGGCACTCGCCTCCGACGCCTGATAGATTTGCGGGCGTCCCGCCTGCTTGGCCTGTTTCACCGCGAATTGTGCATGACGGAACAACTCTTCCGCCTCTTGGCTGGATTTCAGCAGGGCGACACCAATGGCGCACTCAACCTTAATTTCCAGCTCGCTCAGCCGGAACGGATCGGTGATGGCATTCTGGATCCGTTCGGCAGCGGCCAGCGCATCATCGACGCCGTGCGACAGTTTCACCAATATGCCAAATTCGTTGCCGCCAGTGCGGGCCAGCACGTCACCCTTGCGCAGCGTTGATTTCATTCGCCGGGCAAAGGTGATGATGAGCTCATCCCCCGCCATGCTTCCCATTGATTCGTTGATGCGGGAAAAGCGCAGCATGTCGACAACCAGGACGGCATAACCCTCTTCGTCACTGGCGTCGGCGGCGTTTTCCACCGTTTCCGTGAACGACAGGCGGTTGGGCAGCCCGGTCAGGCTGTCGCGCAGCATTTCCGCGCGCAGATGATTTTCGGCCTGCACCTCGACAGTGCGGTCAACCACCGACAGCAGGCAGCGCGGATTGCCGCCGTCGTCGGGTGTCAGCGGGGCGACTTTCAATCGGAAGAAGTTTCGCGCAACCCCTTCCCCGTCGGCATAATCCAGTTCGTCGGCGGCCCCGCACGGCTGTTGAAGAAAGGTCGAAATGAATGTGCCGGCCGTTCCCTCCCCATGATGGCGGAATTGTTCGATGAAGCGGTCGGTGGCGCCCATACAACCCGCCATGGTCAGGAATTTCTCATTGAGGGCATGAACCCACAATTTCCCTTTGCGCAGACCAAAGACACCGGCGGCAATCGGCAGGGCGTCAAGAATAGCCGTATCGGCCGCGGATGGACGCAGACTCGTCACTTCATACTGGTCCGCAACGCGCGCGCCAGAAGGCGCGGCCGCGCGGTTCGCTACAGCCGACATGCCCCTTGAATTAAATGGGAAAGGTTAATTGTTCGTCACGACGCACTCGCAGCAACATTAACAATTATCGCAAAAATAATGGCGGATTACTGGGATTCCTGATCCGGGACCGGTTCAAAGCGGTTACTCCGCGGAAATCCGTTCGGTGCAATTCGCCCGCTTGCGCCGCGAATGGCGCGCCACGGCGTCAGGTCGGTTTCGGACCGGATGCGTCCGCTTTCACCGCCCAGCGGCCAGCTGATCCCGCCTTCCAGCACAAACGCCATCGCATCGGACAGGCCGCCGTCGCGATACCGCTGCAGCTGCACACCCGATCCCCTGCCAAGCTCCGGCAGTTCGTTAAGCTTGAATACCAGCAGCTTGCGATTCTCACCGATCACGGCAACGCTGTCCGCCCCTGCTGGCACCGCGCTCAACACCTGCACCTTCGCCTTGTCGCGCAGGTTCATCAGTTGCTTGCCCTTTCGCGTCTCGGCCATCACCGCCTCACCCGTGGTCACAAACCCGCGCCCGTCGCTACTCGCAACCAGCAATCGCATGTCCGGCCGCACGACAAACATCGCGAGTATCTCGGCCTCCGCCTCCAGGTCGATGGTGAGGCGCACCGGCTCCCCGAACCCGCGTCCGCCGGGCAGCTTGTCGCCGCCGATGGTGAACACCCGCCCATTGTCACCCGCGACCAGCAACCGGTCGGTGGTCTGCGCGTGGAAGGCGATTGATGGCCCATCCCCCTCGCGCCATTTCAGGTCGGCGATCTCGGACAGCGCCACATGCCCCTTCATCGCCCGTATCCAGCCGCGCTGCGACAGAATGACGGTGATCGGCTCCTTCTCGATCATCTGGGACCAGTCGAGCTCCTTGGGCGCACCCGCCTCGACCAGTTGGGTCCGCCGCTCGTCATCGGCATAGGCGTCTTTCAGCGCCGCCAGATCCTTCTTCAGCCGCGTCCGCTGCCGCGCCGGGCTTTCGACCAGCTGCGCCAGCCCTTCCCGCTCCTTGACCAGCGCATCGCGCTCCCGCCCAAGCTCCATTTCCTCCAGCCGCCGCAATGCACGCAGCCGCATGTTGAGGATCGCCTCCGCCTGCCGGTCGGTCAGGTCAAACTCCGCCATCATCACCGGCTTGGGTTCATCCTCGGTGCGGATAATCTCGATCACCCGGTCAAGGTTGAGGAACGCCTTGAGGTATCCTTCGAGCAGCTCCAGCCGGTCGTCGATCTTCCCGATCCGCGTCTGGCTCCGCCGCACCAGCACCTCGATTTGATGCTCCAGCCACGCGAGCAGCGCCTGACGCAGGCTCAGCACGCCCGGCGTCCGGTTCTTGTCGAGCACGTTGAGGTTCAGCGGGAAGCGCACCTCCAACTCGCTCAGCTTATAGAGGCTCTCCTCCAGCAGCTCCGCATCCACCGTGCGTGATCGCGGCTCCAGCACGATGCGGATATCCTCCGCGCTCTCGTCGCGCACATCGGCCAGGATCGGCAGCTTCTTGTCCGCGATCAGGCCCGCGATCTGCTCGATCAGCTTGCCCTTCTGCACCCCGTACGGAATTTCGGTGACGATGAGGTTCCACCCCCCGCCCTTCTCCACCACCTTCTCGATGGTCGCGCGGATGCGGAAAGACCCGCGCCCGGTCGCATAGGCCTCGGCGATGCTCTCCGCGCTATCGACCAGTCGGCCGCCGGTGGGGAAATCCGGCCCGCGGACAAAGTCCATCAGGGCCCGGTCCTCGGCATGGGGGTTATCGATCAGATGCGTCGCCGCCTCGATCAGCTCGCCCACATTGTGCGGCGGAATGCTGGTCGCCATGCCCACCGCAATCCCGCTCGCGCCATTGGCGAGCAGGTTGGGGAACAGGCCCGGAAACACCTCCGGCTCCTCATCCTCTCCGTTATAGGTCGGGCGGAAATCCACCGTGCCTTCGTCGAGACCGGCCATCAGCCGCCACGCCGTCGCGGTCAGCCGCGCCTCTGTATAGCGGTAAGCGGCGGCATTATCCCCGTCGATATTCCCGAAATTCCCCTGCCCGTCGACCAGCGGATAGCGAAGCGCAAACGCCTGCGCGAGCCGCACCATCGCGTCATAGACGCTGCTGTCCCCGTGCGGGTGATACTTGCCAATCACATCGCCCACCACGCGGGCGCTCTTCTTGTACGCGGTGCTATTCTTGTCCGGCCCCTGCGGCGAGCCGTCAGCGCGCGTCGACGGCTCCAGCTTCAACGACCGCATCGCCCATAGCAAGCGCCGATGAACCGGCTTCAACCCATCCCGAACATCCGGCAACGACCGCGCCGTAATCGTCGACAGCGCATAGACGAGGTAGCGGTTGGAAAGCTCGGCATCGAACGGGGAATCGATAACGGAGAGGTCGGAAGTGTCCATGCACGTGGATTAGCGCCCCACTTTTATCCAGTCATCCCCGTGACAACGGGGATCCCGCTTTTCTGTGCATAAGTGCAGGAGGGACACGTTCAAAAAGCTCCTCCCCAGACCGGGGAGCGCTGATCTTCCGCATGCCGAGGCTGGCATGTGGAATATCGAGCGACCGGCGAAGCCGGTGGAGGGGGTTGGCGCGACGCACCGAGACGCTCATCCCCGTCATCCCCGTGACAACGGGGACCCAGCTTTTCTTTGGATTGGAGGAATGTTGCGGCTCGAAAACTGCGATGCATCAAAACAACACGCCACCAAGAATCAAACCCGCCCTTACTGACAAACCAACATACTCGGCATAAGACGCGCGCCGATGAGGGATATCGATGTTCGATCTGCAGTTAGGGCGCAACTATACTGCGAACACGCGGGCGATCAGGATACACAAATTGTCGAAGAAATGGGCATCTGGTCCGGCTCTGCGCGGATTGATATTGCCGTGATAAATGGCGAGCTCGCTGGCTGGGAACTCAAAAGCGCTCGTGACAACCTTCAGCGATTGCCAGCTCAGGCTCAGCTATACTCGGAGGTCTTTGATCGGGTCACGATTGTGGCCGCTACAAATCATCTTCTGCACTGCATTGAGATGCTCCCTGAATGGTGGGGTGTCGTCGAGGCGCAAACTCAAGCAACGAATGTTTCACTCGAAACTGTACGAGAGGCGAAGCCCAACCCGAACCACAATCCAATTCAGGTCGCTCGACTCCTATGGCGAGACGAATGTTTAGCGATATTGGACAAGCATCAACTCGGTAAAGGCTGCCGATCCAAGCCGTCTTGGTTCTTGCACGAGAGGCTGACCGAGCTTCCACTAAAAATCTTGCGCGATGAAGTGCGCGATTCCCTGAAAGCTCGGCCTAATTGGTTAGGGAAGTTGGCTCTCAACCAAGCTTAAGTGGCGATTCACGGCGATTGCTGACCATGTAGTCCGATTGCCAGGTGTGACACTGCCCGCATGGATCTTCGAAATCATGTCATCCGCCCAACAATTTGGGATGCCACCAAATTGTGCGTTAGCCACGTATTGGGCGGCATGGTTTTTATACTGCGTTCCCATCGGAATGCCGCTCGCGCCTGTCGTTCGACGCCCCTTAATGATTAGCCAGTCAGTTAACATTGCATATCGAGCGCTGACAGTCGCCGATGCCATTGCCACACCAGGTGGCTCAGTCAGGTCAGGGTGCCCGCTCGCATAGTCGGCAAAGTCAACTTGAAATGGAATTTGGGTCCGAGTGGCATTCCAAAGTTCCCAGTCACGCCGTGGAATATTCGATGGCCCATACGCAAGACCGCCATGGTCCTTTGGAGCAGCAGACGATGCCAACGTCAGCGAACGATACGGCTGGGAACTGCCAAACTGCGCCACGAGCGAATTAGCAATCGCCGTAGCCATTGCCGGGACTGCAACGGCAGAAACTTCGCCGACATCCAAGACCACATCTACTTCTGAAGATGACCAACCATGCGTGGCAATAAAAGTCGCCAGATTGGGAAGATCGTACCAAGGGGTTCGAACCATCACTCCATCTTTATTTACGAGCGCAACAGCGGCGGCGATCAAACGCCCGTGCGCATCCGTTGATATTGATGGTATTGCGGGAATTCCATTAGAGCGCATAGAGTTCACAACGGCAGTGAACGGTGCGGTGCTGCCGGTTGAGTTGAACGAAAATCTTCCGTCAACTGAAAGCGGCCGCCCTGACCAAGCCGATCCCATCGTTTTTGCAAAGCTTGCGGCGACAGATGACGTAACGTGGAGAACAGGTTTTATACGCGATTTCGCGCTTGCAGCTAAATTATCCAGCGCATTGGCTTCACCAGCTTTTGTTTTAAGCATAGGTCGATATACGTACGCCATTCAATTGGCCCCCTAGTGTTCGTTCGCCGAGCAAGATCTAAGTGGTTTACCTAAATTTAATTTCAAGTCTCACTCGTCGCCTGCCGATTACGGTGACCGTTTATTAGTTCAGTTAAACTCCACCTTCGCCCTCTCCCGCCTGCGCGTCGCTGCGAGAACCCAAAGCCCAAAGGCGCCACTCCAGTCATTCCCGCCGTGGTTCGCAAGGCTGCCGTTTCTTGCGTGACGTCAGTCGGGTTCGCTGGCGCGTCCCGCTGGCCGGAACGCGCCATCTCTGCGACTAAGCTCCCGATTGTTTACGCAATCGCTCCCTTATGCTCGGCGGCTCTTTTCGCTGTCCTACACACCCCCACAGCGCGCATATGCTGGTGGATGAGCACCAACGAACCCCAACCCCTCGAAAACGACCCCCACACAGGAATCCCCTTGTCGGACGTCCCCCGGACGCCCGAGGGGCTCCCTTTTATCGAAGAGAACACTACGCCCCTCGACATGGTGTTCGATGCCGACGGCTATCCGATCATCCTGTTCGAGCCCGTGCCCATGCTTCGCCGTCGCAAGCATGGGGCGGAGGCTGCCAAGGTTCCGGCGATGCGCAGCATCGTTGGAAAGCAGCCGGAGGGGGGATGCGCGGCGGCGGCAGGCGTTTATTGCCATGTTGTGCCGCACGCCGTCCGTCTCCCACGCCGCGCGCGCGGTGGGGAAGCAACACGCGCAGCTATGCTGGGGGCATAGCCAGCATGATGCTCGCGCAACATCGCCACGACCGTGAATCTTTGTGAAGATTGGCGGTCACGCGCCGCCTGTCGAACGCTCCGCCCCCTTCGTCGCCAACCGCTCTTGCCCTGACCCGCCTATCCGCTACCCCTGATCCAACCGAATCCCGCCGATCAGGGGAAAGTATAAGTGTTTCAGTTTGTTAGTGCCCGAAATCTGCTCCTCTCCGCGACCGCCGCGCTGGCGCTTGCTTCGCCTTTCCTCGCCGCGACGCAGGCACCCGCGAAGGTCAACGGCTGGAACGTGCCGCTGACCGATGTGCCGCAGGACCCGGACCTGATCCTCGGCACGCTGCCCAACGGGATGAAGTATGCGATCCGCCATAACGAGACACCGAAGGGGACGGCGTCGATGCGGTTGCAGTTCGCGTTTGGTTCGCTGGGAGAGGCGGATGATGAGCGGGGGCTGGCCCATTTCATCGAGCATATGGCGTTCAACGGCACTACCCATGTGGCAGAAGGCGACATGGTGAAGATCCTGCAACGGGAAGGGCTGCGCTTCGGTCCGGACACCAACGCCATGACGGGCTTCGACAGTACCGTTTATATGCTCGACCTGCCGGTGACGGATAAACGGCGGCTCGACACGGGTTTCCTGCTGATGCGCGAAATCGCCAGCGAAATCCTGTTTGATCCAGGCTCTGTCGACCGGGAACGCGGGGTCATCATCGGTGAACGGCGCAGCCGCGAAAGCTATCAGCTGGGCCAGCTGGAAGATGAGTTGCGGTTCCAACTGCCCAACACGCCCTATGCCCGGCGCATCCCGATCGGCACCCTGCCCGTCCTGCAAACGGCGTCTGCCGCGCGGCTGAAATCGCTCTACCAACGCTATTACCGCCCCGAAAACGCCACCTTCATCTTTGTCGGCGATGCCGACCCGAAGGATATTGAGGCGCGGATCAAGGCGGGTTTTGCCAGCTGGCGCGGCGTCGGCCCCGCCGGTGCGCCCATCGTGCGTGGCAGCGCCGATTTCGCCCGGCCGCAGGGGATCGACACCTTCCGCAACGCCAATGTCCCGACCAGCTTCGACCTGACCGTGCTGCGGCCGTGGGACGACCCGGCCGACACGCAGGCGGAGCGGCGCAAAACGCTGGTCGAGGCGGTCGGCAACGCGGTCCTCAATCGCCGCCTGACGCGCATTGCCAATGCCGATGGTTCGCCGCTGCTGTCGGGCGGTACTGGCGGCGGCGGGTGGCGCAACGTCGCGCTGGGCCAGTCGGTCGAGGTAAAGGCAAAGGATGGCGCGTGGAAAGCCGCCGCCGCTACCGCCGAACAGGAACTGCGCCGCGCCCTTCAATATGGCTTCACCGACGCGGAGGTCGCGCGGGAAAAGTCGAACCTGTCGGCCAGCATCCGCAACGCCGCAGAATCGCAGGAGACGCGCACCAATCAGTCGCTGGCCGCCACGGTGATTGCAACCATCGATGATCAAGATTTCATGACCCGCCCCGATTGGCGCCTGAAATTCTGGCAGACGGTTGAACCGACCATCACAGCCGCGGAGGTCAACGCCGCCTTCCGCAATCAGTGGAAGGGCAGCGCGCCGCTGATCCACGTCCGCGACAAGCAAATCATCGCCAACGCCGACATTGCTGCGACCGTGGCGGACAGCGCCAAGGTCACGGTCAGCGCGCCGGCAACCAGCGACGCGATCAAGTTCGCCTATGATGATTTTGGCCCCGCCGGAAAGGTGATGGAAGACCGGACAATCGCGGACCTTGGAATCCGCACCGTTCGCTTTGCCAATGGCGTTCGGCTCAATATGAAAAAGACCGACTTTGAAAAGGGGCGCGTCCGCTTTTCCGTTCGGCTCGGCGGCGGCCAACTCGCCTTGCCTCAGGACCAACCGGGCCTCAACATCCTGATGTCCACGCTTTACGCCATGGGCGGAACCGGCAAGCAGTCGTTCGAGGATTTGAAGGAAGCGTTGGCGGGTCGGCTGGTCGGCGTCGGCGCGCAGGTATCGGACGACGCGATCGTCACCCAGGGCGCGACATCGCCCGAGGATTTGGGCATTCAGTTAAAGGCGGCGGCGGCCTATCTCACCGATGCCGGGTTCCGCGACGAGGCGGGAAATCGCTGGGCCAATATGGTCCCGGTTCTCGACAAGCAGCTGCGGTCCCAACCGTCCGTTTATCTGAAGACCAAGGCGCGGGCGACGTTGATGGGTGATGACTACCGCTTCGGCGTTCCCGATGCCGATGTCCTGTCCCGGCGCAGCACCGCAGAGGCGCGGGCCGCAATGGCGGGTATCGAACGGACGGCCCCGATCGAGATCGGCCTGGTCGGCGACCTTGACGAAACAAAGGCCATTGCCGCCGTCGCGTCCAGCTTTGGCGCGCTTCCCGCCCGGTCGGAAAAGGCGCCGGAGGTTGCCGGCGCACGCACGGTCAAGATGGCGCAATTCGCCGGGGTCCAGACGCTGCGCCATTCCGGGTCGGCCGATCAGGCGGTGGTGGCCATCACCTGGCCAACCACCGATGACGCGGACTATCGGCGTGAAGCGGCGATGACGATGCTGTCGTCAGTCATGGATCTGATGCTGACCGAAACGCTGCGCGAAAAATTGGGCGCGACCTATGGCGCCGATGTGTCGTCGTCGATGTCCGACGTCTTCCCCGGATTTGGCGTGTTCGAGGTGTCATCGGTGATCGCACCGGGCGATTTCGGCAAGGTAGAGGCAGCGATCCTCGAAACCGCGAAAGAGCTTCGCGACAAGCCCGTGGATGCCGACCTGTTCGCCCGCGCCCGCAATCCGCTGATGGAATCGATCGACCGCAGTCTTCGCGACAATGGCTATTGGATGGCCTATGTTGGCGAAGCGCAAAGCCGCGCCGACCGCATTCAGCGGATCCGCGACCGCCGCGCGGTGTATGAGGCAATCTCGCCCAAGGAGTTACAGCAACTCGCCCAAACCTATCTGACCGACAGCCAGATGCGGGTGATGAAAATCGTCAGCGACAAATGGAAGGAGGCGCCCGCCGCGCAACCGACGTCGGCGCGCTAATGCGCCGCTGGGGCCTCTGGCAGCTTACCAAGCAGCCACTGGCGGAACCGCTTGATCTTCGGAACATTGCGCCGCTCCTCCGGCATGGCCAACCAATAGCCGAAGCGGCCTTCGCTGCTTCGCTCAAACGGCCGGACAAGGCGGCCCTCGGCAATGTCGTTTCGCCAGAATGCGGGGGTAAGCATGACGAACCCCTGCCCAGCCATCGCCGCAGCCGCTTCGTCGACCTGACTATCCAGGCGAAGACCGCCGCGGCGGGGCACCTTGCCCCCTTCCACCCCCGCATCGGCCAGCCAGCGGTGGAGCCAGTCGTCGTCCGGTGAAATGACCTGCAGATCGGGCAGGTCGGCGGGCTCGATCTTTCGCCCAAGACGCGCCTCGGCTTCACGCAGGAAGCGCGGGCTGCACATCGGCGTATAGTCGATCGGCATGAGCTTCTCAGCCACCAGCCCATCCCACTGACCCAGGCCCGCGCGGATCGCCAGATCCGCCTCACCTGCGGCAAGATCGGCAAGCTTGCCGTCGGTCACAAGGCGAACGGCAAGATCCGGATGCTCCAACTGGAAACTGCCCAGCCGCCACACCAACCAGGCATTGGCAAAGGTTCGGGTCGTGGCAATGGTGAGCAGGCCCTCATCCTCCTCCCTGTGGATGGCGAAGGCGGTGTCGATGGCATCAAATGCACGGGTCAACGGACCCAGCAGACGAGCCCCGAGCGGGGTCAACGTTGCCCTGCCCTTTTCGCGCAAGAACAGAGGCGCTTTCAGTCGCTGTTCCAATAATTTGACCTGATAGGATACCGCCGCTTGCGTCATGCCCAATTCCTGCGCCGCCGCCGTGAAATTTTCATGGCGTCCAGCGGCCTCAAAGACGCGAACTGCGCTTAATGGCGGAAGCTTCCTCATTGCCCGGAATCATAAGCCCAGCTTATCGAAGATGTCGAGCTTTACGTTGGCACTCGTCGATGCCGCTGGGCATAAAGGCGGGGCGACGGCGATGGCCCTTCTCCCCGGTCCCATCGCCGCCCACCAATAAACCGGCCAGATGTGACAGGAGGCTTCGATGCGTGATGAACTGTTTGACCGTGATTACCAGGCGGGCCGCGATGCCTTGAACGACGGAATCGACCATCTGGTCCGAACCACTATGGACGCCTTCTCGGCACTGTCGGCGATCCAGTTCGACGCACCGTGGCAGCCCAGGCCCGCGGACGACGCGCGACGCTGTGGCTGACAATCCGAAGCAAGCAGCATTCCTCCGCTTGCCCACTGCCCCGCGACCCCGGCGTCGCGGGGCCTTTTTGTAGTAGTTTCGATGCATTGCGGGGGGCGCTCGCCTACCCTATAGGCCGCTTCCGCACCGCCCATTCTTTCCGAAGCGAGTCCTGCATCATGTCCCGTCGCCGCCAGATCTACGAAGGTAAGGCCAAGATTCTCTATGAAGGCCCTGAGCCCGGCACGCTGATCCAATATTTCAAGGATGATGCTACCGCCTTCAACGCCCAGAAACGCGGCACTATTGCCGGCAAGGGCGTGCTCAACAACCGCATCAGTGAGCATGTCTTCGTCGCGCTCCAGACGATCGGTATTCCGACCCACTTCATCCGCCGCCTCAACATGCGTGAACAGTTGATCCGCCAAGTCGAAATCGTCCCGATTGAGGTGGTCGTGCGTAACGTCGCCGCCGGGTCGCTGTCGAAGCGGCTTGGGATCGAGGAGGGCACGCAGTTGCCGCGGACGATTATCGAATATTATTACAAGGATGACGCGCTCGGCGACCCGATGATTGCGGACGAGCATATCGCGTGCTTCGGCTGGGCCACGCAGGACGAAATGAACGACATCGCTGACATGGCGATCCGCGTGAATGATTTTCTGTCGGGCCTGTTCGCGGGCATCGGCATCCGCCTGGTCGACTTCAAACTGGAATTCGGACGTTTGTTCGACGGCGATTTCAGCCGCATCATCCTGGCCGACGAAATCAGCCCCGACGGATGCCGACTGTGGGACATGAAGTCGAACGAAAAGCTCGACAAGGATCGCTTCCGCCAGGACCTCGGCAACGTCGAAGGCGCCTATCAGGAAGTCGCCCGGCGATTGGGATTGCTGCCCGAAGAGGGTGACGAAACAGCTGTGCTGGATATGGAAAGCCACCGCAAGAAGCGGGGTAAGTGACGCCCGCAGCCATGCCGGGGGCATGGCGAGGACGGCACTCATTCCCTAAGTAACGGGTCATGCCCCTTCCCCGTGCCCGTGTTGTCACTTTGAACGCCGCGCTTGGTCCGCTCGACTATCGCGTGCCCAGCAGCATGGACGTTGCCCCCGGAAGCATTGTCGTCGCGCCGCTTGGCCCGCGCCAGCTGCTCGGCGTGGTGTGGGAGGCGGAGCGGCTTCAGACCGAGGAGGTCGGTGACAATCGCCTGCGCAATCTGATCGAGATTGTTGATGTGCCGCCGGTTCGCGCGCCGCTGCGCCGTCTCGCGGAGTGGACCGCCAACTATTATCTTTCGCCGCTGGCCGCTGTGCTTCGAATGATCATGCCGGGGGCCTATGCGCTGACCGGTCCGCGCATGATGGTCGAGTATCGGCCGACCGGCGTGGTGCCCGACCGCCTGACCCCGCAGCGCGAGAAGGCGCTGGCGCGCATCGAGGGACGGCAAGGATCGGTACGTGAACTCGCCGCCCATGCCGAGGTCAGCGACGCGGTCATACGCGGGTTGGTCAATGTCGGGGCGCTGGAGCGGATCGAGGTTGACGGCGACCTGCCCTTTCCGATCCCAGACCCTGACTTCGCGCCGCCCACGCTGAGCGACGAACAATCCGCCGCCGCCGCCAACCTGACCGGTGCCATCGGACAGAGCTTCGATCCAATCCTGCTCGACGGGGTCACCGGATCCGGGAAGACCGAAGTCTATTTCGAAGCGATTGCCGAGGCGTTGCGACAGGACAAGCAGGTCCTGATCATGCTTCCGGAAATCGCCCTGACCGAACCATTCCTGACCCGCTTCACCGCCCGCTTCGGGTGCGAGCCGGTGCCGTGGCACAGCGACCTTCGACAGTCCGACCGTCGCCGCGCATGGCGCGCCATTGCAAGCGGCGAGGCCAAGGTGGTGGTTGGCGCACGGTCCAGCCTGTTCCTGCCCTACCCCAGGCTCGGCCTGATCGTCGTTGACGAGGCGCATGAGCCGAGCTTCAAGCAGGAAGAGGGTGTGCAATATCATGCCCGCGACGTGGCCGTCATGCGCGGGCATTTTGAGGAAATTCCGGTCATCCTCGCCAGCGCCACCCCCGCCATCGAGACGCGACACATGGTGGAGATTGGCCGCTACCGCGAAGTGCAGCTGACCGAGCGGCACGGCCCGGCGGAGATGCCCGAAATCCGCGCCATCGACATGACTCAAGACCCGCCGCCGCGCGGCCGCTGGCTGGCGCCCAGCCTGGTGACGGAGCTTCAGACAAACCTGGATGCGGGGGAGCAATCGCTGCTGTTCCTGAATCGGCGCGGGTTCGCCCCGCTGACGCTGTGCCGGACCTGCGGTCACCGCTTCCAATGCCCCAATTGCACGGCGTGGATGGTCGAGCATCGGCTGATGCACCGGCTCGCCTGTCACCATTGCGGCCATGTCATGCCGCCGCCGCGCCTGTGCCCCGAATGTGGGGATGAGGATTCGCTTGTTGCCTGTGGGCCGGGCGTCGAGCGGATCGCCGACGAGGTGAAAGCGCTGTTCCCCGATGCCCGCGTCGCCATCGTCACCAGCGACACCATCTGGTCCCCCGCTCGCGCCGCCGAATTCGTCCACGGAATGGAGGAAGGCGCGTACGACATCGTCGTCGGCACGCAGCTGGTCACTAAAGGGTATCACTTCCCCAACCTGACGCTGGTCGGCGTGGTCGATGCCGACCTAGGTCTGCAAGGCGGCGACCTCCGCGCAGCGGAACGCAGCTTCCAGCAGATCCAGCAAGTCGCGGGGCGCGCGGGACGCGGCGACAAGCCGGGGCGCGTGCTGGTGCAGACCCATGAACCGTCCGCGCCGGTGATCGAAGCACTGGTCAGTGGCGACGTGCTGGGCTTTTACGCTGCCGAGACCGAAGCGCGGCGCGACGCCGCCATGCCGCCGTTCGGTCGTCTCGCCGCGATCATCGTCTCTTCGGAGAATAAGGAGGAGGCTGAAGCCGTTGCGCGCCGCATCGGCGGGTCGGCGCCGAAGGTCGAGGGCATGGCCGTCTATGGCCCCGCCCCCGCACCGCTGGCGATGCTGCGCGGGCGGCATCGCCAGCGGCTTCTAGTTCACGCCGAACGAAAGCTCGACGTGCAGGACGTCATCCGCGACTGGCTCGGCGGCCTCGCATGGGGCGCGAAAGTGCGGGTCAGCGTTGACGTCGACCCCTATAGCTTTCTCTGACCAATATTGACCTCAACGACGCCCCCGATAGGGTCGGAGGCTGCTCGGCATCAGAAATTGGGATAGCGATGCGATTTTGTTCAGTGATGATGGTTGGGCTCGGCCTCTCCATACTCCCCACCTCAGCTGAGGCCGCATGGTCAAAAGCGGAATCAGCGCATTTTGTCGTTTACAGCGAAATGGAGGGCGCCGACCTACGGGCCTATGCCAATCAATTAGAGCGGTTCGACAGCGCGGCTCGCACGCTGCTTAAGATGAAAGACCCGCCGGTCGGCGATGGTAATCGCGTACATATCTATATGGTGAAAAATGTCGCTGCAGTTCGTGAGTTGTACGGCAAGCGCGATCCTGCTCCCAGCGGTTTCTATATCCCGAGATACACCGGCCCCGTCGCTTTCGTCCCGCGCGAGGTGAAGGCCGGCGCCTTTGTATTCGACGAAGACAATGTCTTCTTCCATGAATACGCCCATCATCTGATGTTTCAGCAATTCAGTCGGCCATTCCCCAACTGGTATGTCGAGGGATTTGCAGAATTGATGAGCACGGCGAAATTCGACAAGGACGGGTCCGTAACCATCGGCATCGCACCGATGGCGCGCATGCCCGGTGTGATGCGCGATGATGGGCTGACCACCGAACAAATGGTTGGCGTTCAGCCGGCAAAACTGTCGCCGGACGAGCGGCGCTCACTTTATAGCAAGGGGTGGCTACTTACCCATTACCTCACGTTTGAGCGGGCGAGGCAGGGACAGCTCAGTCGATATTTTGACGAATTGGCACGGGGTGTTGCACCGGCAGCGGCGGCGCGGTCCGTGTTCGGAGATCTCAAGCAATTGGACAAGGAACTTGCGGACTATCGCACGCGCCGGTCCATGTTGTCGTTGAAGGTTGATCCGTCCGTGCTCAAGGTCGCGCCGGTTACGGTCACAGTGCTGAGCGATGCCGAAAGCCGGGCGATGCCGGCGATCACCCGGCTGAAACGTGGCGGTCCAGCAAGCCAGAGCGGCGCAGCACTGGCGAGCCTGCGGGCAATTGCAAAAGAGGCACCGACAAGCGCCTTTCTCCAAACGGCCCTCGCTGAAAGCGAATATTATGCCGGCAACGCCGATGCGTCATTGGCCGCTGCAAATGCCGCGATCAGCATCGCTCCATCCGAGGAGCAAGCCCTCGTCATGCGCGGCAAGGCCCTGACAAGGATGGCGCAAAAGGACGGTGACAGGGTCAAACTGGACCAAGCGCGCGATGCGTTGATTGCCGCCAACAAGCTCGACACCGAAGACCCGGAACCGCTCTACGATTATTTTCGGACGTTTCTTGTTGAGCGACGCCAGCCGACAGCAAATGCCATCAGCGCCCTTCATTATGCCTCCACGCTTGCCCCTGGGATCCCGAGCTTGCGACTGGCATCGGCGCGGGCCTGGATGATCGCCGATCGGCCGCTCGAGGCGAAACAGGCGTTGCTACCAATCGCTTATGACCCACATGGCGGGGCGCTATCGACTACCGCGCGATCCGCAATTGAACGATTGGACGCTAAGGATTCGAAGGGGGCGCTGACGGCGCTCGACGCTGGCCTTCGTAACAACAGCGGACGCGAGCGCGACGACAAGGATTAAAGATCCAGCGCCGCCTGTTCTTTCCAGCTAGCCCCTTCGGTATCCAGCAATTTTCGCTTGCGCGGCAGACCGCCAGCGTAGCCGCCGAGTGATCCATCCGACCGAATGACACGGTGGCAGGGTACCAGCACCGCAACCGGATTGGAGCCATTCGCGGTGCCGACGGCACGGGTCGCTTTGGGATCGCCTATGGCGCTCGCGATGTCGGCATAGCTACGGGTTTCGCCGAGTGGGATCTTCCGCAGTTCCTGCCAGACCCGCTCCTGAAACGCGGTCCCGCGAACATCAATCGGAAGATCGTGGGCGCTGGGATGTTCTATCTGATCAAGCGCCGCCGACACCCAGGGCGCGATACTGCCGTCGTCGGGCGCGATTTCGGCATTGGGAAAACGGCGGCGCAGCCCTGCCTCATCGTCGTCGAAATTCATCGAACAGATCCCCTTATCAGTCGCAGCGATCAGCATGGACCCAAGCGGGCTGTCGGTGATGACAAAGCGGATCGTCTGCCCTCTGCCCCCGTCGCGCCAGGCTGAAGGGGTCATGCCCATCCGGTCCTTGGCATCGGCGTAGAAGCGACTGGCGGCAGCATAGCCGGCATCATAGATGGCGTCGGTCACAGACTTATCCTCCGATAGATGAGCTTCGGCCCGTTTAGCCCGCACCGCGCGGGCATAAGCAGCGGGCGAGATGCCCATGTCGCGGGTGAATAGCCGCTGGAAATGATGCGGCGCGTAGCCGACCGCTTCTGCAAGATAATTGAGCAGCGGCGGCTCATCGGCTTGCTCAATCAGTCCGACTGCTTTCGCCACCGCCTCCCGATCACGCCCCACTTCGTCAGGCTTACAGCGAAGGCAGGCGCGAAACCCAGCAGCGCGCGCGGCAGCGCCATCAACATAAAAGGTCACATGCTCGCGCTTGGGATGCCGCGCGGGGCAACTGGGCTTGCAGTAAATACCAGTTGTCTTCACCGCACCGACGAACAGCCCATCCTGGCGGCGATCACGGGCTTCGAATGCGGCCCAGCAGATGTTGGCATCAAGATTCATGACAGATTGAATAAAAGATATGCTGACGGCACACTTCCCGCAACTTGCGGTCAAAGCGATTTAGGTTGGCGCCGGTCACGATCCACCCGCGCAGCGAAACACCCTCGGGTCGCGTTATGGGCATCAAGATGGTGGACTTCCGGATTGTCCAGTAGCCGATGAATTACGGCGTTGGCTTCGCCGGGCTGGGCAAGTGCCGCGTCGATCATCATGCCGTTCTCGTCGAACGCGCGGATCGACAGGATGCGACGATCAAGTGCAGGCGGCACTTGATCGACAAATTGCGCGGAGGCTCCCTGCCCTTCCCCGACGAATATCGCATGACTGGCATGATATGGACCGCCCTGGTGACTAACGTGATTAACCAGCAACAGCGTTTTGCCCGGCTGCAGGTCGTCCAACATTATTCGACATGGATATCCGGGGTAGGCGTCCGCCGTAACGCGCTTGGCGCCTTGCGCTTCCAGTTCACCGTCTGACAGATTAAAAAGATGGGCGAAGGACATGGGATCAAGCCCGCGGATCATGTAAGTCATTACGCGGTCGTAGCAGCCCTCTCGCATGCCTGCCTCCCGGCGATTGCGGCCAAACTTTTCCAACCCGCCTTGCATCGAATCCCTACCCTTGCTAGGGGCGCGCCAACCCATGGGGGCGCGCGGATTTTTTCGCTGCGCCCCAATCAACGCATGGGACGATAAAACTCTTTGTCTGGAGCATTAGGCGCGTGGAGAATTCCGGCGGCATTCAGGCCAGCTTAGCGGGGCGTTACGCCATCGCGCTGTTCGGCCTCGCCCGTGACGAAAACAAGATTGATGCCGTCGGCAAAAGCCTCGGCCTACTCGATGCGGCGCTGGCCGAATCGGGTGATCTGTCGACTCTGGTGTCGAGCCCGATGGTCAGCCGTGCGGACGCCGCGAAGGCAGTGCGCGCACTTGGCACGACGCTGAAGCTCGACCCGATCAGCGCAAATTTCATCGGCGTGCTCGCCAGCAATGGTCGCCTGTCGCAGCTGCAGAATGTTATCGGCCTGTATCGCCGCCTCGCCGCAGATGCGCGCGGCGAAACGACGGCCGAGGTCGCGACCGCGCACCCGCTGTCCGCCGACCAGCTGAAGTCGCTTCAAAGCAAGCTTAAGGCCCGCGTGGGCCGCGACGTGGCGATCGACGCAACCGTCAATCCCGACCTTCTTGGAGGCATGACGATCAAGCTGGGCAGCCAGATGATCGACGCCTCGATCCGAACGAAACTGAACACTCTAGCTACGGCTATGAAAGGCTGAACATGGACATCCGCGCCGCTGAAATCTCCCGCGTGATCCGCGACCAGATCGCGAACTTTGACGCCGACGCCAAGGTCTCTGAAGTCGGCAGCGTGCTGTCCGTCGGTGACGGTATCGCCCGCATCCACGGCCTCGACAATGTCCAGGCTGGTGAAATGGTCGAATTCGAAGACGGCACCAAGGGCATGGCCCTGAACCTCGAAGCCGATAACGTCGGCGTCGTGATTTTCGGTTCGGACGCCGCGATCCGCGAAGGTTCGACCGCCAAGCGTACCGGCACCATCGTCGACGTTCCGGTCGGCAAGGGCCTGCTCGGCCGCGTCGTCGACGCTCTCGGCAACCCGATCGACGGCAAGGGCCCGCTAAAGGACGTGACCCGCGCCCGCGTCGAAGTGAAGGCGCCGGGCATCATCCCGCGTAAGTCGGTTCACGAACCGGTCCAGACCGGGCTCAAGGCACTCGACGCCCTCGTCCCCGTTGGCCGCGGTCAGCGCGAGCTGATCATCGGTGACCGTCAGACCGGCAAAACCGCCGTCGCCATCGACACCTTCATCAACCAGAAGGAAGCGAACAAGGGCACCGACGAGAGCCAGAAGCTCTATTGCATCTACGTCGCCGTCGGCCAGAAGCGTTCGACCGTCGCGCAGATCGTCCGCCAGCTCGAAGAAAATGGCGCGATGGAATATTCCATCGTCGTCGCCGCGACCGCGTCGGAGCCTGCCCCGCTGCAGTTCCTGGCGCCCTACACCGGCGCCGCGATGGGCGAATATTTCCGCGACAACGGCATGCACGCCGTCATCGTTTATGACGATCTGTCGAAGCAGGCCGTCGCCTACCGCCAGATGTCGCTGCTGCTGCGCCGTCCGCCGGGCCGCGAAGCCTATCCGGGCGACGTGTTCTATCTTCACTCCCGCCTGCTGGAGCGCGCCGCCAAGCTCAATGACGAGAATGGCAATGGCTCGCTGACCGCGCTTCCGATCATCGAAACCCAGGCAGGTGACGTGTCGGCCTATATTCCGACCAACGTGATTTCGATCACCGACGGTCAGATCTTCCTGGAAACCGACCTCTTCTATCAGGGCATCCGCCCGGCGATTAACGTCGGCCTTTCGGTCAGCCGCGTCGGTTCCGCCGCTCAGACCAAGGCGATGAAGAAGGTCGCCGGCTCGATCAAGCTGGAGCTTGCCCAGTACCGCGAAATGGCCGCCTTCGCCCAGTTCGGTTCGGACCTCGACGCCTCGACCCAGAAGCTGCTGGCCCGCGGTGCGCGCCTGACCGAGCTGCTGAAGCAGGACCAGTTCTCGCCGATGCCGATCGAAGAGCAGGTTGCTTCGATCTACGCCGGCACCAACGGCTTCATCGACGCCGTCGAAACCAAGGACGTCACCCGCTACGAACAGCAGATGCTGAGCTATATGCGCAGCGAACATGCTGACGTGCTGAAGACGATCCGCGACACCAAGGCGCTGGACGACGACACCGCCGCCAAGCTGAAGGACGCGCTCACCGCGTTCGCCAAGCAGTTCGCGTAAACGGAGCGTAGGGGAAGCTAGGCTATGGCCAGCCTCAAGGCACTCAAACTTCGCATCGGCTCGGTGAAGTCGACGCAGAAGATTACCAAGGCGATGAAGATGGTCGCCGCGGCGAAGCTGCGTCGTGCGCAGTCCAACGCCGAAGCGGGCCGTCCCTATGCGACGCGCCTTGCGGACGTGGTTGCCTCGCTCGCCAGCAAGGTCACCGTCGGCCCGCAGTCGCCAAAGCTGCTTGCCGGGTCGGGCAAGGACGAAACCCACCTGATCGTGGTCGCCACCGGTGACCGCGGCCTGGCCGGTGCGTTCAACACCAACATCGTCCGCGCCGCGCGCAAGACCGCCGAGGATCTGCAGGCAGAGGGCAAGACCGTACTTTTCTACCTGGTCGGCAAAAAAGGTCGTCCGATCATTCAGCGCTTCTTTCCGAAGGCGATCATCGGTCAGTTCGACACCAGCACAATCAAGAACCCCGGCTATAGCGACGCGATGGCGATCGCCGACGAGATCATGGAACGCTTCAACAGCGGCCAGTTCGACGTCGCCCACCTTGCCTACAGCGAATTTAAGTCGGTTCTGGCGCAGGACCCGAAGGTCGACCAGATCATTCCGGTGAAGCCGACTGTGGCCCAGACCGACGGCAAGGCCGCGCCGGTCGCATCGGCGGCGGTGGAGTATGAACCGGACGAGGAAGCGATCCTCGCCGACCTTCTGCCGCGCAACATCGCCATCCAGATCTACCGCGCAATGCTTGAAAACCAGGCCGGTTTCTACGGCTCGCAGATGACCGCAATGGACAATGCGACGCGCAACGCGGGTGACATGATCAATCGCCTGTCGATCCAGTACAACCGCCAGCGCCAGGCTGCGATTACCACCGAACTCGTTGAAATCATCTCGGGCGCCGAAGCGCTCTAACGAACTGAAAAGCTGAGGACACAGACCATGGCTACCGCCGCAACCAAGACCAAGAAGCCCGCCGCGAAGAAGGCTGCGGCCCCCGCTGCAAAAGCCCCGACCAAGGGCGGCAACCTCGTCGGTTCCGTGTCGCAGATCATCGGCGCCGTCGTTGACGTGACCTTCCCGGGTGAACTGCCGCCGATCCTCGCCGCGCTGGAAACGGACAACCAGGGCAACCGCCTGGTCCTCGAAGTCGCGCAGCACCTTGGCGAAAACACCGTCCGCACCATCGCGATGGATTCGACAGAAGGCCTGACCCGCGGTCAGAAGGTCAGCGCGACCGGTTCGATGATCGAAGTGCCGGTTGGCCCCAAGACCCTCGGCCGCATCATGAACGTCATCGGTGAACCGATCGACGAGCGTGGCCCGATTGGCAGCGACATGACGGCCCCGATCCACGCTGAAGCCCCGGCCTTCGTCGACCAGTCGACGGAAGCCGCGATTCTGGTCACCGGCATCAAGGTCATCGACCTTCTCGCCCCTTACGCGAAGGGCGGCAAGATCGGCCTGTTCGGCGGCGCGGGCGTCGGCAAGACCGTGCTCATCCAGGAACTGATCAACAACATCGCCAAGGGCCACGGCGGCGTGTCGGTGTTCGCGGGCGTCGGTGAACGCACCCGTGAAGGCAACGATCTGTATCACGAATTCCTCGACGCCGGCGTTATCGCCAAGGACAAGGACGGTAACCCGACTCCGGACGGTTCAAAGGTGGCGCTGGTGTTCGGCCAGATGAACGAACCGCCGGGGGCCCGCGCACGCGTCGCGCTGTCCGGTCTTACCCAGGCGGAATATTTCCGCGACGTCGAAGGCCAGGACGTTCTGTTCTTCGTCGACAACATCTTCCGCTTTACCCAGGCGGGTTCGGAAGTGTCAGCGCTGCTCGGCCGTATTCCGTCGGCCGTGGGCTATCAGCCGACCCTGTCGACCGACATGGGCCAGCTGCAGGAACGCATCACCTCGACCAACAAGGGGTCGATCACCTCGGTGCAGGCTATTTACGTGCCGGCCGACGATCTTACCGACCCGGCTCCAGCAACTTCGTTCGCCCACTTGGACGCGACGACCACGCTGAGCCGTGCGATTTCGGAACTGGGCATCTACCCGGCCGTCGATCCGCTCGACTCGGTCAGCCGCGTTCTGACCCCGGCCGTTGTTGGCCAGGAGCATTATGAAGTCGCTCGTAAGGTCCAGGAAACGCTGCAGAAGTATAAGTCGCTACAGGACATCATCGCCATTCTCGGCATGGACGAACTGAGCGAAGAAGATAAGCTGACCGTGGCCCGCGCCCGCAAGATCCAGCGCTTCCTGTCGCAGCCGTTCCACGTCGCCGAAGTGTTCACCGGTATTCCGGGCAAGTTCGTCCAGGTCGAAGACACGGTCCGCTCGTTCAAGGCGGTGGTCGACGGCGAATATGACCATCTGCCGGAAGCGGCCTTCTACATGGTCGGCGGCATCGACGAAGCGGTCGCCAAGG